>NZ_JAQUVF010000023.1 GCF_028693505.1 Oscillibacter sp.
TGTGCCGCTCAGCAACTTTTTAAGGTTACCACACTTTCGTTCGCTTGTCAACTGTTTTTTTGAATCTTTTCAAAATCAGTTCCGGCCAACCAGTGTTTCTCGCGGACAGCTTAGTTAGAATACCAGACCCCATTCCATTTGTCAACCCTTAATTTTGCTTTTTTGAAAAAAGGCGGCCACACATTCTGCTTCTTACATAGCTTTCACTTCGTCAAAGACCCGTTCAATTTCCGCGTCGGGTTTTGCAGTGAGCAGACTCACCGTCACGATTGCGACACACGCTACGATAAACGCGGGCAGCAGCTCATAGATGCCCCACGCGCCGCCCATGGGGGCGATCAGATACTTCCAGACGAATACCATCACGCCGCCGGACACCATGCCCGCCAGTGCGCCCCATTGATTGGAACGCTTCCAGAACAGGCCGAACAATACGACGGGGCCAAAAGCCGCGCCAAATCCCGCCCACGCAAAGGAGACCACACGGAATACCGAACTGTTGGGGTTGCGCGCCAGGAAAGCGGCCACCAGAGAGATCCCCACCATGACGCTGCGGGCGAGCAGCATGCTCTTCTTTCCCGTGATATTCATTTTAAAAAACTCAACCGCGAGATTCTGGGAAACGGAGGAAGATGCCGCCAGCAGCTGAGAGTCCGCGGTGGACATGGTAGCCGCCAAAATTCCCGCCAGAATCACGCCCGCCAGCAAAGCGGCAAACATGCCGTGCTCGCTGATGAAGCTGGCAAGGCGAACAATGATGGTCTCCGCATCCGCCAGCTGCTCCAGCGTGCCCGCCTTTGTCATGCCGTTGCCGACGACGCCGATGAAGATGGCCACGCACATGGAAATGACCACCCACGTCGTCGCCACACGGCGGCTGAGGGAAAGCTTCTTCTCCTCACCGATGGCCATAAAGCGCAACAGAATATGGGGCATTCCAAAATACCCAAGGCCCCAGGCCAGCAGCGAACAAATGGTCAGGAAGCTGTACGGATTGGACCCGCCGGTAGCCGGGTCGTGAATGTTCACCATGGACAAATAGCCCGCCAGCGACTGGGCGTTGGTCAAAACCGCATCCATACCGCCGGCCTTGGTGACGCCAAATCCCAGCACTACAACCAGCGCCACTGTCATAATCATGGATTGGATCAGATCCGTAAAGGACGCCGCCAAAAAGCCGCCCATCACGGTATAGATCACAATGACCGCCGCGGAAACCAGCATCGCCGTCACATAATCAATTCCAAATAAGGTATGGAACAGTTTGCCGCAGGCGGAGAAGCCGGAAGCGGTGTACGGCACAAAAAACACGATGATAATGACCGCGGCAATGGCAGCGAGCAGGTTCTTTTCGTCGCCCCAGCGCTTGGAAAAGAACTGGGGGACCGTGATCGCGTCCAGCCGCGTGGAGTAGCGGCGAATCCGCCGGGCCACGATGAGCCAGTTGAGGTAGGTGCCCACCGCCAGACCGATGGCGGTCCAGCCCGCCTCCGCAAGGCCCGTGACATAGGCCACGCCCGGAAGGCCCATCAGCAGCCAGCTGCTCATGTCGGACGCCTCCGCGCTCATGGCGGTGACGAAAGGTCCCAGCTTTCGTCCGCCCAGATAAAAATCGTCTACGGAATTGTTCTTTTTTGCAAACCAGATGCCCACACCCAGCATTGCAGCCAGATATACGGCAATGGCCAGCAAAATACAAACCTGTGCACTTGTCATGATTCTCTCTCCTTTTGCAATTCAATGGGAAGTATCATATCATACTTAAAGGCAGAATGAAATACAGAACAAAGTATAGAATTCATTCTATACTTTGTTCTGTATAAGTTAAATATTCTTTTTATTTACAGCTGTTTCAGACTGTACGTTTTTTAGAAATCAAATAGGATAAAAAACAAAATAAAATCATTCTACTCCTCACGCGCCTGATAGGTTCTCAAAAACATGGGCGTTACGCTGTCTGTATAGGCAACAAGGGAGTACTCCCCGCCAGATAAGCACCAGTCGTACAGCAGCGCCCGCTCCCACAGGGCGTAGGCCTTGACGATCTCGTTGACGGTGCGGTCCTTACGCACCTGTCCGCTTCCCTGCCCCTCCGAAATGATTTGACGCAGCAGCTTGAAATAGATGCGGTTGTGGTCCAGCAGGTGCTTTTCCCCTTTGGCCAGAAGCTGAGTGGCGAGGAGACGCGCCAACAGGTCGATGGAAATTCCCCCGTCAATCATGGCAAAAAGCTCATGGTTGAGGTAGATGAGCTGCTCCATGGCGCTCATGGAGCGGTCCATCTCCTGACGCAGCTGTTCGTATTTCTCGTCAAAGACATAGGCAAGCGTCCCCAGAAGCGCGTCCTTGCCGTCAAAGTAATGATAGAACGACCCCTTGGAGGTCTCCGACTCAAAAACGATATCCTCCACGGTGGTATCTTCGTAGCCCTGCTCGTAAAAGAGCTTCCAAGCTGCGGAAATGATGCGTCCCTTCGTATTTCTGGCGTTCTTTCTCGGCATATCCGCACCTCCCATTTTTTCTCTGGGCCTATCATACCTATTTAAAATGTACAATGCAAGTCCATGCTCCTCCTTCTTTCGCATGATTTGCATGTTTTTTAGCACCTTCTCCAGTAGCTTTTGATGTTCCGTGCTGTTATAATGGTGCAAAAATAAGGTAAGAGGAGGAACGGCTTTTGAAATTCTGGAAAATGAACGGCGCCGGCAACGATTTTATTGTGCTGAACAATCTGGAAGAACACCTGCGCGCGGAGCGTTTTCCGCACATTGCGCAGGTCTTGTGTGAGCGGCATCTTTCCATTGGCGCCGACGGGCTGATGGTGGTGGACGCTCCCACCCAGGGCGGCGATTACAAAATGCTGTTTTTCAATTCCGACGGCAGCATGGGCGAGATGTGCGGCAACGGCGCCCGGTGCATTTGCCGCTACGGTTACGAAACCGGTCTGGCCAAGGACACGCAGACCGTGGAAACCACCGCCGGCATCGTGACGGGACGGCGCATTGACCGCCGCTTGTATCGCATCCGGCTCAACGACCCCTCATTGATTCGGTTGGACTGCCCGGTGGAGGTGGACGGCGTGCGGTACGCCTGCTCCTACGTGGAGCTTGGAAATCCCGGACTTCCCCATGCGGTGATCCCCTATCATGGTCTCAAAGACGCGGATGAAAACGAGCTGCGGGAGCTGGGACGGAAAATTCGCCGCCACAGTGCCTTTCCGAAGGGCGCCAACGTCAACTTTTATGAAATCGTCGGAGAGGATGCCGTATACGAGCGGACCTTTGAACGGGGCGTGGAGGACTTCACCTACGCCTGCGGCACCGGGACCGGGTCTCTGGTGGCCGTTTTGACCTTGCAGGGCAAGGTCAGCGGGCAGGGCGTCCGGGTGGACATGACGGGCGGGCAGCTGGTGATCGACGCGGTGCGTGAAAATTCGCAGATCACCGATCTTTATCTGGCAGGGCCCACGAACATTGTTTGTAAGGGAGAGGTCACGGATGAGGACCTTGCTCCTGCAAAATAGATTTGTAAGTGTGTAAAAAACCGAGGAGGAGAAAGTTATGGAGAAGAAATCCGTCGCCAAAAACTATGTGTTTTTGGCCATCATGCTGGGTTCCATGGTCCTTGGCGCTGTCGTAGGGTGGTTCTTTCCCATTGTAAAGGACGCCGACGGCAACCTCATCAGCGCAGGCGCCACCGTTTTGAAGCCGCTGGGCTCCGTGTTCATCAACATGATGTTCTGCATCGTGGTGCCCATGGTGTTCGCATCCATTTCCAGCGCCGTCGCCAATATGGAAAGCCGCAAGCGCGCCGGTAAAATTATGGGCGTCACCGTTGCCACCTTTGTGATCACCGGCGCCATCGCCGCCGTCATCATGTATTTCCTGATGAAGATGTTTCCCCCTGTATTGATTCCCTGGGCGGAGATTCCCGCGGAGGAGATCGGTGAGCACGCCTCGCTTGCCACCATGATCGTGAACTTCTTCACCGCAGAGGACTTTGTGGGACTGCTCTCCCGCCGGGCCATGCTGCCCCTGATCGTCTTTTCCCTGCTATTCGGCTTTGCGGTGAACCTCAACGGCGGCAAGGAAACCCTGGTTGGAAAGTTTCTGGAGGACCTTTCCAATGTGATGCTGCGCTTCGTGAAGATCATCACCTACTATGCCCCCATCGCCTTCTTCGGCTTCTTTGCCGATCTGGTAGCCACCTATGGCTCTCAAATCGCGGCAAACTACGTCCGGGCGCTGGTGGTCTACTATCCGCTGTGCTTCATCTACATTTTCACGGCCTTCCCCCTGTTCGCGTGGTTCGGCGGTGGCAAGGGCGCGATCAAGACCATGTTCCAGCACATTGCAAAGCCCGCCGTCGTCTCGCTCGGCACCTGCTCCTCCGTGGCCACCATCCCCACCAACATGGAAGAAGCGCAGGCCACCGGTATTTCCAAGGATGTTTCCGACATGGTGCTCCCCCTTGGCGCCACCATGCATATGGATGGGTCCTGCTTCTCCTGCGTTTTGAAGATTGCCTTCGTGTTCGGCGTGTTCGGAATGGACTTTGGCGGCGCGGATATGCTGATTAAGGTGATTCTGGTGGCGGTGCTGTCCTCTGTGGGCATGTCCGGTGTTCCCGGCGGCGGCTACATCGGCGAGTACATCATCTGCTCCATCTTCTTCGCGGACCACATGGAGCTGGCCTTCCCCATTCTGGTGACCATCGGCAATCTGGTAGATCCCCCGGCGACCATGATCAACTCCGCCGGCGACTATGTGGTCAGCTACATCGTCTCCCGGTTTGTGGACGGCAAGGACTGGCTGCAAAAGGCAGTCGCCGCCAAGAAATAACCTGTTTTCGCTCAAAAAAGCCCTGCTCCGATGGAGCAGGGCTTTTTTGTTTTTCAGGTCCTTTTTTTCTGCATCTCTTCCTTGACGCTCTGGCCAAACGGCGTGGCGGCAAGACCGCCCAGCGCCGTCTCCCGGAATTCCACCGGCAGCCGGCCGCCCACATCTCCCATGCAGTCGATGACCTGATCCACCGGCACCCGGCTGGTGATGCCCGCCAAGGCCATATCCGCGCAGCTGACGGCGTTGACCGCGCCCACCACGTTTCGTTTGACGCAGGGCACTTCCACCAGTCCCGCCACGGGATCGCAGATCAGCCCCATCAGGTTTTTCAGTGCCATGGCCACCGCATGGCCGATCTTTTGCGCGTCTCCGCCCCGCAGCGCCGTCAGCGCTCCTGCCGCCATGGCGGAAGCCGTGCCGATCTCCGCCTGACAGCCGCCGGACGCGCCCGCAATGCAGGCGCGATAGCTCACCACCGCGCCGATGCCTGCGGAGACATACAGCGCCTTGAGGATTTCCTCCTCATCCGCGCGCCCCGCCTGATAGAGCGGAACCAGCACCGCAGGCAGCACGCCGCAGGCGCCGGCGGTAGGCGCCGCCACAATTTTCCGCATGCAGGCGTTGGACTCCCCCACGCACAGCGCCGTGGTAATGACCTCTTGCAGATATTCCCCGCACAGGGTCTCCCCCTTGGCCGCATAGGCGCGCATTCTCTCTCCGTCGCCGCCCACCAGTCCGCTAAGGGAACGGCGCTGGCCCTGATACGTCTCCACAGACTCCAGCATCGCCTTCCAGGTTGCCTGCATTTTCTCTTTGGAGGCCTCCGCCGTCACCTGGCGTTCCTCTATGTCCGTGTCCTGAACCACTTTCCAGAAAGGCTTCTTCTCTCTTTCGATCTTTTCAAAGATCTCTTCCATGGAATCCAGCGCCATCTCAGTCTCCCTCCTTTTCGTAATACGTAATATCCCGGATATCCTTCAATTCTTTAATCAGTATCCGCACCACAGGGGGGACCCGTTGATCCGTCTCAATGACCATCAGCGCATCGCCGCCCCGGCGGGAGCGGCAAAGGTTCATATTGGCAATGTTGATCTTGGCGTTGGAAAGCTCCCGCGTGACCTCCGCCACCTCGCCTTCAATGTCCAGATGGCGGATAATCAGCGTATTGAAGCCGCCCGTGAAGCTCACATCCACGCCGTTGAGCTTGTCCACCCGAATCCGTCCGCCGCCCGTGGAGGCCGCCTGCATCACAAGTTTTCCGCCGTCGGCATCCTCCACCGTCAATACGGCCGTGTTGGGATGCGCCTCCCGCAGTCTGGCTGTGTAGAAGGAAAAGGACAGTCCCCGCTCCGCCGCCAGATCAAAGCTGCGAGGGATATCCAGATTGTCCGGACGCAGCCCCAGCAGTCCCGCCACCAGCGCCCGGTCCGTGCCGTGCCCCTGCCCCGTCTCCGCGAAGGAGCCGTACAGCCCGATCTCCGCCTTCACCGGCGGCTTGCCAAGCAATGTCCGGGCCATCCGGCCGATCCGCACCGCTCCGGCTGTATGGGAACTGGAAGGTCCTACCATGACCGGTCCCAAAATATCAAAAATATCCAGCATTGTATACGCACCTCCCGCTTGTTTTGTTCTTCTGTGAAAGACAATATCACATTATTTTATCTTTCACAAGCCCTTTTTGCAAAGGTTGACCATCTTTCTTTTTTTTCGTATACTAGGAGCAGAAAAGGAGGGTTCGCCATGTCCACTCTACTGCTGAAAAACATTGATACGCTGGTCACCTGCGACGAAGGAGACCGGATTCTCCGCCATGTGGACCTCTACTGTGAGGACGGTTTTATTCGCGCCATCGGCCCCGCTCTGGCCCGGCAAGCCGACTTGACGCTGGACGCCACGAACCTCTGGTGTTACCCGGGGCTTGTCAACACGCACCACCATCTCTATCAGGTCTTTTCCCGCAATCTGCCGCAGGTGCAGAATCTGGAGCTGTTCGACTGGCTCACCGCCCTGTATGAAATCTGGAAGGGGCTGGATACGTCCGTGGTGCGTCTTTCCTCCCTCACCGGCATGGGGGAGCTGCTCAAGCACGGCTGCACCACCTGCTTTGACCACCATTACGTATTTCCGCAGGGCTGCGGAGATTTGATCGGCGCGCAGTTTGCCGCCGCGGAGGAGCTGGGCATCCGCATGGTGGCCTCCCGGGGCAGCATGGACTTAAGCCGGAAGGACGGCGGTCTGCCGCCGGACAGCGTGGTCCAGACCGTGGACGAGATCATGCGGGACTCTGCCCGGGTCATCGAGACCTATCACGACCCCCGCCCCGGGTCCATGCGGCAGGTGGCGCTGGCTCCCTGCTCCCCGTTTTCCGTCAGTGCGGAGCTTTTGCGTCAAAGCGCCCTGCTCGCCCGGCAATACGGCGTCCGGCTTCACACCCATCTTTGCGAAACGCAGGATGAAGAGCAGTATATGCTTTCACATCACGGCGTCCGTCCGCTGGAATTCATGGCCTCTCTGGGCTGGACCGGGCCGGACGTGTGGTATGCCCACGGCATCCATTTTAATGATGAAGAGCTGCGGGAGCTTGCCCGGACCGGGACCGGCGTCGCCCACTGCCCCATCTCCAACATGAAGCTCTCCTCCGGCGTCGCCCGCATCCCGGAAATGCTGAAGCTGGGCGTCCCCGTGGGGCTGGCGGTGGATGGCTCCGCCTCCAACGACGGCTCGTCTTTGATGGAGGAGCTGCGGGTGTGCTATCTGCTTCACCGGCTCCACTCCAGCAAGGACGCGCCGTCTGGCTATCAGGTGCTGAAAATGGCCACCCGGGGCAGCGCCCGGCTGCTGGGCCGCAGCGACATCGGTTCTCTGGCGATCGGCAAGTGCGCGGATTTCTTTTTGGTGGATTCCCGGCGTTTGGAGCTGGTGGGCGGCGCGTGTAGCCCCGCCGACGTGCTGGCCACCGTGGGACTGCGGGGCAGCGTGGACCATACGGTGGTCAACGGAAAGCTGGTGGTCCGGGACGGAGCGCTTGTCAACGTGGAGGAAGCGCGTGTTGCGGCGCAGGCCCGGGCATGTTGGAAGACCTACCTCGAAAAAAGCTGACACGCAAGAAGATGCGCCGTCGGCGGACCGCAGCAATGGGTTAGGTCCGCCGGGACACACTGACATCCGTTAGAATTGTCATAAATTGAAACTGTTCCGTTACGCATTCCCCGCTCGCTGCGCTTACAATCAGCGTAAACGATGAAAGAAGGGATCTGCATGATGCAAAAACGGGCGCTGGCTCTCACAGCAGCGCTGCTTTTAGCCGTAACAGTCGGCTGCGCCGCCCCCGCCCCGGCTGCGCCGGAGGAGACGCCGCCAGCCCAGACGCAGCCGGAGGAGACGCTTTACGACTGTGGCGGTCTGGAGGCCGCCATTCCCGCGCAGTACGAAGGCAAGTTGGTGGTAAAGCTCAGCGGCAGGACGGAGCGTCCTTGGGGCGTGCCGCTGCTGGACGTTTACGAAAAGGCCAGTCTGGACGCCTTTGAAGCGGACTATGGCAGAAGTGAAGGCGTTGGGTTCCTGTTCGGCATCGCCCGGCTGGATCAGGCGGCTTACGAGCAGCATCTGGTGAACGATTACGGTGGCGTCCATCCCTTCGCCCGGGACAACGCGGGAAACTACTACGCCCAGACCAACGCCACCGACGTGCAGTTCTACCGTGCCGACAACGTGATTGACCAGCAGAGCGCGGAGTGGAAAGCTTGGGAGGAACTGGGCGCGCTGGGCGATCAGGTCATGGCGGATTTCACGGAGCGCAACGGTCTCACGCCCTATGACGACAGCACCTTCTATGATCGCAGCTTTACCTACGACGGTGACCACGCCTACGTGAAGTATTACAATTACTACGACTTCGACGGCGACAAACGGATGTGGCAGACGCTGGTGCTCTCCCAGCCCGCCGCGCAGGGCGAGGGCGGCATCTGGTGCGTGGAGCGGTTTTACGACGTGGGCGGAGAGGTGTACTACGCGTTTCCAAACGTGGGCTCCTCGGCGGCGGAGCACTACGCGGATTTGCAGGCCCAGTGCGACGCCGGCGAGCGGACCGATTTGCTGACGCCCCTTGGCGCGGCGCTGGATTTTGTCCGCACCGGCGGCTGGTACAACGATGAGACCGTCACCGCCGAGAGCCTTGCTGTCACCGACGGTCCGGACACCGAATACTTTGAACTGAACGCCGCCATGCGCGCCGCGCTCCACAGCCACACCGGCGCAGGTCTGGATTTTTCAGACCCGGACGATCCCACGATTCCGTTGTTTTTGGAGCGTCTATCCGCCTTCACCCCGGATACCTGGGGCGTGCTGGGGCGGTATGAATACGGCTTCGACTGGTGGACGCCCATAAAGGACGCTGTGACGCAGGTCGCCGTCGGCACGGATCAGGAATCCCGGGACGCAGCCGTGATGCACCTCTATCTGACGGTTCCCGGCGAGCCCTACCGAGGGGACCTTGCCGCCATTTTGCAGGCCCAGCGCTCCGCGGACGCCGACGCCTTTGACGCCGCCGCAGCAGCGTTCCGGCGGTGGCGGTCACCTTTCCGATGCGCCCGCCCTTTTGCAGATATTCCAGCGTATCCACGGAAAAGAACGGAGAGGTGCTCTCGATCAGCTGCGGCACCCGGCGCTGCGTCAGCTCCTCCCAGTCCATGCCGCTGCGGATATCCTCCGCCAGCTGGAGCACGGTAAGTCCCTGTCCCAAAGAACCGCTGAGGGAATCGAACACGTGCACTGCCAGCCGCCCGCGGCACTCCTCCGCAATCAGACGGACCAGATTATATGTGCCGGAAAGTCCGCTGGAAAGCATGACCGCAATCACGCCGTCATAGCCCTCCACCGCAATGCTTTGAATGGCCCGGCCAATGTCGTCTCCGGCAGGCAGCGAGGTCTGGGGCAGCTCCCCCGCCCGAAGTCTTTCATAAATGTCCGCGCCGCGAATATTCACGCCGTCGGCATACTCGCCGTCCGCGCAGAGGATTCGCAGAGGGACCGTATAAATATGATTTTCCGCCGCCAAAAGCGGCGTTAGATCCGCGCAGGAATCTGTCAGCAATGCTATCTTTTTTGGATGCATCATCGTCTCTCCAACTCTAATCAGATTTTAACGCACTGCGTAGATTATCCCACAAATGCGCAAAAACTGCAAGCCCTGTCCAAACTGAAGATGAAAAAGAGCCGGAGACGGCTCTTTTTCATCTTCAGCCCCCGGTTCCTCCGCGGGCAGGTATTCAATTTTTCTCGCTCTCTGCCGGTTCATCATCCGGCATTCTCGGCGTGTTCCTGTTGCCGGCCGCATCCGCCATGTGCTCGTGGTCAGCTTCGCTGCGGTGGGTGCGCCAGAAGGAGGTGTCGATTGGGGTATTCTCCTCAAACAGGTCGTAGTAATCCTCGTCCCGCAGCACCGGACGGCGATGCTTGAAGATGGCGGTGATGGTGGGATAGAGCACAATGGCGATCAATCCGCCGGAAAAACCGTTGTTATAGAGATTCAAGCCTGCCACAGGCCCACCGGTTTGCAGCACCAGCGCAGAGTGGATAAACCCTGCCAGAATCCCAAACGGCCAGCCGAAGTGTCCGGCGATGGGCGCCAGCGTGGTACCGAACAGTCCCGCCAGCTGAAGCGCCGGGTAGTCCGGCGTATAGTGCATCCCATAGGCGCCAAGGGTCACGCCCGCCATTACAGGAATGATGTTGAGCGCGTGCTTGCCGAAGGCGGAAAAGCCCATGATCGTGAAGATACCGCCCACCGTGGGACCATTCAGTTCCCCGCCTACAATTAAAACATAGGCGATCCCAAGGATGCCATTGATGCCGATATTCACCAGCACCGGCCCGGCGCCGAACATACGCAGGTAGTCGCTGGGCGCGCGGCCCGTTGTGGAGAGCAGACGGCGATACCCGGCCCAAACAGCCCAGAGCGGTACGCCGGTTCCGTAAAAGCCGATCAGCATCATGGAGACGCAAAGAACGCTCACCACGATGATAAACACGCCGTTGTACTCCGTGGCCCAGTAAAGCGCGGAGTCCGGTTTGTCGCCAAACGCCGTCAGGATGGGAACCACCATCATGGCAAACAGCCCGCAGGCAAACCCCATATTGTAAAGGTTCATACCGTTTTGGATTCGGTATGTATACGCTGAGAGCGAAGGCAGGAGAAAGCCGATGATGATGCCCGTCACAAGGCCCAGCGGCAAGCTTGCATGGATACTGCCCAGCGCCATATAGCTGACCATGGGCGCCAGCGCGGTGGCCAGCAGCGCAACGGAGGCGTACTTGGCAAACGGCTCCCGCTGATATTTGGAGTAGAGCCACGTGCCCAGAATGATGGGCCAGATGTTAAAGCAGTTCTTTCCAAACAGCGAAAAGCCGGCCATCAAGCCCATTTCCACAATGGTAAAGCCGTTGAACGGGTCCCCGGAAAGCTTGATGATGCAAATGGAAATAGCCGTCACGATCCCGGCGTTGACCAGCGCCGCGCCCACGCCCCCGATATACGCATAGTCGGTAATCAGCAGATCCTGCATCGTTACGATCCGATAGAGACCCACAAGAATGTTTTCCGGCGTGTCCATCACAAATCCGAGAAAAATCAGCCCTGCGGAAAAGACGAGGGTGGCGGGAAAGATCTCCCCATAACGCGCATGGGATTGCACAAAGCATCCCTCCTTTTCCACGAAAAATTCTATTCTTTTTTCATTATACATTCCCTATGCCTTACAGGCAACAAAGAATTTTCGTTTTTCTTTCCTGATTTCCGGAAAACGCAGCTTTTTAAAAAGGCGCCTTTCTTTTTCCGCACCCTTCCTGCCGCAAACCCACGCAAAAGGAGGAGGGCCCGTCAACGTGCCCTCCTCCTTCAGACATTTTCCAAAAGCTTTTGCGCAAACGACCGCGTCCGCGTCTCTTTCTCCGCATCCAGAAACGGAACGTCGTAGCTCAGGTGCCGCTCAGCGTGACTGCCGAGATAGCGCAGGGCGGAGTGTCTGCAATAGCGCCGCATTCCCTCCTCAAAGAGGTCGCAGCCCTTCTCCGTCGGATAGCCGCAGGTCTCCAAAAGCGCCATGGCCTTCCCCGCCCACAGCGACGGCCCCCGCTCCTGCCCGTAATATTTGTTCATGCCGTACACCAGCCGGTCCAGTAGCGCCTTCATGGGCGCCGTGCAATACCACCCATAAATCGGTGTCGCCAGTACGATGAGATCGCTCTCCCGCACCCGGTCAAACAGTGCCTGCCCGTCGTCCTCCTGACGGCAGCCAAAAGCGGTCCAGTCCCGCTGACAGCTGCGGCAGGCCACACAGGGATGGATGTTCATTTCATAGAGCCAGAACACTTCCACCTCCGCGCCGCCGAAGGTCAGCTCCTCGCAAAAGGGTCTCAGCAGCGCCGCGGTGTTCCCCGTTTTCCGGGGGCTGCCCATCAGCACGCATGCCTTCATGTCAGCGCTCCCTTTCTCACCGCCATCCGGCCGCCCAGCGGCTGCGAGACCGGTTCCCGGTACTCCGGAACGCCGGAGGGTGGAGGAGGCTGCAAACGTTCCCGGGCTACCGCCAGCATCAGCTTGATGCGGTTTTCCTGATTGACGCGGGTGGCGCTGGGGTCATAGTCGATGGGCGTGATGTTGGACTGGGGATAGAGTTCCCGAATGCGGTTAATCATGCCCTTGCCGCAAATATGGTTGGGAAGGCAGCCAAAGGGCTGTGCGCAGACGATGTTCTCATAGCCCGCCCGGACCAGCTCGATCATCTCCGCGGTGAGGAGCCACCCCTCCCCCATCTTGTCGCCGGTGGAAATGACGCCTTCGGTCAGCTTCACCAGCTCCCGGAAGGGCAGCGGGGCGTGAAACCCATTCCTTTTTAAAACACCGATCATCTCCGACTCCATCTTCTCCAAAAAGCCGAGAAGCACGTCGGAAATATGCTTTTCAACGAAGGTCCCGCCATATAGCCGGGCCGTTTCCGAGGGATTGTAGATGCAATACTGCAAAAAGCCCATCAGCCCCGGCAAATTCACCTCGCAGTCCTGAGAGGCCAGAAATTTTTCCAGATCGTTATTGCCCAGCGGCGAGTATTTCACATAGATCTCGCCCACCACGCCCACTTTCACCTTTGGTACGCGGCGAACGGGAATGGCGGCAAACTCTTCCGCCATTTTTTCCATGGCCGCCTTTACCTCCCGGCTGGAAAAGCCCCGATTTTGCCCGATCCAACCGCAGATGGTGTCCAGCCAGGTCTGCT
The DNA here is from genome assembly GCF_028693505.1 of Oscillibacter sp. Taxonomy (GTDB): domain Bacteria; phylum Bacillota; class Clostridia; order Oscillospirales; family Oscillospiraceae; genus Oscillibacter. Next base: position 13,115 of record NZ_JAQUVF010000023.1, read on the forward strand.
GCAAGGCTTCTGCCGCGCCCTTTTTCATTTCATAAGGCGCGGTCTGCGCCTTCAAGGTCACCAGCAGGTCCCCGTAGTAGAGGACGGAGAGCAGCTTGCGGAGGAAAGGCAGCGTCATGGGAAATCCGGAGTCTTTTTCCAATCCCGAGAAGTTCATGCTCATCACCGGCACCTGGGGATACCCTGCCTTCACCAGTGCCTTTCGCAGCAGGTGAATGTAGTTGGAAGCCCGGCAGCCGCCGCCGGTTTGCGTAATGATGAGGGCGGTATGGTCCAGATCGTACTTTCCGGAATCCAGCGCGTCCAAAAACTGGCCGATGACCAGCAGGGCCGGATAGCAGGTGTCGTTATGTACGTATTTGAGACCCAGCTCACAAACCTGACTGCCGCAGTTTTGCAGCAGCTCACAGTGGAACCCGTCCTGTTCCATGACTGCCGCCAGCATCCGAAACTGCACGGGAGCCATGTTTGGAATCAGGATCGTATGGGTCTTTTTCATCTCAGATGTAAAATGTGGATAGTGCATCAATTCCTGATCCATCCCGTCATGCCTCCCTTTTTTGTTTCTGTTCCTCCAGCGCGGCGAACAGGCTCCGCAGGCGGATCCGCACCGCGCCCAGATTGGTGATCTCGTCGATTTTCAGCTGGGTGTACAGCTTGCCGCCCGCCTGCAAAATTTCCCGCGTCTCATCGGAGGTGATGGCGTCCACCCCGCAGCCAAAGGAAATCAGCTGCACCAGATCCATATCCGGCTGAGAGCAGCAGTATTTTGCCGCCGCGTACAGCCGGGCGTGATAGGTCCACTGATTCAAAACCGAGGTGGGAAAGCGGTCTACCCGGCCGGAAACAGCGTCCTCGGTCACCACCGCCGCGCCGAATTGGGTGATCAGGGTGTCGATGCCGTGATTGACCTCCGGGTCCGCGTGGTAGGGCCGCCCCGCCAGAACGATGATGCGGCGGCCCTCCGCTCGCGCACAGTCGATGATGCGCGCCCCCTCCTTCCGGATGAGGGCCATGTGATTGGCATACGCGGCGTACGCCGCGTCCGCTGCCTCTCGCACCTCCCCCCGGGTGATACCGCAGAAATACTTTTGCAGCAGCGCGTACATTTTTTTTGAAAAATCCTTGGGCCGGTGAAGGCCCACATAATCATAGATGAATTGGGTCTCGCGGACCTCTGGGCAGTTGCCGGCGATGACCTCCGGATAGTAGGCCACCACGGGGCAGTTATAATGGTTATCCCCCAGACCCTCGTCGATGTTGTAGGTCATGCAGGGGTAAAAAACGGCGTCCAGCCCCAGCTTGGAAAGAGCCTCAATGTGCCCGTGGGCCAATTTTGCCGGGAAGCAGGCGGTGTCGCTGGGGATCGTGCCCTGCCCCTTCAGGTAAAGGTCCCGGCTGGAGAGGGGGCTGTGGTAAACGGCGAAGCCCAGCTTTGTAAAGAACGTGTGCCAGAAGGGCAGCAGCTCCCAGAAATTCAGGCACAGCGGCAGCCCGATCTTTCCCCGCCGCCCGGGTACCGGCTTGTAGCTTAGAATCAGTTTTCGCTTGTAGGCGTAGAGATTTCTCTCTCCGTCGTCCGCCTTGCCGGTGACCGGACGCTCGCAGCGGTTTCCGCTGACGAAGGTGGCGCCGTCGGTGAAGGTGTTGATGGTCAAAAGGCAGTTGTTGCCGCACCGCCCGCACGTCTCGCTCCGCGTCTCCTGACGAAACGCCGCCAGCGCCTCCTGCGAGAGCAGCGTGCTCTTTTGCCCGGCGTCGGCCTTGTTTTTCCCGTACAGCGCAGCGCCGTAAGCGCCCATCAGCCCCGCAATGTCGGGCCGGATGACCTCCACGCCCATTTCCTTTTCAAAGGCCCGCAGGACCGCCTCGTTATAAAATGTGCCGCCCTGCACCACGATATTTCGCCCCAGTTCTTCGGGGGAGGCCGCGCGGATCACCTTGTAAATGGCGTTTTTCACCACGGAAATGGAAAGGCCCGCGGAAATATTTTCAATGGACGCGCCGTCCTTTTGCGCCTGCTTCACGCTGGAATTCATGAACACCGTGCAGCGGCTGCCAAGGTCCACCGGGCGGTCCGCGAACAGCCCCAGCCGGGCAAATTCCTTCACGTCATAGCCCAGCGCCTGGGCAAAGGTCTGCAAAAAGCTTCCGCAGCCGGAGGAACACGCTTCGTTGAGAAAGATGTTGGAAATGGCCCCGTCCGCGATTTGAAAGCACTTCATGTCCTGACCGCCGATGTCGATGATGAAATCGACGTTTGGGAGGAAATTCCTGGCGGCGGTAAAGTGCGCCACAGTCTCCACCACACTGTAATCGGCATGAAAGGCTTCTTTCGTCAAATCCTCCCCGTAGCCCGTGGTGGTGACGGAGGCCACCTGCAATGCCGGGTGTTCCTCGTAGAGTTTTTGCAGCGTCTCCCGAATCAGCGGCACGGGATTTCCAAGGTTTGGCCGATAGTCTGTAAAGAGGATGCGGCACTCCTGATCGATGACCGCCAGCTTCACCGTGGTGGAGCCGGAATCGATGCCGATATGCACCGGCGCGGCATAGTCCGCGCCAAAGGGGACCTGCGGCACCGCAGCCTTTGCGTGACGGGTGCGAAACGCCTGATACGCCGCCTCGTCCGCAAACAGCGGCGGCTGGCTGCGATACGTCTCGGAAACGCCGTGGGCGCGGATCCGGCCCGCTACCTCCCGCAGGTCAAAGGCTTTGTCCGCATAAAACGCCGCGCCCAGAGCCACGAACAGCAAACTGTTTTCCGGGCAGGACCCGGCAATGCCCAGCGTGCGGTCAAAGCTCTCCCGCAGAACCCGGGAAAAGGTCAGCGGCCCGCCCAAATAGAGAACGCGGCCCTTGATGGGCCGTCCCTGGGCGAGGCCCGCAATGGTCTGATTCACCACCGCCTGATAGATGCTGGCGGCAATGTCCTCCGCTCTGGCCCCCTGATTCATAAGGGGCTGGATGTCGCTTTTGGCGAACACGCCGCAGCGGGAGGCGATGGTATAGGTCTTTTCCGCTCTTTGCGCGGCAGCGTCCATCTCGTCGGCGCCCATCTTCAAAAGCGTTGCCATCTGGTCAATGAAAGCGCCGGTGCCGCCGGCGCAGGAGCCATTCATCCGGACCTCGATCCCATTGGTGAGAAACAGGATTTTGGCGTCCTCGCCTCCCAGCTCAATGATGGCGTCCGTCCCCGGTGCCAGAGCTTCCGCCGCCACGCGGGTGGCAAACACCTCCTGCACAAAGGGCACATCCACGCACTCCGCCATGCCCATGCCGGCAGACCCGGAAATCGCCAGTTCAGCCCGGCCATTGGGCACATACTGCTTCGCCACGCGGAGCAGCAGTTCTTCTGCCTTTTCCAAAATATGACTGAAGTGCCGTTCGTATGTACTATATAAAATATTGCCCGTGTCGTCCATCACCGCACATTTTATGGTGGTGGACCCCACGTCAAGTCCCACTTTCAAAGCAATTGCCTCCTTCAGGAAAACGGTTACGCTATTCCAAAATGCGCAAACCGCAGGATACCACATTAGAAGATATCATACTCTCTTTTGGAAACCCGCGCAATTGTCAAAGTTCCAAAAGCTTGTAAAGAAACTGTTAAAAAGCTTAGCAGTGCAGGGCTTGCCTTTCTCTGATTCTATGCTATACTTGTCCCATTCAGAAGCGAAAGGAAGAGCCCTCATGGATACTGTCTTGCTGCACTGCTGCTGCGCGCCCTGCTCGCTGAGCTGCATCGACCCGCTGCGCGCGGAGGGGATCGAGCCGGTGGCTTTTTGGTATAACCCCAATATCCATCCCTGGACGGAGTATCAGGCCCGCCGGGACTGTCTAATAGACTATGCGCCCACCATCGGCATGGAGGTGCGGGTGCGGGAGGAATACGGTCTCAGGCCATTTGTGGAGCACGTGGCAGAGGATATCGACCACCGCTGCGCCTACTGTTACGAGCATCGCATCGAGGGCGCGGCGCAGTACGCGGCCCAGCACGGCTTCCCCGCCTTCACCACCACTCTGCTTGCCAGCATCTATCAAGACCACGAAAAAATCGTGGCGGCGGCGCAGCGGTATGCAACCCAGTACGGCGTGGAGTTTTTATACCGGGACTTTCGCCCCAATTTCCACACCGGAAATCAGCGCGCCCGGGAGGAAGGTTTTTACATGCAAAAATACTGCGGGTGCGTATTTTCCGAGGCGGACCGGTATCAAAAGAAGATCGACCGGGACAAGGCCCGGTTTGCGGAACCTTAAGCGCAGCGCCTTTCCCGAATCAAAAACGGTCGTTCCCTTTTCAAGCGGGAACGACCGTTTCTTCAGTTTTTCAGGCTGTGGAGCGGGGCCGGAATGCGGCCGCCTCTTGCGATAAACGCCGCGCTGGACTCCGGGTGCACCGGCATCACCGGCGCGCTGCCCAGCAGTCCGCCCATTTCGATGGTGCCGCCCACGGTCTTACCCGGCGCGGGCAGCAGTCGGACGGCGGTGGTCTTGCAGTTGACCATGCCGATGGCCGCCTCGTCCGCAATGATGGCGGCGATGGTCTCCGCCGGGGTGTCGCCGGGGACCGCGATCATGTCCAGTCCCACGGAGCAAACGCAGGTCATGGCCTCCAGCTTGTCCAGACACAGCGTCCCCGCCTTGGCGGCGGCAATCATGCCCTCGTCCTCGCTGACGGGAATGAAGGCCCCGGAAAGGCCGCCCACGCTGGAAGAAGCCATCACGCCGCCCTTTTTCACAGCGTCGTTCAAAAGCGCCAGCGCCGCGGTGGTGCCGTGGGTCCCGCAGGTCTCCAGACCCATTTCCTCCAGAATCCGGGCCACGCTGTCTCCCACGGCAGGCGTGGGCGCCAGAGAGAGGTCTACGATGCCAAAGGGCGTGTCCAGCCGGCGGCTGGCCTCCTGTGCCACCAGTTGACCCATACGGGTGATCCGGAAAGCCGTCTTTTTCACCGTCTCCGCCACCACGTCAAAGCTCTGCCCCTTTACCGCCTGCAATGCGTGATACACCACGCCGGGGCCGGAAACACCCACGTTGATGACCTTCTCCGCCTCGCCCACGCCGTGGAAAGCGCCAGCCATAAAGGGATTGTCCTCCACCGCGTTGCAAAACACCACCAGCTTCGCGCAGCCAAGACCGTCCTGCGCCTCGGTGGCCTTGGCGGTCTCTTTGACGATGCGACCCATCAGGGCCACCGCGTCCATGTTGATGCCCGCCTTGGTGGAACCCACATTGATGGAAGAGCACACCAGCTCCGTCCGGGCCAGCGCCTCGGGGATGGAGCGGATCAGCTTCTCGTCCGCCGCGGTCATGCCCTTTTGCACCAGCGCGGAATAGCCGCCGATAAAGTTTACGCCGCAGGTCTTGGCCGCCCAGTCCAGCGCCATGGCAAAGGGCACATAATCCTCCGTCTCACTGGCGCCGGCTACCAGCGCCATGGGAGTGACGGAAATGCGTTTATTGACGATGGGGATGCCGAATTCCTGCTCGATCTCCTCCCCCGTCCTGACCAGTTTTTCCGCGTAGCGGGTGATCTTGTCGTAAATCTTCCCGCAGGCCCGGTCCGCGCTTGGATCGCAGCAGGAGAGCAGCGAAATCCCCATGGTGATGGTGCGGATATCCAGATGCTGCTGGTCGATCATCTCAATGGTGGAGAGAATGTCCTTTTGATTGAGCATAACTGCCTCCCCTCCTCAAAGCGTGTGCATGGCGTTGAAAATTTCCTGCCGCTGAATGCGGATGGAAAGTCCCATCCCCGTGCCCAGCTCCGCAAGCGCCTCGCCCACTTCCCCAAAGGATGCGGTGGCCTCGCTCACATCCACGGCCATGACCATGGTAAAGGAGCCTTGCAGGATCGTCTGGGAGATATCCAGAATGTTGACGTTGAAGGTGGCCAGTTTGTTGCAGATGGCGGCAATGATGCCAACCCGGTCCTGACCCACGACGGTAACGATGGCGTTCATAAGTTTCCTCCTCAAAAAACAGCTGTGTACAGTTGTACACGCTTTCTTCTAAAATATGGTCCTGCGGCGCTTAGAAAATTGGTTCACGCTGCCCGCTTATGCGGCTATTTTAGCACGATTGCGTCCGTTGTGCAAATATAAAAGGACGCACCTCCGGCTGGAAGTGCGTCCTCCGGACTCTTTTGCGCTGGTAGAATCTGATATGCCCTGTCAGACCTCGTCAAAAAACTTGGCGTGGATGGCCTTCACGGCGCGGTTCACGTCCTCTTCGTCCAGCAGGACGGACACACGGATCTCGGAGGTGTTGATCATCTGAATATTGATGCCCGCTTCGTACAGCGCCTCGAACATCTTGGCGGCCACGCCGCAGTTGCTCATCAGCCCCGCGCCCACGATGGAAACCTTGCCGATGTCGTCGTCGGCTTCGATATGGTCGAATTTCAGCGCTTCCTTGTGCTCTTCCAGAATCTGCTCCGTATCCTCCAGATCCTTTTTATGCACGGTAAAGGTAATATCCTTGCTGTCCTGACGCCCGATGGACTGCAAAATCACGTCTACATTGATGTTGTGCTTACTCAAAAGGTCAAAGACCTGAAACGCCACGCCGGGATTGTGCCGCAAACCGATCAGGGCGATGCGGGCAATGCTGGTGTCCTTTGCGACGCCGGCAATATTCGTTTTCTCCACTTTTGTAACCTCCTTAATTTTCGTGCCGGGCTTGCGTTCCAAACTGGACAAAACCTCCAGTTTCACTCTGAACTTCTTTGCCAGCTCCACGCTGCGGTTATGAAGCACCTGCGCTCCCTGAGACGCCAGCTCCAGCATCTCGTCGTAAGTAATCTCCTCCAGCTTGCGGGCGCTTGGCACCATGCGGGGATCGGTGGTGTACACGCCGTCCACATCGGTGTAGATGCGGCACAAATCCGCCCGGAAGGCGGCCGCCAGTGCCACCGCGCTGGTATCGGAGCCGCCGCGGCCAAGGGTGGTCACATCGCCCTGCCGGTCCACACCCTGAAAGCCGGTGACGATGACGATGCGGTGCTGGTCCAGCTCCGCCTGAATACGCTCAGAATCGATTTTTTTGATGCGGGCGTCGGAATGGACGTTGGTGGACTGGATGCCCACCTGCCATGCTGCAAGCGACACGCACGGAAGGCCCATGGCCTCCAGCGCCATGGCGCAGAGGGACACGGAAATCTGTTCGCCGGTGGATAGCAGCATATCCATCTCCCGCTTGGAAGCGTGGGGATTGATCTCCTCCGCTTTGGTGATGAGGTCGTCGGTGGTATCTCCCTGGGCGGAGAGCACCACAATGACGTCGTTGCCCTCCAGATAGGTCTCTGCAATAATTCCGGCCACGTTCCGCATGTGCTTGGCATCCCGCACGGAACTGCCGCCGAATTTTTGTACGATCAAACTCATAGTGTTTCCTTCTTTGCTTCAGATTGGATTTTTCCGGCTTGGGCCCCGCCCGGGCCGGACGCTCTCTTCCCCATCATACGCAAAACGGGATGGGTTTGGGAATCACGCAAGCACCCGAATGCAGGAGAGCACATTTAAAAAGCGGGATTGTGCCCGCGCATCCTCGCCGCTGATCCGGTCCGTCAAAAAGGCGGTCTCGCCGTCCTCGCTCAAAACCTCCACCTGCCCGAAGGCCATGGCCGCGTCGGTGAGGCTGCCCTCAATGCGAAAGTAATACCGGGTATGCAGCTCCAGCGGATTTTCAAACCCGTCGCTCTCAGCCGACCAGCCGATCTCCTCTCTGCGGGGACTTGCCTGCAAACATTCCATTACATCCGCCACGCAGGCGGAGGCGGTGGGCAGCTCTCCGGCGCCCCGCCCGTAAAACATCACGTCCCCGGTGGCATTTCCGCGGATCATGACGGCGTTGAACACGTCCTCCACATTGGCCATGGGGTTTTCCTCGGCAATCAGGTGCGGCGCAACATAGGCCGTCCGCCCTCCGCCGGGCAGCCGGACCGCGCGGCCCAGCAATTTAACGCGGTATCCCGCCCGCTGGGCAATTTTCACGTCCCGCAGGGACAGCTTGGAGATTCCCTCCATGGGGACTGCGGCGGGGTCCACCTGATGGCCAAAGGCCAAATCTGCCAGAATGCAGGTCTTGCGGCCGGCATCGATCCCCTCCACATCGGCAGTCGGGTCCGCCTCCGCGTACCCCTTGGCCTGCGCCTCCCGCAGGGCGTCGGAAAAGAACGCGCCCGTGCGGACCATGCGGGTGAGGATATAATTGGTCGTCCCATTTAAAATGCCGTAGATCTCGTCGATCCGGTTCGCCGCCATGCACTGGGTCAGCGGGTGGAGGACCGGAATACCGCCGCCCACGCTGGCCTCGAACAGGTAGCTGACGTTTTTCTTTTTCGCCAGCTCCAACAGCTCACAGCCCCGCTCCGCCACCAGTTGTTTGTTGGCGGTCACCACATGCTTGCCCGCAAGCAGCGCGCGCTTTGTGTATTCGTAGGCCGCCCCCACGCCGCCGATGGTCTCCACCACCACGCGGATGGCGTCGTCCTCCTCGATCTTTTGGAAGTCGTCGGTCATCAGCTGGCGGTAGGGGCCGTCTTTAAACCGGCGCACCAAAATCGTTTTTACTTGCAGGGCCTCGCCCAGCTTGTGCTCAATCTGTCTGGCGTTTTCCGCCACCACCTTGACAACGCCGGTTCCCACCGTGCCAAGACCCATCACTGCGATCTGTATCATGCTTGTTCTCCCTCTCCGGACGCTCAGCCCGCCAGTATCTCAAACCGCACCACGCCGTCCAGTCCGGACACGTCGGAAAGCAGCTGTTCCAAAGACTCCTCCATATCGCTGGTCTCTGCGGAAATGGTCACCGCCGCGCAGCCGTTGGTAGGGATGCTCTGGTTGATGGTGAGGATGTTGGCGCCGGAGGCCGCAAACACGGAAAGCACCCGGCTGAGTACGCCGGAGGTATCCCTCAGCATGGTATAAAACGTGATAATATGCTCCGACTTCATGTCGTTGAAGGGCTGCACGGAATCCTTATACTTATAAAACGCGCTGCGGCTAATCCCTGCAAGCCGGGTAGCTGCTCCCACGGTATCCACCTCGCCGGTTTGCATCATGCGCTTGGCCTCCGCCACCTTAATGAAAATCTCCGGCAGCGCTTCTGCCGCCACAATGTAGTATTTAATGGTCTTTGCCACTTCGTCCACCTCCTGCGGTCATTTGTCCTTATATGCGGTCCATCGTACCATAATTTTGGTGACGGTGCAATGAAAAACGGCAAAGTTTTTTTATAGAAAACAGGGAAACTTTTACGAAAAATCTTGCATTGCGTAGGCACATTGACAAATACGGGCCGCAAAAGCAGCACGTGCCCATGGCTCCCGCCGCCAGGCTGCTTCAGGCGCATCAGCCGGATTGCTTCCCCGGCTGCGGTAAAGCCTCTTCCCTGTTTCGATTTTTCCGGAGCAGCACAAGGCTGACGAGGAATGTAATCAGCTCAGTGCAGGGCATGGTCACCCAAACGCCTGTCATACCGAACAGCCGGGATAGCGAAAAGGCAAGAACGGTAATCAGCACAAACGCCCGCAGGCTGCAAATCAGGAACGAAGCCCCCGCCTTGGAAATGGAGGCAAAGAAAGACGCGGTCACAATATTAATGCCGGAGAGCAGCAGCAGCGGGAAATAAAGGCGCATTCCTTCGGTGGCCAGCTGCGTCAACATGGGGTTTGCGTCCCGGTTGAAGGCCAGCGCCAAGGGCCCGGCAAAGAGAAGCACAATCAGATATAGCACGATTCCAATGACCGCCGCAAAGAGGACCGCCCAGCGGAACACCTTGCCCAGCGCATACTGATCGCCCCGGCCGTATGCCTTGCTGATAAGCGGCTGCACGCCCTCCGAAATCCCGGCAAAAATTGCCACCGCAAACAGGTTCAGATTGGCGATGACGCCATAGGCCGCAACGCCGGTATTTCCCGCAAGACCCAGAATGAGGAAATTAAAAATTAGCATCACAAGGCCGGTGGAGAACTCGGTGACAAAGGCGGAAAAACCGATGGAAACGATTTTCCCGATGCGTCGCAGCCCAACGCCGCCTTTTGCAGGGCGCAGGCCGCTTTTGCGGGAAAACAGATGAACGGAAAGGGTCGCCAGTCCAATGAGCGGCGCCATACAGGTGGCGATGGCCGCGCCGAACATCCCAAGCCCCATGGGAAAGATGAAGAGGTAGTCCAGAATCACGTTGCTCAGGCTGCCGGTCACCATTGCCAGCATGGAAAGATGGGGTGCGCCGTCATTGCGCACAAAGCACACCAGCGCATTGTTGGTGATAAATGCAGCGGCGAACAGCATGATGGTTTGGAGATAGTTCTTGGCAAGCGGGGCAATGGAGCTGTCCGCCCCCAGCAGCGTGCAAATGTCCCCGGCAAAGAAGGTGCCCAGCAGCATGACGAGGATTCCTGTACCGATGCACAGCAGCATGGTCAGCGTGAAGCATTGCTTTGCCTGTTCCGGCCGGTTCGCGCCGTGGTAGATGGCATATTTGGTCGCGCCGCCCATCCCAAACAGCAGCCCCAGTCCGCTGATGAAGCTGTAAACGGGCATCACCAGATTCAGCGCCGTCAGCCCGTCCGCCCCCACGCCGTTGGCCACAAAAAATGTGTCCGCCAAAATGTAGCAGGACAGCGCCAGCATCCCCAGCACGTTGAGGGGGACATAGCGGATGAATTGCCGCCGCAGGCTACGGTCTGTTTGCAGTTGCTTTTCCATGGTCATTCTCCTGTCAAGTCGCACAAAATAAAAGCGCCTGATGTTTTGTACCCCATGGCCTATGGTACAAAACTCAGACGCTTGCCGTCAGCATGGAATCCGGCGAAACCATGCTTCCTTTGATTCGATTTTTTTATAGTATACGAGATAGCGGCAGGTTTGTCAACTTCCTGCTGATTCTTGATTCTCACTTCCGATTTTGTGCCAGTGTGGCGCCCTTTACTTGCTGGGTTACCTGAACAGTGAGAAAAACCTCCGGATCGACAGAAAACAGTATTTCTTTGATATGGGCAACGTTTTTTCGCTTAGCGGTCGTTAAAATAGCGATTCGTTCCGCGCCGTGTATTCCCTCCGCGGGAATTAATGTGAGTGCGTGCCCCTGCTCCCGCAAAAGAACAGCCGCCTGCAATGCGTCATTTTTCTCCACAAATAAACCTGTAACAGAGCAATATCCCAAGGCCATTTTTTCTTCAATCACCGATCCCAAAACATTTCCGATTGAAAAAGCAGCGATAAGAATGATAATTTTAATGGGATCATTTGCAAATCCGGTTAACGCGGAAGCGGTAATACAAAGCCAGAAGGTGTATTCAAACAGAGCCATAATTGCGCCCGGAAGCCGTTGACCCTTGTGTATCAGCTGAGAGCGCAGAGAGGCCAGCGCAACTTCAAATAATTTTCCGAAAAAAACAAACAAATAAACATACGGGGAACTCCCCGATAAAAACTCTGCTATCAGTTTCATGAACCCACCCCCTTCCTCAATTTAACTGTTCATTAAGCGTTCCTCTTCATTTCCGGCAAGCGATTGACTGAGCAAAAATATTCATAAAATGCATCAACGGAAGGCCCCTCTTCGGTATCGGCAAGCGATTCTTTCACATCAAATAAAATTTGCTGCATGGTGCTATTTGAAAAGTATTTGAACACAGGGCTGCCCCAACGGGGAATCACTGCGCCGTGGTCAAAATAATTCCAGAACATCAAACTGTTTTCCTGATGCAAATAAAGCCTGTGTTCGCTATGGATTTTCACCATGCCATCTCCGCACAGGTCGCCGAAGAAATCATCTTCCACCATAAATGCGCCTACAATTCGGCGTTGCTCAGGACTGTTTTCGGGACATTCCGTCAGTAAGCAGGCTGAATTTGGCTTTAGACGGCTTGGAATGCGCGGCTCTCCTTTTGCAGATCCGCTTAAATAACAACCGGACGACACCGCGCCGGACGCAAAAATCTGATCGATTGCGGTTCCGTCAACGTGAAAAGCCGCTTGAGAATTTGGTGCGATTTTCATCGTGCGTATTCGCTGACGGCGCTCCTGCTCCTCCTGCAATCGTTGCTGTTGCGCGTTTTCTTCCTGTAAACGCCTATCCCACTTGGCGGTGATTTCACTCTGCGCGGACTGGTCCTTGAGCGTTAAAAAACTGATAAATGCGTCAGGATAAATGAATTTTTTATCTCCTTGAGAAAAGCAGATCGTAACAATTTTATTAGAAAAATCTGTTATGACCCCCGGCCCAAACGTTTTATGCTTGACCGCCTGTCCAACCAACTGCATCATATGTCTCCTTTCAAATTATAAAAGAAAGAGCCTATCCTGCCTAGACCGATCACCCCGCGGCAATCCAGGCTCTTTCTTTTCTCGGCACAATACTACGCTGCAGAATTACTCCGCCGCATCTTCTGCCGCACCCTTCTTTGCAGAGCGTATCTTATCATTGATTCGCAGAATCAGGCTGCTGTCATCAACCTGTAAATCAATTTTTTCGCTTTTAAATTCTGGAACATCGGCGACTGTTAACACCGTACCAACCGGCATTCCTTCAAGGTCAACCGTCACGGTATCAATCATGTCCGCAGGCAGAGATGCATAGGGGATTTCAAGCAGCATCCTTTCCAGCGTTCCGGCAATCATATCCGAATTTTTCAGAATGATATGGATGATACTGTTTACTTTTTGATCAGAACGCAGCGCCTGGAAGCTGATATGAACAATTTCGTTGTTTAGCGTGTTCAGCTCCTTTTCTTTGATTTGCACGGGAATGGTTTGGCCGTCAAGCTTCAATTGGAGCTTACTGCCCTCCCGCTTGAATCGAACCAATTTCCGTGCAATCGGCTCTTCCACCTGGATGGAGACGGACTCCTGCAAGCCTCCTCCAAAAATAACACATGGTACAAACCCTGCCCGTCTCAGCTTCTTTGTTTTTTCATCGGGATTGCGTTTTTTAACTGTGATCATATCCATGTCCTTCTCCTCCTGCATATAATATTAAATGCTAAAATTCACGCATTTTACCGCGTAAATTTGTTGCCGTTTTTGTTCTATACAGCCGCATAACTAAAATTGGCAGCATAAGCGAATAAAATAAAAAAAGAAGGGCTTTTCATACAACACCATGGGGTGCAATACCAAAAGCCCTTCTTAAAAGACGGTTCTTTTTGTTAAATTATTTTTATTATAACACATGTAAAGAAGAAAAGCAAGCCGGATAACCCACGGGCATTTTACATTCTCAGTTTGGAACCTGCGTGGGTTGAGCTGGGCAACGTTCTTAATGATTTGTTATCGCCGGAAGAAGCGCTTAAGATGTATGACCGGGCGCTTGTGCTGGGAATGGACAGGATTGATGTTCTTGGGCATATCGGACAGTCGCATATTCTTGCCGGAAGATACCAGACAGCCGAGCAGTGTTTTCGCGAAGCGCTCGAGAGCAGACCGGATGACCTGCACACAATTACCGCCCTTGCGCGTTGCTGTCTGCATCTGGGGCGCACCGAAGAAGCCGAATCCCTTTTCCTGCGTGCCATGTCGCGGGATATTCCCGAGTACAATGACTGGGTGGGCCTCGGGCGCAGTCTGCGCCAGATGCGGCGCAGCAAAAAAGCCGAAGAGGTTCTCGTTCGCGCCCGCGGCAGCGAACCGGAAAAACCGGAGGCCCATTATGAGCTTGGACTTCTTTACGAGCAGATGGGCTTTTTTCGCAAAGCCGCCGACGAGTTCGAGTATCTTCTCGAAATGGAAGGAGAATATGCGCGGGTGTGTCTTCCGGACCTTGGAGTCTGCTACTGGCAGTTGGGCTTTTTTGCCCGTGCGCGGGAAGTTTTCGAGCGAGCCCTAGCGCTTAAACCAAATGACGTAAAGCTCTATGTTGACCTTGCGCTACGCTACAGGATGGGCGGGAAATTTCTTGAAGCGCATGCCTTGCTGAACAAGGCGCTTGAGCTTGATCCGCTCTCTGCCCCCGCGCTTGTTGAGAAGGGCCATTGTCTTCTGGAGCAGGGAAAATTTGATGAAGCGCGCAAGGTTTTGAATGAAGCCATCGGGATTAATCCCAAGCTCGGGATGGCCTATCGGCTGCTTGGGCGCTCTTATGTTCAGCAGGGGGAATTTGATCAGGCGCGCACGGTTTTTAATAAAGGGATTGAAGCGGATCCTAATTTCTGGGAGCTTTATATCGGGCTTTGGCATTGTATCCGCGAAAACAATCCAAGCCACCTTGTCGGCGAGGACATTATTCTGAAGGCGCTTGAAGTCGCGCCGTATATTCCTGACGTTTATATTGAAGCCGGATTTTTTTATGCCCAGAACAAAGAATACGAAAGGGCGGAAAAAATGTTTCTCGACGCCATTGCCATTGACCCGGAAAACAGTGTGCCGTATGTTCAGCTTGCTGATGTTTATATCCTGAGCAACAATGGCGCGGCGCTGGAAAAGCTTGTTTCAAAAATGAAAAATATCGGCGGTCTTGATGCGGAGAAAAACAGAAACCGCTTTGAGCGGCTTTACGGTTTCCTGGCAGTTTACTATCGCCAGAATGGAGACAGTAAGACGGCGGACAAATATTTTCTTAAGGCCGGAGATTTGCGCATGCAGTATTACTGTCCCGGGACGAAAAAGAATTTTATTCAGCTTTACAATATTTTAAAACAGCGCGGAATCAAGCTTGTGTGCATGCAGTATCCGATGCGCGACGTGGCTTCTTTGCGTCAGGTTTTTGATGCGGACCATGACGTTGTTTTTGTTTCCAATGAAGACAATTTCCGGCAAGCGCTTGAAAAGTACAAATTCAATGAGCTTTTCGAAGACCATTTTGCCGGCGATTTCGGCCATGCGACGCGTCTTGGAAACAGTCTTATCGCAAAACGTCTGGCTGACGAACTTATGCGGCTTGTTTTCAGCAAAGCGGCAGTAAAAAATAAGACGCCATAAAATTAAGCTTTGGCTTAAAGGGGTTAAAGCCAGGGCCCTTTTTACGGCGTCTCATTTTTCGGGGGAAACAGGGGGACGCTGCTGTTAATATTTTTTCCGTTTAGTGTATGTCGTATGCAGAAGTTTATGTGATTTATGTCCCAGCGGTTCTTTCAGGAAATCCTTGTATATCATTGTGACTTCAGGGTTCTCATGGGATTTTCTAAGTTCCATGCTTTCGTCTTCTTCGTAAATCGCTTTTGCGCGCGCCAGACGTATATCACAGTTTGTCGGAATCGGCTGGCCGCCGCCGCCAAGGCATCCGCCGGGGCAGGCCATGATTTCGATAAAGTGATACGGGCTATTGCCCGCCTCAACTTGTTTTGCAACCTTTCTGGCGTTTACCAGCCCGTGCGCCACGGCAACACGAAGTTCAACGCCTTCAAGAAAATCCCATTCTGGCAAGCAGCCTTCGAGTTTGAGTGAGGCTTCCTTCACGCCTTCCATTCCGCGTACAGGTGCTACCTCGAGATTCTTGAACGGTATTTCGCGTCCGGTTACGATTTCGTAAACGGTTCTGATTGCCGCTTCCATCACTCCGCCGGTTGCGCCGAAGATTACGCCCGCGCCCGTGGACATTCCCATCAGGCTGTCAAAGTGAGACGGCTCGAGGTTTCTGAAATCAATGCCGGTCTGCTCAATCATGAGCGCCAGTTCGCGGGTTGTCAGAACGTAATCGACATCCCGAAATCCGCTTGACCACATCTCCGGTCTGCCCGCTTCAAACTTTTTAGCCGTGCACGGCATGATTGAAACCACAACGATGTCTTTCGGATCGACTTCGGCTTTTTGCGCGTAATAAGTTTTTGCAAGCGCGCCGAACATCTGTTGCGGGGACTTGCATGTGGAGACCTTCTCAAGCTGGTCCGGGAATTCGTGTTCGATATATTTTATCCAGCCCGGAGAGCATGACGTATACTGCGGCAACGGTGCGGGTTCCTTGTCTTTGAGCGCTTTTTTTAGCCGTGTCAGCAATTCGGTGCCTTCTTCCATAATGGTGAGGTCGGCCGTAAAGTCAGTGTCGAATACGGTGTTGAATCCGATGCGTTTAAGCGCGGTCACCATCTTGCCCGTGAGTCTGTTGCCGGGGTCGTAGCCGAGTTCTTCGCCGATTGCAACGCGCACGGCCGGAGCCGTCTGCACCACAACGTGTTTGTCCGGAGAGTTAATCGCGTTCCACACCGCTTCGACGTAGCTTTGTTCCGTGAGCGCGCCCGTCGGGCAGCGGTTTACGCACTGGCCGCAGTTTGTGCATACGACTTCGGCAAGCGGTTTTTCAAGGAAGGTCGCGATTTTCATTTCGCTGCCCTTGTGTGCGGCCGTGAGCGCGGTGACATGCTGAAGATCCGCGCATGTTCTCACGCAGCGCTGACAGCGGATGCATTTTGCAAAATCCTTTTTGATTGACGGCGACGATATATCGAGCTCTTCGGGCTTGCAGATGTTGATAAGGTTCTGGGTCTCGACACTGTATTCACGCGACAGCGACTGAAGCTCGCAGTTCATGTTTTTGAAACAGTGCACACAGTTTTCCGCGTGCTCGGAAAGCATCATGGCGATGATGTGTTTTCTGGCGGTGCGCACTTTTTTGGTGTTTGTCAGAATCTCCATGCCTTCGGCCACGGGCGTGCAGCAGGAGGCAAGCAGCGTGCGCGCGCGTTTTTCTTCGACGACGCAGATGCGGCAGCTTCCGGCAATGCACAAGTCCGGGTGATAGCAGAGGGTGGGAATTTTTATGTTGAGTTCTTTGGCCGCGTCCAGAATGGTAGTGCCCTGCGCGACCCGCAACGGGGTATTATTGATTTTTATTTTTACCATGGCTTCCATCTATCTTTTCTCCCTTATGTATTTTTAGTAGATAATCTCTTCGCGAAAATTCTCGACAATTGAAATAAAGGGATTGGGCACCGACTGGCCGAGTCCGCATTTTGACGCGATGCGCATTGTGCGCGCCATGGCGATAAGTTCGTCCAGATACGTGGACGGTTTTTCGCCGCGCTTTACGGCTTCAATGCCGCGAAGCAGCTGCTGACATCCGATACGGCACGGGGTGCATAGACCGCAGGACTCTTCCTGGAAAAATTCCAGATAATTGTGAAGCACATGGTACATTGAGCGCGAGCTGTTAAAGAGCATCATCGACCCGCCCGTGGGCACGCCTTCAAAGCCAAGGAATGTTTCGGAAAACTTCTTGCGCGGCACACAGTGTCCCGAGGAGCCGCCGACCTGAACGGCCTTTGTGTCGCCGTCTCCGAACAGCTCGACAAACTCGTCAACCTTCATCCCGAGCTCCAGTTCATAAATGCCTTTTACATCGGCGTCGCCCGAAATGCAGAAGACCTTCGCCCCGCGCGAATCTTTTGTTCCGAGTTTTAAAAACTCTTCCGGACCAATGAGCATAATCATTGTGCAGTAGACCAGGGTTTCGACATTGTTGATTACGGTCGGCTTGCCTTTAAAGCCTGATACTGTCGGAAATGGCGGTTTGTTTCTCGGCTCGCCGCGTTTTCCTTCCATTGAATCAAGAAGCGCGGTTTCTTCGCCGCAGACATATGCGCCGGAACCGGAGATTATGTTTATTGTAAACGGGAAATTGCGGGCCTTGAGGCCTTCGTTGAATTCATCAAGGTCTTTTTGGAGCCGTTCGAGAAGGTCGTTGTATTCGGCGCGAAGATAAAGATAGCCCTTCGAGACGTTGCCGATTGTGTGCGCGCAAAGCGTCATGCCGGTAAAGACCTTGTGGGCGCGTTCGTGAAGAATCTGCCTGTCCTTGAAGGTTCCCGGTTCGCCTTCGTCGGCGTTGCAGATTACAAAGCGCTCGTTGCTTGGTTGTTCCTTTGCGCTTTTCCATTTTAGCCCTGTCGGGAATCCGGCGCCGCCGCGACCCTTAAGACCCGAGGCGTTGATGTCGGAAAGCACCGCGTCGGGCGGCATTGACAATACTTTGTCAATAATGTCCCAGCAGTTGCAGTCTTCGAAAATAAGATTTACTTTCTTGGTATGTTCATTAATGATATCGGTTTTTGTCATGACCCGTTGTCTCCCTCGGTTTAAAGATATTCTTCCAAAGCTGCTACGGCTTTTTCCGCTGTCAGTTCTGTGTAGACCTTGTCGTTAATCAGCATGGCGGGGCCTTTGTGGCACCAGCCGATACAGTTTGTGGCAAGAAAAGTAAAGCGGTTGTCCGGGGTCGTTTCGCCCAGCTTGATGCGCAGTTTCTTTTCAATGGCCCGGACGATTTTGTCTTTGCCTGCCATGTAGCAGGAAATGGTTTTGCAGATGCGGATTATATTCTGACCGCGGGGGACAGTGTCGAGAAAGGTATAAAAAGAAGCTACCCCGTAGACTTCGGCGCATGAAATATCCATGGCTTTTGCAATCTGGGTTAGGGCTTCTTCCGAAAGATAGCGTTCATGCCGTGTCACTTCCTGCAATATCGGCAGAAGATTTTCACGGTCGGCTCCTGTTTTGGATACAATGTTGCGGACAAGCTCTTCGATCTGTGGCATTTTCTCTGGTCTCCTTTCTTTGGGGCAGCTTTGTGCGACTCATATGCGTGCGCTAGCGATGTGCCCCGCACCTGTGTGGAGGGCGGGTCGGAAGAACAGAAACAAAAATTTTTCTTGCTGTCTCGCGTCTTTTGACTTGTTCGTGCTGTGTGTTCCTGATGGAGGAAAAAGTCCGTTGTCTGAGTTTTTTTGTTTTTAGACTTCCTCGTCTTATAAAAACAATGCTCCTGCAGTCAGGAACATTTGAAAAATTGTTCTCAGGACACCATTGGTCAAAAGTTGATATTCCATTCAGGCTGATATGGTTGAGCGGATATTATCAAGAAAAATGAGCCGTAGCAAATGATTTTTGTAATGATTGTAACTTACGAGAGAAAAACAGATAAACCATAATAATCAAAAAAATATTTGTAAGCAGATACAAAACAGCCGCTTATGCGGATTGCAAAAGCGGCTGTAATAAGTAAATTTATATATAAGATGCTAGGCAGAAAAACGGACAATGCGGGCAAAGCTTTTTGCTTCCAGAGATGCGCCGCCTACCAGCGCGCCGTCAATGTCCTCGCAGGCCATCAGCTCGTCGATGTTGTCCGGTTTGACGCTGCCTCCGTACTGGATACGCATAAGTCCGGCGGTTTCTTCGCCGTAGATTTCCGTGAGCACGGAGCGGATATATGCGTGCATGTCCTGTGCGTCCTGAGGCGTGGCGGTCTCGCCCGTGCCGATGGCCCAGATTGGCTCATAGGCGATAACAAGTCCAAGCGGGGATTCGAACTTTACGTCTTTGAGTCCGGCGCGAATCTGTCCGCCTACGATGTCTTTTTCTTTTCCGGCCTTGCGCTCGTCCTTTGTTTCGCCGACGCACATAATCGGGGTGAGCCCGACTTCAAGAGCGGCTTTAACCTTGAGGTTTACCAGCGCATCGGTCTCGGCGAAAAGCTGTCTGCGCTCGCTGTGTCCGATAATAACATAGCGGCACTGCGCATCAACGAGCATATCCGGGGAAAGTTCGCCGGTAAACGCGCCGCTTTGTTTGTAATACATGTTCTGCGCGCCGAAGCCGATAAGGGTTCCGGCAAGGGCGTCTTTGACCGTGGAAATAAGAATCGACGGGGGGCAGACGACAATGTCCCTGTCCCGAAGTCCGGAAAGTTCTTCTTTAAGCCCGGCGCAAAGTTTCTTTGCGTCAGCGGTAAGGTTGTTCATTTTCCAGTTTGCGGCAAGAATGGGTCTTCTCATTTGGATTAGCACTCCTTTTGTTTGTTGCTATTTTAAATTATGTCTAGGTTGTTATGTTGGTTTCTGCTGCTTGTTTTTAAAGCCGGGAACAGAAATTCTTTATGCGGCTAAGCGCCGTCTTGATGTCTTCAATGTCAACGGCGTAACACATGCGCACATGACCCTCTCCGCATTGACCGAAAGCCGTGCCCGGCACAACCGCCACTTTTTCTTCGGTCAGAAGCCGCGTGCAGAATTCGGTTGAAGACAGACCGAATTTGCGGATGGACGGAAACACATAAAAAGATCCTTCGGGCATGTGACAATTGAGTCCGATTTCGTTCAGGCCCTCAACAATGAAATTACGGCGGCGGTGGTATGCGGTTTTCATTTTTTCAACCGCAGGCGCGCCGTTTTTGAGAGCCTCGCAAGCTGCGACCTGTCCCGAAATCGGGGCGCACAGCATCGTGTATTGATGAATCTTGGTCATGCCCGCGATAATATCCGCCGGTCCGGCCACGTAGCCGATGCGCCAGCCCGTCATCGCGTGCGCCTTGGAAAAGCCGTTGAAATAAAGCGTGCGACCGGCGGCTGACGGACACATCACCATTGGCGTGTGTTTGTGGTCGTAAGTAAGCTCATCGTATATCTCGTCGCTCATAATAAGCAGGTCATGTTTTTTCGCGACCGCGGCCAATGCTTCCAGTTCGTCGGCCGAGTAGCTCGCCCCGGTCGGGTTGCATGGGTAATTTATCAGTATGGCCCGGGTTTTGTCTGTAATCGCCGCCTCAAGTTCTTCGGGTGTAAGCTTAAAGCCTTTGGCAGGGTCGGTGCTTATTGCTACCGGTTTGCCGCCGGCAAGAATTACTGTCGGCGCATAAGAGACATAGCAGGGTTCAGGAATAACAAGTTCCTGCCCCGGGTCAAGAATGGTGCGCATCGCAAGGTCAAGACCCTCGCTTACTCCGACTGTTATAAGAATCTCTTTTTCCGGCCGGAAGCGGACGTTTGACCTTTTAAGTATATGCTTGCTGATGAGCTGTCTTAGTTCAAGCAGTCCCGAGTTTGAGGTATACGAGGTCAGGCCGTTTTCAATTGAATAGAGCGCCGCTTCGCAAATGTTCCAGGGCGTTGAAAAATCCGGCTCGCCGACACCGAGCGAAATAACGTCTTCCATTCCGATTACCAGTTCAAAGAACTGCCGGATGCCTGATGGCGGAAGATTTTTTATTGTATCTGTAACAAAGTCCTTCATATATGGAATTCCTGTCTACCGTTGCTGTTAAGGCGAGACCTGCAGTCTTGTGTCCGACTGTTTTCCGGCTGTCAGAATGTCTCCGTCTTCCTTGTATTTTTTCAGAAGAAAATGAGTCGATGTCCCGCGCACGTTTTCAAGCGGCGAGAGCTTTTGCGCGACAAAGTTCGCGACACTGGCAAGCGTCGCTCCTTCAACCACAAGCAGAAGGTCGTAGCCTCCTGACAGCAGGTAGCAGCTTGTAACTTCCGGGAAGTTGTAAATCCGTTCGGCGACAGAGTCAAAACCGCGGTCGCGCTGAGGTATGATTTTAACCTCGATAAGTGCGCGCACCTCGGCGTTTGAGTCGGAAGCATAATCGTGAATAGCCTCTTTATTGAGGATAGTCTTATATTTAAGGATAATATTATCCGCTTCGTATTTTTTAATCGTGTCCCGAACCTCTTGCGGGTCCTTGCCCAGCATTTTGGCTATATCTTCGGGACAGGCTTTTGCGTTGTGTTCTAAAATTTCGAGAATAGGATCCATGGCCGAGAGCCTCCTTTTATCTGTTTTTTGTCCTGATTGCGCAACATGCACAATGCCGTCAGACGAGTAAACAGTGTTTCGCGTGTTCCTTTTATTTAATCATTACAATTGAGCCGTGAGGAACACAAGGGCTTATTTTAAGCTAAACTTTTGACAAATAATACACTAAAATGCACAAATGCGCCAGCAAGTCGAAACAGGCGCATGATATATATAAACAGCAATATTGCAACAGGAACAGGGTGCATGAAACTCAATATACTAAAGTCCAAGATTCATCACGGCGTAATTACGCAGGCCGACATTGATTATGACGGCTCATTGAGCGTTGATGCCGACTTGATGAAGGCCTGCAACATGAAACCGTTTGAAAAGGTCTTGGTTGCTAACTTGGTTAACGGCAATCGGTTAGAAACGTATCTCATTGAAGGCCCCGCAGGCAGCGGAGTGATTTGCGCAAATGGCGCGGCCGCGCTTTTGTTCAGTGTCGGCGACGCGGTTATTGTCATGAGCTTTTGTCAGCTTGATGAAGACGAAGTTGACGGGTTCGAGCCGTCAATCATCCGGCTTTCCAAAACTTTTGAAAACAAAATCATTGGCCGGGGCATTAAAAAAGCTTTTTAGTCTTTATTCTTTGATTCGTTTGCACAATTGAAAGAAATCGGAGCAATATGAAAAAGATATTCATCACTGGCGGTGCCGGCTTTATCGGTTCGCACATGGCTCAGAAGTTTCTCGAACTCGGCCACGAGGTCAGCATTCTTGACGACCTTTCAACAGGAAGCATCAACAATATCGAGCATCTTAAGGGAAACAAATCTTTTTCATATCGGATAGACACGATTTTCAACGAGCCGCTTTTGCGCGAGATGATTGACGCGAGCGACGTTATTTTCCACATGGCCGCGTCCGTCGGTGTGCGTCTTATCATTACCGACCCGGTCAACACCATGGCAAACAATATTCACGGAACCGAGATTGTTCTTAAGTATGCCGCGCTAAAAGGCAAGCGCACCTTTATCGCTTCAAGCTCCGAGGTCTATGGCAAAGGGAGCCGCATCCCGTTTAGCGAGGAAGACGACATTATCCTCGGGCCCACGTCCAAGGGCCGTTGGTCGTATGCCTGTTCAAAGGCGATTGACGAGTTCATGGGGCTTGCGTATTTTAAGGAATACAAACTTCCCGCAACGAGCTTCAGGCTGTTTAACACCGTCGGCCCGCGTCAGACGGGAAGATACGGAATGGTGATTCCGCGCTTTGTAAGCGCCGCGCTTAAAAACGAGCCTGTCACGGTTTACGGCGACGGCACTCAGAGCCGCTGTTTTATCAATGTCGCCGATGTGGTGGACGCATGCGTCAAGCTCATTGACGCAGACAAATCAATCGGCACGGTTGTCAACATCGGCAGCAGTGAGGAGATTTCCATTCTTGACCTTGGCCGCAAAGTTATTGAAATGACCGGCAGCAAGTCTCAGATTCAGTTTATTCCTTACGACCAGGCCATGGAGGCGGGTTTTGAGGATATGCAGCGCCGAGTGCCGGATACGACGCGTCTTCGCGGCATTATTGATTTTGAGCCGCGCTACACTTTGAAAGACACGCTGAGTCAGGTCATTGATTCGATTCGTCCGACGCTTTAGACTGTGATAATCTGGCCGCTGACCTGTGCGCCTGCTTTAATATGCGCGCCGGGCCAGACGACTGAATTCTTGACGTTCGCGTTTGCGCCGATGCGCGCGTTTTTCCCGATAACGGTAAAAGGGCCGACCGTTGCGCCGTTTTCAACACTCGCGCTGTTGTCTATGAGCGTGTTGTTCTTTTCCTTTTCCAGCATCCGCATATTGGCTTGCATATATTCGTCCGGATTGCCGATATCCTGCCACGTTCCCTCGCATTCAAATCCGAAGATGCGGCCAGTTGTCAAAATCTTTTTGTAGACGGCCGCGACAATACAGAACACTTTTGTGTCTGTTGGGAAATACTTGAAAATTGCCGGGTTGATTATGTGGATGCCTGTAAAAATAAGGCCTTCATCCGGTATGCGGCCGTCGTTTTTCGGAACAAATTCCATAATCTGTCCGGCACGGTTTATCGACGTGTGACCGTAGCGTTTTGCCGCGGGGGTTTTAAACAGAATTAGCGTTGCAAGCGCGTTATTTTGTTTGTGAAACGTAAGCGCGTCTTTAAGATTTAAATTGAAGAGCATATCCGCGTTTACTACCCAAAAGTCGGATGACGAGAGTTTGTCTTGCAGGTTTAACATGGCTCCGCCAGTGCCGAGTATCTCGCGTTCGGGCGAGTAGCTTATTTTTGCGCCGAGCCGTGCGCCGTCTTTGAGTTGGACCGGAATCATTTCCGGCAAATGGTGGAGGTTGACTATAAATTCTTTGCTTGCGGTTACGGGCAGCATCGTTTCAATCGTATACTCGATGAGCGGTTTGTTCGCGACCGGGAAAAGAGGTTTGGGCAGCTGCCGCGTGTATGGCAAAAGCCTTGTGCCGTAGCCTGCGGCAAGAATAAGCGTTTTCATTTTGTGTCCTCCCCGTTGTTCTCCGCGTCGAGGCCGAGCAAACGGTGTTGTTGCATTACGGCCAGAATATTTTGAGCTATAAGCGTATAGCCCTTTGCGTTTGCATGCGCCATATCGTCTGCCAGAAGTTCGCTTTCGGGGGTGCCATTGGCAAAAAACCCTTCAAAGCACGCGGCATTGTCAACATAGGGGATTTCCTCT
>NZ_JAQUVF010000024.1 GCF_028693505.1 Oscillibacter sp.
TTACCCGCTTTAAATGCGCAACCATTGCCGAGGCGGAAATGGTTGCTTCCTGCGGCCCAACCGACATCATTCTGGCCTATCCCCTGATTGGGCCTAACGTTACTCGGTTCCTTGCGCTGCAGCGTGATTTCCCAAATGTCCGCTTCTGGTCCATCGGCGATAATCTGGAGCAGTTGCAGCGCGTAGGCGCAGCCGCCATAAAGGCCGGTGCAAAAATCCGCTTTCTCGCAGATGTGGATGTTGGGCAGCATCGTACCGGCGTCGCCTGCGATAAACTCGTTGCTTTCTACGAAGCCGCTGCCGCCATCGACGGTCTAGCGCCTGACGGCTTCCATGTCTATGACGGTCACATTCACCAATCCGACCTCCGCGAACGCACCCAGTTGGCTGCAGAAATCCACGCCACAGTCACAGCGCTGCGTGATCAAATTGTTGCCGACGGCTATTCCTGCTCTACCCTAGTGATGGGCGGCACCCCCACCTTCCCCTGCTATGCCAAGTATCCCGGTGTTTACATGGCTCCCGGTACGGTCTTTCTGAACGATTATTTCTATGGGAAGAACTATCAGGAAATGGAGTTCACGCCTGCCGGCATTATTATGACCCGTGTGATCAGCCGCCCTACCGACAGTACGTTTACTTTGGACCTTGGCTATAAGGGCATCGCGGCCGATCCTGACGGCGTGCTCCGCGGCGTCATCGTCGGCATGGAGAATATCTCCGCACCTATCGCGCAGAGCGAGGAGCATTGGGTCTTTCAGATTGCTCCCGGTCACGAATCCGAGATTCCGCCCGTTGGTACAGAGCTGTTCGTCATGCCTTCTCACATCTGCCCCAGCACCGCTCTCTATCCCTTTGTTCCCGTGGTAGAACACGGTGAGATAACCGGGCACTGGGATGTTGCCGCACGCAACCGCAAAATTACCTACTGATTTAAACGCCATTAGAACGCCTTGTTTAAACCGTGGGCAACCACTCTTTGCATCAGGCGACTGCCGTGGTATCACAAATCGCAAGTGCAAGTTGGACACCCGCAGACTAGAATTTTGTTTTTTATAACTACGGGCACGATGGCAGATCATCGGTCCAGGTCCTGCCTCCGCAATCAAAAAAGCACCTGATTTCCAAAGAAATCAGGTGCTTTTTAAACTTTATATAGGTTTTAAGCTTTGCCCGTCTGGCATTTGGGAGGAATTTGGGCGGCGGCAGCAAAGGCGTTCCATATATGCAGGAGGATTGACGCAGCTACTCCAAAATTTCCAAAAAATTGACAGGCAGCGTTTTTTAGGGTCGCCTTTCCACAAAGTCAGCCCAAATTCCTTGACATTTTTCGCCAGTTACGGTAAGTTTAATACATATTTTGTACGGAAAGGAAATCCGATTATGAGTTATATCATTGCAATCGGAGCCTACCTGCTGCTGTTGATTATTTACGGCTTGGTACTGGCTCACAAGAAAGTCAAGACCGCGGATGACATGGTCACCGGCGGTCACAAGATCCCCTTTATTATTTTGGTCGGCAGTCTGCTTGCCACCTGGTGCGGCGGCGGCGGCATCACCGGCTCGGCAAGCGTGGTATACACCGGCGGCCCGTGGGTGGGCGCCATCACCTTTGCCGCGCCTCCCATTGGCATTATTCTGCTGTATTTCATTGCCGGTAAGGTGCGCAAGTCCAACAAGGTCACGGTACCCGAGATTATGGAAGCGCGCTATGGCAAGACTGCAAGCGTCATTTCCGCTTTGTGCGTGATGATTGCTTATGTGGGCGTTTTGTCCACGCAGCTGAAAGCGGCCGCAAACATTCTGGTGATGCTGTGCGCTTCCAGCGGCATTGCGCTGACGCAGGGCACCGCGCTGGTCATCTGCACCGCCGTGATTGCCATTATCACTGTGGGCGGCGGACTGGTGTCCGTTGCTTACTCCGATGCCCTCAGCGCCCTCATTATGATTGGCGGCTTCTTTGCAGCCATTCCCATTCTGGTTTCCGTGGCCAACGCACAGGGCGCGGTGCTCCCCGTGGAAAAGACCACCCTCACCGGCGGCATGACTCCCATCCAGCTGCTTGGCTACTTCCTGCCCTCTCTTGCATTGATGCTGGGCGACCAGAACATGCTCCAGCGCTTTGCTTCCGCAAAGGACAGCTCTGAGGCCAAGAAGTCCAACATCGGCATGTTTATCGGCGAGGTGCTGGTGATTATCAGCATCATCGCGGTGGTGACGCAGGCCGCCAGACTGTACCCCTCTCTGGACGTTCCCTCCAACGTGATCTTCCAGGTGGCGCTGGATTACCTGCCTCTGGCCTTTGGCGCGTTGATCATGTGTGCCTGCATGGCGTTTATCGTCACCACGGCAGACAGCTACCTGCTCTCCTCCGCCACAAACCTCACCAACGATATTTACGTCAAGTACATCAACAAAGACGCCGGCGACAAGCAGAAGATGCTGGTGCTGCGGGGCACCATTCTGGTGTTCAGCGTGCTGGCCATTGCCCTGACACTGTATTTCCCCACGGTGTTGCAGTTGCAGATGACCGCCTACACCATGTATGGCGCCGCCATCACGCCCGCCATTCTGTTTGCGCTCTTCTCCAAAAAGGTCACTCCCGCCGGTGGTCTGGCCGGCATTGTGATGGGTGGCGTGGCCACCATTGGCTGGACGCTGATGGGTACGCCTTATGGCATTCAGTGTGCCATCGTGGCAGTTCCCGTTTCCGTTGTCTCCATCCTGATTGTTTCCGCCGTAACCAAGAAAGACAACGCTCTTTCTCTGGAAGCACTCTATCGGGAGAAGTAATTGTCGGCGGGGCAGAAGGTGTTCTTCTGCCCCGCTTTTTCTGCAAAATCAACCGAGAAAGGATTTGTTTACTATGGAAGACCCCCGTATTCGCAAATTTGCCCGCTTTTTGATTCGCAGCGCCGTCGGGCTGTGTCAGGGCGAAAAAATTCTCATCGAGCTTCATGGCAGTGAAACCGTGCTCATGAAGGCGCTGGTGCAGGAGGCTTACGCCGTGGGCGGAAAGCCCTTCATCCACATCTTTGACTACGCGGTGGAGGGTGCGCTGGTGCAGGGCGCTGATGCGGAGCACATGGAGGAAATTGCGTCCTATGAGCTAGAGCGCATGAAAGACATGGACGCCTACATTGACATTCGCGCCACCTCCAACATCAACGCATGGCACAATGTCAGCGATGAAAGCCAGCGCCGCTACCGCCAGTATTACTGGGGTCCCATTCATCTCTCCCAGCGCTGCAACCACACCAAGTGGACGGTTCTGCGCTATCCCAACGACGCCATGGCGCAGCTTGCCAGCGTCTCCACGGATGAGTATGAGGATTTCTATTTCAAGGCGTGCCTGCTGGACTACGACAAGATGGGTCGGGCCATGGAGCATCTGGAAGCCTTGATGGACCGCACGGACCGAGTGCGCATCGTCTCTCCCGGCACAGACATTTCCTTCTCCATTCAGGGCATCCCCTGCTACGGAATGCACGGGAACCACAACATTCCCGACGGCGAGATTTATACCGCGCCGGTGAAAAACTCCGTGAACGGTCATATCACCTACAACTGCCCCTCTCCTTATGACGGCTTTCTGTTCCGGGATATCTATCTGGAGTTTCAGGATGGAAAAATCGTCAAGGCCACCAGCAACAACACGGACTATATGAATGAGATTTTTGACATCGACGAGGGGGCCCGTTACATTGGCGAATTTGCCATTGGCGTGAATCCCGTCATCAATCATCCCATCGGGGACATCCTGTTCGACGAGAAAATTGCCGGCAGCTTCCACCTGACTCCGGGCAACAGCTACGACAATACCTCCAACGGCAACCATTCCGCCGTCCACTGGGATCTCATCCAGATCCAGACGCCGGCATACGGCGGCGGTGAAATCTGGTTTGACGACGTGCTGATCCGCAAGGACGGTCTCTTCGTGCCGGAGGATTTGAAGTGCCTGAATCCCGAGAACCTGATGCCGGAAGAGAAGGAGCACTGATATGGACCGGGTAGAACAGCGCCTGATGCGCTATGCAAAAGTTTACAGTGAAAGTGATTATTACGGGCAGAGCGGAACCCCCAGCGCCCAGCGGGAGTTTGACATGGCGCATCTGCTGGTTTCGGAGCTGCATGCTCTGGGAATTGACAATGCCTTTTGCGACGCGCACTGCTACGTCTATGCCACGCTTCCGGCGACCCCCGGCTGCGAGCATCTGCCCGCGATCGGTCTCATTGCCCATCTGGACACCACGCCGGACATGACCGGCAACCATGTAAAGCCCCAGATCATCCACTATGAGGGCGGCGACATTGTGTTGAATCAGGCGGAGAACATCGTGATGGAGGCCGCCATGTTCCCGGAACTGCAAAAGTTTGTGGGGCAGGATCTGGTCTGCACCGACGGCACCACGTTGCTGGGCGCCGACGACAAGGCGGGCATCGCCATCATCATGCAGGCGGTGGAGGAGCTGTTGGCGGAGCAGGCGCCCCATGGCAAGCTGTGCATCGGCTTCACCCCCGACGAGGAAATTGGGCGGGGCGCCAGCAACTTCGACGTGGCTGGCTTTGGCGCGGACTTTGCCTACACGCTGGACGGCGGAGATATCACCGACTATGAGTACGAGACCTTCAACGCGGCCATGGCAGAGGTGCAGGTGAGCGGATTCAGCATTCATCCCGGCACCGCCAAGGACAAAATGAAAAATGCCCTGCTGATGGCCATGGAGTTTAACGCCCTGCTTCCGGCGCTGGAGACGCCAGGTCATACAGAGGGGTACGAGGGCTTCTTCCACCTGCAGGAGCTGCATGGCAAGGTGGAATCCGCCCGTATGGTCTATATCATCCGGGACCACAGCATGGAGCGCTTTTTGCAGCGCAAGGCCACGGTTTCAAAGGCTGCGAAGCAGATGAACCGGCGGTATGGCGAGGGCACGGTGGCGCTTCGCGTGCAGGATCAGTATTACAACATGTACGAGGTGCTCAAGGACCACATGGAGATCGTGGCGCTGGCAGAGGCGGCTATGAAGGCCGCCGGCATTGCCCACCCCACCCACTCTCCCATTCGCGGCGGCACCGACGGGTGCATGCTGACCTATCAGGGGCTGCTGTGCCCCAATCTCCCCAGCGCGGGGCACAATGCCCACGGACGGTTTGAGTACGCGCCGGTGGAGTCGCTGCGCACCGGCGTGAAAACTGTGCGGCATCTGGTATCACCCGCTCTTGTGGAGTCTATCGTATTGAAAAAGGAAGGCTGAGTGCAATGTATCAGGAACGAATCGACCGCGTGCTGGCGGCCATGAAGGCCATGGATCTGGAGCAGATGCTGGTGTCTGATCCCGACAGCATCTGGTATTTAACCGGTTATGACGTGTTTCCCTTTGAGCGGCTGTATGCCCTTTGCCTGCGGCAGAGCGGGCAGCATACGTTGTTTTTGAACAAGATGTTCCCTGTGCCGACGTTTCCCTGCGAGCAGGTCTGGTTCTCTGATACGGAGGACTATCTCACCATGCTGGCACAGCACGTGGACGCCCACAAGCCCATCGGCATTGACAAGGATTGGCCCGCCCGCTTCCTGCTGCCGCTGATGGCCCACAACCCAAGCAGCCGCTGCGTGCTGGCCTCGGATTGCGTGGACGACGCCAGAGCCAGCAAGGACGCGGCGGAGCAAGCGCTGATGCGCACGGCCTCTCAGATCAACGACCGGGTGATGGAGCGCGCGGCCGCCTTTATCAAAGAGGGCATGACCGAGCGGGAAATTGCCGACTATATTACAGCCCAATACGTTTTGGAGGGCTGCGACTCCGTCTCCTTCCAGCCCATAGTGTCCTTCGGCGCCAACGCCGCCAACCCTCACCATGAGGCGGACCAAACCGTACTAAAAGCCGGAGACTGCATTGTCCTTGACATCGGCGGACGGAAAGGTCGCTATTGCTCCGATATGACCCGCACCCTTTTCTGCAAAACCGCCGCTCCCAAGTACGCCGCCATCCACGATCTGGTGCGCGCCGCCAACGAGCTTGCGGAGCAGATGCTTCGTCCCGGTGTTCCTCTGTGCGATTTGGACATTGCCGCCCGCAATCACATTGCGGCCGCCGGCTACGGTCCGTACTTTACCCATCGGCTGGGCCATTTCATCGGGCAGACGGAGCACGAAAAGGGAGACGTCAGTGAAACCAGCCCCCTCATTGCCAAGCCGGGCATGATCTTCTCCATCGAACCGGGGGTCTATCTCCCCGGCGAATTTGGCGTTCGTGTGGAGGATCTGGTATTGGTGACAGAGGACGGCTGCGAAATTTTGAATGGGGTGGATAAGCACTATCAAATCGTGGGGTAATGCC
This sequence comes from Oscillibacter sp., assembly GCF_028693505.1. GTDB lineage: Bacteria > Bacillota > Clostridia > Oscillospirales > Oscillospiraceae > Oscillibacter. Next base: position 6,339 of record NZ_JAQUVF010000024.1, read on the forward strand.
ACACCGCATTGCCGAAAAAAGAACGGGCCTGTCTCCCTTTGGGAGGCAGGCCCGCTTTTCTACATCCGTTTCACGCTCAAATTCAGCCCGTGCAAGGGCGCGCAACGATTTACCCGCGGTCCACCAGCATCACAGGACGCACCGGAGAGGCGGAGCCGTCCCGAATCAGCAGCGGCAGCGCCACGAAATATCCCCGCCGATCATGGAGCTGATCCAAATTGCGCAGATTCTCCACAACCGGAATCTTGTGGGACAGCAGCGCATTGTGGGCGGGGTCTGTACCGGCCATATCCTTATCGACAGACAGGGTGTCCACGCCTACCATCCGCACCTTCTTTTCCACCAAATAGGCGGCGGCGCTTTCCCCCACGCCCGGATAATCATGGCAGAACTTGCGGTCATTGGGCCGCAGAGCCCAGTAGCGCATCCATCCAAAGTCAAACAGCACGCCGTCCCCCTCCCGAATGGGGCCGTGGACAGCCTCCCATGCCATTAGATGCGCCTTTTCCAGTGTTTCATGCTCCTTCAGGAAGGAGGCATCCACTGTGACGCAGGGCCCGCACAGCTTTATAAGCGGCACACGGTCGATCATTTCAAATCCGGGCTTGTTGATATAGTGGCCGAAGGAGTCCACATGGGTGCCGTTATGCTCGTTCATAATCAGCTGGAAGTCATTGCAGCCGTCCCCCAGCTGCAGCCCGTGCCAGCGAACCTTATAAAACTTGGAATGGCTGGGATGCGCCGGCATATCGTCCTCCAGATACTGGCCCAGTTCCACCACGTCCATGTCCCGCAGCGCCTCTTGTAAATTTTCCAGGCTCATTACGCAATCCACCTCTTTCTATGAAATTGAGACTCTTTTCTTTCGCTTTGCAAGATAGTAACCGCCCGCAACCATGATTCCGAGGATGCAGGTACCGGCCATCAGATGATAGGCCGTACCCATGGAGGTTCGCTCTGCCGCCTGCCCGCACAGCACTGGAAATGTCGTCATGCCCAGCGCGTAGATCGCCTGATAGCAGCCCATGGCCGTGGACTTTTTCTTCGGCTCAATCTGCTGCATTGCCTCAGAGGTCAAAAACGTGTACTGGATACCGGTGGCCAGACCGGGAATCAGCTGCAGTGCGCAGATCCCCGGGATGGAGCCGATGTTGGGCACCAGCACGCAATAGACGGCCATGGCGCCAAAAATAGCAGGTATCCAGAACCGGGGGCCAAGTCTGGTGCAGAATTTGGAGGCTGCGAATCTCGCCGAAGAAACCGCTGCGATCATATAGACGATGGAGGAAACGCCCACCATCGCCGTGGAAGCGCCCAGATTGCGGACAATCTGTGTGGTAAAGGACATGGTCGTGGACATCTGAAGGCCCTGCTGGATCAGCGCCAGGGCGGAAAACAGCAGCAGTTTTTTGTTTTTGCACACGGCCAGCAGCTCTCCAAGTCCCAGCGCCCCATGGACCACAGGTGCCTCCCGCAGCTGCATGGCCAGCAGCATCGCGAGCACCCCCGCCGCCACGCTGAACGCACAGATCACCCGCATACCAACCAGATCGTAAAAGAGCGTGCTGGTCACAAAGCCCAGCAAGATGCCCAGATTATTGCACAAAATCAGGTGGCTGGTGGCGGTGTGCTGTTCCTCCCCGGAATAATAACTCATATACAGGACCATAAACGAGATCCACATGGCGCTGGCCAATCCGGACAGCAGGTTGGCAACGAAATATCCCCCGCCGGTATCCAGCAGAATCCGCACGAGAGAGGCCCCGCCGGAGGCAAAGCAGCCAATGACGATCCGCCGCTTATGGGTACCGCCGATGTCCGCCATCACACCGATTGGAAGCCGCAGCAGCATTTGAGACACGCCATATGCGCCGAGAACGATTCCGACTGCCTGACTGGTCATTCCCATGGCCGTGAGATACGGTGTCTGGAATGGGATATACACATACTGCGCAAACCAAAAGCACACCGCGGCCAGCAGCAAAACCACTTTGTTTTTTTGTGTTACTTTCATCATCTTCACTTCCGGAAATTAAACGAGCGTCCATTCTTTCGGTTGAAACGATCCGGTCCACGGATGCGGACCGGATCGTTTCAGGCGATCATTACAGCTTGGAACTCATTTTTCTGTTGTTCTGAATCGTTGCGGCAAGGATTGCCACAAACAGAATCAATCCGTAGAAAATCTGCTGCAGTGCCGGTGAAAGGTTCAGGGCCGTCAGCACCGCCAAGAGGACCGCAATGGTCATAGAACCGGCAACCGTTCCCATGTAGCTTCCGCTGCCGCCCGCCATGGACACGCCGCCAAGCGCGACTGCTGCGATGGATTCAAACTGGAACGGGTTCCCCATACCAAGATAGGCAGAACCGGTTTTGCCAACCATCAGCATGCCCGCAAGCGCCGCAAACAGACCGCTTACCCCGTAAGCCAGCGCCTCAACCCTTTGCCGCTTAATGCCGGAGAAATAGACCACGCCTCTGCTGTTGCCCAGCGCATAGAGGGACCGCCCGTACTTGGTCTTTCTCAATATCAGCATCACGATTGCAGTCAGCCCCATCCAGAGGATGAACCCATAGGAGATATTGAAGATGGAGCCGGTAGCCAGGGTATAAATGATATTGGGTGCGGCGCCGTTCACAGCGCCCGAAGTAAGCCCCGTTACGGAGCCTTGGAGAATCGTATTTAAGCCTATGGTCATTACAATGGAGGGAACGCCGAGATACGCGACGGCTACGCCGTTGATCATGCCAAGGGCAAACCCGCCGAGCAGGATGCCCAGAATGATCAGTATCGAGTTGACGTTTTCCATTCTGCCGGAAACGTAGGCTGCCATAGCGCCTGCGGTAAAGAGCCATGGAACCGACATATCAATGCCGCCGGTCAAGATAACGAACGTCTGCCCGATTGCGGCGATACCGATGATCGCGGCTTCCAGGAGCAATACCTTCACGTGAGAGCCGCTTGAAAAGCCGGGACGAAGGATGGAGATGATCATAAACAGCATGATGACAATGAAGTAACGGGAAATTGTCGTGCCGTTCTTCTCCATAAACAATTTACTCTTACTCATATATTACTTGCTCCTGTTCTTTCTATCAATTACAGAGCAAACGACCACTGTCGCTACCAGGAAAATCCCCTGGAATACCGTAGACCAGAAGGACTTCGTCCCCAGGAAGGTCAGCAGGTCCGAAATAATGCGGAGGATGTACGCGCCAACCACGGTGCCATACATACCGCCGATACCACCCATCATACTTGTTCCGCCGATCACCGCGATTGTCAAGGTTGGCGTTGTCAGCGCATTGCCCGCGGTGGGAGACCCGGACCCAAGCTGTGCCGTGCGCCAGAGACCCGCGAGAGCCGCGCAGCCGCCGGAAATAGCAAACGCAATCAGCTTCACTTTTACAACATTAATGCCGTTCATTGCGCTTGCCTTGGCATTGGTTCCTACCGCGAATACATCACGGATAAACTTGGTTCTTCTGAGCAAGGTCCACATGACAATGATAAAAACAACGAGGATCACGCCAAGGGAAACCGGGCCAAAGCTGGCCATCAGCACCTTTGTAAAGGCCTTGGCCGGCGCGCCGCCGTCTCTGCCAAGAATCAGCTGAGAGATTCCAAGCAGAATATAGTTGACCGTAAAGGTCACAATGAACGGCTGCACATTGAATTTTGTAACAATGAAGCCGTTAAAGCCGCCGATGGCAAGTCCAATGGCCACACAGCCCAAGCAAAAGAGGATAATCCCCAGCCCGCTTTCCGGCATTGCCACCGCAGCCAGAGAATTGATAATGCAGATCACGCCGCCGACTGACAAATCGATGCCGCCAATCAGCAGCACAAGCGTCTGTCCAAGGCTTGCCAGCAAAACCGTCAGTTGCCCGTTGGTGATGCTTGAAAATCTTGAAATGCTGATCATACTGGGCATAACGATGCCGGTGGCAATGAGCAGCACAGCCAAAATAATCAAGGATATAAACATGCGTTTTCCGTCCGGAGTAATATTCGGAAGCGGAAGCCTGTTTGGCTCTTTCTTAAACATATGTACCTCCCAAATATCAAACAGCGGATTCGCCCACGGAGGCGCGGATGATGTTTTCTGCCGTGATTTCATCGTCTTTCAGATGCGCCTTGAAACGGCCCTCGTACATCACATAAACACTGTTACACATGTGGGTAAGCTCTTCTGTATCCGTTGAGAAGAACAGAACGGCCTTTCCCTTTCTGCAATGCTCGACCATGAGATTAAACATTTCGCGCTTGGTACCCACGTCAACGCCTCTGGTAATGTCGTACATCAGCAAGATGTCAGGCTTGGCAAGAAGCTGCTTGGCCAATACCACTTTCTGCTGGTTTCCGCCCGAGAGATTCACGACAGGCACTTCCGGCGTATCGGTCTTTATCTGGAGTTCTTTAATCATTTCATCAACTGCGGCGTTTTCCGCTTTGAAATTCAAAAGACCTCCTTTCACAAACTCACTTAAAGATGCAAGTGAAATATTTTCCTTTACTGAAAGCGGAAGTACCAGGCCCTGATTTGCTCTGTCCTCCGGTACCAGCGCGATGCCGTTTGCAAGGGCAACGGACGGATGCGTCATACGCGTTTTTTTGCCGCCGACTTCGATGGCGCCTGTATACTTGGCTGCGCCATAAAGCGCTTCAAAGAGCGCGGTCTGGCCCTGACCGGACAGACCGCCGACGCCGAGGATTTCGCCTGCGTGCAGATCAAAGCTGATCCCGTTCAGGGTCTCGTTTCTGATGTCCTCCACATGCAGCACAACCGTGTCCTGCATCAGGTTTTCCTTCTCCGGATAATAGCCGGACATCTTACGTCCCAGCATTTCCGTTACAATTTCATCGGTACTCAGTTCTCCCTTATCGGCCACTTTCACGTCCGTGCCGTTTCTGTAAACGATAATCCTGGTACAGATGCGGTTTACTTCCTGCAATCGGTGGGAAATGAAGATTAGAATTTTTCCCTGCGCCGCCAGCTTTTCCATGAGGTTAAACAGCCATTCTGCGTCTTTTTCCGTCAGTGCCGACGTGGCCTCATCGAGAACCAAAACGTCAAAATCAAAGGCAAGCGCCTTAATAATCTCAATTTTTTGACAGGATGCCAGTGGAAGCGTATTGACATACGCCGAGGGATCGAGGTCGTCCACATCAATTTTTTCAAAAAGCTCCTGCGCTCGCTTATTCAAATCTTTTAAGGTCTTTCTGGTAAATGTCTTTTCATCTTCGGTAATAAAGATATTCTCAGCGACCGTTGCACTGCGAACAAGGCTCAGCTCCTGATGAACAACACGAATACCGGCGCGCATTGCCGCTTTGGGCGTTGTGTGGTCAACGGGTTTGCCAAAGAGCTCAACTTCTCCGGAATCTGCTTTTACGACACCGGCAAGCACCTTAATGAGGGTGCTTTTTCCCGCGCCGTTTTCACCCAGCAGACCCATGATGTCCCCTTTGTTCGCTGAGAAATCCGCATCAACAAGAGCATGTACATTTCCAAAGCTCTTGGATATTCCACGCATTTCAAAATCTGCCATGAAAAACTCCTTTTGGTGTAACCATTCTAACTTTTTTAACAATAGGTTGCCTTTACGGGCAACCTATTGTTAAAAAGTATTTTTTTTTGGAAATTTTCTTAGAACACGCTTGCCATGTAATCAATCACAGCCTGCGCAGACAACTGACGCGGATAGCTTGCGGGGAGGCAGGGCCACATGAACTGTTCGGGCCAATCCTTGGAGAAGTTTTCGCCTTCCTTAACCAGCACATATGTAGCGCCGAGTTCCTTCGCCCACTTTTCAACCTTGTCTACGCCAATCTTGTCAGCGTTGACGATGTTGGCATCGGGAACGATCACGATCTGCTTGGAGTCGGGAACCTTGCCGTTGAGAATATCAATCGCGGTATCCATGGCAATGATGGAAAGGCCGGTGTAGGTAGCTACGCAGCCGCCCACGAGATCGTTGTAGTAAAGCTCGCACATATTCATGTTGTAAACGTCGCCGGAGGTGGGAACCGGCTCAAGGCCCGCCGTCTTGAATGCCTTGATGATGCTCGCGGCATGGGATTCGCCGATGACCGCGTCCAGATGCTGGGTGGCAAGAATGGTGCTGACCTTATCCTGGTTGAGGCCGTCGTTCCATTCGCCTTCATACTCGGCAACGACCTTCACGTCGGGGAAATGCTGAATGCCCTTCAGCGCGCCGTCATGCATGGCCTGGCCGTTGGAGGTGGACCAAATGCCCTGATCCATTGCGATGTCGCCCTTGCCGCCGATTGCTTCGCAAATAACCGCGCCTACAAGGCCGAAAGCGGCATCATAGTCCAGCGAAATGGTGTAGCAGCTGTCCGTGGTTGCATTGGAGTCAAAGGTAATGCATACGATTCCCTTCGCAACCGCCTGATCGATCACATTGTTCAGTCCGCTGTCGGAGCAGGCGTCGATCAGGAACGCGTCATAGCCCATTTCCATAAGGGACTCCAAAGACGCAACCTGGGCTTCTACCGTGTTGTCTGTATTGTAAACATCGAGTTGCACGTTTTCATAGTACGGATCTGTCGCTGCCATCAGCTCGCAGCTTGCGATCATTTCCTGTCTCCAGCCGTTTTCAAGATAAGAGTTGCTCAGCGCAATTTTATAGGTCTTTTCGCCGGAGTTCGCATCTTGGCCGGAAGCGGCGCTGCCGGAATTGGAGGAGGGGCTGCTGGAGTTCGAGCTGCCTCCGCAGGCAGCGAGGCCCATAACCATAGCGAGTGTCAGGATTATGGCAGTGATTTTCTTTCTCTTCATCAGATTTTCCCCTTTCGATACCCAATAATATATAATAATATGCGGATGCATGCCCGGCATATCATTACTTGATTTGATGGCGGCAGACCGCGCTTATTTCCGATCCAAATGCAGGAGTCTGGCAATATTTCCGCCCATGATATTGTCGATACCCGCTTGATCCGTGGTCCCGGGATAATAGGTATTGATGTTTTGAATAATTGCCATGTGAGACTGAATATCCGTGCAGGGAGCATCCGTGCCAAAAATGATTTTATCCGCTCCGCACAGCCGGATCGCCCGCTCCACCTTAAAGTTGTGGGTGCAAACCTCGGCGGTATCCAAGTAAATATTTTTATGAGACCTGCACACTTCGATGGCGTCAATCCACATGTTGTGGCAGAAATGGGCAACGATGATCGTCACCTCGGGGAAGGCTTCCGCAAGCGTCGCGAACTGATAGGGGCTGCCAAAGCCGTCATGCTCCCCGTGGAACATGATGGGGACATTGTACTCCGCCGCCAGCTTCATCACAGGCTCCATAATCTTTAAGGAGTCCACTCTGTATCCGTTGATGGTGGGATGCATTTTGATGCCCTTAAATCCGCAGTCTCCTACGTATTTCTTGATTTGCCCGACCGACTCGGATTCCTGCAACGGGCAGCAGACTACATACGGAATAAAGCGGGGGTCCTTCCGGCTGACGCTGTAAGCATCTTCATTTCCCCGGGGGATATCATTGAGAATATCCCAAGTGCTGATACAGGCATATTGAATCCCCAGCTCTGTATAAATTTCCATCAGTCTTTCAGGAGGAAACGGATTTTTTATATTGTTCAGCCAGGAAGCGCCAATATGCGCATGAGAATCAATCATTACGCCCATTTATATCATATCCTTCCCCTTTCGTATTTAAGCATGAATGGTCATCTTATCGGTGCAGTAAATACCAACACACCCACAAAATCCAATCAGCCATGTTCCTCATTATACCAGTATGCATAACCCCGCGCAAGACAATTTTTACATTTAATTTAAAAATTACCATGCCTATTTTGTGCGTTTTATCCAATTCGAATAGTGTTGCATTGTGCAAGTAGCGCACTGGTTTGGTGCCGGGGGCTTTTCCACCGGTGCACACTTTCCTGGATTTCCCCAGTTGAGCCGCTTGCTTTTTCGATTCCATTTTGCAATATTCGGCAGAAATATTCCTCTTTGTATACAAAGCACCCCGCTTTTTCTCGACTTTGCCAGGAAAGCAGCGCCCCCGCAGCGTATTGCGGTCCTTCCTGCACACAATAGGCGCGTTGGGGGCGGCAGGCCTATGGTGACTTCATCACGGAAGTTGACGCAACGGTTTGCTATCATGCAACCATCAGCTCAAACGCTTGGGAAAGCGTGGCAGCGGCGCTTCGTGCAAATTGTGCGCCAGAGCGGCCCAAGCGGTGACATCATAACGGTATGAAGAAACAGGAGGGTTTCATATGTCTGTGCTCACAATTACAAATTCAAATTTTTCTCAGGAGGTTTTGACCAGCGAAAAGCCTGTATTGGTGGACTTTTGGGCGCCTTGGTGCGGACCCTGCAAGATGCTTTCCCCGATTGTGGCGGATTTGGCCGCAGAGCATCCGGAAATTGCCGTCGGGAAAGTGAATGTGGATGAGCAGCCCGAACTGGCCGCCGCCTTCAACGTCATGGGAATCCCCATGCTGGTTTTATTCCGGGACGGAAAGGCCGTGGCATCCTCAGTGGGCGTTCGTCCCAAAAAGGATTTGGAGGAACTGCTGCGATGAGTCTTTTTTCCTGGTTTGCCCCCGCGCCGGACATTCAGCAGGGCGAACTCGACTTTCAAAAAGCGGACGACGCCGTCTTGCTGGACGTGCGGACGGCGGAGGAATACGCCCAAGGGCACCTGACCCACAGCGTCAATCTGCCGCTGGATCAGCTTTCATCCATTTCTTACGGGAAAGACGTTCCCCTTTACGTGTATTGTCACAGCGGCGCCCGCAGCGCCAGAGCCTGCGACTGGCTGCGGCGTCACGGATATGAGGCCATCAACATTGGCGGGATCATGCATTACCGCGGTGCGAGGGAAAAAGGAGGCGCCACATGAAAGTCGTCATCATCGGCGGCGTGGCCGGCGGGGCCACCGCCGCCGCCCGGCTGCGGCGGCTGGATGAGCAGGCGGAGATCGTCCTTCTGGAGCGGAGCGGATTTGTCTCCTACGCCAACTGCGCTCTGCCGTACTACATCGGCGGAATCATTTCCGACAAGGGCAGCCTGACTTTGCAAACGCCAGAAAGCTTTCGCCAGCGTTTTCGTATCGACGTGCGCGTTCGCCACGAGGCGCTTTCCATTGACCGGGGGGCAAAAGTCGTCCGGGTGCGCCGGTTAGAGGACGGCAGCGAGTACGCGGAATCCTACGACAAGCTCATCCTCTCCCCCGGCGCAAAGGCTGTGCGCCCGGACCTGCCGGGCATTGACAGCCCCCGCGTCATGACCCTTCGGACGGTGGAGGATACCTACCGCATCCGCACCTATCTGGAATCCCGGTCCGTGGGGCGGGCTGTCGTCGTGGGCGGAGGCTTCATCGGGCTGGAGATGGTGGAAAACCTGATGCATTTTGGGATCTCCACCACGCTTTTGCAGCGCAGTGGGCAGGTCCTGCCGCCGCTGGATTACGACATGGCCTGTCAGGTACACGCGCATCTGCGGGGCGAGGGGCTGGATTTGCGTCTGAACACGCCGGTTCAGGGCTATGAGGATACGCCGGACGGGGTCCGCGTCCTGCTCTCCGGCGGCTGTTCCTTAGAAACAGACCTCGTCCTGCTGGCAATCGGCGTGGTTCCGGAGACGCAGCTTGCCAAGGAAGCGGGGCTGAAGCTGGGCATGCGGGACGCCATCGCGGTGGACGAACACATGAGAACCTCCGACCCGGACATTTATGCCGTGGGCGACGCGGTGGAAATTCGCAACGCCGTGACAGGAGACGCCGCGCTGGTGGCGCTGGCCGGCCCCGCCAACAAGCAGGGCCGCATCGCGGCAGACAATCTCTGCGGGCGAGAGAGCCGCTACTCGGGCGCGCAGGGCTCCTCCGTCATCAAGCTCTTCGGCATGACCGTTGCCTCCACCGGCTTAAACGAAAAGGCCGCAAAGGCCGCGGGAATGCGGTATGACAAGGTAGTTACCTATTCCTCCTCCCACGCAGCCTACTATCCCGGGGCCGCCAATCTCACCATCAAAACCCTGTTTTTACCGGAGAGCGGAAAAATCATCGGCGCGCAGATCGTGGGATTCGGCGGGGTGGACAAACGCATCGACGTCCTCGCCACCGCGATTCGCGGCGGTATGACCTCTGCGGATCTGGAAGAGCTGGACCTTGCCTACGCGCCGCCCTATTCCTCCGCAAAGGACCCCGTGAACATTGCGGGCTTTATGATTGAAAACCTGCGCAGCGGCTTGCTCCGGCAGTATCATTGGACGGATCTGCCGTCTCTCCCGACGGATGGTAGCGTGACGCTTTTGGACGTCCGGACCCCCGGCGAATACCGGCAGGGGCACTTCCCCGGCGCCGTATGCATTCCTCTGGATGCGCTGCGGGAGCGCTTGCAGGAGCTGGACCCTTCCAAGCCGGTTTACGTGAACTGCCACAGCGGACTGCGAAGCTATCTCGCCTGCCGCATCCTGACGCAGCACGGTTTCTCCTGCTACAACTTCTCCGGCGGCTATCGCTTTTACTCCCTGATTGCGGGGGAGCAGCGCTGCGACGCGGCGGTAACCCACCCCTGCGGCATTCCCGTCCGCTGAAAGCGCCGGTTTTGTGCGAACTCTCCCCCCGACTAAAGCGCAGTTCTCTCCCTGTGCATCAAAAAAACACCGCACGCAAAAGCGTGCGGTGTTTTTATTTCAAATCGCGCTTTTACACCGCTTTGAAGCCGGTGTAATTATCGTCCTGATCGAATACAGGCGCATAAATCTTGCCGTCGGTGGTCAGGGCCGGGTTGGTCTCCACCTCGCCCAGCAGGCTTTCAGAGACATAGAACTCGCCCATGTGCAGCGTATCCTTGGTCCACAGCACCTTCAGCGGCTCCCCCAGATCGGGGCAGGTGCGGATGCAGAATTGCAGGCACAGCTTGTCGTTATCCATCACGGAGGGAATTTTCATATACTCCACGGTAATGGAGGTGATGCCGTTGGGATACGTCTCTTCAAAGGAGCCCTTGTCCAGAATGCGGCGGGTCGTCGCGTCCGCATTGCCGATGCCGTTGAAGTTGGCGCCGGTCTTGGGGGACAGGTCCAGCACACCGATGCGATGAATGAAGGGCTTCTCCCGGTAATTGTAGGCCCGGCCCACCACGTTGGGGTCCATACCGTCGCCGCTGATCTCCTTGCCGATTTGCTCCAGCATCAAAACGTCCACCTTCTCAAAGGGGATGGTGGCCATCAGGCTCTTGGCCAGCAGCAGCAGCTCGGGTTCTTCGGTCTCAATGCACTCATTGGGGATGGCCCGAATGGTATGCGTGTGGTGGAATGCGTTTTCCACCAGGCCGATGGCAAAGGGAATGTTGCAGTTTTTCAGCGCCGTGCGGCCAAAGGACGGCACGTTGATGTGCATGAGGTCAAAGCCGCGCATGTGGCAGATGCTGGCGCCATACTGCTTGCCAAGGCCGATGGCCAGCATCTTCATGATGCCGCTTTCAAAGGGGCCGTGGAAGTCAGTGTGGGGCTTGATCCGGGCCACGGGAACAATGTAGTCGCAGGAGAGCGCGAACGCGTCCAGCCGCACTTCCAGACCCTCGGCGGAAACGCCCACCTTGCCAGTGTCCATGGTGGCGTGAATTTCACAGCCGCAGGCCTCTTCCGTAATTCCGTAATGCTCCAGAATCGCGCGCTGGCCCTCCGCCGTGGCGCCGCCGTGGCTGCCCATGGCCGGAACGATATAGGGCGTGGCTCCGATGCGCTTGAGCTCCTCGGCAAAGGTCCGCAAAATCAGCACACTGTTGGCGATCTCACGGCTGGCCGCGGTAAAGCACACGGTGCTGCCCGGCTTGATCCGATCCAGCGTACCCTCCCGCTTCAACGCATCCCGCACACCCTGCGCGACGTCCTCAATATGCGTATCCTCCATATGATTGGTAACTTTGTAAAATTTGGGGATTTCCACGTCCTGTAACAGATTCTTAACAACGCCCATTTTTATCACCTTTTCATCAGAAATTTTAACAGCCTTCGGTGGCGGAGGAAATTCCTCCGCCACCGAATACTTTATAAAACAGAATGTACTCTTTGGACCTTTTGTGTTTGCATGGATTTCTCAATCAGCCCATAACCAGATTTGGCAGGAACAAAATCAGCTGCGGCACCAAGGTAATCAGGAACAGGATGCCAAAATACAAAATTACCATGGGCCAAATTCGCTTCAGCAGATCCAGCAGCGTGATCTTGGAAATGCCAATGCCGATGTACAGCACGTTGCCGACGGGCGGAGTAATCAGGCCGATGACCAGGCCGTAGATCATGGTCACGCCGAACACCACCGGGTCCATGCCGATGCTGGTGGCAATGGGCAGGAAGATCGGCGTCAGGATGGTCAGAGCGGGGGTCACGTCCATAAACAGACCCACAATGAGGACGAACACGTTGATCAGGCACATGACCACAATCGGGTTGCTGGACATGGTGCTGATCAGCTCCGCAATCGCCTGGGGAATCCGCGCCACCGTGATGACCATGGCCAGTGCCTGGCAGGTGGCCACGATGAGCATGATGACGGCGCTGGACTTGGCCGAACCGATGACGACCTTCTTGAGCAGCTTAAAGTTCATCTTCCGATAGACGAAGGTAGAGACGAACCACGCATACACGCAGGCCACAACACCGGCCTCGGTGGGAGTGAAGATGCCGCCGAGGATGCCGCCCATCATGATGACAGGCATCATCAGTGCGGGGAATGCGGTTTTGGTGGCCTTCCAGACCTGAGCGGGGGTGGCCTTGGGCTGCATGGCGTAGCTTCTCTTCTTGTTCATGAAGTACCACGCCACCATGCAGATCAGTCCTGTGATAATGCCGGGAATCACGCCGCCGATGAACATTTTGGTCACGGACACACCGCTGAGCACACCGAAAATGACCATGGGCAGAGAGGGCGGGATGATGGGTCCGGTGATGGCGCCGGCGCACACGCACGCCGTGGAGTCGGCGGGGTCATAGCCTTCCTTGATCATCAGGGGAAGCATGATGCCGCCGATGGCAGAAACCGTCACCACAGCCGCGCCGGTCAGGGCGGCAAAGATCATGCACGCGAGAATGGCAGCATATCCGATACCGGCCTTAATATGGCCCAGCAGCACGCGGCAGAAATCCACGATGCCCTTGGACAGGTTGCCGGCGTTCATCAAATCGCCGCAAAGAATGAAAAACGGAATGGCCATCAGCGCGAAGTTATTCACGCCGCTGTATAAGTAGGAAGGCACAATGTCAAAGCTGGTCACGCCGGAGGATTCCGCCATGGTGAAAACCGTCAGCAGAATGGAGAAGGCGACGGGAATGCCCAAAAACAGGAAGGTAAAAATCGAAATTAAGAAGATTACCAGAATCATACCGTCTCTCCTCCTTTCTTTTCGGGCCGCAGCTTAATCAGCTCCACCAATTTGACGAGATTGACGATGAGCATCAGCAGCAGGGAAAGAGGAATGATCCCCTGCACAACGCCGTAAGGGATCCGGGTCAGCGGCAACGGGTTTGCGATGTTCACCATGACCAGCGTCATCATGGCCTTAATGGTAATGACCATGATGAAGTCCATCAGGAGGTTTGCGATAATGTCCACAATCTTTTTTGCCATGGGAGAGATCATATTGATGATAATATCCACCCGGATATGGGAGCTCTCCTTGATCGCCACCGTGGAACCAAGGTACGTACCCCAAACAAAGAGGATGCGGGAAATCTCCTCGAAGGAGACGAACGTGAAGTTGAACACATACCGGCCAACCACGTTGATGAAAATCAGCAGCACCATCGCAAGGGTTCCAATAAACAGGAACCAGTCGATCACCTGCCACAGGCCATTTTCTATTTTTTTCATTTACTTTCTCCGCAATCAGCTTTCGCTAAATTTCGATCAGGCGCCCTGCAGCTCGTGAACCTTATCCACAGCGGTCTTAAAATCAGGATACTTTGCGCAGTAGTCGTCGATCACGACGCTGCCGGCCTTCTTGAACTCCTCGCGGTCGGGATAGGTGACCTCGACGCCCTTTTCCTTCAGGGTTTCAACGTCGGCTTCCATACCGGCCTGATACAGCTCCAGCTGCTTGGCGACAAACGCGGTAACAGCCTCCTGCAAAGCCTTCTGGTCCGCCTCGGACATGCTCTTGTAGAAGTTGGTGTTCACGTTGACGAAGTTCATGGAAATTTGATGGTTGGTGATTGCCAGATAGGGCTGAACCTCATACCAGCCGTTGGTGAGCAGGGTGGTGGGGGGGTTCTCCTGGCCGTTGATGGTGCCCTGCTGCAAAGCGGTAAACACCTCGGAAAGACCCATGGTGACAGTGGTTGCGCCCAGTGCCTTGAAGTTTGCCACATAGTGAGCGGCCTCGGGCAGACGGAGCTTGATGCCCTTGAGGTCGGCCAGCGTATTAATGGGATGGACGTTGTTGGAGACGCAGCGGTTGCCGTTGATGCTCAGGCCCAGGCAGGTCATATTGCACTGGTCAAACGCGCTTTGGAACATGGCCGTCAGCTCGGGGTTGTTGCTGACCTCGGAAGCCTGCTTCACGTCGTCGAACAGCCAGGGGAAGTCGGCGGCATACAAAGCGGGATACTGGTCGCCCATGATGTTGCCGGTGACGCACATCTCAATGGTGCCCATCTTCACGCCTTCGTTGAACTCGGCCTCGCCGCCCAGGGCGTTGTTGCCGTACAGCTCAACCGTATAGCGGCCTTCCGTGGCCTCTTCCACCATGGGCTTGAAAACCTCTTCCAGCGCGATGCTGGTGGGATGGGTATCCGCATAATACGTAGCAACCTTCAGGGGAATCGCCTTGGCGGGGGCTGCACCGGAAGTGCCGGTCGTGCCGGCGGCGCCGTCGGTCTTAGAGCCGCCGCAGGCAACCAGAGGCAGAAGCATCACCGACGCCAGAATCAGGGACAAAATTCTCTTCTTCATTTTTGTTTCCTCCTAAATTTTCTGTGTTATTCAAGACCCTCTATTTTTATGCGGGGTTTGAATGAAACATGTTGCAAACGTTTACACTTCACCAAAAAAGCCGGCACTTCCCACGTGCCTTTCCACGCCGCTTTTCTGATTTTTCCGCTACGTGGAATTTTATTTCACGTTTGCATACTAAAAAATCGGTTAGAGCAATCATTTTTGTTAAATATTTTTTGATTGCTCTTCCCTTGTTTGTTCATTGTAACATGGTCAATTTGTAAAAGCAAGGTTGCTTTTCCCTTTTTTCTAAATTTCGGAAATATTTCTAAAATCTTAGCAGCTTTTTTGACAATGTAATTTTAGTCTATAAAACAGACCGTCTGTGTATGGGAAATCGTTTATCTCTCTTATAATTCAGGACTTTTCTCAAAATCTAAGTTGGTTTTGCGTCATTTTGCCCGATCTACTTTTCAGACAGGTATGATAAGATTTGAAATCTGACATTGAAAAATGAAATCTCCCCCAGGCGCGTTGGGCGCAGAAAAAGCCGGACGGGATCCCCCGTCCGGCTTTTCTTCCGCTTGCGCCTCAGTCCTGATAGGCAGGCAGATACGCCTGCGCCCCGGTATACGCGCCAATCATCTTCATCTCGTCGTAAGTCTTTTCGTTCAAAGAGACGCCCTCATGCAAAACGCGTGCTCTTGCCTCCGCGGACTTTTCGCCGTGGATGTAGATGCGCTCCTGCCCCTCTGCCTTGGCGGAGTCCCGAACCTCCTGCAAATAGGTGTCCAGCGCATCCCGGATGGCTTTCTTATCGCCGAACATCCCGTAATCCAGTGCAAGGAAGCACTGAGCGATGTTGGCCCGGCCGGGCGTCTTATAAATGTAGTTGGAGGTCGTTCCGCCGGAGAGGATGGCGGTGCAGATCTCGCAGAGCATGGCAAAGCCATAGCCTTTATAGCCGGAGGTCTTTTCTCCGGAGCCGCCCAGCGGCAAAATGCCGCCGCCGGCCTTGGCGATAATATTCTTGAGCACCCGCTCCGGGTCCGTGCTGTCGTGGCCCGTCTCGTCCAGCGCCCAGCCCTCCGGCAATCCGTTGCCGCGCTTGACATAGACCTCCAGCTTTCCCCGGGGCACCACCGTGGTGGCCGCGTCGAAGGAAAAGGGAACGGGGTCCGCGGGCATGGCAAAGGCGATGGGGTTCGTGCCCAGCATCGCCTGACGGCCAAAGGTCGGCACCATGATGGCCTCCGTGTTGGTCATGCACATGCCGATCATGTCCTCCTTGACCGCCATCTTTGCATAGTACCCCGCAATGCCGTAATGGTTGGAGTTTCGGACCGTAATCATGCCGAATCCGTGCTCCTTGGCCTTTGCGATGGCCATTTCCATCGCCTTGACGCCCAGAAGCTGCCCCATGCAGTCATTGCCCTCGATCACCGCGGACAGCGGCGTTTCAAATACGACTTCCGGCTTCGCGTCCAGTTTGACAAGACCGCCGGTGATCTCCTGATGATACCGAATCAGTCTTTGGATGCCGTGGGACTCGATTCCGGAAAGGTCCGCCGCCAGCAGGACGTCCGTGATCTGCCGGCTCTCCTCGTCTGTAAAGTGATACCCTTTGAAAACTTCGCGACAGAACTTTTCCAGCTGTTCATATGCTACATGATGATACTGCATGTCACTCACCCCGTACTTTCTGTATAGAATCCGTGAGCAGTCCCCGGGTCAAAGCACCCTCCCCCGCTCTCTGCATTTTTTACTATATGCCCTCTTCCCCGCTTCGTCAATAGCGCAGCCTGCCGAATAATTGCCTCCGCTTTTTGCGGATATTTCACAAAGCCTCTTTGTTTCGGTAAAAAAACGCGCGTCTCACGGCGGCGCAAAACTATCCAAAATGTGCACGAAACACGCTCGTGCTTGTTATTTTGCTGAAAATGTTCAAAAGAAATTTCAGATGTTGAAAACGGTTTCCATCTGCTGTATACTCGAACCAACCATTCCCCCGGCTGCCCGGCGCTCCGGGGGGAACCCGCTCCCCTTCGACTTGTCCCGCAGCGGGTGCGTCCTCTACCCGATTTTACTGATTTCTCCTTATTTTATATTACAGGAGGTACTCTTATGCCCAGCGGAAAAGCAAAGGAATCCCGCGCCTTTCAATCCCCCTCCAGATACATTCAGGGGCCGGGTGAGTTGAAAAATCTCCCCATTTTTGCAGGTCACTACGGAAAGACCGCCCTTGCCATCATCGACACATTCTTCTACCCGGAATATCAGGCAAAGATTCCGCAGCTGTTTGCCGAGGCGGGCATGACGGCCTATACCGTGGAGTACTCCGGCGCCGCCTCCGACTTAGCGCTGGAAAAGCTGCTTGCCTTCTGCAAGACGCTGCCCCAGATTCCCGACACCTTTATCGGCATCGGCGGCGGTCAGACCTGCGACATCAACAAGGCCGTGGGCGCCACCTTCCAAAAGGCGTTTATCAATGTCCCCACAGCCCTGACCACGGACGCGCCCACCTCCACCCACACCATTATTAATAATCCCCACGAGCAGCCCCGTCTCATGGTCCACTCCAAGAATCCGGACTATGTGGTGGTTGACACGGAAATCACCGTGCAGTCTCCGGCATGGATGATGGTCTCCGGCATCGGAGACGCCCTTGCCACTTACATTGAATCCGAGGCCTCCTTTGCCAACAACAATGTCTGCAACGCCGGCGCCGGGGAATACCGCCCTGCCCTTCTGGGCATGGCCGCCGCAAAGCTGTGCTACGAGATTTTGCTGGAAAAGGGCCGTGCCGCCATCCGCGCCGCCAGAAACCATCTCCGCACCCCCGCCTACGAGGATGTGGTGGAGGCCACCGTGCTGCTCTCCGGGCTTGGCTTTGAGTGCACCGGCGTCTCCATTGCCCACGGCTTGCAGGCCGGCTTCCACGTGCTGCCCATCAAACCCCTGCTCCACGGCACCGGTGTGGGCTACTGCACGCTGATTCAGCTGATTGTTGAAAATGACACGGACCGCTTTGCCGAAATTTTTGAGTTCTGCAAGGACATCGGTCTGCCGGTTTGCACGGCAGATCTGGGATTGACGGACGAAAACCGGGACGCGAGCATTGAGGCGCTGGTGGACGAGGTCTACGGCAAGCGCTGGAATGTTTCCAACGTCCCCCATTACTTCTGCCGTGCCACGCTCGCGGACGCCATCCGCTATCTGGACGTGTACGCGTCGGAGCGTGCCTGAGGGTTTTTTCTGATATCTCAGTAAAAAAATATGCGGAGGATACAGACATAGAGCTATTTGACACTTGAGGAAAAAAGGCCATTGCCGATGACAGGAAAGGCGTCTGCCTGTTCCTCGCCTCCCATGCCAGCGATTATGTCAGCGGCGCGATCCTTCCCGTGGACGGCGGCTATCTCGTCAAATAACACTGGACAGAAAAGGAGAATTTGAATGAAAATCACTGCTTTGAATTTATATCCGGTACGCCCCAGATGGTGCTTTTTGGAAATGGAGACCGACGAAGGCTACACCGGCTGGGGCGAGCCGGTGCTGGAAGGGCACTGCGACGCCGTGAAGGCCTGCGTGGAGGAGATGAAGCCCTACCTCATCGGGCAGGACCCCTGCCGGATTGAGGATTTTTGGAGCACAATTTACCGCGCCGGATTCTATCGCGGAGGCGGCGTTCTCATGAGCGCCATTGCCGGCATTGACCAGGCGCTCTGGGACATCAAGGGAAAGGTCTTTCAAGCGCCTGTCTACCAGCTGATGGGCGGGCCCTGCCGGGACTCCATGCGCGTCTACTCCTGGATCGGCGGCGACCGTCCCGCGGACGTGGGCAAGGCCGCTAAGGAGCGCATGGACGCGGGCTTCACCGCGGTAAAAATGAATGCCACGGAGGAGCTTCAGTTCATCGACTCCTTTGAAAAGATCGACCAGGTGCTGGAGCGGGTGGCCAACATTCGGGAATCCTGCGGCAAATACTTCGGCATCGCCATCGATTTCCACGGCCGGGTCCATAAGCCCATGGCCAAGGTGCTGGCAAAAAAGCTGGAGCAGTTTGACCCCATGTTTATTGAGGAGCCGGTTCTGTGCGAAAACATGGAGTATTTCCCCGAAATTGCCGCCGCGTGCAACATTCCCATTGCCACCGGCGAGCGGCTGTTCACCCGGTGGGACTTTAAGCGCCTCTTTGAAATCGGCGGCGTGGACATCATCCAGCCCGATTTGTCCCACGCTGGCGGCCTCACCGAGGTAAAAAAGATTGCCGCCATGGCGGAGGCCTACGATATCGCGCTGGCACCCCACTGCCCGCTGGGTCCCATTGCGCTGGCCTCCTGCCTGAACGTGGACGCCACCTGCTACAATGCCGCCATCCAGGAGCAGAGCATCGGCATTCATTATAATGTAGGGAAAAGCGTTCTGGACTACGTGAAGAACAGGGACGATTTTGCCTTCGTCGATGGCATGGTGCGCCTGCCCAAGCTCCCCGGTCTCGGCGTGGAGGTCAACCGGGAGCTGGTTTTGGAGGAAGCCAAAACGCCCCACAGCTGGAAAAACCCCGTTTGGCGTCACAAGGACGGCTCCGTGGCCGAATGGTAACGCCATTCCACAAATAAACGCCGGGTACCGCCCCTTGAAGGGGCGGTACCCGGTATAGCATTGCCGCCAGTGGTAGTATGTTCAATGAGGAGGTTTTCTCTATGGCTCTCACGCAGATTCCTTTCGGAACCACACAGGCGGGCGCGCCTGTCACGGCCTTTTGCCTGACCAACCGTGCCGGCGCGTCCGTCACACTCTTGGATTACGGCGCCACCATACAGGCTCTTCGCATGCCCGACAGGCAGGGCAGCTTTACAGACGTGGTGCTGGGATAC
The DNA here is from genome assembly GCF_028693505.1 of Oscillibacter sp. Classification (GTDB taxonomy): domain Bacteria; phylum Bacillota; class Clostridia; order Oscillospirales; family Oscillospiraceae; genus Oscillibacter. Next base: position 26,153 of record NZ_JAQUVF010000024.1, read on the forward strand.
GACACGCTCTCCGAATACGAGCGCGGCGACGGATATCTGGGCGCCACCATCGGGCGGGTGTGCAACCGCATCGGCGGGGCTGCCTTCCAAATGCATGGCAAGTGTTATCCTCTGGCAAAAAACGACGGGGAAAACCACCTGCACGGCGGGTGGAAGGGCTTTGACAAGTACTTGTGGCACGCCGCGCCGCAGGGGGAGGACGCGCTTTGTTTTTCCCGGCTTTCTCCAAACGGGGAGGAAGGGTATCCGGGGAATCTCCATGTGCAGGTGACGTTTCGCCTGACGGAGGAAAACGCGCTGGAAATCGTCTATGACGCCGACGCCGATCAGGACACGCCGGTGTGCCTGACCAATCACAGCTATTTTAACCTCTCGGGCGGCGGGTGCGTCTCGGAACAGCAGCTGCAGGTTTCTTCTCACCGCATCACGGAAAGCGACGCCCACTGCCTGCCCACCGGGCGCTTTCTTCCCGTGGCGGGGACCGCCCTTGATTTTAGGACAAGCCGTCCCCTTGCCGCCGCGCTGGATTGCGACGATCCCCTGCTGCGCGCCTTCGGCGGCTGCGACCACAACTTTGTCCTCGATGTAAGCCCGGCCGCCAGCCTGTACAGTCCGGAAACCGGAATTGAAATGACGGTGGAAACGGACCTTCCCGGCATGCAGGTCTATACCGCCAACGGTCTCACCTCCCGGGCAGGAAAGGGCGGCGCCTCCATGGGTCCCCATGGCGCGGTGTGTCTGGAGACGCAGCTTTTCCCCAACGCAATGGGATTTTACGCCTTCCCCTCCCCGGTGCTCCATGCGGGCGAACACCTGCACAGCACCACCGTTTACGCCTTTCATACCCGCTGACTTTTTGTTTTTGGGGAAGCCGCAGGCCCATTAAGTTGCAAATTTTTATGTGGAGGTGGATTTTATGTTGGATCTTATTGTTAAAAATGGTATGATTGTAGACGGAAACGGCGCCAAGGCCTTTCCCGGCGAAATTGCCGTCAAGGACGGCAAGATCGTACAGGTTAAGGATCACATTGACGAACCCGCCGGTAAGATCATCGACGCGCAGGGGCACTATGTCTCTCCCGGCTTCATTGACATGCACCGTCATGGCGACGCCGCCGTCTTTCGGGACGGCTATGGCGAAGTGGAGGTGCGTCAGGGCATCACCAGCGTTGTGAACGGGCAGTGCGGTCTCAGTATTGTCCCGTGCCCCGACGCGCATCGCGCGGAAATGTTCAGCTTTCTCAACACCATCGTAGGAAGCATCGACCCCAAGATTCCCTTCAACACCTTTGCCGAGTACACTGCTCAGGTTCGAAGGCAGCCCCTGCCCATCAACGTGGGCTGCTGCGTGGGCAACGGCGCGGTGCGCATGGCGACAAGCGGCTTTGCCAACGGAAAGCTGAATGAAAAACAAGTCCGGACAGCGCAGGACCACATCCGCGCCTCCATCGAGGCCGGCGCGCTGGGCGTGACGCTTGGCATTGTCTATGCCCCCGAGAATCAGTACGATACGAACTCCTTTATTGAAGTGCTTCAGCCCATGCGGGATTACGATGTACCGCTGGCTACGCACATCCGCAGCGAGGGACGCATGCTGCATGACTCTCAGCGGGAAGTCATTGCCGTGGCTAAGGCCCTTGGCATTTCTCTGGAATTTTCCCACTTCAAGTCCACGGGCAAGGCCTTCTGGGGCAAATTCATTACCGAGGCGCTGGAAATCGTGGAGAACGCGCAATCCGAGGGCGCCCGCATCACCATTGACGCCTATCCCTGGACCGCCGGCGCCAGTCAGCTGTACCAGTATCTGCCCCCCGATTTTCAGGACGGCGGTTACGATGCCGCCTGCGCCCGCATGGCAGATCCTGTCCAGCGGGCCAGACTCACCGCCATCTTGAAGGAGCCGCAGGAGTATTTTGAGAACCAGATGCTGAATGTGGGCTGGGAAAACACCATGATCACCGGCGTGGGTAAGCCTGAAAACAAGCAGTACGTGGGTCTCACCGTTACCCAGATGGCAGAGTAGATGGGCAAGGACCCCTATGACGCCGCGTTTGACCTGCTGATCGACGAGCACTGCAACGTGGGCATGATCAACTTTATCTCTGACGAAGCAGACAACCAGCGCATTATTCAAAAGGACTATTGCAGCATCATCTCCGATTCCCTCTATGCCGAGGGCGGACTCCCCCATCCCCGCGTCTATGCCTCGTTCCCCAGAGTTCTCGCCACCTTTGTCCGGGAGAAGAAGATTCTCACGCTGGAAAATGCCATTCGCAAGATCACCCACCAGCCTGCACAAGTCTATCATCTGGATCAAAAGGGGCTTATCCGAGAGGGAATGGATGCGGATATCGTGATCTTTGATCTGGATAAGGTGGATACCAAGGCCACCTATACCAATCCCATGCAGTTCCCCACCGGCTATGATTATGTGCTGGTGAATGGCGTTGTGGTGGTGAAGGACGACGTGATGGATAAAACTGTCCATCCGGGCGCTGTGCTCACCAACCGGTATGCTTCCAAATAGCTTCCCATACGCAAAGGCCGCTCCCGTGCACAGTTCGTTCGGGAGCCTCCCTTATATGATTGTACTGCAATGCAAAACACGAAAGGATGATACACCATGGACGTATATGCAAGACTGGAGGAGTTGGGCTTAAAATTGCCCCCTCCACCCCCTCCCGGCGGGCTGTATAAGCCTGTCAAGCAGGTGAGAGATATCCTGTATGTCTCCGGCCAGGGCGCTACGGAAGGCGGCGTCCCCATTGTCGTGGGCAAGGTAGGCGCCCAGCGCACCGTTGAGGAGGGCCAGCAGGCGGCGCGAATCTGCGTGATGAACGCGCTGAGCGTGTTGGATCATTATCTGGGCGACTTAAATCAAATCAAATGCCTCGTGAAGCTGCAGGGCTTCGTGGCCAGTGCGGAAGGCTTTAACATGCAGCCCAAGGTCATCGACGGCGCGTCTCGCCTGCTGGCGGACATCTGGGGCGAGGAGGATGGCGTTGGCGCTCGTACCGCCATTTCCGCCATCGAGCTGCCCGGTGAAATTACAGTGGAGATTGAATTCATTTTTCAACTAAAGCAGGAGTTGTAAAGGAGCGTTCTCTATGAAAAGCAACATTTATCAGATTGCCCACCCTGATGAACTGATTACGCCGGTTCTCCTCTATTTTAAGGACTACATCATAGAAAACATCAAAAAGGCTGTTGCCATTGCCGGCGAAGCGCAGCGGCTCTGGCCCCATGTAAAAACCCACAAGACCCGGGAGCTGATCTGCCTTTTGATCGAGCAGGGCGTCACCCGGTTTAAATGCGCCACCATCGCGGAGGCGGAGGTCGTGGCCTCCTGCGGTCCCACGGATATCATTCTGGCCTATCCTCTGGTGGGTCCCAATGTCTCCCGTTTTCTCTCGTTGCAGCGGGACTTCCCCAAGGTCCGCTTCTGGTCCATTGGGGACGATCTCGACCAGTTGAGGCACGTGGGCGCCGCCGCCGTGGCCTCCGGCGCTAAAATTCATTTTCTTGCCGATGTCAATGTGGGACAAAATCGCACCGGCGTGGCTTTTGACAAGCTCATTTCCTTCTACGAAGCCGTCGCCGCCACGGAGGGGCTGGAGCCTGACGGGTTCCACTGCTACGACGGTCACATCCATCAGTCCGATTACGACGTCCGCACCCAGCTGGCCGCCGAGATCATGGAAAAGGTCACAGCCTTGAAAGAGCGGCTGGTGGCCGACGGCTATTCCTGCTCTCATCTGGTGATGGGCGGAACGCCTACCTTCCCCTGCTATGCCAAATACCCCGATGTCTATCTGGCTCCGGGGACGGTTTTCCTCTCCGACTACGGCTATTCCACCAGCTATCGGGATATGGACTTCACCCCCGCAGGCGTCATCATGACCCGCGTGATCAGCCGCCCCACGCCCGATACCTTTACACTGGATCTGGGCTACAAGGGAATCGCGGCGGACCCCAACGGCGTTCGCGGCGTGATTGTGGGCATGGAGGACATTGCCGCGCCTCTGGCCCAGAGCGAGGAACACTGGGTCTTTCAGATTGCCCCGGGGCATGAGGATGAAATTCCCCCGGTGGGAAGCGAGCTTTATGTGATGCCTTCTCACATCTGCCCCAGCACCGCCCTGTACCCCTTCGTTCCCGTGGTGGAACAGGGCAAAATCGCAGGGCATTGGGACATCGCCGCCCGCAACCGCAAGCTCACGTATTGACGGTTCACCCGGTGGCCCCTGCGTCAGGCCCTGTATGAGACCTGTCAGCGGCTGGGCGTCGGCATCACCGCGATAAAGGCGTTTGGCGGCGGTGGTCAATCTCAAATATCAAAAAGAACAGCGGCTGGAAATCATTCCAGCCGCTGTTTGAATGTCTAGCCAAATCCCCCGGGCTATGCCGCCCCCATTCTCCGTCAGGGGCGCTTCTCCGGTTATCTCTGGACGCGGCCGGAGGCGTTTCCGCCGGCCAGGGATTCCACTTCGGACACGGACATGAGGTTAAAATCGTGCTCGACGCTGTGCTTCAGGCAGGACGCCGCCACAGCAAAGTTGATGGCCTTCTGATCGTCGTAGCCGCTCAGCAGCGCGTAGATCAAGCCGCCGCCAAAGCTGTCTCCGCCGCCTACCCGGTCCACAATGTGCACCAGATATTTGGGGGAGAAGCTGGCCTTGCCCTCGCTGTACAGCATTCCCGCCCACTCGTTGTCGGACGCGGAAATGCTGCCGCGCAGCGTGATTGCCACCTTCTGGCAGCCAAAGCGCTCCGTCAGCTGCCGGGCCACGCTGATATAGCCGTCCTGACTGATTTTACCCGTGTTCAGGTCCGTATTCTCCGCCGCGATGCCAAACACGTCCTTGGCGTCCTCTTCATTGGCGATGCACACGTCCACGTAGGGCATCAGCTCGCCCATGACCTTGCCGGCCTCCTCGCGGGTCCACAGCTTCTTGCGGTAGTTCAGATCGCAGCTGACAGTCAGTCCCAGCCGCTTTGCCGCTTGGCAGGCCGTGAGGCAAATGGCGGGCATTTCGCCGCCCAGTGCGGGGGTGATCCCGGTAAAGTGGAACCAGTCCGCGCCGTCAAAAATCTTCTCCCAGTCGAAATCCACAGCCGTCGCCTTGGAGATAGCGGAGGCGGCCCGGTCATAAATGACCTTGGAAGCGCGCTGGGAAGCGCCCTTTTCCACGAAATAAATGCCCAGACGCTCGCCGCCCCGCACGATCGAGCTGGTATCCACGCCGTAGCGACGCAGCTCGTTGATGGCGGATTGGCCGATCTCATGGGCGGGAAGCTTGGTGACAAAGGCGGCGTCCAGCCCATAATTGGCAAGGGAAACTGCCACGTTGGCCTCGCCGCCGGCATAGGTCGCCTCAAACTTTTCGGCCTGCACAAAGCGGAGGTAGCCCTCCGGATTCAGGCGCATCATGATCTCTCCAAATGTAATGATTCTCTTCATGGTTTTCTCCTTCTCGCCCTCAGGCATTTTTTACAGCAGTCAGCAGCTTGCGCGCCGTTTCGGTGATCTTGTCGAACTCCCCGGCCTCAATCCACTTCTTATTGGCCAGGTTGCCGCCAACACCGGCCCCCAGCATGCCGGCTTTCAGGAAGTCGGCCACGTTCTCCTCGTTGATGCCGCCCACCGCCAGCATCTTCACATGGCTGATGGGCGCGCGGATGGCCTTCACATAGGCGGTTCCCAGGTTGCCCACCGGAAACAGCTTTACAAAATCCGCACCGGCATGATGGGCGGTCATCACCTCGCTGGGCGTCATGGCGCCCGGCATGGAAACCAGCCCCAGCTCCCGGGTGCGGTGAATCACAGCCACGTTTACATCCGGGGAAATGATATACTTCGCGCCGGCAGACGCGGCCAGCTCTACCAGTTCCGGCGTGGTGACCGTGCCGGCGCCTACCAGCATCCGCCCCTCATAGGCCTTTCCAATGGCGGCAATTGCATCCGCCGTCGCCTGAAAAGACGCAGGATTTTTTTGATCGAAGGTGATCTCCATCAACCGAATTCCGCCCTCGTACAGGGCATCTGCCACCTTCATGCACTGGTCCGCGCCAACTCCCCGCACAATGGCAATGATCTTTTCCGCCTCTACGAGCTTGATTGTCTCTTCCCGCATGACATTCCCTCTCTTCCATAATACGAAATTATTTATCACAATGTGGACATTCTATCTCTTTTATACTGCGTTTTGTCCATTCTGTCAATAACCTATCCTGCCGGAATTTTTGTGAGTTTTCTGGGCAATTTGATGGTTGCGGTAGGACCCAGAGTATGATATTCTAACAAAAATATCACATTATGAAAATTTAGAAAACGAGGAACATTTTATGAGTACTGCCCCAGGGTCCGTACAATCCATCGACCGCACGCTGAGCATTTTAGAGACATTGTCTGCGGCGCCTTTGGGGTTGTCTTTGTCCGATCTGGCTGCCGCCACGGATCTGCACATCAGCACCGCCCACCGGCTGGTCAACGTGCTTGCAGAGCACGGCTACGCCCTGAAAGACCCCTCCAGCGGGAAATACCGGCTGACCCTGCGGACGTTTGAAATCGGAAGCCGCGTCTCCAGCGTGTGGAATCTGCTCTCGTCGGCAAAGCCCCAGCTGGACGAGCTGGCCGCCGTCTCGCAGGAGGCCGTGCACCTGGTGGAACGGGACGGGCACGGCATCGTCTATCTCTATAAGGCAGAGCCGTTCCAGCAGCTTGTGCGGATGGACTCTCACGTGGGGCTGCGCAACCCCATGTACTGCACTGGGGTGGGCAAAAGCATTCTGGCGCTGCTGCCGCCCAAAGCGGTTAAGGAGATTTGGGAAACGGAAGCGCATCCCGTTTTCTCCCCGCACACCATTGTGGATTTTTCCGACATGCAAAAGGAGCTGGATCGCATTCGCTCCCGGGGGTACGCCATTGACGACGAGGAGCACGAGCCCGGCGTCCGCTGCATCGCAGCCGCCATTCGCAATTGGGCGGGCGCACCCGTTGCGGCCATCAGCATTTCCGCGCCGGTTTCCAGAATGGATGCGCAGGCGATGGAGCGGCTTCTTCCCCGTCTGCTAGAGACGTCTGTCCAAATCAGCCGCATGATGGGCTTTTCGGACTAAATTTTTACAGCTTCCCGCCAACGTTGTTGCAGAGGCGGCAGACTATCTGCCCCTCTGCATTTTTTACGCGCATATTTGAATACAGCGCAAATTTTTTTGAGAAAATACGTGTTGCGGCCATCCAAACGGCTTCGCCGCACGTCTAATGGTTGAAGCGCTTTATTTTTTAAAGGAGCCCCTGCCTATGGCCATCAGTAAAACCGAATATGCACAGCGAATTCAAAGCAGCCGCAGCCGCTTGTATCGAACCGCATTCTGCTATGTAAAAAACGAGCAGGATGCGCTGGACATCGTGGGCGAAGCTGTCTGCAAGGGCCTTGAGGCCCTGCATCAGCTTCGCCAAGTGGAGTTTTTTGACACTTGGATGACGCGAATCGTCATTCATACCGCGCTGAGCCACCTGCGAAAGCACGCCCTTCGCCCGGAAAACAACGAGGAGCTGCCGGAATCCCTTCCTGCAACGGAGGCCGGATTGACGCCGGAGGAATCCATTGACCTCTATCAGGCGCTGGACACGCTGGGCGGCAGTGAGCGGACCTATGTCATTCTGCGGTTTTTTGAAGAGCGTTCCTTTCGAGAGATGGCGGAAATTCTGAATCTCCCGGAAGCCACTGTAAAATCGCGCCTGTACCGAATTCTCAAAAAATTAAATCATCAACTCTCCGCACGAAAGGAGTGAGCGTATGGAAACGTTCAAGCATCACTATTACGATCAAATTCCCGTACCGGACGATCCCTTGGAGCAGGTGATTGAAAAAGGGCTTCGCCGCGGGACTCGAAGGCGCGCAATGCGGCGATGGGCGTCCAGCGCCGCCACAGTCCTGCTTTTACTGCTGGTGTGCGCAAATGTGACGCCGCTTTACGCCGGGGCCTTGGAGATCCCCGTTCTCAGAGAGATGGTTCGCATTCTTCGGATCGGGTCGGGCGGCCAGGTCCCTTCCGCGCTGGTATCCGTCCAGGGCGACGCGGAGGGCAGTACCGTTGCACTCCAGTTTACGTCTCCCAAGGGGGAGGCCATGCCGGTCCCGCCGTACTCTGCAAAGCGCAGGCTGGCGCCTTCCCGCGTGGTCCTCCGGCTGCATGAGATCGGGGAAGAGCCTACCGAGCAGCTGCTGAACCTGTTCACATCAATGGAAGGCGTCGCGGAAGCCTATCCGAATCAATATTCCACCGCCTCCGATCAGGGTATTACCATCGTTTTGAAAAACGGCTATGACTGCGCCATCAGCGAATATGAAACCCCGGGCACTTTGGTTCTGGAATTTTCAAAGGCGGAAGCAACCGCGCCGCAAACTGTCTATTATCTCCGCAGCAAGGCCATGCCGCTTGGAAGCGATCTTGCCGCCTTGACGGACCGTCTCGCGTGGGAAGGCGCCACGCAGGTCCGCACGCAAGACGGAAAATACTTCGTGGCTCTTGGAAACTATCATTCTCAGGCCCAGGCGGAAGCGGCGCAGGCTGGTCTTGAGGCAAAATTCGGAGTCTCCCTGGGGCTTTTCCCTGCAAGCGGCAGCACCGATCAAATTCCCGCAGAATGAAATGCGTGAATAGACTTATGATAAGAAAGAAGGAACTCTCTATGAAAAAGCAAACACTCCTCATCAGCGCCACGCTGATTGCCGCCTTACTCAGCGGCTGCGGGGCAAAGCCGCAGGCTGCGCCTCCCACACAAACGGAGCCGCCTGCGCAGGAGGAACCCACCACTCCCCCGGAAGCACCGCAAAATACGTTTGCAGCGTCTTTACCCGCAGGCGTCGAACAACTGCTGTCTGAAACAAAGCCCCTCCCCGAACTTGCCAAGGCAATTGTTGATGAATATCAAATTCCCGAAGAGGAGTGGGCACAGACGAAATACTATTACAACTATGTGGACCTGAACGGCGACGGAACGGACGAAATTTTTGCCATCGTCATGGGACCCTACACCAGCGGCACCAGCGGCGACTCCGCGCTGTGGCTTCTGCCCTACGCGGGAATGGCCGTCTCTCAAACCTTCACCATGTTTCGCGCCCCCATCATCATCAGCGACACCATAACCAACGGCGCACACGAAATTGTATTTCAGCGAGGCGGCGGCGGCGGAAAGGCGGAAACCATCCACCTGATCTGCTCGGATGGTGTTTACAACAATCCCTCCGACGCAGAGGTGCTGGAAAACATTGATGATCTCACCGGCAAGGCCATTATTTGCAACGATTTCATAGCGGACATGGACTCCGGCTCCTACCTGACGCTGGAGGACGCGAAAGACGCAGCCTAAGCTGCTCTCACACTCGCAAATTTTCCGCAGAAACACAAATTGCACCCATCAAGTACCGTATTTCAAACGCACACACAAGGCGGCAGTGATGAACTCCATCACTGCCGCCTTGTTTCATTGCTCTCCATTGTCCCTCTGTCGGCGGGTGCCCTGCTCACCACTTCTTCATGCGCCATGGCTCAAAGGCCCATATTTGGCACCGCCTTGCTGCGCTTACAGGCAGGCCGCGCAGGGTGCACACGCCCCCAGCGGATAGGGCC
>NZ_JAQUVF010000025.1 GCF_028693505.1 Oscillibacter sp.
GGAAGGCTCGCGGATTCAATACATTCAAGGGCTATACCTCCATGATTTACCTCATTGCGGGTAAATTGGAGCTTGCTGTGCCGCGCCCGTTTTAGCAGTCATCAACAAACTTTGGAGTTGAGCCAATTTTTTTATCCCACCGGCGGGGATCGCGCCGGAAATATTTTTGAAAAGGTGATTATCATGAAGAAGTTTCTCTCTTTGCTGATGGCGTTGACCATCATGGCGTCTCTTACCGCCTGCGGCGGTTCCAAGCAGGAAACCGCAGCTCCCTCCGGGGAAACGACTGCCCCCTCCGGTGTGGAGGACGGCGTGCTGACCGTCGCCATGGAGTGCGCCTACGCGCCCTACAACTGGTCCCAGCCCGACGATTCCAACGGGGCCGTGGCCATCAAGGATTCCAATGAGTATGCCAACGGCTACGATGTGATGATGGCCCAGAAGCTCTGCGAGGCCAACGGCTGGACGCTGGAAGTGGTGCGGCTTGACTGGGATTCCCTGATCCCCGCCGTCCAGTCCGGCACGGTGGACGCCGTCATTGCCGGTCAGTCCATGACCGCCGAGCGCGCGGAGCAGGTGGACTTTGCAGGCCCCTATCTGTACGCCTCCATCATCTGCCTGACCAAGCAGGGCAGTGCCTTCGCCGGCGCCAAGGGCATCTCCGACCTCTCCGGCGGCAGCTGCACCAGCCAGCTGGGCACCATCTGGTATGATACGTGCCTGCCCCAGATCGAGGGCGCGAAGGTCCAGACCGCCGCAGAGTCCGCCCCCGCCATGCTGATGGCGCTGGAGACGGGTGCCGTGGATTTTGTGTGCACCGATATGCCCACCGCCCAGGGCGCTCTGGTGGCCTATCCGGACTTCCAGCTGCTGGACTTCTCCGATACCGACGATAATTTTCAGGTTTCCGACGAGGATGTAAACATCGGTATTTCCGTGATGAAGGGCAATACTACCTTAAAGGACGCGCTGGATGCCGTCCTCTCCGCCATGACCGCCGAGGATTTCAACGATCTCATGGCCAAGGCGGTGGCGGTGCAGCCCATCGGCGGCTGAGCGGCTTTCACCTAAAATTTGAGGGAGCGAGGAACATTTCATGGACTGGTCAAGATTTGGGCAGTTGGCGGCGGATATGGGAACCCTGTTGGCCAAGTACGGCAAGGTAAACTATCTCAGCGGCATGGGCCGCACACTGGCGCTGGCAATCATCGCCACCGCCATCGGCTGCTTCATCGGCCTTGCCTGCGGCGTTTTGCAGACCATCCCCCACGCGAAAACGGATCATCCCGTGAAGCGGTTCTTTCTGGGGCTTGTGCGGGGCGTTCTCCGGGTCTATATCGAGGTGTTTCGCGGAACGCCCATGATTTTGCAGGCCGTTTTTATTTTCTACGGCCTTCCCTATTTCACCAACAACACCCTGCGCTTTGAGAGCATCTGGGCCGTCTCCATTCTGGTGGTGTCCATCAACACCGGCGCGTATATGGCGGAGTCCGTCCGGGGTGGCATCCTCTCCGTGGACCCGGGGCAGACGGAGGGGGCAAAGGCCATCGGCATGACCCATTTCCAGACGCAGACCTGCGTGATTCTGCCCCAGGCTTTGCGCAATATCATGCCCCAGATCGGCAATAACTTTATCATCAATATCAAGGATACCTCGGTCATGTTCATCATCGGCTTCTCCGATTTCTTTGCCGCCCACAAGGCGGTCTCCGGCGCGACCTTCACCTATTTCCCCTCCGCGACCATCGAGATGGCGGGCTATCTCACCATGACGCTGATCGCCTCCTTCCTGCTGCGGTGGATCGAAAAGCGGATGGACGGGTCCAACAGCTATGAGCTGGTGCAGCAGGATTCCCTGACCATGACCGCCGGCACGTACAACCACCCCGACAAGGGCAGCAACTATGATGAGCACAGCAAGGAGTACGGCAAAGAGCACCGGGAGAATCTGAAGAAGCCCCTGAAAAACAGGAATTTCACCGCGAGAGGAGAGCGCTGACATGGGCGAGATGATTTTGCAGGTCGACCACCTGTCCAAGAGCTTCGGCAGCCACGAGGTCCTGCGGGATATCGATTTCACGGTGGAAAAGGGTGACGTGACCAGCATCATCGGCGCTTCCGGCTCCGGAAAGAGCACCCTTTTACGATGCATCAATCTGCTGGAGGTCCCCACCTCCGGCGAGATCCTCTACCATGGGGAGAACGTGGCGGGCCGGGGCGTCAATGCCGCCGCCTACCGCGCCCATGTGGGTATGGTGTTCCAGTCCTTTAACCTCTTTAATAATATGACGGTGCTGGAAAACTGCTGCGTAGGGCAGAGGAAGGTGCTCAAAAAGAGCGGCGAAGCCGCCCGGGAGCACGCCATGGAGTATCTGGAGAAGGTGGGCATGGCCCCATATATCAACGCCAAGCCTCGGCAGATCTCCGGCGGACAAAAGCAGCGGGTGGCCATCGCCCGGGCGCTGGCCATGGACCCGGAGGTGCTGTTGTTCGACGAGCCGACCTCCGCGCTGGACCCGGAGATGGTGGGCGAGGTGCTGAGCGTGATGCAGACGCTGGCCCGGGAGGGCATGACCATGCTGGTGGTCACCCATGAGATGGCCTTTGCCCGGGATGTGAGCAGCCAGGTGGTGTATATGAATCAGGGGGTCATCTGCGAACAGGGCTCTCCCGCCGGCCTTTTCGGCAATCCCCAAAGGCAGGAGACCAAGGACTTCCTCTCCCGCTTCCGGAAAAGTTAAAAAAACCTCTGCCTGAAGCGGAGGTTCCCAAAGAAAAGCGCTCCGAAACCAACGGTTTCGGAGCGCTTACTTTTTATGCCTGCAAGAGGCCTCTTGCCACCAGCGCCTGACGCGCCACGTCGTCCACGCTTTGGCCCTGCACGTCCACCTGATAGGTCATTTCCACCATATCCTCGTTGCGGATGGTGCCGGAGAGCAGGTTCAAAACCTCCTCCAGATCGGGGGCCGTATCGGCAAACTTTTCAAAGGTGTCATTTCGCACCAAAAACGCGCCGTTGTAGTCGGGGAAGAAGTTCCGATCGTCCTCCAGCACCTTCAAATTGGCCTTGCGGTTCAACCCGTCGGTGGCATAGACCTCCGTCACGTCGAAGCTGCCCTTTTCCGCTGCGGCGTATTTGAGACTCACGTCCACGGACACCTCGTCCTTGAATTTCAGACCGTAAAATTCCGTGAAGGGTCCGAATTTCATGCTGCCCTCCTGGGTGAAGAACTCGTGCTCCGCGCCGAATACCAGCTGATCGGCAATGGGAAGAAGATCGCTGACCGTCTCAAGGCCGTATTGGTCCGCAACGGCTTGGGGCACGGCGATGGCGTAGGTGTTGTCAAAGCCCAGCTTCTCCAGCATCCGCAGGCCGTACCGCTCACCCGCCGTCTGGTCTGCAAAGTCATAGATGGAAAGGCCCTCCGGCACGTCGGCGGTGTCCAGCTGCAAAAAGGTGGTCAGCAGCGTGCCGTCGTAGGAGATCATGAGATCGCAGGTGTGGTCGTTTCCGATGAGGGATTTGAAATTGTTCACCTGCGACATCTGGTCCTGAATGGTAACGGTGAGGTCCGTCCGCTCCTCCACCAGCAGCTTTACCATGTGGTGCATGATCTGGGTTTCGGAGTAGTCGCCGTCGTAGAGCATCAGCTCGTCGGCCCCGCCGCTTTTTCCCACGCCGTAGGGGAGCAGCAGGCAAAAGGCCAGCAAAATGGCTCCCACCGGAATCCACATGCTCCGGGAGCCGCCCTTGTTTTTGCGCATCTGCCGCTCGAAGAAGCCCATCAGCAGGTCCAGCACCACGGCAATGACCATCAGCGCGCCGGTGCCGGAGAGGATGAGGGTCATATCCTGAATGCGGATGCCGCGGTTAATCATGCCGCCAAGACCGCCGCCGCCCACGAAGGCCGCGAACACAGCGGTGCCGATGGCGTTCACCACCGCGATGCGGATGCCGGTGAACACCGTGGGGAAGGCGAGGGGGAATTCCACCCGCAAAACCCGGTAGGTCCGGCTCATGCCCATGCCCCGGGCGGCTTCCTTTACACCGGGGTCCACCTGATCGAGACCGAGGCAGGTGTTGCGCACGATGGGCAGCAGGGAATACAGGGTGATGCCGAGAATGACGGTGACCTTACCGGCCCCCAGAAACACCATGATGATGCCCAGCAGCGCAAGGGAGGGAATGGTTTGCAGCAGGTCCACCACCCGCAATATGATCCCCCGGGCCTTGGGATAGACATAGGCGAGAATCCCCAGCGGCAGACCGATGGAAATGGAGAGGATACCGGCGGCCAGCACGATGAAAAGGTGCTCGCAAACGATGGCCCAGCTCATCCGCCCACCTCCTTTTGGAGACCCCGGGGCGTCACCTTCTTTTGCAGAAGGTCAATCACCGCGCCGATGGCGATGGCAAGGATGGCTGCGGGGATGGCGCCCAGCAGGATCAGCGTGTTGTTGTTGGAGGACGTGCCCTGATAGACAAAGTTGCCAAGACCGCCCAGACCGATCATGGCGGCCAGCACCGCCCAGGAGACGGTGTAGACGGCGGCCATGCGGAGACCGGCGATGATGGTGGGCATGGCCAGCGGCAGCTCCACCTTCAAAAGCACCTGAAAGGGGGACATACCACAGCCCAGCGCGGCTTCCACGTATTTGCGCTCCACGCTGAGAATCCCCGCGTAGGTATTTTTCAGCACCGGGAACATGGCGTAGATGGACAGGGCGATGATGACCGTGGCGGGCACCATGCCCAGCCATAAAAAGAGCAGGCCGATGAACACCAGCCCCGGGATGGTCTGAAACACGGAGATGACCGGCAAAATTACGCCCGACCAATTGGGAATGCGGGACAGCAGCACGCCAAACGCCAGCCCCAGCGCAAAGCCGATGGCCACGGAGACCAGCACATACACCGTGTGAACGCCGACGGCTTTGACCAGCAGCGCGCCGTAAGTATCCAGAAGGCCTCTCATTTCGCATCCCCCCAGAGATTTTCCGCCACCGACCGCGCCACGCTGGTCTTGGTTACGATCCCCGCGATGGTTCCCTCGTCGTTCAGGACCACCACGTAGTTTGCGCCAGAGTCCAGAAGGTAATCGAAGCTCTCCTTGGCGTTGTCGCCCACCTGGGCGGTCCGGGCGGTCTGACGGATCAGCGGCTCGATATTCGCAAGCCCCTGCCCCCAGTGGCGGATGTCACCGATGGAGATGGTGCCCGCGTAGTGACCTTTTTCGTCGGTGACAAGAAGGGTGTCCACGCTGCCCCGGGCCATGCGCTCGGCACATTCCAAAACGCCCCGGTCCTTCCGGACCGTGAGAACGTTGGTGCGCATGAAGCTTTCCACCTTGGACGGCCCCGGCGCGTCTGTTGAATGCTTGCCTAAGAATTTTCGCACCCGGTCCGTGGCGGGGTTCTCCAGCATTTCCTCTGGAGAGGCCATCTGCACGATCTCGCCGCCGTCCATAAAGATGATGACGTCCGCCAGCTTCAGCGCCTCGCCCATGTCGTGGGTGACGAACACGATGGTTTTATTCAGCTTTTGCTGGAGACTTTTCACCTCGTCCTGCAAGACCTCCCGGGTTTGGGGGTCCAGTGCGCCGAAGGGCTCATCCATCAGCACGATGGGGGGCGAGGCCGCCAGCGCCCGCAAAACGCCGATGCGCTGCTGCTGACCGCCGGAGAGCTCCGTGGGGTATTTGTCCGCGTGCTGTTCCATGTTAACCAGCTTCAAAAGGTCCCGCACGATCTCGTCGCACTGGGTCTTATTGTACTTCAAAAGCTTTGGCACCACGCAGATGTTCTGGGCCACCGTCATGTTGGGGAAGAGGCCGATCTGCTGGATGACGTAACCGATGTGACGGCGCAACTCCACCTTGTCGGAGGAGCGGATGTTCGCCCCGTCGATGGACACCGTGCCGGAGTCCGGCTCCAGCAGGCGGTTAATCATTTTCATGGTGGTGGTCTTTCCGCAGCCGGAAGGGCCGATGAGGACCACGAACTGCCCGTCCTCGATGGTGAAGTTCAAATCCTTGAGGATGGGCGTTTTCCCGTAGCTTTTGCAGATGTGTTCAAATTGGATCATAAAACCTCCTTTGCTGTCACAAGCCTGTGGGCGGCCTCTGCGGCGGATGGACTGCCTACCAGAACGATCGTGTCGCCGGCGTACAACTCCGCGTAGGGACCGGGGGAGAGAATCACGGTCTGCCCCCGCCGGATGGCGACAATGGTGCCGCCTGTGGACTGCCAGAATTTCAGCGCGCCGATGCTTTTTCCAATCAGGGGGGAATCCTTGGGCACGGGGACTTCGTAATTCGGGAAGGGTTCGTTGGCGGCGGAAAAGGTCTCCCGGCTTTTGATGAGCGCGGTGACGGTTTCCGCCATGCGGCGGTTCAGCTCCGCGTATTCCGCCATCTGCCCTTTGAGCTGACTGCGCAGCGCGCGGCTGTCGGTGCTCTCCTCAAAATTTTCCATGTACCGCCGGGCACTGTCCGCGGAGAGGACCACGGCCCCGCTTTGAGGCTTTACCTCCACCACCTTCATGTCCGAGAGAAGCCGCAGCGCCCGGCGAATGGTCTCCGGGGACACGTTATACTCGGACGCCATGACGGAACGGCCGTAAATACGGCTTCCCTCCGGCAGCTCCCCTCTTGCGATGCGCCCGGCCAGATCCAGCGCGATTTGCAGATACTGAGACGGGACGACGGTTTGCTGCATGCATAGTACCTCCCTGTTGTTGATGGTGCTATTATACACTGCCAACTTGCAAAAGTAAATAGAGATGGCAGTTAAAAAATTGTAAACAGATTGCGGAAATCCATTAAGAAAAGGGAAAAGGCGCAAGAAAAATGGATAGAAGTACCGAAAAAACAAAGGAAAAAGATCTGCGGCGGAAAGGAAAAGGACGGTCCGTCCCGGAAGGGAACGGATCGTCCTAAAAAAACCATAAAATTCTTGATGCTATATTACCACGAAACGGGCAAAAATTCAAGTCTTGTTCGGCGCGGCGCGAGGGTGTAGTCTGCGGTTGGAGGTGGTTTCATGGAAGAACTGTCCGCATGGGAGGCCCATGGGCTGAAGGAGACGATACAAAGCGTGGTGGACTGCAATGCGCGAACCGCGCGATTTGGCCTGTCCCTTTCCCGGGAGCAGGCGGAGGCGCTGGCGGTGGGGCGGTCCCACGCGCTGCGGGACACCGGACGGGTGGAGTTTGGCGGGGGAATTCTGAGCGCGCTGATCGACGCGCTTTGCTCCTCTCCCTTTTTGCAGCAGGAGACGTATGCCGACACGCTGGAGACGCTGCAGGAGGTCTTTTACCACTGGAAAAACGAGCTGGACGACACGACGCCGGACCGGGCGCTGCTCTCGCTGATGCGCCGGGCCTTCGATGAAAAGGCGCGGGGGGCGCTGCTGTTCCCGGCGCTTTGATTCCGGCGCTCAGAGACTCATGCCGCCGTCCACGATGACGTTTTGACCGCACAAAAAGCCCAGTTCCTCCGAGGCGATGGCGACCATTGCAGTGGCGATCTCCTCCGGTTTGCCCAGACGGCCCAGCGGCTGGCGGCCGATAAACGCTTGCAGCGCGGCATCGGGATCGGGGGAGTGGTTAATCCGATCCTGGAGGGAGGGCGTATAGACGGTGCCGGGGCAGACACAGTTTACCCGGATACCTTCGGAAATGTATTCCGCAGCCATGGACAGCGACAGCGACAGCACGGCGCCCTTGGAGGCGCTGTATATCGCCCGGTTGCGCACGCCCTTGACCGCCACGATGGAGGTGGTGTTGATGATGGAGCCTTTTACCTTGCGCAGATGGGGCAGGCACAGCCGACTCATGAGGAATACGCTCTTGGCATTGACCGCCATGACGTGATCCCACTCGTCCTCCGTGTTTTGCTCCACGCTGCCGCCGGGCACGATGCCGGCGTTGTTGATGAGCACGTCGATTTTGCCAAAGCGCTCCAGCGCGGAGGAGACCAGCAGCTCCGCGCCTGCCTGGGTGGAGACGTCCGCTCGGACGGACATGCAGGAATATCCTGCCTCCAGCAGCCTTTGACAGACTTTTTCGGCAGAGTCAGAAAGGGAATTCAAGACAACGCAGGCGCCCAACTGTGCAAACTTTTCCGCGGCTACCGCGCCGATCCCCGCACCGGAACCGGTAATGAGAACAGTTTTGCCTTTCAAGGATTCAAACATCATAGATTCCTCCTGACGGGAGCAAATGCTCCGTTTCATTGAATTGCGCATAAAATAGTATATCAACTGGGGAGAAAAGGGTCAAGATTACCGCGGCATGAATTGACTTTAAAAAAGTTTGTGTATAGAATAGTAAAATAAATTCATGACGCCGATATGGACAGCGCAAGATGCTGCCTGCCGTATCACGAAAAGTCAGCTGTGCGAGCGGAGGTTCGGCTATGCGCTATGCGGCCAGTATTCAGCACTCGGAGGAAACGTTCCTGCGATTATCGAAAATTCAATACGATGCGTTTTGCGGCGGGAGAAAGGGCGGCGCCATTGTGCTGGCCCTGGCTGCGTTTTTTTGCGGCGTGTTTGGGGGACTGAATTCCGCGCTTTCCATGCTGCTGGTGTTTGCGGCCTGCTGGATGCTGGTCAGTCTGGGGCTGCCCGCCCGGAGAAACGGGGAAAAGATGATCCGGATGGCCAAGGGGAATTATCCGGAGACCTTCTACACCTTTGAACCGGAAGAGATCAAGCTGCGCTGCGGCAATCAGGAGTTGACCGTGGGCTATCGGGATGTCTACGCCTTTTTTGAGGATGGGGCGTATTTTTGCTTTTTCCTGAATCGGCAGTCCGGTTATCTGGTGCCCAAAGCTGCGCTGCAGCCGAAAAAGGTGAACGAGTTTCGGGACTTTATGCAAAAAAAGACCGGCCTTTCCGTGGAACAGACGGCGCCTCTGGGCGGAACCGGCGTGAAGGCGCTTTTGCTGCGGCGCAAGAACCGTCAGCTTCGGAAAGACGGCGCCAAGGGCGCTGAGCGCATCAAAAGCCGAAGATGAAAGGGGACAGGGAGGAAAGATGAGGGCAAGTATCGCAATTCAAACACTGCCAGCGGTGGAGAGCGACGAGGAGCTGATCCGGATCGTGGATGAGGTCATCGCCTACATCCAAAGCACAGGCCTTCCTTATGAAGTCGGCCCATTTGAAACGACCATCGAGGGAGACGATTACGACCGCTTGATGGAGGTGGCGAAGGAGTGCCAGCACGTGGCGATTCGCGCCGGGGCCAAAAAAGTGTCCGCCTATATCAAAGTTGTCTACGAGCCGGAAGGAGAAATCCTGACAATTGACAAAAAGACCGCCAAGCATCGTCGGAAGTGAGGGGCGGCAGGATCCCTGTTGGAATAATTATAAAGGAAAACAGTTGTAAAACCTGTGGAAATGGTGTAAGATACTTTCGTGGATTGTCAATTATCCAAAGGAGGAATTTTCCATGAGCAAAACGGCACGTATGGTAATGAAAATTGTTGGCGCCAGTCTGGCATTCGCTGCTTTTGTCTGCCTGCTGATTGGCGGCTGGCACGATTTAAGCGTCGGCTGCTGTGGAATGAAGAAGCGCCTGCGCCAGAAGTTCGGCTCTGAATATGACGATTATGCCGACGAGGAACTGTATAACTGAAAAGACCAAAAAAGGAGCCAGCTGTCAAGCTGGCTCCTTTTTTTACTCCCTGGGGCAAGAGGCGCGTTCCCTTACAGATTTTTAAAACCGTTGAGGGAAAAGACCTCGTGCAGATCAACGTCCATGGTGGAGAGAACGTTCTCAATTTTCTGAACGGAAATGGGCAGCGCCTTGGAGGCGGTCATCGCCTTTTCCGGATTCACCCGGAAGGAAGGCAGAATAACGCCGATGGAGGCCACCACCTTGTCCTGAAAGCGAATCGGCGCGGCCACGCATTGGATGCCGGGTTCCACCTCGCCGTACTCATAGGCGATATTTGTGAGGCGGGTTTCCTCCATTTGAATATGGGCCCGGTAGAGATTCAACTGCGGCGGCAGCTGCCCGCCGTCTTTGAAAAACAATTCTGTCAGTTCGCTCAGCTTAAAGTCGCACAAAAGGCACTTCCCGATTGCGCCAAGACAGGCCAGCTCCGTTCGCCCGGGCGACTTGTAACAGCATACGGAGTCGGGGGGGTCCGTCCGGTGGAGAAAGAGCACATGATCCTCCTCCAGAGTACCCAGACAGCAGGATTCCTCCATGCGGTGCGTCAGCTGCCGCATCTCCATGTCGATGAACTTATTCATGGAAATCTTATTGCGGTAGATGGAGGAGGCGTAAAACAGATTGATCCCGATGGTATAGCGATTGGTGTGATAGTCCAGATCGATATAGCTGCGGGCGGCCATGGTTTGCAGAATTGGCAGAAGGCTGCTTTTGGGAGATTCCAGCGCCTGCGCAATCTCTGTCAGCGTAAACCCCTCCGTGGTGGTGGAGAGCAAATCGAAAATATCCAGAACGCGGGATGTGGACCGATGAGATACTTGGGCCATGATTGGAACCCTCCTAAATAAAGCGAGCAGTTTATGGTTTCTTTTTTCTACCATAACACGCAATGTAAAAAACGGCAACACATTTTTGCCAGATTTCACAAAAAATTGAAAACTTGTTGACATTTTTTTGTTTTGATATAAAATGAAATTACGTTCTTATATACGAAGTTGTTCGCATATACGCACAAGTGAAAATGGAGGCGATGGGATGGAGCAGCTAAAATTCGCGGTTTTGGGAGCCGGGGCGGGTGGCCAGACGATGGCGGCCGTTCTCAGTAGCGGCGGGTATTCTGTGAAGCTCTATGATAACGACAGAGAGAAAATCGCGCGTCTCAATGAGCTGGGAAAGATCACGGTTACGGGCAAGTTCGCCTGTGAAGGCTTTCCGCAGCTGGTCACGGCCGACATTGCCGCGGCGGTGGCGGATGTGGATGTCATCATGGTGACGACCACCACGGACGCCCACCGTGAAATTGCGAATCTTTGCGCGCCGTATCTGCGGGACGGGCAAATCTTTTTGCTGAACCCGGGACATGTGGGCGGCGCGCTGGAAGTCCGTCACATCATCCGGGAGGTCCATGGCTGCCGCGCGGATGTCGTCATCGGAGAGACCGGGGATTTGATGTACGCCTGCCGCACCGCCGAGGTGGGGCAAACCTTCCAGTCCGGGGTGAAAAACAAAGTGGAGGTGGCTACGATTCCCGCCGGGGACGTAAAGCGCGTGATGGAGGCGCTGGGACCTGTCTTTCCAAATCTGACCGCGGCAAAAAATATTTTGGAGACCGGCTTTGAAGGCGGCGGCGCCATGCTGCATCCCATTCCCAGCCTGATGAATATTACCAACACGGACATGGGGCAGGGCTACGATTATTATATGGAGGGCATTACCCCCAGCGTTGCCCGGCTGGTTTCCGCCTGTGACGCAGAACGGTTGCGCGTGTGCCGTGCGCTTGGGCTGGAGGTTCCGTCCCTGGTAAAGACCCTGCAAAAGATTTACGGATTGGAGCAGGAGGACCTTTATGATCTCCTTCAGCACAACAACGCGTACAGGGGACTGAAAAGCCCCATGAATTTGAAGCACCGCTTTCTTGTGGAGGATACCGTGTGCGGCCTGGTGCCGCTTTCCTCCATTGGCCGTATGCTGGGCGTGGAAACGCCCGTGATGGATGCCTTTATTGAGATCAGTAGCATCGTCTGCGGACGCGATTTCCGGAAGGAGGGCCGCACGGCGGAAAAATTGGGACTGGCCGGAAAGACACTGGAGGAGATTTACGAACTGATTTCCTGAGCGGCTCATTCCAGCGGCGTGTGCACCGCTGAATGAAATAAAAAAGAGGTACTAAAAAACGGAGGGTGAAATTATGAAGAAGTTCCTATCCATGCTTTTGGCTGTGGCCATGATGATGACCATGACAGCCTGCGGCGGGTCCAAGCAGGAAGCCCCGGCCCCGGAGAAGCCAGCTGAAAACACCCAAAAGGAAGAACCCGCAAAGAGCGACAGCAATCTGGACGAGAGCGCCCTGTATGCCATTGGCGGCGGCGCCACCGGAGGCACCTTTAACGCCATGGGCGCGGTATTCACTCAGTTTTTTAATGATGGCAAGGTGTTTGGCCAGTTCTCTGCCACGGCTACCACCGGCGGCGTGCAGAACGTCATGTTTATGGAAAACGGTACCTGCGACTTCGGTATCGTCGGACAGAGCGTGTTCGTTCAGGCTGCGGATGGCACCGACTCCTTCAAGGAGACCGGCGCCAACGAGAATCTGAAAATCATCGCGCCGCTGTACAGCGCGATCTTCCAGCAGTTTGTCGGCAAGGGAATCAAGTCCGAGGCGGACCTGCGGGGTAAAAAGCTGATCGTCGGCGGCCCCGGTTCCGGCGATCTGGCAATTGCGGAAACCCTCTATGGCGCCATGGGGATGACGTTTGAAGACTTTGAGCCGCTGTATCTGGGCAGCAACGAGGGCGCGGAGACGATGAAGGATGGCCACGCCGATGGCGCCATTGCCTTGACGCAGCTGCCGTTCTCCATCTTTGTGGAGCTGACCAATGCCGACAAGGCATACCTGATTCCTCTGGAGAAGTCCACCATCGATACCATGTGCGAAACCAACGGTCACAGCTATCCGTCCTACTATCCCTCTGTGATTCCCGCGGATACCTATAAGAATCAGACGGAGGAGCTGCCCACCTTTGCCACCGGTACATATTTTTGCTGCAGTGGGGATTTGAGCGATGAACTGGTCTATGAGCTGACGAAGTACATGTGGGAAAATATTGAGGATCTGAACACCCTGCACGCAGCTGTGGCGAATTTGACCATCGACGCGGTGAAGGACATTGCCGATATGCCCATCCATCCCGGCGCTTTGAAGTACTATCAGGAGCAAGGCATTTTGTAAGAGCTGCGAATGACGCATAAGGAGGGGCCTATGAATCGCGAGAAAAAGGGCCTTTTCCACAAAGGAACCGCTGCGGCGACAGAAAAACCGGAGGCTTCGGCCTCCGGTGTCGCTCCTGGGGAAGATTGTGCGGAAAAGGCGGACGAGATCCTGCGGGAGTATTCCCGGGAGGACAATACGAGAGCGCTGACCAAGGTGGTCTCTTATATTGTTAATGTGTTTTCCCTGTTCATCTCTTTGTTTCTGGTATATACGGCTGCGTTTGGGCAGCTGCCCGCCATGCAGCAGCGCTCCTTGTATCTGCTGTGCGCCATGGTGATTTTGTTTCTGGTCTATCCCGCCTTCAGCAAGCACAGTGAAAAGGGCGTGGCTTGGTATGACTATCTGTTTGCGGCGGCCTCTCTGGGGTGCTGCCTGTATGCCTATGTCAACTATGAAGCCATTCTGATGCGGTTTGGAATTTCCAACTCCACGGACCAGTTTGTGTTCGTGATTCTGGCAATTCTGGTGCTGGAAGGCACCCGGCGGCTGGTCAGTCCCGCGCTGTCGCTGGTGACGCTGGTCTTTCTGGTCTACGCGTATTTTGGCAACTACATGCCCGGCATGTTTCAAACCAAAGCCGGGGGACTGACCCGGATGGCCGACCATATGTTCATGATTCCGGAGGGGATTTTTGGCAGTCCTCTGGGCACGGCGGCGACCTACGTTTCCCTGTTCGTCCTGTTTAGCGCCCTTTTGCAGGAATGCGGTATGGGTGATTTTATTCAGGAAATTGCGCTGGCGCTGACGGGACGGTCTACCGGAGGTCCTGCCAAGGTGGCTGTGGTTTCCAGCGCGGCTTTCGGAACCATTTCCGGCGCCGCGGCGGCCAATGTGGTGGGAACCGGCACCTTCACCATCCCCTTGATGAAAAAGTGCGGGTATCCGGCGGAATTCGCCGGGGCGGTGGAGGCATGCGCATCCACCGGCGGCCAGCTGATTCCGCCGGTTATGGGCGCGGCCTGCTTTATCATGGCGGAATACATCGGAATTCCTTATTCCAAAATCATGCTGGCAGGTTTGATCCCCGGGTTCCTATATTATATGAGCGTGTTTATCACGGTGGACCTGCGCAGCAAAAAGCTGGGTCTTGTGGGAATGCCCAAAGAGCAGCTGCCGGACGCCAAGGCGGCCATGAGGTCCCGGGGCCATCTGCTGATCCCCTTTGTGGCGGTCATTTATCTGATTATCCGGCAGTATACCATCTCCTTTGCCGCCCTGATCGGGATTCTTCTGGTGATTGTGATTTCTCCTTTGAAAAAGGAAACCAGAATGTCCCCCAGACAGGTTGCCAACGCCTTTGTGGACGGCGGCAAGAAAACGGTGTCCTTCGGTGTGTCCTGCGCCTGCGTGGGCATGATCATCGGCGTTACGACGCTTACCGGCGTTGGAAACGTGCTGGGCAACTATATTCTGGAGATCTCCCAGGGCAATCTGCTTTTGACGCTGATTCTGGTGATGATCATGTCCATCATCATGGGCATGGGAATGCCTACTGTTGCGGTGTATATCGTTTTGGCGACGGTGGCGGCTCCGGTACTCGTGAAGCTGGGCATCCCCACCCTGACGGCCCATTTCTTCTGCTTCTATTTCGGAATTCTGGCCTGTATCACACCGCCGGTCGCCGTGCCGTCCTATGCAGCCGCCGCGATTGCGGGCAGCAATCCATCGCGAACGGGCTGGGTGGCGTTTAAAATGGCGATCCCGGCCTTCCTGATTCCCTACGTGTTTGTCTATGAGCCCAGTATGCTGCTCAATGAGATCGACGTGGTCAATACCACCGCCTGCATCTTTACCGCCATCATTGGCGTTTATCTGGTGGCGGTGGGGCTGGAGGGCTATCTGCTCCGCCCGATGGTGATGTGGAAACGGTGCTTGGCGTTTACGGCGGGCATTTTCTGCATTGTGCCGGAGCATATCACAGATTTGCTGGGCGTGGCGGTTCTGGTGTTTTTGGTTGTCACCGAGAGAAGAGCCAGAAAAGCCGAGCTGGCGCAATGCGGCAAAGAAAAAGAGAGGATTCATTGATATGAGTGAAGTAAAAAGGAAAATCAACAGCGATCTGGAGGATCGCATGACGCTGGACTGGCAGGGGACGCGGGCGTTTTTCTACGGCCTTGGCTATAACGACGCGGATATCGAAAAGCCCCGCGTGGGCATTATGAACACCTGGAACGAGATCAATCCCGGCCACATCCACCAGCGTCAGCTGGCGGACGCCGTGCGGGAGGGAATCATCGAAAAGGGCGGCCTGCCGTTTTTGTTTTACGGCGTGAACCTGTGCGACTGCGTGGGCGGGGGCGACTACGTGCTGCCCTCCCGGGATCTGCTGGTCAACGAGATCGAGCTCAACGCCAAGGCCCATCATCTGGACGCCATGGTGCTCATCGGCACCTGCGACAAGGTGGTCCCCGCCATGCTGATGGCGGCGGGCCGGGTAAATATCCCCACGGTCATCGTCACCGGCGGCTACATGGAAACGCCCTATCTGGACGGCGAGCATGTGGACTTTATCGACGTGGGCGCCAGCATCTCCAAGGTGGAAGAGGGCGCCATGACCAAGGAAAAGTTCGATGAGCTGATCCATGTGTGCGCGCCCTGCAAGGGCGCCTGCGGCATGATGGGCACAGCCAACACCATGAGCCTGCTGACCGAGACCATCGGCATGTCCCTGACGGGAAACGCCACCATGGCGGCGATTTCCGGCACGCTAATCAATCTGAGCCGGGATGCGGGTCGCAAGGTGATGGAGCTGTGGGAGAAGAACATCCGGCCACGGGACATCATCACGGAAAAGGCCATCGTGAATGCCATTCGGGTCTGCATGGCCATCGGCGGCTCCTCCAACACCATTATCCACATCCCCGCTGTGGCCACCGAGGCCTGCCTGGACATGGATTGCAGCGCAATTTATGCCGAGGCTAGCTGCGAGGTGCCGCTGCTGATCGGCATTCGTCCCAACGGGAAGTGCTGCATGGCGGACTTCGAGGCTGCCGGCGGACTTTCCGCCCTGCTCAACGAACTGTGCGGAAAGCTGGACCTTGCCGGCATGACAGTCACGGGGAAAACGCTGGCGGAGAACATTGAGGGCCGCGTTACCCGCAATGCGCAGGTGATCCACTCGCTGGCGGCGCCGCTGGACAGCGACGGCGGCCTGATTCTCTGCAAGGGCAATCTGGTGCCGCAGGGCGCGTTCATCAAGCAGTCCGCGGTACCTGCCAAGCTGCATAAGTTCCGGGGCACCGCCAAGGTGTTCTACAATCAGGACGAGGCCATCGCGGCGCTGCGGGACGGCCGGATTCAGGCCGGCAACGTGGTGTTCATCCTCTATCAGGGCGTCAAGGCGGGACCCCATACCTCCTATGCGTTTACCACGGCTTTGAAGGGTAGTCACCTCAAGGACGATGTGGCGACGGTGACGGACGGTCGCCTTTCCGGCGCGGCGTCCGGGGCCTGCTTTGGCTATGCCTCTCCCGAAGCCGCTCTGCGGGGACCGTTGTGCGCCGTGCAGGACGGGGACTTTGTGAATTACGACATTGAAAAGCGGGAGCTGAACATTGAGCTTTCCGACGAGGAGCTGGCGGAGCGCATGGCCCGGGCCGAGCTGAAGCTGGAGCCGAAAACCGGCTGGCTTTCCGTCTACCAGCGCTGCGTGGGTTCCATCTTGAAGGGAGCCACCCTGATCGAGGATCATCGCGCCTGAGCAAATTGCGCAGGAAACAGAAACTGCTGAAAACGGCGCAAGGTCCTGCCGGGCACTTGCCGGGCAGGACCTTGCGCCGCTGGGAAAGGAAGCGTTTCATGGAAGTCATGGAAGCCCTGAAGGGGCGTCAGAGCGTAAAGAGCTATCTGCCAAAAGCGGTGGAGCCGGAAAAACTGGAGAAGGTGCTTGAGGCCGGCAGACTGGCGCCGTCCGCCTTTAACCACCAATACCGCCGTTTTATCGTTGTGGACGATCCGGCGGTGAAGCGTCTGCTCCGGGAAAAGGCCGGCGCGCAGCCGATGATCGAACAGGCGCCGGTGGTCCTTGTTTTGTGTGCCACGGCGGAGACCGAGTTTACGATGCCCTGCGGGGAAAAAAACTACCCCATCGACGCGGCGCTGTGCGGCGCCTATATGATGCTGGAAGCGTACGAGCAGGGCCTTGGGACCTGCTGGCTGGGAGCGTTTGACGCGGAGGCGGTGAAGGACGTGCTGGGCATACCGGCGCAGACGCGGGTCGTCACCATGATTCCGCTGGGGTATCATGACGGCACGCAGGAGCGCAAGAGCCGAAAGACGCTTGCGGAAATTGTGGGGCACAACCGATATTGAGGAGCGTGGGCCGCAGAGGGCCCGGTAAAGAGATGAAAGAGAGAAAACAGGCGGTGGCGTTGATGCTGCTCTCCGCGCTATCCTTTTCCCTGATGCAGGTGGTGGTCAAGATTTCCGCCACCCATGTGGGAACCATGCAGCAGGTCTTTTTCCGCAATCTGTTCAGCCTCTTTGTGACGTTTGTGCTGCTGCGGCGAAACCGCCTGCCGCTGATGGGACCGCGTGCGTATCGCCTGCCGCTGTTTGCACGGTCCTTTTTGGGATTTGTCGGTGTGGTGATGCTGTTCTATGCCAGTGCGGGCGCCCGGCAGGCAGACGTGGCGCTGCTGAACAGGACGTCTGCCATTTGGGTGAGCGTGTTTGCGATGATCTTCTTAAAAGAGAAGATCTCCAAAGTGCAGGTTCCGGTCATTCTGCTGTGTTTGGCGGGGGCCTTTGTGGCCATGCGCCCTTCCTTTGAGTCTAACTTTTTGCCGCTGCTCCTGGCCTTTTTGACAGCGGTGAGCAGCGGCCTTGCCTACACCATGATCGCCTTTTGCAAAGGACACGTAAATCCGCTGACCGTTATTTTCCATTTCTCCCTATTCAGTACGGCTGCCGCCGGTATCCTGATGATTCCCGCCTTTGTAATCCCTTCGTGGCGGGATCTTATGATCTTGATTCTGATTGGAATCTTTGGCGCGGCAGGGCAGATCAGTCTTACCTACGCCTATCAAAAGGCCCCTGCGTCCGAGGTCAGCATTTATGATTATTCCGGCATTTTGTTTTCTGCCGTATTGGGATATTTCCTGCTGGGAGAAGCGCTTACCGCGTCCACTGTGCTGGGAGCTGCGCTGATTGTCTGCGGGGCTTTGTGGTCCTATTTATATCATCAGCGGCAGGCCCAACCGGCAAGTTAAAGATTTTATATGGAGGCAATGACAATGGCACCTGAAAAAATTCAAATTGTTCCCAAAGGGGAGACATTGAAAACCAAGTGGTCCCGCGCGATCCGCTACGGAGACCTGATTTTTACCACCGCCCACTCCGCCACAAGGAGCGACGGCACCATGCCCACCACGCCGGAGGAGCAGATTCGCGGCTGTTTTGAAAGCTTGAAGAATACGCTGGAATCCGGCGGCAGCGGCATGGACATGGTGCTGCACTGCGACTGCTTTCTGGCGCACCGCGAGGACTTTGCCCTGATGAACCAGATTTTTGACGAGTACTTTCTGGGAGAGGGAGTCCCCACCACCCGCAGCGTCACAGAGGTCAATTTCACGGCGCCGAAGTTTCTTTTTGAGATTCAGGCGGTTGCCGGCGTGCGGGACTGAGCGCAAATACCGGGGAGCTGCCAAGAACGGGCGAAAAATCCGCAAAGGGATAAAAAGGGCCGGCTGTATGGTACAGCCGGCCCTTTTTGCGCAAAACAGCCGACCATTTGGTCGGCTGTTGGATAATTTTCCTTGACACAGCATGAGATCTGTGGTAGAATAAATCGCTTATATGATGATGGAAATAGAACGCCATTCTTTATTAGCTACGTACAAGATAGCATATTTCCCATGACAATGCAAGAGCAGGAAACAAACGTTTTAACAACGCTCCCTCGTGTGTCCTGCCATGCTGCTTGAAAGAAATGACTTGCCGCCTCCGCCGGACAGGACGGGGACGGCAGAAGAAAGGTGAATGAGAAGATGGCCAAAGACAAGCTTTACGGAAAGACCCTTCGTAAGAACTTTGCCCAGTATGAGGAAGTCGTCCCCATGCCGAATCTTCTGGAGATCCAGAAGACATCTTACCAGGAGTTTTTGGAAATCGGTCTGCGGGAGGTCTTTGACGACGTCGGCGCGATCACGGACTATCAGGGCAACCTGGAGCTGACCTTCATCGACTACAAGATGGATGAAGCGCCCAAGTACGACGTGGAGGAGTGCAAAGCCCGGGACGCCACGTATGCCGCTCCGCTGAAGGTAAAGGTTCGCCTGCGGAACAAGGAGACCGAGGAGATCAAGGAGCAGGAGATCTTCATGGGCGATTTCCCGCTCATGACCCATGCCGGCACCTTCGTCATCAATGGCGCCGAGCGCGTGGTGGTCTCTCAGATCGTCCGCAGCCCCGGCGTTTATTACGGCAAGGATACCGACCTCAAGACGGACCTGCCGATCCTCTCCGCCACCGTGATCCCCTACCGGGGCGCATGGCTGGAGTATGAGACCGACACCAACGAGGTGTTTTGGGTCCGTATCGATAAAAACCGCAAGCTGCCGGTGACCTGCCTGATCCGCGCGCTGGGTCTCAAGACCGACGCGGAGATTCTGGACCGCTTCGGCGACGATCCCCGGATCGTGGCGACGCTGGAAAAAGACCCCTGCAAGAACTACGAGGACGCCATGCTGGAAATTTACCGCAAGCTGCGTCCCGGCGAGCCCCCCACGGTGGAGGCCTCCGAAGCTTTGATGCGGAATCTGTTTTTCGATCCGCGGCGGTACGACCTGTCCGTCGTCGGCCGCTACAAGTTCAATAAGAAGCTGTCCCTGTGGCAGCGGATCACCGGCTATCAGCTGGTTTATCCCGTGGCGGACCCTGCCACCGGCGAGATTCTGTTTGAAGATGGCCACGTTCTCTCCAAAGAGGATGCCCGGCTGCTGGACGCAGTGGGCGTGAGCGAAGTCACCATCGAGTCCGACGGCGAGCCTCTGCGCGTCATCTCCAATAAAATGTGCGACTTGAAGCACTATGTGGACTTCGACCCGCTGAGCGAGTGCGGCATCAAGGAGCGGGTCCGCTATGAGGTGCTGCAGGAGCTGTTGTCCCAGTATTCCGGCGAGGAGCTGAAAGAGCAGATCAAGCTCCACAAGGATGATCTGGTGCCCAAGCACATCATCGTGGACGACATTCTCACCTCCGTGAACTATATGAACGGCCTTGCCCGCGGCGTGTCCGTGAAGGACGATATCGACCATCTGGGCAACCGTCGTCTGCGCTGCGTGGGCGAGCTGCTGCAAAACCAGTTCCGCATCGGCTTTAGCCGGATGGAGCGGGTCATCCGCGAGCGCATGACCATTCAGGATATGGATATCGTCACCCCCCAGAGCCTCATCAATATCCGCCCTGTCACCGCCGCCATCAAGGAGTTCTTCGGCTCCAGCCCCCTGAGCCAGTTCATGGACCAGACCAACCCTCTGGCAGAGCTGACTCACAAGCGGCGTCTTTCCGCCCTGGGCCCCGGCGGCCTCTCCCGCGAGCGCGCCAACATGGAAGTGCGAGACGTGCATTACAGCCACTATGGCCGGATGTGCCCCATCGAGACGCCGGAAGGTCCCAACATCGGCCTGATCTCCTATCTTTCCACCTATGCCCGCATCAACGAATACGGATTCATTGAGGCGCCTTACCGCGGCGTGGACAAAGAGACCGGCAAGGTCGCCATGGATATTACCTATATGACCGCCGACGAGGAGGACAACTTTATCGTCGGTCAGGCCGCCGAGCCTTTGGACGAGAACGGCTGTCTCATCAACACCCGTATCATTGCCCGGCACCGGGACGAGATCGTGGAAGTGGACCAGGAGATGGTGGATTATATCGACGTCTCTCCCCGCATGATGGTCTCCATCGCCACCGCCATGATTCCCTTCCTGCCAAACGACGACGCGAACCGCGCCCTGATGGGCGCCAACATGCAGCGTCAGGCAGTGCCTCTGCTGCGGCCCGAGGCCCCCATCGTGGGCACCGGCATGGAGCATAAGATCTGCATCGATTCCGAGATCGTGGTTCTGGCCGAGGGCGAGGGCGTGGTCTCCGCGGTGGATGCCCGCCATGTCACGATCAAATACGACAGCGGCGAGACGAAGGACTATAAGCTGACCAAGTATATCCGTTCCAACCACACCACCTGCATCAACCAGCGCCCCATTGTGGACGTGGGCGAGCGGGTGCACGGCAAGCGGATCAATGAAAAGGGCGAGTGGGAGGACCCCACCGTTCTGGCGGACGGACCCGCCACCGAGCAGGGCGAGATCGCGCTTGGCCGCAACATCCTTGTCGGCTTCATGACCTGGGAAGGCTACAACTACGAGGACGCCGTCCTTTTGAACGAGCGTCTGGTGCGGGAGGACCTGTATACCTCCATCCATATCGAGGAGTTCGAGCTGGACGCCCGGGACACCAAGCTGGGCCCCGAGGAGATCACCCGGGATATCCCCAACGTGGGCGAGGACGCCTTGAAGGATCTGGACGAAAACGGCATCATCCGCGTGGGCGCGGAGGTCAAGTCCGGCGACATTCTGGTGGGTAAGGTCACGCCCAAGGGCGAGACGGACCTCACCGCGGAAGAGCGCCTGCTGCGCGCCATTTTCGGCGAGAAGGCCCGGGAAGTCCGGGACACCTCGCTGAAGGTGCCCCACGGCGAGAGCGGCATCGTGCTGGATACCAAGGTCTTTACCCGTGAAAACGGCGATGAGCTGGGGCCCGGCGTGAACATGGTGGTTCGCGTGTATATTGCCCAGCGCCGCAAGATTCAGGTGGGCGATAAGATGGCAGGCCGCCACGGCAACAAGGGCGTTGTCTCCCGCGTGCTGCCCCAGGAGGATATGCCCTTCCTGCCCGACGGTACGCCGCTGGACATCGTGCTGAACCCTCTGGGCGTGCCTTCCCGTATGAACATCGGACAGGTGCTGGAGGTCCATCTGGGCTACGCCGCCCACGCGCTGGGCTGCAAGGTGGCCACCCCCATCTTCGACGGCGCCCGGGAAGAGGACATCAAGCTCATGCTGGAGGAGGCCGGTCTGGACCCCGAGGGAAAGAGCGTGCTGTACGACGGCCGCACCGGCGAGCCCTTTGACAACCGCGTCACCGTGGGCTATGTGTACTTCCTG
Organism: Oscillibacter sp.; assembly: GCF_028693505.1. Lineage (GTDB taxonomy): Bacteria > Bacillota > Clostridia > Oscillospirales > Oscillospiraceae > Oscillibacter. Next base: position 22,124 of record NZ_JAQUVF010000025.1, read on the forward strand.
AAGCTGCATCATCTGGTTGACGATAAGATCCACGCCCGTTCCACCGGCCCCTACTCTCTGGTCACGCAGCAGCCTCTGGGCGGCAAGGCCCAGTTTGGCGGCCAGCGCTTCGGCGAGATGGAAGTTTGGGCGCTGGAGGCTTACGGCGCGGCATATACCCTGCAGGAGATTTTGACGGTGAAGTCCGACGATGTCACGGGCCGTGTCAGCACGTACGAGGCCATCGTCAAGGGCCACAACGTGCCCCAGCCCGGCGTGCCGGAATCCTTCAAGGTTTTGGTGAAGGAGCTTCAGGCACTGTGTCTGGATATCGAGGTGCTGGATAAGGACGGCAACATCATCGAGCTCAAGGAGAACGAGGATGCGCTGGACACCTTTAATCTGGCCCGGATGGACGCCGACGACGACCGCCACCATGCTCTTGTGGAAGAGACCGAGCTGCAGGAGTCCGGCTTTGACATTGAGGAAGCACCGGAGGATGCCGGCGCGGATATTGGCACGGAAATTGACGCTGACTTCGACGACGAATGATTCAGAATCAGCCCGTTCGTCAAACACCCTATTCTGAATCATTGAAGGAGGAAAACGCACTATGACTGATAACAATAGCGGCAATAACATTGCCTTTGACGCAATCAAAATCGGCATGGCCTCCCCGGAGCAGATCCTGATCTGGTCCTACGGCGAAGTGAAAAAGCCCGAGACCATCAACTACCGCACCCTCAAGCCCGAGAAGGACGGTCTGTACTGCGAGCGCATTTTTGGGCCTACCAAGGACTGGGAATGCCACTGCGGCAAGTACAAGAAGATCCGCTACAAGGGCAAGGTCTGCGACCGCTGCGGCGTGGAAGTCACCCGCGCCAAGGTCCGCCGGGAGCGCATGGGCCACATCGAGCTGGCGACTCCCGTCTCCCACATCTGGTATTTTAAGGGCATCCCCTCCCGGATGGGTCTGCTGCTGGACATCAGCCCCCGCATTCTGGAGAAGGTTTTGTACTTTGCAAACTATATCGTCACCGATCCCGGCGAGACCCCGCTGATGCGCAATCAGATCCTCTCCGAGAAGGAATACCGGGACTACCGGGAAAAGTATGAAGAGGACTTTCAGGCCGGTATGGGCGCCGAGGCGGTCAAAAAGCTCCTCCACGACGTGGATCTGGAAGCGCTCAGCGCCCAGCTCCATGCGGAGCTGAAGGACGCCTCCGGCCAGAAAAAGGCCCGGATCGTCAAGCGGCTGGAGGTGGTGGACGCCTTCCGCCTTTCCGGCAACAAGCCCGAGTGGATGGTCATCGACGTTCTGCCGGTCATCCCGCCCGACCTGCGCCCCATGGTGCAGCTGGACGGCGGCCGCTTTGCGACCTCCGACCTCAACGACCTCTACCGCCGGGTCATCAACCGCAACAACCGTCTCAAGCGGCTGCTGCAGCTCAACGCCCCCGACATCATCGTCCGCAATGAAAAGCGGATGCTGCAAGAGGCCGTGGACGCCTTGATCGACAACGGCCGCCGTGGCCGCGCCGTCACCGGCGCCAACAACCGGGCCCTCAAGTCTCTTTCCGACCTGCTCAAGGGTAAGCAGGGCCGTTTCCGTCAGAACCTGCTGGGCAAGCGCGTGGACTACTCCGGCCGAAGCGTGATCGTGGTCGGCCCCGAGCTGAAGATCTATCAGTGCGGCGTGCCCAAGGAGATGGCGGTGGAGCTGTTTCGCCCCTTCATCATGAAGAAGCTGGTGGAGGACGGCTCCGCCAACAACATCAAGTCCGCCAAGAAAATGGTGGATAAGGGGGAGACGGAGGTCTGGGACGCGCTGGACGTCATCATCAAGGACCATCCCGTCATGCTCAACCGCGCACCCACGCTGCACCGCCTTGGCATTCAGGCCTTCGAGCCGGTGCTGGTGGACGGCCGCGCGCTGAAGCTGCATCCCCTCAACTGCACCGCCTTCAACGCCGACTTCGACGGCGATCAGATGGCAATTCACGTACCCCTCAGTGCCGAGGCGCAGGCGGAGGCCCGTATCCTGATGCTCTCCGCCAACAACCTCCTCCGCCCGCAGGACGGCGGCCCCGTCACCGTTCCCACACAGGACATGGTGCTGGGCGCCTACTACCTGACCATGGACCGCATGGGCAAGGCGGAAAAGGGCGCGGAGACCATTTGGTGCGAGGATCCCGGCGAGACCGGCCTGCCCGCGGCGTCTGTGGTGGACGCCGACGAATTCCTCGCTGCCAACGAAGCTGCCGCGGCGGAGGGCAAGAAGATCGCCACCTACAAGCCCCTGCACGTTTACGCCAATGAGGCGGAGGCGCTGATGGCTTACAACGCGCATGTCATCGGGCCTCACTGCCCCATCCTGGTCCGCGTCACCCGCGTGGTGGACGGCAAGGAGTATACCCGCGTGGTGGAGATCACGCCGGGCCGCATTATCTTCAACCAGAATATCCCGCAGGATCTGGGCTTCGTGGATCGCAGCAATCCCGCCCGCATCTGTGATTACGAAATCACCGAGACCTGCGGCAAAAAGCAGCTGGGCAAGATCGTCGACAAAACCATCAACAAGCACGGCTTCACCGTGGCTGCCGAGGTGCTGGACGCGATCAAGGCCACCGGCTACAAATATTCCACCCGCGCCGCCATCACCGTCTCCATCGCGGACATGACCATCCCGCCCGAGAAGTACGAGATGGTTGCCGCCTCCGAGCAGACCGTGCTGGATATCGAAAATCAGTACAAGATGGGCTTTATGACCGACCACGAGCGCTATAAGCAGGTGGTGCAGGTCTGGGAAAAGACCACCAACGAGGTCTCCGACGCGCTGCAAAAGAACCTGGACCGCTACAACCCCATCTTCATGATGGCGGACTCCGGCGCCCGTGGCTCCATGAAGCAGATCCGTCAGCTGGCCGGTATGCGCGGATTGATCGCCAACACCGCCGGTAAGACCATCGAAATCCCCATCAAGGCCAACTACCGCGAGGGTCTGACCGCACTGGAATACTTCATTTCCTCCAGAGGCGCCCGAAAGGGTCTGGCGGATACCGCTCTGCGTACCGCCGACTCCGGCTATCTGACCCGCCGCATGGTGGACGTCTCTCAGGACGTCATCATTCGGGAAGAGGACTGCCATGTTTCCCACGGTATCAAGGTCTCCGAGATCAGCGAGAACGGTCAGGTCATCGAAAAGTTCTCTGACCGGCTCCGCGGCCGCTTCCTGGTAGGCGACGTGGTGGACCCCGAGACCGGCGAGGTGCTGGTTTCGGGCAGCGAAATGATGGACGAGAAGGACGCCAAACTTTTGGAGACACGCAAGTGGGTCCAGAAGAATTACCGCGAGGGCGACAACTGCGCCTACGATCCCGCGCAGGAGAACAGCAAGCCCGTGGTCATGATCCGGACCGTTCTGACCTGCAAAGCCCACAGCGGCGTTTGCGCCAAGTGCTACGGCATGAACCTGGCCACCTCCAAGCCCGTGGGTCCCGGCGAGGCCGTCGGCATCATTGCCGCACAGTCCATCGGCGAACCCGGCACCCAGCTGACCATGCGTACCTTCCATACCGGCGGTCTGGCCGGCGGAGATATTACCCAGGGCCTTCCCCGAGTCGAGGAACTGTTCGAGGCCCGCAAGCCCAAGCGGATGGCCACGCTGGCGGAGATCGGCGGCAAGGTCAAGTTCGAGGAGACCACCAAGGGCAGCCTCCTGAACATCATCATTACCGCCGAGGACGGCGATACCCGCTCCTATGCGGTGCCTCACACCGGCTTGCAGGTGCGGGACGGCGATACCGTCGTGGCCGGCACCCAGCTGACCTACGGCGCGCTGAACCCCCATGAGGTCCTTCGCATCCGGGGCGCTGACGCGGTGTACAACTACCTCATTCAGGAAGTTTTGCGCGTGTATCGCCAGCAGGGCGTTGATATCAACGATAAGCATATCGAAGTCATCGTCCGTCAGATGATGCGCAAGGTCCGTCTGGAGGATGCCGGCGACACCAATCTGCTGGACGGCTCCATGGTGGACGTTCTGGAGCTGGACGACGCCAACGAGGAGATCAACCGCCGCAATGCCGCCGGAGAGCGGCAGGAAAACGGCGAGCTGCTGCGTCACGCCGCCGGTACCCAGCTGCTGATGGGTATTACCAAGGCGTCCCTCGCAACGGACTCCTTCCTCTCCGCCGCCTCCTTCCAGGAGACCACCAAGGTTCTCACCGAGGCGGCCATCAAGGGCAAGGCGGACCATCTGGTGGGATTGAAGGAAAACGTCATCATCGGCAAGCTGATCCCTGCCGGTACGGGTTTGCAGGCATACCACAATTTTGCCAAAAAGCTGGTGCCGGATGCGGTGAGCAGCGAGAGCGAGGAGCTCCCCGTTTTTGAGGAAGCGTAACCCTGCGCTGTGACGAAAAAAAAGGGCCGTGGATACTCCACGGCCCTTTTCTGCAATTTTTATGGGCGGGCGACAATGAAGGACTGCTCACCGTTGGCCTCGTCGGTCACCGTCCCGGCGGGGAAGGTGATCACGACGTTGCCCTTCTCATTCACATGGAAGGCGGTGGTTTCGTCGATAGCGGCATAGTCCGTCAGCGGCGCGTTTTCCTCAATGGGGAAGTAACGGACCTCCGGCGTCTTTTCCATCCGGTTTCCCATCTGCATGAGAATGGTATCTGCGAGATAGGTCTGATAGTCCTCACCGCAGAGCGTCTCCAGCGTCTCCGTTTCCTGGGACGTCTCCTGGGACGTCTCCTGGGGCGGCTTCGGGGCGGTTTTACAGGCACTCAAAAGCAGGAGCAGGCACAAAACCGCGGAGGTCAAAAGCAGTCGTCGGCGCATGGCGGAGTCCTCCCTTTATCATTTAATATATAGTATAGACGTGGAAAAGCTGAAAAAGTTTCCACCATATGGAGAAAAGCAGAATTTTCTTTCCCGGCACCACTTGACGGATGCAGAAAACAATGCTATAATTCTAAATCGCGCGGATATATTCTGCGAATTTCGCCATGCAAACCAGGAGGATTTTCCCGTGATCACGGAGCTTGCTTCCCAGAAGAAGGTCATCGGCGTGAAGCAGTCCCGCAAGGCGATCCGGGAGGGTCGTGCGAAGCGGGTGTACCTTGCCTGCGACGCCGATCCGGCCGTTGTCGATCCTGTTGCCGAAAGCTGCCACGCCGCCGGGATTCCGGTGGAGGGGACTTTCACGATGGCGCAGATGGGTCAGGCCTGCCACATTACCGTCGGTGCGTCGGTGGTGGCGGTGCTGACGGAATAATTTTGTTTTTTTGGGAATAACCTTACGGTTTTCTGCAAAAAATAAAGGCTGTCCGTCTAAAGCGGCTGCCAAATTATGAGAGAAAGGAGAAAATCAATGCCTACTTTTAACCAGCTGGTCCGTAAAGGAAGAGAAAAGGTTTCCTACAAGTCCACTTCTCCCGCTCTGCAGTTCGGTCTGAACACCCTGAAGACCAAGTCCACCGACCTGCCGTCTCCCCAGAAGAGAGGCGTCTGCACCGCCGTGAGAACTGCGACCCCTAAGAAGCCTAACTCCGCTCTGCGTAAGATTGCCCGTGTGCGTCTGACCAACGGCTATGAGGTCACCGCTTATATCCCCGGCGTGGGTCACTCCCTGCAGGAGCACTCCGTCGTCATGATCCGCGGCGGCCGTGTGAAGGACCTTCCCGGCGTCCGTTATCACATCATTCGCGGCACTCTGGATACCCAGGGCGTCAACGGCCGTATGCAGTCTCGTTCCAAATACGGCGCCAAGCGTCCCAAGTCCAAGTAAGGACAACCAATTGAAAGCTTTGCCGAATAGGTTTATATAGATCGGCCTCTTTGGCAGGCATTCACGGAAGGCTGCAATACGCCTTTTGAGTACCTATGAGATCATAGAATTATTATGAAGGAGGGAAGCATAGTGCCCAGAAGAGGTAATGTTCCCAAGAGAGAAGTTCTGGCCGACCCCGTATACGGCTCCGTTCTGGTAACGAAGCTTGTCAACAGCGTCATGCTGGATGGCAAGAAGGGTGTGGCACAGAAGGTGGTCTACGCGGCCTTTGATCAGATCAAGGAAAAGACCGAGAAGGACCCCGTTGAAGTGTTTTCCCAGGCTATGGAAAACATTATGCCCAGTTTGGAAGTCAAGGCGCGTCGCGTTGGCGGCGCCAACTATCAGGTCCCCATGGAAGTTCGCCCCGCCCGTCGTCAGACCCTGGGTCTGCGCTGGCTGACTGCTTACTCCCGCGCCCGCAGCGAGCGCACCATGGCTGATCGCCTTGCAGGTGAGATTATGGACGCCGCAAACAGCACCGGCGCTGCCGTGAAAAAGCGTGAGGAAGTGCATAAGGCCGCCGAGGCAAACAAGGCCTTTGCCCATTTCCGCTGGTAAGTTAGGAGAAACAGTATGCCGAGAAAAACAGCCCTCGAAAATACCAGAAATATCGGCATTATGGCTCACATCGACGCAGGCAAGACAACGACGACTGAACGTATCTTGTTCTATACCGGCGTGAACTATAAGATCGGTGAAACCCATGATGGCACGGCCACCATGGACTGGATGGCCCAGGAGCAGGAGCGTGGTATTACCATCACTTCTGCTGCGACTACCTGCTATTGGTCTGGTTCCAAAAACCAGTTCAAGCCCACCCGCATCAACATCATCGACACCCCGGGCCACGTGGACTTCACCGTCGAGGTGGAGCGTTCCCTGCGCGTGCTGGACGGCAGCGTTACCGTGCTGTGCGCCAAGGGCGGCGTGGAGCCCCAGTCTGAGACTGTGTGGCGTCAGGCCGATAACTACAAGGTCCCCCGCATGATCTACGTCAACAAGATGGACATCATGGGCGCGGATTTCTTTAACGTGCTGCGCATGGTGGAAGATCGCCTCAAGTGCAACGCCGTACCCATTCAGCTTCCTATCGGCAGCGAGGATACCTTCAAGGGCATCGTCGATCTGATCGAAATGGACGCTGACGTCTACTACGATGATCTGGGTAAGGATATGCGCGTGGAGGAGATTCCCGCCGATATGGTGGATCTTGCCAACGAGTATCGTGAAAAGCTGATGGATGCCGTCTCCATGTTCGATGAAGAGATCATGGAGCTGTATCTGGGCGGCGAGGAAATCCCGCAGGAGAAGATTCGTGCCGCCATCCGGAAGGCTACCATTGCCAACGAGATGGTCCCCGTTACCTGCGGCACCTCTTACAAGAACAAGGGCGTGCAGAAGATGCTCGATTCCATCGTGGACTTCATGCCCTCTCCCACCGACGTTCCCGCCATCAAGGGTGTCAATCCCAAGACGGAAGAGGAAGAGGTGCGCGAGTCTGACGACAGCGCGCCGTTCTCCGCACTGGCGTTCAAGATCATGACCGACCCCTATGTGGGCCGTCTGAGCTTCTTCCGCGTCTATTCCGGACATTTGGCAACCGGTTCCTCCGTGCTCAACAGCACCAAGAACGTCAAGGAGCGCATTGGCCGGATTTTGCAGATGCACGCCAACCACCGCGAGGATATTGAAGAGGTCTATTCCGGCGACATCGAAGCCGCCGTCGGCCTCAAGAATACCACCACCGGTGATACCCTGTGCGATGAAAAGAGCCCCATCATTCTCGAGTCCATGGAATTCCCCGAGCCCGTCATTCGCGTGGCCATCGAACCCAAGACCAAAGCTGGTCAGGAGAAGATGGGCATGGGTCTGGTCAAGCTGGCTGAGGAAGATCCCACCTTCCGGACCTGGACGGACGATGAGACCGGCCAGACGATCATCGCCGGTATGGGCGAGCTGCATCTGGAAATCATTGTGGACCGTCTGCTCCGCGAATTCAAGGTGGAGGCCAATGTGGGCGCACCTCAGGTCGCTTACAAGGAAACCATCAAGAAAACTGTGGATCAGGACACCAAGTATGCCCGCCAGTCCGGCGGTAAGGGCCAGTACGGCCATGTCAAGATCCACGTCGAACCCAATGAGTCCGGCAAGGGCTATGAGTTCGTCAATGCCATCGTGGGCGGCTCGATCCCCAAGGAGTATATCCCTGCGGTCGACGCCGGTATTCAGGGCGCCCTGAACGGCGGCGTTGTCGCCGGTTTCCCCGTGGTGGATGTGAAGGTCACTTTGTACGACGGCTCCTATCACGAGGTGGACTCTTCCGAAATGGCGTTCAAGATCGCCGGCTCCATGGCCTTCAAAGAGGCCTGCCGCAAGGCGGATGCCACGCTGCTGGAACCCATCATGAAGGTTTGCGTGATTGTGCCTGACGAGTATATGGGCGACGTCATCGGCGATTTGAACAGCCGCCGTGGACAGATCGTGAAGCTGGAGGCCCGTCCCGGCGCCCAGCAGATCGACGCACATGTGCCTCTGGCCGAGATGTTCGGCTACGCCACCGATCTTCGCTCCCGTACCCAGGGCCGTGGCCAGTATACCATGGAGCCCAGCCACTATATCGAGATTCCGAAGAACATTCGGGACAAGATCGTGGAGACGCGCACCAAGGCGCAGGGCTGAAATAGGGATTGATTTTTCCCGCGATATACTGTAAAATAAGCAGTGCTGAAGTAGTTTGCATTGCTCAAAATGTATTTTGAAAACTGATAGGAGGATTTTCAAATGGCTAAGCAGAAGTTTGAAAGAAACAAGCCCCATGTTAACATTGGCACCATCGGTCACGTCGACCATGGCAAGACCACGCTGACCGCAGCCATCACCAAGTGGCTGTCTCTGCAGGGCAAGGCGGAGTTCGAGGCTTATGACAACATCGATAAGGCCCCCGAAGAGAAGGAGCGCGGCATCACCATCAACACCGCTCACGTCGAGTATGAGACCGAAAATCGTCACTATGCTCACGTTGACTGCCCGGGCCACGCCGACTATATCAAGAACATGATCACCGGTGCTGCCCAGATGGACGGCGCTATCCTGGTCATCGCCGCCACCGACGGCCCCATGGCTCAGACCCGTGAGCACATCCTGCTGGCCCGTCAGGTGGGCGTGCCCGCCATCGTTGTGTTCCTGAACAAGTGCGATCAGGTTGACGACGAGGAGCTGCTGGAGCTGGTCGAGATGGAAGTTCGCGAGCTGCTGAGCAAGTACGAGTTCCCCGGCGACGATCTGCCCATCATCAAGGGCAGCGCTCTGAACGCTCTGGTGTCCGAGGCTACCGATCCCAGCGCTCCTGAGTATGCCTGCATCAAGGAACTGATGGACGCTGTCGACGCCTATATCCCCACCCCCGACCGCAAGGAGGATCTGCCCTTCCTGATGCCCGTCGAGGACGTGTTCACCATCTCCGGCCGCGGCACGGTTGCTACCGGCCGTGTGGAGCGTGGCAGACTGAAGCTTTCCGAGGAAGTCGAGATCGTCGGCCTCTCCGAAGATAAGAAGAAGACCGTCGTTACCGGCATCGAGATGTTCCATAAGCTGCTGGATTACGCTGAGGCCGGCGACAACATCGGCGCTCTGCTGCGTGGTGTTGACCGTACTGGCGTTGAGCGTGGTCAGGTTCTGTCCAAGCCCGGCTCCATCCATCCTCACACCAAGTTCAAGGGCCAGGTCTACGTTCTGAGCAAGGACGAGGGCGGCCGTCATACTCCTTTCTTCAATAACTATCGTCCTCAGTTCTACTTCCGTACCACCGACGTGACCGGCGTCATCTCTCTGCCCGAGGGCGTTGAGATGTGCATGCCCGGCGATAACGTCGAGATGGACGTTGAGCTGATCACCCCCATCGCTATTGAAAAGGGCCTGCGTTTCGCTATCCGCGAAGGCGGCCGTACCGTCGGTTCCGGTGCTGTCATCGAGATCGAGGAGAAGTAAGACTTTTTCAAAAAAGAGACTGCTGCATTTGCAGCAGTCTCTTTTTTTACGTTGTCTCCTCCGGATAGACCAGGGTGTCCTGAAAACCGTCCGCGTCCGGGCAGAAAATATCACCGGCCACGGGTAAATCTTCGCATAGGTATAGATTTGCCTG
>NZ_JAQUVF010000026.1 GCF_028693505.1 Oscillibacter sp.
ACCGCTCCCATTTTCGAGATCGCCGACTACGGCATCTGCGGCGACCTCTTCAAGGTCGCTCCCATGCTGACCGAGGCCATCCGCGCCGCAAAGGCCGCGAAATAAGAAATCCCTTTGCATAGAAAAATCCCCCCGGGAGCAGCCGCTCCCGGGGGTTTTCTTGGTTCAGGGTGTCTGCGATAAGACGTCCAAAACGGTGAGCGTATCGCCGTCCACGGAGAATTTGATCTCCAGCCCGGCAAAGCCAAAGCCGTAAACCCGGCTTGCTGATTGCTGATAGTGGGGACGCGGGTCCTGCGCCAGAACGCCCATAAGCGCCGCACGCCGGTCAGGGGGAATTTTAGAGAGCAGCTCCGGCGGAATATGGACCGCCAACACTTCGCCTGCCGGAGCGGAGGCAAAACCGCCCAAGGCCTCTGGATGGCAGTCGGCGTAGGGGATGTAGGGCTTAATGTCCAGAATCGGCGTACCGTCCATCAAATCCGCACCGCGAATGTGGAGGATCGGTCCCCGGTCCGGCGTTTGCTCAATGCCGGTGAGCCGCACGGCGGAAAGCGCGATGGGATTGGGACGAAAGGGAGACCGGGTGGCAAAAACGCCCATGCGGGTATTTCCGCCCAGACGGGGCGGTCGGACAGTGGGGGACCATGCCGTTCGGATGGCCTGATCGAACACCCACACCAGCCACAGGTGAGAAAATCCCTCCAGCCCCCGCAGCGCATCGGCGTTTTGAAAGGGAGGTTCAAACAGCACCCGGGCTTCCAGCGCGTCTACCAGACCGCTTTGCCGGGGCACGCCAAATTTTGTGGAAAAGTCGCTTTGAATATGCGCGATGACCTGCATCAAAAATTCCTGCGCCATAAAAAACCTCCCCCTTTTTTTCCATTATAACGGAAATGACAGGAAAAGAAAACAGAGAATCCAAAAAAGGAGGGCACAGCCGCATAGCTGCACCCTCCTTTGCCTTCCCGTCAGTAAATGCTGCCGGGAGTGACGGCGTTTTCATGATCCCTCAGATATCCGTCCGTGTCATGGACGCGGGCGTTGCGAAGCATCTGCTCATAGGTGACGCCGCCTGTTGTGGTTCCTGTCCGATTCGTGGTGCGGTTTTCACCGGGAAGATTCTCTCCGGTAACTGCGTCCTCCACGTCGTCGATGCCATTGGTGACAGCGTTTCCGACGTCACCGGCAAGAGAGCCGTTGGTGCCGTTTTCCGGATAATTCGTGGTGCCGTCCAAGGCGTTGTTGCCAGTCGTCCCGTTGCCGGTCGTCCCGTTGCCGATAGAGTCCTCGGTTGTGGGAACGTTGTCTTGCGCCGGATTGGTTACCGGCTGCTTCCGACCACAGGCGGTCAGAGTAAACACCAGCAGCACCGAGGCCAGAAAAAGCGTTGAACTTCTTTTCAAGGTATAATCCTCCTTTGTGCGCGGGCATGGATTGCGCGATACCCAACGTCTATTGTATCCAGACCGTGCAGGAAAACACAAAAAGTTTTTTCAAAAATTACAAAATAATGGTTGCTTTTTAAATCTGTATGTGCTATAAAATAATAGTAATCATTACTAAGAAGGAGCGGGGTATGGAAGGGAAACGGTTTTCCCGGCAGAGAGAGGAAATCTATCAGGCGGTTCGAGGCTCTGGGGAGCATCCGTCCGCGCAGATGGTGTATGACACGCTGAAGCCGGAGATGCCGCGACTGAGTCTTGGCACCGTTTACCGGAATCTCCACCAAATGGCACAGGAAGGGCGCCTGACGGAGTTGGATGGACCGCCCAACCGATTTGACGCGGCGCTTCATCCCCATCCCCACATTTGCTGCGAGTGCTGCGGACGGGTGGCGGACGTGGAGATTGCCTATGACCCTGCGCTGGATCGCAAAGCGAAAACCGGAAGCTGGACGATCAAAGGACATACTTTAGTTTTTCGTGGAATCTGCCCCGCATGTGCGGAATTATTTTGAAAGAACAGAGAGGAAATGAATCGTATGGAATTAAAGGGAAGCAAGACAGAGGCAAATCTGCGGATCGCATTTGCCGGCGAGTCTCAGGCACGCAATAAGTATGACTATTTTGCAAGCCAGGCCAAAAAGGACGGCTATGAGCAAATTTCTGCCATTTTCCAGGAGACCGCGCTGAACGAAAAGGAACACGCCAAGCTGTGGTTCAAGGCGCTGAACGGCGTTGGCACAACGGAAGAAAATCTGGCTGCCGCTGCTGCTGGCGAGAACGAGGAATGGACCAAAATGTATGCCGAGATGGCAAAAACCGCCGAGGAAGAGGGCTTTTTGGCACTGGCCGCGCAGTTTGAAGGCGTTGCTAAGATCGAAAAGACCCATGAGGAGCGGTATTTGAAGCTGCTGGATAACCTGAAAAAGGGTGAGGTTTTCCAAAAGGGCGAGAAGGTCATGTGGTTTTGCCGCAACTGCGGTCACGTGGAGATGGCGGAACACGCCCCTGCCGTGTGCCCCGTCTGCAAGCATCCTCAGGCCTATTTCCAGGTGAAGGCCACCAATTATTGATCTGTTTTTTGGAAAACCGCCGCATACGCGGCGGTTTTCCTGCAAATTGATGAAAAGACGGGAAAGCCCGGGAGAGAAAATTCCCTAAAGTGGTGCAAACGACCAAAAAGGTTTTTACAAGCGGCGGCTTTTTATGAAATGTTTGTGAAAAACACCGTTGACGGGAGAGGAAAAACCAGCTATGATGATACTGGAAGTATAACTTGCTATGCGAAGCTATTTTGTTTGACTTGGTATAGAAAAGGAGAGCTGTATCATGTATACACAGGAGATCACCGTTAATAATGAGGTAGGCCTGCACGCCAGACCTGCTACGTTCTTTATCCAGAAGGCCAACGAGTTCAAAAGTGGCATCTGGGTGGAGAAGGAGGACCGCCGCGTCAACGCCAAGAGCCTCTTGGGTGTGTTGTCTTTGGGAATCGTGAAGGGGACTACCATTACCCTGGTTGCCGACGGCACGGATGAGAAGGAAGCCGTTGGTGCGCTGGTGGAGCTGGTAAACGACAACTTCGGCGAATAACAAACGGTTTGAGATCCCTGCGCGGCCCTGCTTGTAAGCGGGGCCGTTTTTTTTGCATACGCTGCCAAAGAGGATTTGCACGCTGCTGGTGAATATGATACAATGCAGCCATTCATGATAAAAAACGGGGAGACCACCTGCATGGACGGCGGACGATTGCTGCCTGCGAGGGAGCTGGCGACGGAGAGGAGAAGGCCATGACGAAAGAGGAACTGCGGGAAAAAGCCAACGATCTGCCGCTGGCCCCGGGCGTTTACCTGATGATGGATAAGACCGGAAAGGTCATCTATGTGGGGAAGGCCAAGAAACTGAAAAACCGGGTCAGCCAGTACTTTCAGGACAGCGCCTCCCACACCTCCAAAACGCGCCAAATGGTATCGCAGGTAGACCGCTTTGACACCATTTTTGTCTCCAGCGAGTTTGAGGCGCTGGTTTTGGAAAATGCGCTGATCAAGCGCCACATGCCCCGGTACAACATTTTGCTCAAGGACGACAAGGGCTACCCCTTTGTGCGTCTTTCCAAGGAGACGTATCCCCGCTTTTCGCTGGCAAACCGCTGCGCGAGTGACAGCGCCAGCTATTTTGGCCCCTTTGGCGGACGGTTTGAGACGCGCCAGGCGCTGGACGCGGTCTGTACGGCGCTGCGTCTGCCCACCTGCAACCGCAAATTCCCCCGGGACATCGGGGCGGAACGTCCCTGCCTGAATTTCCATATGGGCCGGTGCGACGGGTTTTGCCGCCCGGAGATGACGGCAGCAGAGTACAACCGCCGGGTCCAGCAGGCGGTCCAGCTGCTGGAGGGAAAGTCCAGGCAGCTGCTGCGGGAGATGACCGAGGAGATGGAGGCGGAGGCGGAGGCGCTGCGGTTTGAGCAGGCGGCGCAGCTGCGGGACCGTGTGAACGCCATCAGCGCGCTGTCCAAAAAGCAGACCGTCATCGCCGGACTGTGCGCGGATACGGATATCTGGGGGCTGTACCGGGGGGCGGGCAAGTGCTGCTATGCGGTGCTGCACATGGAAAACGGTGAGCTGACAGGTCGGGAGACGGAGCTTTTTACCGCGCCGGTGGAGGAAGGAGAGACGGAGACCCTCTCCGCGCTGACGGCGCAGTACTATCTGCCCCGGGCCATTTTGCCCCACGAGATTTTGCTGCCCTTGGAGACGGAGGACGCGGAGGACCTCTCCGCCGTGCTGACAAAGCGGGCGGGACACAAGGTCTGGGTCCACGTGCCCCAGCGGGGGGAGAAGGCGGAGCTGCGGGCCATGGCCCAGCGAAACGCGGCGGAGGAAGCGGAGCGGTCCACCACGGCGGAGGAGCGCACCGCCCACACGCTGGAGCTGCTGGGAAAAATGCTGAAGCTGCCGACCCCGCCCCGGCGGATGGAGTCCTTCGATATTTCCAACACCGGCAAGAGCGACATTGTGGCGTCCATGGTGGTGTACAGCGGCGTAAGACCGCTGAAATCCGCCTACCGCCGGTTCCGCATCAAGGAGCTAAGCGGGCACCCGGACGATTACGCCTCCATGCAGGAGGTTTTGCGCCGCCGGCTCCAGCGGGCGGCGGACGGGGACGAAAAGTTTTTGCCCCTGCCGGACGTCTTTCTCATCGACGGCGGCGCCACCCACGCCGCCGCCGCGCTGGCGGTGGCCCGGGAATTTGGCGTTCAGGTGCCCATTTTCGGCATGGTGAAGGACGACCGGCACCGCACCCGGGCGCTCATCACGCCCCAGGGGCAGGAGATCGGCATTGCCGCGCAGCAGGCGGTGTTTACGCTGATCGGGCAAATACAGGAGGAGACCCACCGCTTTGCCATCACCTACCACCACGAGCGTCATGAAAAGAGCACGCTCCACTCCGTGCTGGACGACATTCCCGGCGTTGGCCCCAAGCGGCGGGAGGCGCTGCGCCGGGCGCTTGGCTCGGCCAAGGCCATCCGGGAGGCGGACGTGGAGACGCTCACGGCGGTGGTGCCCCGCGCCACGGCGGAGGCCATCTGGCAGCATTTTCATCCGGAGAAATAAAAAGAGGTTCCTGTCTTAGCGTGACAGGAGCCTCTTTTTTATGCGCGGAAAAAGCGACGGCGCAGTTTGGTGTGCCAAAGCAGCGTCAGACGCGCCAAAACCACATCCATCGCAAGAAACGTGGCGTTTCCGAGGACCAGCAGCAGGCAATTCATCAGGCGGCTTCCACCCTCCAAATCCGCCGTCAGGCCCAACAGATGGAGCGTCAGGCCGTACAGCGCGGCGATCAGCCCTGTGCACACTGCCAGCCGCGCCGCCGTGCGCAGCAGGGGGGAGGGCAGGCGGGCGATGCGGGGCCGCAGCAGGGGGTACCAGCCGAAAAAGACAAATACCAAAGCGGTTTCCTTGTCCGCCACCAGAACCAGCGATAGAATCGCCGCCGCGCCATAGGCCGCCGCCGCGGCGCGGCAGCCATATTCCTCCAGCACCGGCAGTAGAACGGCCATGGCAAGAAGTGGCGCGCAGAAGGTTGCCAGCGGAAGGATGCCGCCCAGCAGCAACAGTGTTTCCGCAAGGGCGGTGAGCAGACCGCACAGGGCGATTTCCCGCCCTTTCATGGGGCAATTTCCTCGTAGCGCAGCTTGTAGTAGCTCCATTGCCGCCATTTTTGCACAAGAGATTGCAGCTGCTCCCCAGTAAGCGCGCCGTCCGGAGACCGCCACTGGCGAAGCTCCGGCTCCCGCAGGCACGCGCCGTCGGAGAGCAGATAGGTGTCCTTCTGTACCACCGGCACCTCCCGCCGCAGATCGCAGAGGAAGGAAAACCAGGGGGACTCTGCCTTCCGGCCCGTCAGCTCCACCACGGCGGCACCCAAAAAGGCGGCGGAGATCCTGCCGTCCTTCGGAAGGTCCAGCTTTGCAACGGTGGCCCCCCAGTCCAGCGAGACGACAGCCGCGTCGTTGGCCCAGATGAGATAGGGCGTTTCATAGGCGGTAAACGGATCTAACTGCGTGCCCGCCTTCACGTCCATGCCAAGCGCTGTATAGCCCGCCTGATTGTCGCCGAGGTAGGGCAGGTGGTCGCCCCAGAACACCAGCACCACCGGCTCCTCCGTACCGCCAAAATAGGTGGTCAGGCGGCCCAGCATGGCGTCGGCGTCCCGAACGCCCTCAACATAGACCTTCAGCAGCGTCTCCACCTCCGGCGAGACGGAAACCTGCAGCGGCACGTCTGGAAAGAGGTAGCCCGCGCCGTACTTGTCGGCGGTGTAGGACATGTGGTTTTGAATGGTGGTGGTGTAGTGGAAAAGAGACTGCCCCGCCGCCGTGGTCTCCTCAAATTCCTGCTCGATCAGCCCCGCCATATAGTCGTCCGTGGCCCAGCGGCCCTTGTATTGAAGGTTTTCCATCTGGTCTGCAAAGAGCGTGGTCTCCGCCCCCAGCCAGCCATAGACATTCTCCCGGTTATAAAACCAGTCGTCTCCGGGGTGAAAAAAGGAGGTGCGGTAGCCGTCGGCGTCAAACACCCGGAAGAGGCTCTCCAGATTCCGATTCACGACCCGGAAGGCGGAGGTGGTGGTATCCGAGAGGGCGCCCGTCTGCATTCCGGTCAGCACGTCAAATTCCGTGTTGGCGGTGCCCCCGGCAAAGCCCGGCACCACCACGTGCCCGGAGAGGGCGTTTGGCTGCTTTTCCAGCGCGTGGAGATTTGGCAGGGGATCGGATTCCGCTGAGAAGGCAAACACATCCGCGTCCGTGATGTCGGAAAAGGCCTCGTTCATCACCATGATGACGTTCACCGCCTTGCCCTCGCCGGAAGAGGCGGGACTTGCGGCCCACGCCTCCGCCTCCGCCCGGTTGAAGCCCTCGGGCTTATCCACGGGGTAGGTGGTGAACTGGTGACAAAAGCAGTAGGGAAAGCCCAGCTCGTTAAAGACGGAGGGAATATAGTAGGCGTTGGACACCGCAAAGGAGTTGTACAGATCGTTGGAGGCATAGAGCGTCACGATCAACCCCGCCAGCAGGCCGATGCTGCAAACGGCGCCCAGCACGCTCCCTAGCCAGCCCCGCAGGCGGGCGATGGGAAACGGCGCGCAGCGGATGAAAACGCCCGCCGCCGCCAGCGTGGCGGAGATCAAAACCACCGTGACGATCACCGCGCTGGGAAAGCGGATCTGGTAGCTCCCCATGGCGCTGCCCACTTCCTTCAAAAGACCGAAATCCCGGGGAAACACCGGTTCGTCCCGGACCTCCAGCTTGATGCGGTTGGCAATGGACAGGGCGCATACGCAAAAATTGACCAGCGCGGCGCTCCAAAAAACGTTTCGGAGAAGGCAGGTGAGCGCCAGCAGCAAAAGGCCGATGGGCAGCGCGTTCAGCACGATCAGCAGCGGCTGGGCCTTGAAGTGGGAGAGCACCTCCCGCAGCGCGTTTGGCTGGCACCACAGGGCCAGCAGCGTGATCCCGCCTGCGAGCAGCACGGCCCACAGCAGCGTCAATAGAAGGGAGAGCCGATAGGTTGGAAGGCGTTTCAAAGCGTCAGGTCCTTTCAAAAAAGATGCAGAATATTTTTATTATACCAAATTTCATGAAAATTGCAAGGCGACGCCCCGGCAGGGGACGGAAAATCCCCTCCGTTTGATAACGGAGGGGATTTTTTGGTCGAAATTCTACGAACCGTATCAGAAAGGGTCAGAAGTTGACGACTTCCTGGGCGGGCTTTTCGCAGGGCGCGACGGTGAGGACATGCATCACCGGGCCTTTGCCCTTGTAAGCCTCGTGGTCCTCCACGGCCATTTTCACCGTGACCTCGATCCAGTCCCGGTTTTCGTACCGGTCCAGGTCGTCGCCCTTGGCGATCAGGCCCAGAAACTGCACGTCGTTCTGGCAGCAGACCATGGCAAACCGGCCGGGACAGTGGATGCCGGGATATTTTTTGGAGTGGCACATCATGAGCTTCATGTGGACGGTTTTGCCGTCGTAGCGCTCCGGATGGTCCATCACGTCCACGTACCAGACGCCGAAATCGTCGTCCGGAATTTCCAGCGGGTCCTCCCGCAGGTCGAAGGGGCACTCGTCTCCCGTGAGGTAATCCTCGCTGGTGCCGTCCTCCATCTCAAAGTAGATGTCCGCCCGGCGGTTCACCATGCGGAGATTCCGCTTGCGCAGGGCATCCCGCAGCGCGGGGGTGCAGCGGTTAAAGACCAGCATGTCCGCGTTGGTGATCTTCTCCATCATCAGCTGGCCCATGTTTTTGACATACACCTCAAAGGTGGCCGCCGCCACAAAGGTCATGACCTGATAGAGCACCCAGTTGGCGGGCAGAACTTCTCTGTAAAGCCGCTCCATTTGCCACATGCCGTTAAATTCGATCAGCACCTGCTTGGGCCGGTACTGCTTTTCCCACGCCTTCATCTGGGAACAGGTGAGGTCCGCCTCGTTTTCCACGCGGACCACCGTCACGTTGTCCAGCGCGGCCTTTTCATAGTCCTCCTCACCCTCTTCGCAGCAGATGAGCAGCGTCCGGTCCTTGCGGGCAAAGCCGTCCTGCAAGATGCCGTTGATGAAATCGGTTTTACCGCCGTCTAAAAAACCGGCAGTCAGATAAACAGGAATATCAGCCATTGTAATGTTCGTTTCCTTTCCGGGGTCACAGGCCAAACAGCTCCGCCAGCCCAGTTTCGTTCAGCTCCGCGCCAATGACGCACAGCCGGCCTGTGTAGTCGGGATGCCCGGCGCGGATGTCGTGCTCCTCCGGCACGTAGTCAAATTCCAGCCACTTGCCGTCACTCCCGTTCACGATGCCCTTTGCCCGCAGAATCTTGCCGTACGCGCCGGAGTCCAGCGCGGTCAGGATGCGGGTGATGTCCGCTTGAGAGAAGGGCTTGGGCGTTTCCTTGCCCCAAGAGGTGAACACCTCATCGGCGTGATGATGGTGATGGTGGCAGGCGCAGTCGGGGTCGCTGCACTCCTCATCGTGATGGTGGTGATGCTCGTGCTCCTCGTCATCGTCGTGGTCGTGATGGTGATGATGCTCGTGCTCATGCTCGTCATCGTCATCATCGTGATGGTGATGCTCATGCTCGTCATCGTCGTCGTCGTCGTGATGGTGATGGTGCGCGTGCTCGGCTTCCTCGGCGGCGTGCTCGGCGCGCATCTTTTCCAGCAGCGCATCCGCCAGAGAGACTTTTTCGATGGCGGAGAGGATCACCGCGCCGTCCAGCTGGTCCCAAGGCGTGGTGAGGATGGCGGCGTCGGCGTTTTTCTCCCGCAGCAACGCCACGGCGGCCTCCAGCTTTTCCTCGCTCAGCTTCTGGGTCCTAGAGAGGATGATGGTGCCGGCGGACTCCACCTGATTGTTGTAAAACTCACCGAAGTTTTTCATATAGACCTTGACCTTGGAGGCGTCTGCCACGGTGACAAAGCTGTTGAGCTTCATTTCCGGCACGGCGGCCACCGTGTTTTCCACCGCGACGATCACGTCGCTGAGCTTGCCCACGCCGGAGGGCTCAATGAGGATGCGGTCCGGATGGAACTGCGTCGCCACATCCTGGAGGGCCTTATTAAAGTCGCCCACCAGAGAGCAGCAGATGCATCCGGAGGACATCTCGGAGATCTGCACGCCGGAGTCCTTCAAAAAGCCGCCGTCAATGCTGATCTCACCAAATTCGTTTTCAATCAGCACCAGCTTCTCACCGGGGTAGGCCTCCGCCAGCAGCTTCTTGATGAGCGTGGTTTTTCCGGCTCCTAAAAAGCCGGAGACAATATCGATCTTTGTCATGATATCAAGTCCTTTGCATTCAATTTTAAGAACGAGATTATCATACCATTAAAACAAAAAAATGCAACGCCATCACAGAAAATTTACCGCTTTTTCCGGATAGAGGGTTGAAATGCCAGCGTTTCCTGAACCACAATGGGGGACAGCAGCAGAAGGCTTGCGAGGTTTGGAATGCACATCAGGGCATTGGCGATGTCCGACAGGCGGAACACCAATTCCACGTGCTGGCCCGCCCCCCACAGCGCCGCCAGCGCAAAGGCCACCCGGTAGGCCAGCAGCGGTCGGGTGCCGAAGAGATACTCAAACGCCTTTTCCCCCTGATATTCCCAGCCCAAAATGGTGGAAAAGGCAAATAAAACAATGGCGATGCTGACGAAGATCCCGTTCAGCGGGCCCAGTACGGTCTGGAACGCCAGAATGGTGAGGGAGGCGCCGTCCACCGCCCCGCCGGTGCTGTCAGGAAGCCCCAGCACGCCGGAACAGCAGATGGCAAGGCCGGTCACCGTACAGATGATGATGGTGTCGAAGAAGGTGCCGGTCATGTTGATGTACCCTTGCCGCGGGGGGCTGTTGGTTGCGGCGGAGGCGGCGGAGATGGCGGCGGAGCCGAGGCCCGCCTCGTTGGAGAAAACGCCCCGGGCAACGCCCCACCGGGCGGCGTCCAGCATGGAACGGGCGGCGGTGCCCGCCACGCCGCCCACGGCGGCCCGTGGAGAAAAGGCGCAGCGGAAAATGGTGCACAGCGCGGCGGGCAGCTGGTCCAGATTCCCCAGAATCACCGCTGTCCCGGACGCCAGATAGAAAAGCGCCATGGCGGGCACCACGGCGGCGGATACGGAGGAGATGCTGCGGATGCCGCCCAGAATGATGAGCAGCGCCAGTCCGGCAACCAGTGGTCCGCAGACCTCGGTGGGGACCCCGAAGGACACGTGCATTGCCCCAGCAATGGAGTTGGCCTGGGTCATGCTGCCGATGCCGAAGGATGCGCAGACGGCGAACAGCGCAAAGGCGCCGCCCAGCAGCCGGCCCACGCTGCGAGAGCGCAGACCGTCCCGCATCACGTACATGGGACCGCCGGACAGCTCCCCCCGGGCGTTGACGCGACGAAAGCGCACGGCAAGCAGGCATTCGGCAAATTTGGTGGACATGCCGAACAGGGCGGAAAGCTCCATCCACACCAGCGCACCCGGCCCCCCGGCGGTGAGCGCCGTGGCGACGCCCACGATGTTGCCGGTGCCGATGGTGGCGGCCAGCGCCGTCATCAAAGCCGAAAAGGGGGAGACGTCCCCAAGGCCCTTGACACGCCGGGCCTCCCGGCCCAGGGCCGTGCGCAGGGCATAGCCCAGATTCCGCCATGGGAGAAAGCGGGTGCGCACTGTCAAAAAAATTCCGGTGCCCATCAGCAGCGCCAAAGTGCCCGGCCCCCAGAGAAATGTGTCAATGGTGGAGATCCAATTGGAAAACGCCATACCATCCGCCCCTTTCCGTTGGTACAGCCTATGCATCGGGAACTGCCCCGCATGACGAAAACAGACCGCGGGATTTTCCGCGGTCTGTAAAGATGATTCAAAAAGCGGCGGCGTGCCGTGCAAACAGTTGGAAGATCAGCCTTCCATGTGTTTGCCCAGAAAGGCCGCGATGGTCTGGGCCAGCTTGTATTCGGATTCACTGGAGACCTGCATGGGCACGGGGGAGATGAACAGCACCAGCCCCAGAAGGTCGCCTTCCGCCAAAATGGGGGCGGCAACGCTTGCCATCAGCTTGTCGCTGCCGTCGGAAACGGGGATGGGATTGCCGTCGCCGGTATATTGATAGATGCGCCGATTTTCCATGACCTGTTCCAGCTCCGGGGTGATGCGCTTGCCCAGAAGCTCCCGCTTGCCGCCGCCTGCCACGGAAATGACCGTGTCCCGGTCCGTGACGGCGCAAATGCAGCCGGTGGAGCGGTTCATGGTCTCGCACAGCTGGCCCGCGAAATCCTCCACACCGCCCAGCAGGGAATACTTTTTAAAAATAACCTCGCCGTCCCGGCTGGTGTAAATCTCCAGCGGGTCGCCCTCGCGGATGCGCATGGTGCGGCGAATCTCTTTGGGAATGACGACCCTCCCCAGATCGTCCCATTATGTCAAGTAGGTGCAAAAAAATTTTTCAAATTCTTCAAAAAGCCCATGAAAACAGATGGTTGAGCCTTTTGAAGATCGAAACCATGCGCCTACGATGTTTCGATAGATTATGTTATTTTAGGACAAAAAACGACTTCACAGCTAAAAGCTATACCGGAGTCATACACCGGCTCCGGCATAGCTGCTGCTTCCGTTCTTCACTTCGTTGAACTTCCAAATGATCTCGATGCTTTCTGAGTCGTAGACCAGAACTCGTTCAACTGCATCATAAAGATGCTCTCTGAGTTTGGCATCGGACAAGCCGGTCATTTTTCCGACTGCCTCTTGCTGCTCGGATGCAGCATCGCCCATTTGCTGATTCGCTTCATACAGAGCTTCACTTTCCTCAAGCTGTTCTTTAAGGGCAGCTTGTTTTCTTGTCAGTTCATCTTTGCCGGAAAGATATTCTTCGGCGGTGATCTTCGCTTCTCTGTATTGTTCGTACAGGGTAAACTTTTCTCGTCCGCAAGCGTCATACTGAGCCTTGAGCAATACAAGTTGACGCTGCAAACTCTCGTTCCTGACTCGTGCAGCTTTTTTGACTTCCGAGGATTCAATGCGTGTGATCTCGATTTGTCCCTTTAAGGCTGCAAGCAGAACTTCCTCCAATGCGGATTTTCTCCAATAAACGCCCTCACAAGGGCTTCCATCGTGATACCGATGGGAGGGACAAGCAAATACCGTCCCGTTTGCCTTTTCGAGTTTGCCGCCGCAGTGTGCGCAGTAATAAACTCTATCAGACTGATCATGGGTTACTCTGGCTGTTTTTCTGCGCCGCTGAATCGCCTCATTTGCTTTATCGAACTCTTCTTGAGTGACGATAGCCTCATGTGCATTTTTGCGGATATACCATTCCTCTTTGGGAACGCGACGCTGGTTCTTGTCCCGGATGAAGCGACTTTCTCTCATGTGGTTTGCCATAACCCCGGTGTACTTGATGTTTTCAATCATACTAAGGATTGCTCGATGTGTCCACTGGGGCTTTTTGGCTGAACTGCTATGAATCGCTTTTGCCTGAGCCGGTGTCAGGATGCCCTCTGCATTCAGCTCTTTGGCAATCTGAGTGCAGGACTTTCCGTCGATAACATTCAGAAAAATTCTGCGTACCACTGGGGCGGTTCTTTCGTCTATGACAAGCTGATGCTTGTCATCCTGATGCGTTTTATAGCCGTAAGGGACGGTGTTCACGAACCGTGCCTTTTGCTGCTTCGTTCGCATTGCAGACTTAACCTTCTGCGAAAGGTCCTTGCTGTAATAGTCATAGATCAGGTTTTTGAAGGCAACATCCATCCCGATAGTCTTGCCTTCATGCTTTGCGCTGTCATAATGGTCATTTATGGACTTGAAGCGGATGCCGAGGAACGGGAAGATATGCTCCAAGTAATCGCCAACCTCAAGATAGTCTCTTCCGAAGCGAGAGAGGTCTTTCACAACAATGCAGCTAATCTCACCGCGCTTTGCGCATTCAATCATCCGCTGGAAATCAGGGCGATCAAAATTGGTGCCGGAAAAACCATCATCGCAGAACTCAATCCGAGGAAGATCACAAAGCATCGGTGTCTGATCCAGATGACGGTTGATGAGCAAACGCTGAGAAGCGATGCTGTTGCTATCATCTTTTACGGCGTTTGTCCGCTTATCCACATCTTCCAAGGACAATCTGAGATAGATAGCAATTTGATTTTTCATCATGCGACCTCCTTTCTGAGTCTTTCACAAGTGCTTGTAAGTGCTTCAAACTCGTCCATGTAGCTGAGTTTGATTTCCAAGCTAGAGCAGATGGCATCCAGCATGACTTCGATAATTTCATTCACGCGGTCAATGTCATACCGGCTGTCCTGAGATAAAATATCTACCTCCAAGTTCTCTCGAATAATCTCTTCATAACGCTCTCTTTCATCCATCGCATCCATCCCATCAGGATTGATAGATTGATATTTACTAAGTGAGTCATTTCTTTTTTTAGGAATTACTTGATTAGTATTTATTTGCGTGGGCTTTTCCGTCATCGGTTCATCCGGTGGCGGCTTAACCGTTGTCGGGTTTTCCGATGACGGTAAATCCGGTGACGGCTTTTCCTTCTGCGGCAGTGCGTAAACCGTGTATTTGTTGCGGGACATTCTCCCGCGCTCGTCTCTGGATTGAACACGAACAACATATCCTTCGTCTTCCAGCTCTTTCATAGCCGTTCTGATACCGTCAATGCCGTCTGTATTCAGCGTTGCAAGTCCACGGATGGAATAGTCCCAATCAGGAGGAAGACTGAGCATCTTTGAGAGAAGACCTACCGCCTTGAGAGACAGATTCCTGTTTCTCAGGTGATGGTTGAGCATGGTGGTGAAGCCACCGGTATAGGTGTTGACGCTGATCTCACGATCTGCGCCAGTTTTACCTCTCATTGGACATCACCTTCTTTGTGGACTGTTTGGTAATGCAATATGGGCATTCCTCGAATACGCAGGACTGATATTTCCATAGGGGACGATGGAAACGGCAGGTCCGGCATTCAGGAAGGATTCCATCGTAGCCGCTGTCATAGTGATCAAAGCCGGGAGTGTCTTTCATCAGAGCTTCAAACGCCACGGCTTTATCAGGTGCATTCATTTTGTACGACCTCCATTTTCAGATTGAGAAAAGAAAAGCCCCGGTATTGTTCTGCTATGCGCAGTGCAATACCGGGGCTTCCCGATGATATTCAGTTTATGCTGCTGCCTCCTTTCACGGTTGCGGTTGCAGCTTACCGCAGTCAAAGAGCTTTGCTCACTTTTTGCTCGTGAAAGTTGGACAAAATCAGCGAAACACCAGTGTTTTCAAGGCTTTCTGACCTTGCTCCTATTATAACCTAATCGTCAATCCGGCGCACGATACCAGTTGCCTTCATATCGAAAACTCCTTTGTCTTTCAGATTTTCAATGGATCTGCCTTGGCAAAAGATAGTATCCGCAGGATTTTTCCACCTATACAACTGGAAAAATGGTTTCATCTGGAAAAAACGCGGGCCTTGCCCGGCCCGCGTCAAAAACGAGAGAACTCAGCGCCAGAAATTCGGAAATAAAAGCTCGCTGCCAACCTTGAGCGTCAGTAAAAGCAATACCAAAATAACGGCCGGGCGGACGATCCTGCCGCCGTTTTTGATGGCCAGTCCCGCCCCCAGATAATGGCCGGCCACGGAGGCCACGGCGGAGATCAGTCCAACGCCCAAAAATACATACCCGGAAGCCAGCGCGGCGATGGCGGAGCCCAGATTGGAAGCCAGATTGATGACCTTGGTGCCGCCTGCGGCGCTGCGGGTGTCCATCTTGGCGAGACGCACGAAAATAATCATGAGAAACGTGCCCGTGCCGGGGCCGTAGTAGCCGTCATACATGCCGATGAGCAGCGCGGAGGCCCAGACGATGGCCGCCTGCTTTTTGGGGGCGATGGGCTCCGCTTCGTCGGGCCAGCTGCGCCCCCGGAGGGTGATGACCGCGACGACCGGCAAAACCGCCAGCAGAAGATACTTCAGTACGACGTCCGGCGTGCGGTGCTGCAGCCAGGTCCCCGCCAAGGAGCCCAGCAGGGAAAGTCCAATGGCTGGGGTAAAGAGCTTCCGGTTTACATAACCGCTTTTGATGTAGCGGGCGGTGGAAAACACCGTGCCGATGCAGGCGGAGAGCTTATTGGTGCCAAGGACATAGTAGGTGGGGTAAGCGCTAAAGGCCATCAGATAGGCGGGAACGGAGATGATACCGCCGCCGCCTGCGATGGCATCCATAAAGGATGCCAGAAAAACGCCCACGCAAACCAGCAAAACGACCCAAAGAGCAAAACCGTCCACCGTGATGCCGGTCAGTGCTGAGGAAATGATATCCATGGAAGAAACCTCCAAAATTCTCGCATTCGGCAAAATTCAACTCATTCTAACAGGCAAAAGCGGTAAAATCAATATGGCACCGCAGGCCGCCCGGGGGAGGGGTACCTGTTAAAAATTAAAAAAGACTGGGAAAATAACCGTCTTTTTTGACAGGAAAGCACAAATAAACAGGTAAAAACGGAGAACAAACTAGTAAAACGACACAAAACGGAGCGGGCTTTTTCGACAGGAGCGTCCTTGACGCTATTTCCGGAAGGAAGTATAATAAATATAACAATCGCATGGAAGAGAATGGGCGAATGTACCAGAGAAACCGAATACGAACCCGCCGCTGGTTTTGGAAGAGCGGTAGGGAGAGGAGCTTTTGCATGACAAAACAGAAAGAGAGCGAGCGCTTTCACGCCGGGACTTTAACGGACGGCTGGCGCTGGTTCGGCGCGCATCCGGAGACGCGGGGAGAGCAGACGGGCTGGGCGTTCCGCGTTTGGGCACCCCACGCGCGCAGCGTGTCCGTGGTGGGCGATTTCAACCAATGGGACCCGAAGGCCCACCGGCTCTCCAGAAAGGGCGAAATTTGGGGGGGCTTTGTCCCAAATCTGCCAAGGTATACAAATTATAAGTATGCGGTGACCGGCGCCGACGGGCAGACGCATCTGAAGGCGGACCCCTACGCCTTCCATGCGGAGACCCGCCCCGATACGGCCAGCAAGCTGTACGATCTTGCCGGGTTTCGCTGGAGCGACGGCGCGTTTCATAAAAAGCAGGCGGAGCATCCCGTTTCCTCCTCTCCGCTGAATATCTACGAGGTACATCTTGGTTCCTGGCGTCGGCGGGAAAACGGCGATTTTATGGATTACCGGGACTTGGCGCGCCAGCTGGCGGCCTATGTCAAGGAGATGGGGTATACCGCCATCGAGCTGCTGCCGGTGACGGAGCATCCGCTGGACGACTCCTGGGGCTATCAGTGCACCGGCTACTTTGCGCCCACCTCCCGCTTCGGCACGCCGGAGGATTTTCAGTGGTTCGTCAATCACATGCATAAAAACGGCATCGCCGTGCTGCTGGACTGGGTGCCGGCGCACTTTTGCAAGGACGAGCAGGGCCTGTACGAGTTTGACGGGACTTGCTGCTATGAGTACAGCGACCCCAACAAGTGGGAGCACGCAGACTGGGGGACCCGGGTCTTTGACTACGGCCGCCCGGAGGTGAAGAGCTTCCTGCTCTCCTCCGCCCGCTTCTGGCTGGAGGCGTATCACATCGACGGACTGCGGGTAGACGCGGTGGCGTCCATGCTGTATCTGGATTACGGTCGTCAGGGCGGGGCGTGGACGCGCAACCGCGACGGCGGGCGGGAGAATCTGGAGGCCATCGACTTTTTGCGAGAGCTGAACGCCATGGCCTTTACCGTCAATCCCAACGTGCTGATGATCGCGGAGGAATCCACCGCGTGGCCGCTGGTGACCCGGCCTGCGGACGCGGGCGGCCTGGGCTTTAATCTCAAGTGGAACATGGGCTGGATGAACGACATGTGCCACTATCTGAAGCTGGACCCCTGGTTTCGGCAGGACCACCACAAGGACATCACGTTTTCCATGATGTACGCGTTTTCAGAAAACTTTGTGCTGCCCATCTCCCATGACGAGGTGGTCCACATGAAAGGCTCCGTCGTGGGGAAAATGCCCGGCGACTATGAAAACCAGCTGCGGTGCCTGAAGGGATTCTACGCATATCTGCTGGCCCATCCGGGGAAGAAGCTGCTGTTTATGGGCCCGGAGCTGGGGCAGTGGCACGAGTGGGACGCCAATGGGCAGCTGGACTGGTATTTGCTGGACAAGCCGGAAAATCAGCAGATCCACCGCTTTTTTCAGCAGATCAACGCGTTTTACCGAAAGGAACCGACCCTCTGGGAGATCGATTTTGACTGGGCGGGGTTTGAGTGGCTGGTGCCGGACGACAATCACAATAACGTGGTGGTATTCCTGCGCAAGGACCGAAAGGGCCGTGACCTGCTGTGCGCGGTGAACTTCTCGCCCAATTCCTATGAAGGCTACCGGATGGGCGTTCCCCCCCACCGCAAGTACGTGCCGGCGTTCAACACCGATGACGTTTCCTATGGAGGAGACGGCTTTGGCGATCAGGAGGCGGTGATGGTGGAGGAAATCCCCTCCCATGGAAAAGAGCATTCCGCCGCGATCCGCATTCCCGCCTTTGGCGCGGTGTTCCTGCGCGGAGAAGGCACGTATCCCCGTCCCCGAAAGAAAAAACAGGTGGCAAAGGAGTTGGAGAAGAAATGAAGAAAGAATGTGTTGCCATGCTGCTGGCCGGAGGCCAAGGCAGCAGACTGTACGTCCTGACCGGAGAGATGGCCAAGCCCGCCGTCCCTTTTGGCGGCAAATACCGCATTATTGATTTTCCCCTGTCCAATTGCAGTAACTCCGGGATCGATACGGTGGGCGTTTTGACGCAGTACCGCCCGCTGGAGCTGAACAGCTACATCGGCAGCGGCCAGCCGTGGGATCTGGACGGGTCCACCGGCGGCGTCCATATTCTGCCGCCCTACATGGACAGCAAGGGCGGCACCTGGTATAAGGGCACCGCCAACGCCATCTATCAAAATATCGGCTTTGTCGATTACTACGAGCCGGACTATGTGGTGATCCTCTCCGGCGACCATATCTACAAAATGGATTACTCCAAAATGGTGGCCCGCCACAAGGAATCCGGCGCGGCGTGCACCATCTCCGTGATGGAGGTGCCATGGGAGGAAGCGCCCCGCTTCGGCATCATGAGCGTGAATGAGGACGACATGATTACGGAGTTTGCCGAAAAGCCCAAAGCGCCAAAGAGCAATTTGGCCTCCATGGGAATCTATGTGTTCTCGTGGAAAACCCTCCGGCAGTATCTGACGGAGGACGAGGCGGACCCCACCTCCGAAAACGACTTTGGCAAAAACGTCATTCCCGCCATGCTGGAAAACGGAGAAAAGATGGCGGCCTACCGCTTTGCGGGCTACTGGAAGGATGTGGGCACGCTGGAGTCCCTTTGGGACGCCAATATGGATATGCTCTCGCCGGAATCCGGGCTGGACCTCCACGATGAATCCTGGCCGGTTTACGCCCGCAGCGTCAACGCGCCGCCAACCTTCCTTGGAACCGGTTCCCGCGTGGCGCACAGCGCCTTTAACCGGGGCAGCATTCTGGACGGAGATGTGCAAAATTCCGTGCTGGCCTCCAATGTGCGGGTGGGCAAGGGTGCCCGCATCAGTTACTCCGTGCTGCTGCCGGGGACCGTGGTGGAGGAGAACGCGGTGGTGGAATACGCCATTTTGGGCGAGGACTGCCGCATTGGCGTGGGCTGCCGCGTGGGCGGCGCGCCGGAGGATACGGCGCCGTCTCCATGGGGACTCACGGTCCTCGCGCCCCATTGCAGATTGCCGGACGGAAAACAGGTGCGCCCCGGCATCATGCTGGACCGCAACGGTGAGGAGGTGTCGAAATGAACGGACTGCACGGAATTATTTTTTCCTATGAAAAGCGCAACAACCTGCGGGAACTGACGGAGATCCGCTCCGCGGCCTCCATCCCCTTTGGCGGGCGGTATCGCGCGGTGGATTTTGCCCTTTCCAATCTGGTCAACGCCGGCGTCACCGACGTGGGCGTGGTGCTCCACGGCCGCTATCAGAGCATGCTGGACCATCTGGGCACCGGCAAGGTCTGGGACCTGAGCCGCAAGCGCGGCGGGCTGCGGGTGCTGCCCCCCTTCAACTATCAAAAGGACTGGGGCGCCATGCCCTTCCGTGGAAAGATCGAGGCGCTCTCCGGTGTGCGCTCCTACCTGAACACCATCCGTCAGGACTACGTGGCGCTGATGGACGGCGATCTGGTGGTGAACCTGCCCATGGCGGAAATCTTTGAAGAACACCTCAAATCCGGCGCGGATATCACCGTGGTGTGCGGAGACGACAGCTTCGCCACGGAGGACGGCACGTATTACGAAAAGGATGAAAGCGGCCGCATCACCGAGGTTTTGTATAACCTCCACAGCCCCCGGGGATACCGCGGTCTGGAGGTTTACATCCTTTCCACAGAGCTTTTAAAGGAGCTGGTGGATGACTGCACCGCCAAGGACCAGTACAGCTGGCGGCGGGATGTGCTGCGGGCCCAGAGAGAAAAGCGGAATCTCCACTGCTATGTCTGGGGCGGCTTTGCGGCCCAGATCCGCTCGGTGCAGGAGTACTACGACCGCAGCATGCAGCTGCTGGACCCGGAGATCCGCGCGGAGCTGTTCACGCCGGAGCGTCCCATCCGCGCCAAGGGCGCCGACAAAAGCTCCACCTACGTGGGAGCCGAGGGCCGCTGCGTGAACTCTCTGGTGGCGGAGGGCTGCCGCATCGAGGGCACGGTGGAAAACTCCATCCTCTTCCCCGGCGTGGTGGTGGAGGAGGGTGCCGTAATTCGCAACTGCGTCCTGTTCAAGGAGACTACGGTTCGCCGCAATGCGCGGCTCTCTTACATCATTGCCGATAAAAATGTGGAAATTCTTGCGGACCGGACGCTGATGGGCCATTCGACATATCCCATCGTTCTCGCCAAGTCCAGCAAGGTATAAAATGGAAGGGGGGACGCCGTCCCCCCTTGTCCCATTACTGCGGGAGGAACGCTCCCTACGAAAGACGACACGGAAAAGGAGATTGTGTATGAAAATTTTATATGCCACCAGCGAGGCGGTTCCCTTTTGCAAAACCGGAGGGTTGGCGGATGTGGCAGGCTCGCTGCCGTCGGCCATGGCAAAGCAGGGGGCGGAGGTTGCGGTGGTGCTGCCGCTTTACCGCCTTGTCAAGGAGCGCTTTGGCGCGGAGCTGAAGTTTGAGTGCTTCGACTATGTGGACCTTGCGTGGCGGCACACTTACTGCGGATTGTTCTCTCTGGAAAAAGACGGCGTCACCTGGTATTTCATCGATAATGAGCAGTATTTCGACCGCCCGGAGCTTTACGGCTACATGGACGACGGCGAGCGCTTCGGCTTCTTTTCCCGGGCGGTGGTGCGCATGTTGCCCCACATGCAGTTCTGGCCCGAGGTGATTCACTGCAACGACTGGCAGACCGCCTTGGTGCCCATCTACCTCAAGGATGAGGGCGTGCGAGAGGAGCGCCTGCGCTCCATCCGCACCGCGCTGACCATCCACAACATCGAGTATCAGGGCCGCTATGGCAAGGAGACACTGGGCGACCTGTTCGGACTGGACTACGGCTGGGCCGCCGACGGCACGCTGCTCATGGACGGAGACGTCAATCTGCTCAAGGGCGCCATTTTGTGCGCCGACGCCGTGAACGCCGTGTCGCCCACCTATGCAAACGAGCTGAAAATGGCCTATTTTGCCCACCGGATGGAGACGATCATGCGTCGCTGCACGTATAAGCTCTCCGGCGTGCTCAACGGCATCGACACCAAGCTGTACGACCCGGAGACGGACCGACGGCTGTCGGCCCGCTTTTCTGCGGAGCATCC
This sequence comes from Oscillibacter sp., assembly GCF_028693505.1. Lineage (GTDB taxonomy): Bacteria > Bacillota > Clostridia > Oscillospirales > Oscillospiraceae > Oscillibacter. Next base: position 21,302 of record NZ_JAQUVF010000026.1, read on the forward strand.
GGAGGGGAAGGACGCCGACAAGGCGGAGCTGCAAAAGCTGATGGGTCTGCGGCAGGAAGCCCACACCCCCATTGTCGCCATCGTCAGCCGACTGGTGTCCCACAAGGGGCTGGACTTGATTTGCGAGGTCCTTCATGATATGATGGAGCTTCCGATGCAGCTGGTCATTCTGGGTAAGGGCGATCAGAAGTATGAGGAGTTTTTCCGCTGGGCCGCGCAGCAGTATGAGGGCCGTATGGCGGTCCGCCTGGATTATAACGAGGAACTGTCCATGTCCATCTACGCGGGCGCGGATCTGTTTTTGATGCCTTCCAAGAGCGAGCCCTGCGGCCTTTCCCAGATGATCGCCATGCGCTATGGCACCGTGCCCATCGTCCGGGAGACCGGAGGACTGAAGGACACGGTCCAGCCCTACGAATCGTGGCGGGACGCCGGAAACGGCTTCTCCTTCCGCAATTATGCCAGCGGCGATATGCTGTATGTGATTCGGGAGGCCGTCTATCTCTATAAGGATTATCCGGACGCCTTTGCCCGCCTGCGCAAGCGGGCCATGGAGTGCGACTTCAGCTGGGAGCGCAGCGCCAAGGAGTATTTGCGGATTTACGCGGGCATTACCGCCCAGGCGTGGCCGGTGGTGCCGGAGATTGGCCCTGTCGGCGCGGCGGAAGAAGCGAAGAGCACTGCTGAAGGGAACGCCGTGATCGCGGCGGAGACTGCGGTGGAAACGCCCGCAGCCGAGGTCCCGACGGAAACGCCCGCAGCCGAGGTTCCGGCGGCGACCGTCCCGGTGGAGGAGAAAGAGACGCCTCTGGAGGAAGCTGCCCCGGCAGAGCCGGAGAAGCCGGAGAAAAAAGAGAAGAAGCCCGCCGCTCGAAAAGGCGCCGCAAAAAAGACGCCGGTGAAGAAGGCGGTCGGAAAGAAAACGGAAACGACGCCGGATGAAAAGACGGCGAATGTAAAGCATAAGTACACCCCGAAGAAAGGGCCTGCCGCAAAACCGAAGAAAAAGGAGACGGCAGAGTAAAGGAGATTCATGACGAAACCATTTACCACAAAAACACTGGAAGAGGCCCTGACCGCCAAGCTGGCGCTGAATTTTGGCAAAGCGCCGGAGGAAGCCAACGACCAGGAGATGATGAAGGCCAGCGCTTTGGTATTGCGGGATGTGATGGCCAAGCGCGGCGTGGAGAGCGGCAGAGAGACCCGCAAGCAGCACAAAAAGCAGGTCCACTACCTGTCGCTGGAGTTTTTGATGGGCCGCAGCCTGATGAAAAACGCCTACAACCTGCATCTGCTGCCGCAGCTGAGAGAGGCGCTGGAGCATCTGGGCTTTAAAGCCGCCGACATTTTTGAGATCGAACCGGACGCGGGACTTGGCAACGGCGGTCTTGGCCGTCTGGCCGCCTGCTATCTGGATTCCATGACGACGCTGGAAATTCCCGCCACCGGCTATTCCATCTGCTATGAGCTGGGCATCTTCCGCCAGAAAATTGTGGAGGGGCAGCAGGTGGAGCTGCCGGACGACTGGAAAAATCTGGGCGCTGCGTGGCTGCTGCCCAAGCCAGAAGAGGCGCAGACGGTGCGCTTTGGCGGCACGATCCGGGAGTTTTGGAATGAGGGGCACCTGCACATCGTCAATGAAAACGCGACCACCGTTCTGGCCATTCCCTGCGATATGGTGGTGGCGGGCTACGGCACCAAGCACGTCAATACGCTGCGCTTGTGGGACGCCCGAGCGACCAAGCCGGTGGATATGTCGCTGTTCTCCCGGGGGGAGTATTTGAAGGCGGCCGAGGAAGAGGCCATGGCGGAGACCATCGCCAAGGTCCTCTACCCGGAGGATAACCACTACGAGGGGAAGTCCCTGCGTCTTAAGCAGCAGTACTTCTTTGTCTCCGCCACGGTGCAGTCCATTGCCACCCGGCATCTGGATACCTACGGGACGCTCAAGAACTTCCATGAGAAAAATGTGATCCAGATCAACGACACCCACCCCGCGCTGGTGATTCCGGAGCTGATGCGGATTTTCATCGACGAGGCCGGGATGAACTGGGAAGAGGCGTGGAACATCACGGTGCAGTCCGTGGCGTATACGAACCACACCGTCCTGTCGGAAGCGCTGGAGCGCTGGCCCCAGGCGCTGATGCAGCAGCTGCTGCCCCGGATCTACCAGATCATTCAGGAGATTGCAAGCCGCTGGCAGCGGCGGGTGGAGGAATTTTACCACGACGATGCCAAAACCCAGCGCATGGCGATCATCTGGGGCGGCGAGGTCCGCATGGCCAATTTGTGCATCGCCGGCGGGATGGCGGTCAACGGCGTCAGCGCGCTGCACTCCGACATTCTGCGCCGAGATGTGTTCCGCGACGCCTACGGGATGGAGCCGTGGAAATTCCGCAACGTCACCAACGGTATCGATCACCGCCGCTGGCTCAGTGAGATCAACCCCGAGCTGGACGCGCTGATCTGCGACTTGACCGGCGGTCAGGACTATCTGATTCAGCCCATGGCGCTGCAAAAGCTGGGGGCCTTTTCCGACGACGCCGCGGTGCTGGAGCAGCTCGCTGCCATCAAGCGCCGGAACAAGGAAAAATTTGCGGCCTACGTGAAAAAGACACAGGGCGTGCTTTTGAACCCGGACGCCATTTTTGACGTGCAGGTAAAGCGCCTCCACGAGTATAAGCGCCAGCTTTTGAACGTGCTGCATATCATTGCGCTCTATCAGAAATTGCAGGAGGACCCCAACGCCGTCACCCAGCCCCACACCTTCCTCTTCGGGGCTAAGGCGGCGCCGGGCTATGCCGTGGCCAAGCGGATTATCCGCCTCATCAACTCGCTTGCCGATCAGATCGACCACGATCCCATCTGCCGCGACAAGCTGCAAGTGGTGTTTTTGGAGAACTACCGCGTCTCTCTTGCAGAAAAGCTGATGCCCGCCAGCGAGGTGAGCCAGCAGATTTCCACAGCCGGCAAGGAGGCCAGCGGCACCGGCAACATGAAATTCATGATGAACGGCGCGCTGACGGTTGGCACGCTGGACGGCGCCAATGTGGAGATGCATGAGGTGCTTGGCGATGAGAACATGTTCCTGTTCGGCCTGCGGGCGGAAGAGGTCGCCCAGCTCCAGCGGGAGGGGTATGTGCCCCAGCGCCTGTACAGCCGGGACGAGACGCTGCACCGCTGTCTGGACGCGCTGCGCACCGGCTTCCGGGACGGCGTGGGGTATGAGGACCTGTATCAGCGGCTGCTGTTCGGCACCGGCGGAAGTGCGGCGGACGAATATTTGCTGCTGGCGGATTTTGAGTCCTACGCGCAGGCGGAACGGCGCATGGCGACTGCCTATGATGCGGGCGCCCAGTGGAACCGCATGAGCCTTCAAAACATTGCCGCCAGCGGGATTTTTGCCGCCGACCGGGCGGTGTCCCAGTATGCGGACGATATCTGGCACGTGCCCCACCGGTAAAACAGGAAGCGCAGTTCCTTTTGAAAAAAAGCGGGACCCGGGCCAAATGGCCCGGGTCCCGCTCGGTTTGTTGAAAAAGTCTCACAGAGTTTGCCGCCGGGGCGGCAAAAAATGAAAAGCCGCTTTTCCTGCATGAGAAGAGGCAGATATTTCCCTGTCCCGTCCTTACCGCTCTTTCCGAAGCCCCAGCAAATAGTCGGTGCTCACGCCGTAATACTCACTGAGTGTAATCAGATGGTGGATGGGCAATTCGTTTGCCCCGCGTTCGTAGCGTGCATACATTGTTTGAGAAGTTCCCAAAATTTCAGCCACCTGTGCCTGTGTCTTGTCGGCGTCCTCCCGCAAATCACGCAAAATGCGAACATAGCCCATTTCTCCCACGGTGATCCCTCCCGTATATGCACTGTCTGATTCTGCTCATAATTTAGCATAAAAAAAGAAACCGTCGTTGGCGCAATACACAATTTTACTACAATTGCCAGCACAATTCTTATCAGTTTTGTTAGAAAATTTGTAACTTCCGGAAAAACTAAATTGAATTCAACTCTTTTTAAGAAAAACTGGCACTTCCCGGTGGAATGGGCGCAGGGGTGCGCTTTACAAGTGGAAAGATAGCGGGTATAATAGGATTACCTGTAAAAAGAAAAGGAAATGTGTTATGGAATATACGGAAGGGGTCCGGTTCGACAGTTTGGGACTGTCACCGGAAGTCATGCGTGCCATAGAGGAGCGCAAAATCGAGTGGTCCACACCCGTTCAAACGGGATGCATCCCGCCCATGATGAACTGGCAGGACGTCATTGCAAAGGCCCCCACGGGAACCGGAAAAACGTTTGCTTACGGAATTCCCATTGTGGAGCATGTGGACCCTGCGGATGAAAGCGTGCAGGCGGTCATTTTGGCGCCTACCCGGGAGCTGGCCATTCAGATCACCGGGGAGCTGCGCGATATCGCCGCCTACAAGGCCGGCGTTCGCAGCGTGTGCCTGTATGGCGGCCAGCCCATCGGAAAGCAGATCGACAGCCTGAAAAAGCGGCCCCAGATCGTGGTGGCCACGCCGGGCAGGCTCTCCGACCATATGAAGCGCCGGACGGTGCGGGTGGATACGGCGCAGACCGTCGTGCTGGACGAGGCGGACCGGATGCTGGACATGGGCTTTATCCATGACGTGACCCGCCTGCTGGACCGTATGGATAAACGGAAGAATCTGGGCATGTTCTCCGCCACCATCTCCCGGGAGGTCATGGACATCGCGTGGGTCTACCAGCGGGACGCGGCGGAGATCACCGTGCGGGAGGATGAGCAGAACAAGCCGGACATCAAGCAGTTCCGCATGGAGATCTCTCAAAACGAGAAGGCGGACGCCATTGCCCGCATCCTGACGGAAACCGGATTTGAGCGCTGCATGGCGTTTTGCAATACCAAGGGCGCCACGGAGCGCATTACCAAGTTCCTTCAAATGCGCGGCATTGACGCCGAGTGCATCCACGGAGATATTCCCCAGAAAAAGCGGGAGCAGGTCATGGACCAGTTCCGCCGGGGCGAGCTGCGGGTGTTTGTGGCAACGGATGTGGCGGCCCGCGGCATTGATGTGGATGATGTGGATATCGTGGTCAACTGTGACGTGCCGGATGAGAATCAGGACTACGTGCACCGGATCGGCAGAACCGGCCGGGCCAAGCGGCAGGGCGTGGCGGTCAGTCTGATCGCCGACTATCCCTCCAAAATGCGCATTGACGACATTGCACAAAAGACCCGCAATGAGATTATACCCGTGCGGTTTGACGAGAGCGGCAAGCTGACTGTTGAGGAATCATAAGAAGAGGGGATCGGGGGACACCCGGTCCCCTCTTTTTGTTGGCCGCACCCGTGAGGGCCCCGCGGAAAGCGGAAAACCGCGCTGCCGCTGGGGCAGAGTTGTGAACGAATCTTTAATTTTTGTTATTTTTTGTTACTTTCTTGGCCCCGCAGCTTTACAATGGGGGGAATATTCTTTATAATAATGACTGGTCAATCAACCGCGCTGCGGCTGATTTCATATGAAATCCGGGGTGCTGCCTTTTGCGGCACCTGTTTTTTACTCCGAGGAAGGGAGCGATTGCATGAAACCTTGGAGACGGCTGACTGGGCTGACATTGGCGGCCCTGCTGTGCGTTTCCCTGTTGGGAGGGTGTACCGGCGCAGGGGCGGCGGATGGGGTATCTCTGTCCGTGTGCGTGGGAGCCGCGCCGGTGACACTGGACCCCATCTATGCCGAAGAGATCAGCGATCAGACGATTTTGGAGCATCTCTATGAAAACCTGATGCGCCTGAGCGTGGATGTGTCCGGCAAGGCCACCGTGACCAACGGCATGGCCAAGAATGTCACCCAGGAGGCCAACTACGACGGCAGCGTGACTTATACGTTTAAGCTGCGCAGCGCCAAGTGGTCCGACGGGCGCAGCGTGCAGGCGAAAGACTTTGTCTATGCCTGGAGACGGCTGGCGAATCCGGACAGTCAGTCCCCCTATGCCGAGCTTTTGTCGGTGGTGAAGGGGTACGACGAGGCCCGCGCCTCCGGCGATATGGAGCAGATGCAGGTGAGCGCAAAGAACGACAGCACACTGGTGGTGGTGCTCAGCGGCAACTATGACTGGTTCTTGCGGGAAGTGTGCACCTCTCCTGCTACTATGCCGCTGCGGCAGGATATTGTCAAGCAGTTGAAGGCCGCTGCGGAGGAAAAAAAGATTGCGGCGGCGCAGGACGAGGACGCCCAACCCGCCCGCTGGTGGTCCGATCCCACGGCACTGGTGACCAACGGGCCTTACCGGGCGGAGAAATACGAATCGGGGGCGCTTTTGGAGACCGTGGCCTGCGAGCGGTATTACGGCACGCAGGCAGGTCCTAAGGAGCTGGCGTTCCGCTTTGCCGACACGGCGGACGAGGCGTGGCAGCTCTACCAGGGAAAGACGGTGGACGCCGTTTGGCCCTTGCCGCAATCGCGCATGGAGGAGCTGGCGGCAGATGAAACCTGGACCGGTATTCCCAAGCTGGGGACGTACAGCGTCCTTTTCAACTGCGATACCGTGCAGGACGTGACGCTTCGGCAGGCGCTGTCGCTGGCCATTGACCGCAATGCGCTGGCCGAGACGGCGGGCGTTGGGGCCAATGGCGCGGAGGGTCTGGTGCCGCCGGGCGTGCCGGAGAGCGAAAAAGAGGACTTCCGTACGGCGGATTCGCCGCTGCTGGACAATGACCCGGCCCGCTACGAGGAAAACTGCGCCCAGGCGCGTGCGCTTTTGGAGCAGGCCGGATATGACAGCGGGGCGGATCTGGGCGCGCTGGAGTACCTCTATATCGAAGGGGACGGCAATGCCAAAGTGGCAAAGGCGCTGTGCCAGCAATGGGGAACGGTGCTGCGGGTCTCCGTAACGCCCCGGGGCGTCACAAAGCAGGAATTCTGGGCGGCCCTGCGCGGGGGCACATATAGCATCGCCGGCGCGGAGGTGGAAGCGGTGGGCAACGATGCGGAGTGCTTTTTGATGCGGTGGACGTCGGGGAATCAGGACAATGTGACCGGCTATGCCAATAGCGCGTATGACACATTGATGTCCATTATTGCCGGGGCGGAGGATGGTATGGCCCGCATGGGCTGTCTCCACGACGCGGAGGAGCTGCTGCTGACGGATTACGTGCTGGCGCCGCTGTATACCGACGTCACCGCCTGGGAGCTGCGTGACACGTTCACCGGCGCCTGCCGTGACGCGCGGGGCTGGTTTGTCTTTTCGGGAGTGGTCCCCAGAGCGTCCTGAAATCAGAATAAAAAGAGCGGCGCCTGCTGGCGCCGCTCTTTTTATGCGGACTGGCACATTCGCTTTAAAGAATGCCGAACTTTTTAAAGGCATCCGTGGCGCTCATGCCATGTTCAATTGCCTGACGGACCACTTTTTCGCCGCTGGCCTTTTCCAGTGCCCGTTCAATGCATTCGTTCACAGCAAGCTGTGGGACGATAAGAACGCCGTCCATGTCGCCAAAGACAAGATCCCCATCCTGAATGGTCACAGCGCCGATTTCAATGGGGCATCTGAAATCCACCACATTGGTGCGGATAGAGGAGTCCTGCGCCCAACGCGCCCTTGCAAACACAGGGAAATTTTGGGCAAGCACCTGAGGCGTGTCCCGGGTATATCCGTCAATCACCGCGCCGACAGCGCCGCGGGTTTTGGCGGTGGCGGTAAGAAGCTCTCCCCATAATGCGCTGTTATGGGCGCCGGTGGCAATATAGACGTCGTTTTTCTGAAGCTGATCCAGCGCTTCCGTCAAATAACCAAAGGCCTTTTTCTGGGGCGCGTAAACATCGTGCTCCAAAATTGTGCAGGCTCTGCCGGCCAATTTCATTTCGTCCCTGAGCGGGCTGATCTCTGATGGCAGGAACTGGTGGGTATAGCCCATCATGTCCAAAATGTCGCCTACCACGGGGGTATAGAGCTTTTCCTTCATGAGGGAGAAAAGTTCGTCATCATTACGCCATACGGGCATTTCCATCTCTCCAATAATTTTTTTGGTTTCCGCTGTTTGAGCTGCATTTATATGGATGCACCAGAAAACGGAGGCTTTTTATTTGATATAGACGCCGTATCTTAGGTCAAAAATCGTTGAGCCTCCGACTGATGCTCGGAAAGATGCTGGACGAGCAGGGAAACCGCGTCGTCAGCATTTTTCGCCTTGATCGCGTTAAACATTTTTTGATGCCACTGAATAGAGCTTCGTGCGATCTCTGCAAAGGTCTCCATCGGGCCCATAGACTTTTTACGCACAAAGTGAATGGACAGTTGGAGATTATCTAAAGCTCTGATAATATAGCTGTTATGCTGATGCCGGTAGATCGTTTCATGGAAGGAGTAGTCCACCGCCAAATAGTTTAAAAAGTCATTGTTGTCCAGATAACGGGTTGACTTTTCCAGGATTTCCTGAAGCATGTCAATTTGCTCGGAAGTGCATTCCTGCACAAAATTCCGCATTGCGTAGGATTCCAATGCGATTCTGATTTGAACAAGATCCGAAACGGTTTTGCCGGTAATCTCTTTTACAAAGTAGCCCTTCCAGTGCTCCTTCGAGATAATGCCCGATTCCATGAGACGAAAGAGCGCTTCTCTTACCGAAAGGGTGCTGACGCCAATCTCTTCCGCCAGCTCAGAATCGTTCAGCCGATCCCCTTCCTTCCATTTTCCGGAAAGGATCTGTTTTTTGATGTAGCTGTATACGTCTTCCGCTTTGCTTGCCTTCGCTTTTGCCATTACTTTATCAACTCTTCTCCGTTTTGCTTTTTTTGATGCTACTTCACAATTTTATATTACCAGAATATACAGAAAATTCAAGTAGCAAGGTGTTTCGGCGTAAAAGCTGGACTTGCCGCTGTTTTTGAAAAAGCGGCGGTCGAAAGAATTGCCTTTCGGCCGCCTGCATACAGATATAAGAGTTGTTTCAGCGCACATACGGAAGAATTTCCACCGCCAGGGTCGCTTCTCTTATCAACTCAACGGAAACTGGGCCAACGCTCCGCTCCGTGCGATTGCGTTTTTGGAAAACGCTCAGATAGCAGCCCACATCTCAATTTCAATTTTGAAATTTTCCAGCAGAGAAACACCCACTGCCGTGCGGACGGGGAACGGCTGCGCCATATGCTCCCGGTAGACGGCGTTGAATCTGGGCCAATCGGCGGTGTCCTTCATATAGGCGTTGACCTTAAAGACATTTTCAAACGTACAGCCGGCCTTTGCGAGCTGGGCCTTGCAGTTTTCCAGAGTCTTGATGGTCTGCTCCTCTATCGTATCGCCAATCAGCTTCCCCTCCAGGTCCAGAGGGGCCTGACCGGAGATCACCACCAGCTTTTTGAAACCGGAGACCTCCAAAACCGGGGAGTAGGGGCCTGCCGTGGTATGCTGCACCGCGCCTTCAGGGATGGAAATCATAGTCAAATTTTCTCCTTTTTGTTGGATGTCTTTATAGACGCCCAAAATATAGGCGGCTTCCTGCGCATGGATGGTATAGGGGTTTACATAAAGATGGCCGTTTTCCACCATGGAGAAAATCGGGGCCGGCAGGTTTAAGAGCCTCTCCCGAATCTCCTCGGGAGCAAGTCCCGCTTTGGTAATGATGAGCTTTGCTCTCGGAAGCGGCTGGCCCGCTTCGTTGGGGAAGGTGCGCTCAAAGTGGAACGCGTCGGAGGTATCAAAGGCATCCACAAAGGACGCCACCATTTCCTCCGCGTCGGCAAGACGCTGCGCTTCGTCGTGCTCTACATACTGCTTGAGCGCGACATAGATGCCTGCGAGCTCTTCCCGTCCCACCTTGTTCATGCGGCCGATTCCGTAGTTGGGGAAATTGTTCTGGTTCACCCAGCTTAGAAGGTCCTTTTTGCCCAGGACCAGACCTGTGGTCTGAGGGCCCTTGATGTCTTTTCCGCCGCTGAACGTAACCGCGCTGGCGCCCATTTCCGTAGTAAAGTGCCAGAGATTCGACTTGGGGGGGAGCTGTGCGGCGGCATCCACCACCACGGGAATATCGTGCTTTTTGCAGATGGCAATGGTCTTGTCCAACTCTAAAGCCCCGGGAGGAACCCAGCCGCCGTTGGTACTGGGCAGATACAGCAAGCCTACGGTTTTGTCCGTAATCGCGTTTTCAAGACCTTCCTCGGTCACAACGTCGATGTTGTTCGGATAGCCCAGCTCTACAATCTTCACCCCCAGCAGATCAAGGCCTCTGTCGTAGGGGTTTCTGTGGGCCCGGAACATAATGACCTGTCCATTTTGAAAATGGAAGGTTTGTTGTCACAATCGTACTTGTACGTTCGCTCCTATCTGAGAGCACTTTAAACAACAAATCCGACTCGTATTTGTTAAAACTGAGATAGCTCAGCTCATCCAG
>NZ_JAQUVF010000047.1 GCF_028693505.1 Oscillibacter sp.
ACAATTTTCGAACGCAAGAAGCTGTTTTACCTTTTCGTGGAGCCATGCTTCATTTGGGAAATCTTTTATTAATATCATAAACTCGTCTCCCCCAAATCTTCCGGAAATATCAGAGACTCTAAACGTTTTCTTAATCAAAGTACCAAGCATTCTAATGGCGCTGTCTCCCTCATAATGCCCGTAAGTATCGTTATAGAGCTTGAAATTGTCAATGTCTAACAGCAAGAATGCGTGCGTTCGATACGCATCCCGGCTTAAAAACTCCTTCAGCAATGTTTTGAAATAATCCTTGTTGTACATGCCTGTAAAAGCGTCTGTGACAGCTTTCTCTTTCAATAAATCATTTTGATGTTTTATATGCGAAATATCAGTGATTACACCAATCATTTTTACAGGTTTGTTGTCTTGCATGACCGGTGACACATCAATTTTAAACCATATGAAATTTGAACCGCCGGCCCGCATCCGTGCTTGATAGGTGGTGGCGTGTCCGCTTAAAATAGCACTGAAAGCTTTTGTAATAATCGCTTCATCATCAGGATGAGAAAAATAATTAGATGTAGCCAGTCTGTACGCTTCCGGACTCAGCGTGCTATATGGCTGAACATCGTTTAAAATGGCGTCGCCTGCAACACCAAATATATCTTCTGCGTTTTCAAAAAAAGTGTAGAGCTGTTGTACCAGGTCAACCTCAAACACACAAATTTTTGCTGCTTTTAGGGCTATGGTTAGTCGTTCTTTAAACAGATCTGCTTCATCTGAATTGGCGGTATTGAGTGGGGACATTTCCAATTAAGCAACTCCTTCGTAAGTACAGTCTGCCGCCGGCAAATCGCTGTGCGAAAAGGGCTTCATCAGGGAGTGGGCGGCTTTCGGGGCAGAGGCGTCTATGGCACATTCGTCACTGGCAATGGAGAATCCAAGTGCGCCCCTATCGTGCCGGCGGCAAAGTTCTTTTGCGATTTCAGCACTATTTTAGCATGAATTGGATGTGTTGTCGAGCCTGACCGGAGAAGGGCAATATAGATATGTGCTGTGCTTGCTCGGTTATGATGGCGCGGGCTTTGCACATAAACACCGTTGACCCACACAGAGAAACGGGGGGAGCACAAGGCGGTATCTTTTTTATCCACACGGCGCAAGGGAAGAAGGCACCTGGCGGAAAGGACTTTTTCGCAGGGGATTTCCTGCGGTTTTGCCGAGTTTCCAAACCAGTTTGCGTATTATTCTTGACATTGCCAGCCCGGACTGATAAAGTAGATAAAGGTATGAATGATCCATAGGGAAGTTCTGTAAAATAAAGAGTGGAAAGTCATTCCGCGCAATGGAAAGGAAAGAAAATATGGCTAAAAAGTATGTAGTTATGGACGGAAATACAGCTGCTGCCCATGTGGCATATGCCTTCACGGAAGTTGCTGCTATCTATCCGATCACCCCGTCTTCTCCCATGGCGGAAAAGGTGGACGAATGGTCTGCCAAGGGCAGAAAGAATTTGTTCGGTTCCACGGTGGACGTTATTCAGATGCAGTCTGAGGCCGGCGCCGCCGGTACCTGCCACGGCTCCCTGCAGGCGGGCGCACTGACCACCAGTTTCACCTCCTCTCAGGGTCTGATGCTGATGATCCCCGCCATGTACGCCATGGGCGGGCAGTTTTTGCCAAACGTCCTGCACATCGCCTCCCGCGTGGTGACCTCCAACCATCACTCGATCTTTGGCGATCACACCGACTTTATGACCTGCCGCATGACCGGCTATGGCATGCTGATGTCCGCGTCTCCCCAAGAGGCCATGGATTTGGGCGCCGTTGCCCACCTCTCCGCCATCAGCGCCAAGTACGCCTTCATGCACTGCTTTGACGGCTTCCGCACCTCTCACGAGATGCAGCGCATCGAGGCCCTGGACTATGAGGACCTCAGAGGCCTGATGGATACCCAGGCGCTGAAGGATTTCCGCCGGAACGCGCTGAATCCGGAGCATCCCACCAACCGCGGCAACAACGTCAACCCCGACGTTTACTTCCAGTGCAAGGAGGGCGCCAACGAAAAGGCCGCCTCCGTGCCTGATACGGTCCAGCATTACATGGACGAAATCAACAAGCTCACCGGCCGGGATTACAAGCTCTTCAACTACTATGGCGCTCCCGACGCGGAAGAGGTCATCGTGGTCATGTGCTCCGCCTCCGAGACGGTGAAGGAGACCATTGATTTCCTGAACGCCAATGGCCGGAAGGTCGGCCTTGTGCAGATCCATCTGTACAGACCGTTCTCCGTCAAGCATTTCACGGACGCCATTCCCGCCACCTGTAAGAAGATCGCCGTGCTGGACCGCTCCAAGGAGACCGGCAGCGTGGGCGAGCCGGTGTATCTGGACGTCGTCACCGCGCTGAATCAGGCCGGCAGAGGCGATATTCAGGTCGTCGGCGGCCGGTACGGCCTCTCCTCCAAGGATACCACCCCCGGCCAGTTCATTGCCGTGTATGAAAACCTCAAGCAGGAGACGCCCAAGAACAACTTCACCATCGGTATCATCGACGATGTGACCCACACCTCCCTGGACTACAAGGAAGTGGAAGTCCCCCATCCCGGCGAGGTCTCCTGCAAGATCTGGGGCCTTGGCGGTGACGGCACCGTGGGCGCCAACAAGAACGCCATCAGCACCATCGGCCTTGTGGCTGACAAGTATGCGCAGGCGTATTTCTCCTATGACTCCATGAAGTCCGGCGGCCTGACCCAGTCCCACCTGCGCTTTGGCGACCAGCCCATCCGCTCTACTTATCTGGTTTCCTCCGCTGATTTCGTGGGCGTCCATGCGCCGACGTATGTCGGCAAGTACGATACCACCGAGGATCTGAAGGACGGCGGCATTTTCCTTTTGAACTGCCCCTGGACCGCGGAGGAGCTGGAAGAGCGTCTGCCCGCCAAGATGAAGCAGGACCTGAGCCGCAAGCACGCCCAGTTCTACACCATCGACGCGGTGAAGCTTGCCGCCAGCATCGGCCTTGGCAAGCGCACCAACAGCATTCTGCAAGCTGCCTTCTTCGCCCTGACCAAGGTCATTCCGCTGGATGTGGCCGTGGAGGACATGAAGAAGAACAACTACAATTCCTACTTCAAGAAGGCCGGTCAGAAGATCGTTGATCTGAACAACCAGGCTGTGGATGTGGGCGTGAGCGCTGCCGTGAAGGTGGAGATCCCCGCCAGCTGGGCAAACGCTGTGGATGCCCCTGCCGCAGAGATCAAGGCCACGCCCTTTGTCCGGGATATTGTGATGCCCATGGACCACCAGAAGGGCGACAAGCTGCCCGTCTCCGTGTTCAAAAAGCACGGCGTGCTGGACGGCACCTGGGAAAACGGCACCTCTGCCTACTCCAAGCGCGGCGTTGCCACCACGGTGCCCAAGTGGAACGCGGAGAGCTGCATCCAGTGCAACCGCTGCTCCATGGCCTGCCCCCACGCCGCTATTCGCCCCGTTTTGCTGAGCGAAGCGGAAAAGGCCACCGTGCCCGCCTCCTTTGAGACGGTGCCCGCCAAGGGCCTTGGCAAGGATGCCCCCGCTTACTCCTTCCGTATGCAGGTCTCTCCCTATGACTGCCTCAGCTGCGGCGTGTGCCTGACGGTGTGCCCCGCCAAGGAAAAGGGCGCTCTGGTCATGACGCCGTTCGAGGAAATGAAGCCCGAGCAGGTGAACTTCGACGAGGTCGCCATGAACGACGCCTATTTGAAGAAGGATATCATCTCCAACAAGAGCGTCAAGACCATGCAGTTTGCAAAGCCCTACTTCCAGTTCTCCGCCGCCTGCGCAGGCTGCGCGGAGACCACCTACATCAAGCTGGTCAGCCAGATGGTGGGCGACCGGATGTACATCGGCAACGCGGCGGGCTGCTCCTCCGCCATCAGCGGCGGCGCGCCCATCCTGCCCTACTGCAAGGACAGCTGCGGTCACGGCCCCGCTTGGGAGCACTCCCTGTTCGAGGATAACGCCGAGTTTGCCTATGGCTTCTTCCATGCACAGGACGCAATCCGCAAGGAGTTCCTGGTTCGGCTGGAAGCCATGAAGGACGCCGGTGTGGCAGTGGACGCCATCAGCGCCTATATGGCGGACTGGAACGACCACGACAAGTCCCGCGCCGTTTCCGACGCGCTGATCGCCGCACTGGAGAGCATCGAGCGCACCCCCGACGTGGAGTACATCTTGGATAATAAGGAATACCTGGCCAAGAAGTCCATCTGGGCCATCGGCGGCGACGGCTGGGCCTACGATATCGGCTTTGGCGGCATTGACCACGTCATGGCGCAAAACCGCGACGTGAACCTGCTGGTTCTGGATACCGAGGTTTATTCCAACACCGGCGGACAGTCCTCCAAGTCCACCCCCATCTCCGCGGTTGCGAAGTTCGCTGCCGGCGGCAAGCAGGTGGCCAAGAAGGACCTGGGCGCCATCCTCATGAACTACGGCTATGTGTATGTTGCGCAGGTGGCCATGGGCGCCGATCAGGCGCAGACCCTGAAGGCAATTCGCGAGGCAGAGGCCTATCCCGGCCCCGCCATCGTCATTGCATACTGCCCCTGCCTGGAGCAGCACATCAAGGCCGGCATGAGCTGCACGCAGGACGAGATGAAGAAGGCTGTCGATTGCGGTTACTGGCAGCTCTACCGCTACGATCCCCGCCGGATCGCAGAGGGCAAGAACCCGTTCCAGCTGGATTCTCCCGAGCCGGATACGGATAAGCTCATGGATTATCTCATGGGCGAGAACCGCTTTGCATCCCTGAAAAACAATTTCCCGGGCCGTGCCGACGCCCTGTATACCAAGGAAATTGAAGATGTGAAGAGACGCTACGCCAAATATCGCAAGATGGCTGACGATCAGTAAGAAAGCCTTTTGTCCCAACCAAGCTGAAAACCGCCAAGCAGTCCCCGTAAGGACCGGCTGTCCCGCTATGGTCTGGAATGGAAACAACGGGGTGCCGCCTGCATTTGGGCGGCACCCCAAACCCTTTGTCAAGGGCGCGCCGATTTGCCCGGCCCGCCCCATGCATTGAGCGCTTCTGCCAAAGCAGGAGCGAATTTTGAGGAGGAACCATATGTATCAGACAGTTCGCTACGAAAAGCAGGAAAACATCGCCATCGTGACTATCACCCGGCCTGAGGCGCTCAACGCCATCAATGCCGACGTGCTGCGCGATTTGGCGCAGGTCATTACCGAGGTGGAAAAGGACGAAGCACTGCACTGCATGATCCTCACCGGCGAGGGCCGTTCCTTTGTGGCCGGCGCCGATATCGGCGTGCAGTGCCCCATGGACCTGACCGCCGGCCGCAACTGGGGCCGCACCGGCAGCGCCCTGTTCCGCCGCATTGAGAAGCTGGAGATCCCCACCATCGCGGCAGTCAACGGCTTTGCGCTGGGCGGCGGCTGTGAGATCGCCATGGCCTGCGACATCATTCTGGCTTCTGAAAAGGCCAAATTCGGCCAGCCCGAGGTCACGCTGGGAATCACCCCCGGCTTTTCCGGGACCCAGCGTCTGCCCCGCCGTGTGGGCGTTGCCAAGGCCAAGGAGCTGATTTTCTCCGGCAAGATGATCAAGGCGGACGAGGCAAAGGAGATCGGCTTGGTCAACGGTGTTTACGCGCCGGAGGAGCTGATGAACGCCGCGCTGGAGATGGCAAAGTCCTTTGCCAAAGCGGCCCCCATTGCCGTGAAATATTCCAAGGCCTGCATCGACCGCGGTATGCAGATGGACATTGACGACGGCATCGCGCTGGAAAACGAAATGTTCGGTATGTGCTACGCCACCGCCGACCAGAAGGAGGGCATGACGGCCTTCCTGGAAAAGCGCCCCGCAACCTTCAAGAATCAGTAAAAAAAGCTGCGGTGAGACGGCGCGAAGAGAGCGCCGTCTCACTGCGCTTCTCTTTCCAGATGCTGCCGCAAAAGAAGCGTATCGCGCGGAAAGAAAACAGCGCAAAGCATTGGAAACAAAGAAAAAGCGAAGAGATGCCACGAATGTTACGGTTATGTTACAAACGGCCCGGGCATATTGCTTTTCCAAAATTGCCGTGTTATATTCATCATGCAGAATGAAATGCCAGAGGACCGTCCCGGAGTAGATACGGGGTCGGCTAGCCACTGTATGTGCGCCGGAAAAGTCTGAGGGCAAATCGTTTTGACAAAGATGGCGGTAAATTCCGCTAAATTTCAAAGGAGGAAAACACCTATGAAGAAGTTCCTTTCTCTGGTTCTGGCTCTGGTTATGACCATGTCTTTGGTCACCATCAGCGCCGGTGCCGAGGACTTCACGGACAGCAACAAGATCAACTACAAAGAAGCTGTTGACGTGATTTCCGCTCTGGATGTCGTTGATGGTTACACCGACGGCACCTTCAATCCCAGCGCTACCCTGACCCGTGGCGCCGCTTCCAAGATCATCTGCAACCTGATCCTGGGGCCCACCACCGCATCCGCT
>NZ_JAQUVF010000002.1 GCF_028693505.1 Oscillibacter sp.
TTGGTCGGCAGCTATGGGCATGGCGGTAACACGTATGAGAATGTCACGATTGTCAACGAGGGCGATAGCACCTATTTTAACCCTGTCACAGGTGAAACGGTGTCTTATAGCACATGGGCTTATGACTACACCACCCGTACATATACCCTCTATGATGCGGATGGTAATGTAGTCGCTGTCATTCAGTATGGTGACGATAAGCTAACCATTCAGACCCCGGATGAATCCTACGATATTAATTATGTCGTGCCCGATTCTTCTGGTGGCTCCGGTTCCGGCGGTACCTTGGACCCCGGCGAATCGGGCAGCGGTTCCAGTCTGCTTGATAAAATCAAGGACGGTATTCTTGGTGTGCTTGGTTCTTTGATTGAAGGCCTTTTTGCTTTAATCAAAACCATTTTGGAGAAGTTGCTTACCTTGGCAAAGGACTTGATCTCTTTCGTTTTTGGTTTTCTTACAGATACGGTCCTTGGCGGTATCAAAAATCTGTTTTCCGCCTTTGGTGATTCTGGCGGTTTGTTTGAAGGTCTCAAAGGCGAGGACGGCGGCTTTCAGCTCCCAGAGAGTGAAGGCGTTGCCGGAGCCTTTGCGTTTATCTCCGGGGTTGTCGGTATTCTTCCTGCGGAGATTCGTTCTGTCCTGATTTTTGGCATTGGTGCCATTTTCCTCTTTGCAATCTTGCGGAAAGCTGGTGATTAGTTTTGTTTGAGGTTCTCTGGCTCATGTGTGGCTGGCTTCCATCCCCGTTGAATATTATCGTGTTTGGCGCTTTTTGCCTGCTTGTGGTTTTCGTCCTTTTCAAGCTGATTGCAAAGGTCATTGATATGATTCCATTTCTGTGAGGTGATTTTCCTTGACATTGGCTGATACTCTGACGGTCTTACAAACGGTGTTCGGTAATGCTTGGCATATGATTTGCAGCGTCGAGGTCCCCGGCCTTGGTATCTCCTTCGGCGCTTGGCAGCTTGCCGGGTTGATTATTTCTTTTATGCTGGCTTTAATTCGCTATGAATTTGGCGTTGGCGGTTCCGGCCAGCGTTCCGGGCAAAGCCGCACAAAGCATATTTCCAACGAAAGGAAGAACGACGAAAAATGAAAGCTCGTTTACTGATTGTCTGTTTACTCGTTTCCGCGCTTCTGGTTATCCCCGCTTATGCTGTGGAAGGGGATGCCGCGCCCAGTGAGGAGGTAACGGAGCCTGTCTCTATTGAAACGTCCAAAGAGGAAGAGGGGGTAACGGTGAATGTTACGATTCAGAACCCTGAAACGGTTCCTGCTGCGGATGCTGCGGAAACTTTATTGGAGGATGAAACGGTTGTTTAGTCAGTCTTATGAAGATATGGATATTACCTTAAAACGGCTGGCTCAAAACTATTATGTCATTAAAAAATCTCTGATTCCTTACTTTGTGGTGATGAAACGAATCAAGCGCCGTGTTGGTATTGATAAAACTACGCATCAGATCATTGATGAATATTACTGGGGTTTCCCGGCACTCTCTTCCCGGTGGATATTTACACCACCGCTTTGGAAACTCTTCAACTCCTATTCACGTAAGACCCTTCCGAAAAAGGAATGGGAAAAATGGTAATTGTAACACAATGACCTCTCGCAGCTCCGGAGATCCTGAAGGTGGTTTGTGTTACACTATGCCGCTAAACTCATAAACTCCCTTGGGGTAAGCCAGCTTAAAGACTTCCTCGGGTAGTTGTTCATCCAATCCTCGCATTCAGCAATTTCATTTGCACTGATCTTGCTGAAATCGGTCCCCTTGGGGAACCAGCGCCGAATCATGCGGTTATGATTCTCGTTGGTTCCCTTTTCCCATGCCGCGAAGCTGTGGCAATAGTAAACGGGGCAGCCTGTCACCGCCAGCAGCTTGTCATACTCTAGAAACTCGCTGCCGTTGTCCGTGGTGATGCTTCGGATAATGTACCCGGCTTTTAAAATGCTCCGTAAAGCCTGCCTGATGGTCATTGCGCGCTTGTCTGGTATCTTTCGTATGATTTCACACCGCCCAGCCCGGTCTGTCATGGATGTAAGTTCTTTCCTTCTTCGTCATAGTGTTCATCCTCCTAAAATCTTTCGTTGAGTGGTTCAGGCTGTGCGCCTGCCCTGCGATTTATTTTTGTATGCAAAAATAAAAGGCTTTCGAAAGATGTCAAGTGGCAAACTAAATTACAAATCTTATCAATTTTCCTACGGAAAGAAAATTGGTGAGGTTTGTAATTTAGGCAAACTCTTGATATCGTCCTCCATGGTGACGATCTCGGCGAGCCGGGTACCAGTGCTCACACTGGTTCTAGGCTTCGCCAGCCAGCACAGTAACGTTTTGTTTCTGCGTCCTTTCGTAACACATTTCTAGCCGGCAGCCAGTGCCCAGGCACACGCACATTGTGTTACAAAGGAAAAAACGGCACCCGCAGGCGCCGCTTTCCCCACTCCCAATTTTTAGGAGCATGTTAATTTTCTTCTTGACATTTGCCGGATTTTGCATAAAGCCGGCGAGCCTTTTCAGGAATCCGGCATGCAGGCGTCCAGCAGGTCCTCCAGCTCAATGCTTGCCACCAGACCGTCCTTTAAATAGAAGGCAATGTGCCTGCAAAAGGCGTCGCCGCCGGGTTCATAGATGTAACAGGCGTCGTAGCGGTCGGATTGGAAGGTTTCCAGCTTTTTCGCCGGAATGTAAATGCGCCGGAGCGCTTCCTCGCTGTATCCGCAGTAAAGTCCCCGGGCGGTGCTGAAGTACCCCTCGGACCGGTCGTAGGGCAGTGCGGTGGACAGCTTGTAGAGATACTCCGTTCCGTCGTCGGGAGAGACGAAGTAGCTTACCTGTATGTCTCCGCAGTCCATTTCATACACGGCGCCGTAGGTGTCGGCGCTGCCGGAGTAGGTAAGGGTCCCCTCCAAATCGTAGCCCCAGGGGAAGGCGCCCTCCTGCGGTCCCAGCGTCAAAACCCGCTTTTCACCGGGGACGATGAGGGCAAACTCCGCGCCCGCAGGGGCAGGCTCGCTGGGATTTGCTTCCTGCGCCGCGGCGTAGGCGGCTCGTAGGGCGTCCGCCGCTTTTTGCTCCCTGTCGTCCGCAGGGACGGTCGCTTCCAAAACGGTTTCAAAGCCGCCGTCCGGATGCCAGCACCAGGCCGCCCCGGCAAGGAGCCGGGAAACAGTTTCCTGCCACGCCGGGGGCAGAAGGGAGAGCGCGTGGAGCACAGCGGCGGGGCTTTCCAGAAAGCGGAAAAACAAATCGTCGCTGGCACCCTCGGTAAGCGCGCCGTCGGTGTGGAGCAGATACAGCGCCAGCTGAAGAGCAGACCAGCTGCCAAAATCCGTGGCGTCAAAGGTGGGCAGATCATAGGTGAAATGGAAAATCGTATCCGCGTCCAAATCGAGGCCGTCGCTGGGGCAGAAGCTGGTGAATTTCCAGCCGTCCTGCGTCCGCTCATAGTCCAGCACCGCCGTGGAATAGCCGATGGCGGCGTCGGGCCGTTCCCATTCCCAGCTGTCCGCCCAGAAGGTCAGCGTTACCTTCCAGTGGTCGGGGTCCACCTGCGCGGCGGCGACGCCCTTATCATATAAATAGAGCTGGTCGCCCCGGGCGGTGGCGTGGTCAGCCTGCGCAGCCTCTTCATAAGCGGCGATCACGTCGGCGGCGGCGGGCGCAGGCGGCTGCGCAGGCGCGGGTGCGCCGCACCCGGACAGGAAAAGCGCCAGAGCGAGAGCAAGCAGCCGTTTCATTGAAAACACCTCCTTGGTGATACCCCATGATAACAAACTTTCCCCGGAAAGTCATAACAATTTGGTAACGGAGCATTGCATTGCGGCTTCGGATTTCTTATAATTATTAAAGAGGAACAAACCGAGCGTTTTCAGCGTGGAACGCTCTTTTGAAAATGCAGGAGGCAGATACCATGAAACTGGCGACGGCGGCGCAGATGCGGGAATTGGATCGGCGGGCGATAGAAGAGCGGGGGATTCCCTCCATCGACTTGATGGAGCGGGCGGCGCAGTGCGTTGCAAAGGCGGCGCTGGGGCTGCTGGGGGATCGGCCGGGAAAATGCCGGGCGGCGGTGCTGTGCGGCAGCGGCAACAACGGCGGGGACGGCATTGCCGCCGCGAGATTGCTGTTTCTCGCCGGGGTCCGTGTCCGGGCCTTTTTGGTGGGGCGCTATGAAAAGCTGACGCCGGACGCCCTGACCATGACGGGCCGCCTTTCCGAGTGCGGCGTGGAGCTGGAGCCGTTTGACCCGGAGAATCCGGCGCAGGCGGCCTGGTGCCGGGGCAGCCACGTGCTGGTGGACGCCGTGTTCGGCGTGGGCATCTCCCGCCCGATCGCGCCGGAGTCTCCTTTTGCCAAGGCAATCGGATACATGAACGAGAGCCGGGGCGTCGTGGTGGCTGCGGATATTCCCAGCGGCGTGGAAGCGGACACGGGGCGCGTTCTCGGCTGCGCGGTAAAGGCTGACAAGACGGTTACCTTCACACTCGAAAAGCTTGGCCTGGCGGTGGAAGACGGGGCGCTCTGCGCCGGTGCGGTGGAGGTGGCGGACATCGGTGTGCCCCGGGAGCTGGTGGGGCAGACGGTCTGCTCCGCCCAGACGGTGGAGGATTCCTTCGTCCGCGCCGCGCTGCCGCCCCGGAAGAGAGACGGCCACAAGGGGGACTTCGGCAAGCTCTTGACGGTGGGCGGCTCCGTGGGCTATACCGGCGCGCCGTATCTGACGGCGGCAGCTGCGGCCCGGTCCGGCTGCGGACTGGTATTTCTGGGGGTGCCGGAGAGCATCTGGGCGGTGGAGGCCGCCCGATGCGTTTGCGAGATGCCGTTTCCACTTCCTGAAAAACAAGGGCTGTTAAGTGAAAAAGCTTTGCAGAAGATAGAAGAAAAACTGGCGTCCTGCGACGTGCTGGCGCTGGGCCCCGGCCTTGGCAGAAGCCAGCGGGTGACACGCCTTGTGTGTGCGCTGCTGGAAAGAACGGAAAAGCCGGTGGTGCTGGACGCCGACGGCATAAACGCGCTGAGCGGGCATATGGATATTGTGGACCGGCGTCGCGGCCGCGTCACCATCCTGACGCCTCACGACGGGGAGTTTGCCCGCATCGGCGGGGACCTCTCCCACGGGGACCGGGTTGGGGCGGCCCGGGAGTTTGCCATGTCTCACGGCTGCGTGCTGGTGCTCAAGGGCCACCGGAGCATCACGGCGCTCCCAGCGGGAAACGTGCTGGTGAACACCACCGGGAACACGGGCCTTGCCAAGGGCGGCAGCGGCGACGTGCTCACGGGGATCATCGCCTCTCTGCTGGCCCAGGGGGCAACGCCGGTGCAGGCAGCGGCGGCGGGGGTTTGGCTCCACGGTCGGGCGGGGGAGATCGCGTCTGCCCAAAGGACGGAGTACGCCATGACGCCGGAGGATGTGATCGCGGCGCTGCCGGCAGTGTTTTCGGAATTGATATGACGGGGGGAAGGGCCTGGTGCGCAGATGGATGTGCGTACCAATGATACTGCTGTGCCTGCTGACGACGGCCTGCGGCGGCACGGATGAAGCGGAGGCGGCGAGTCTGCGGGACCGCTACCACGATATGAAGGGCTGTACCATGGAGGCGGCGGTCTCCTGCGATCAGGAGGGGACCGTGTGGGAAGCGCAGCTGCGGTGCGACTATGTTCCCGGCGGGGAGAGCACCATTGAGGTGCTCTCGCCGGAGAGCATCGCGGGCGTGAAGGCTGTACTCTCAGACACGGACTGGAGCTTGGAATACGAGGGCCTCTGCCTCAACGCCGGTCCCCTCAGCCAGGAGGAGATCAGCCCGGCGCTGTGCCTTCCCCGGCTGATGAACGCGCTGCGGGACGGCTGGCTTTTGGAGGAGAACGAGGAGCAGTGGAACGAGACGGAGTGTCTTCGGCTCAGCGTGGACCAAAGCGGCGCGCAGGATGGCAAAATCGTCTCCACGGTCTGGCTGCGGCAGGACGACGGAACGCCGCTTCGCGGGGAGATCGCCGTGGAGGGAAAAATTATTTTAACGGCGGAGTTTACGAGTTTTCAATTTTATGATACGATAGAAAAAGAAGCATCTTAAAACCCTGCACAAAAGGAAAGAGGATCGGATTCCATGGAAGACACCATTTTGCGGCGGACCTGGGCGGAGATCGATTTGGACGCGCTGGGCCATAATTACACAATGGCCCGGCAGCGCACAGGTCCGGGCGTGAAGTATCTGGGCGTGGTGAAGGCGGACGCCTACGGCCACGGCGCGGTGCAGATTGCAAGAAAGCTTGAGGCGCTGGGCGCGGACTATCTGGCGGTATCCAGTCTGGACGAGGCCCGAGAGCTGCGCCACGGCGGCATTGCCATGCCCATTTTGATTCTGGGGCATACGCCGCCGGAGATGGTGGCGGAGCTGATCCGCTACGGGATCACCCAAACCGTTTCGGCCCAGGCCAAGGCGGAGGAGTACAGCGCGGAGGCCGGACGCTGCGGCGGGAAGCTGAAGGTCCATATCAAGGTGGATACCGGCATGTCCCGGCTGGGCTTTCTGGTGCGGGGCGGGCACGTTGACGGCGGCGTGGAGGCCATTGCCCGGTCCTGCGCGCTGCCGCATCTGGAGGCGGAGGGCATTTTCACCCATTTTGCCGCCTCCGACGTGGGCGATCCTGCCAGCGAAGCCTATACAAGAGAACAGTTCGGGGTCTTTACCAGCGTGCTGGACGCGCTGGAGGCCAAGGGCAGGACCTTTGCCATCCGCCACTGCGCCAACAGCGGCGCGCTCGCGCGCTATCCGGAGATGTATCTCGACATGGTGCGGCCCGGCATCGCCCTCTACGGTGTGGGAGACGACGCCAAGGCGCTGGGGCTGCGGCCGGTGATGACGCTCAAGTCCTGCATCTCCACCATCAAGGTGTTCGACCCGGACACGGATATCAGCTACGGCAGGACCTTCCACACAGCCGGTAAGACCCGGGTGGGCGTGCTGCCCATCGGCTACGCAGACGGATTGTTCCGGGGCCTTTCCAACCACATGGCGGTCCAAACGGCGGACGGTCCCGCGCCCATTCTGGGTCGGATCTGCATGGATATGACCATGGTGGATCTCAGCGCGCTGCCAAATATCCACGTGGGCGACGCGGTGGAGCTGTTTGGAAAGCAGCAGCTGGTGGATGATCTTGCAAGGATTCTGGACACCATTCCCTATGAGCTTACCTGCTCCGTCAGCAAGCGGGTGCCCCGGCTTTATCTGGAGCACGGCGAGACGGTGGAGCGAAGCCTTCGGTTGCTGTAAGACGCGACGCACTCACGCCCTGTCCCGCGCATAGGATATTGCGGGGGCAGGGACGCCGGAATTTGCATCCCAGGCGGCGTATAAATTCCGTAACTGCGTGGGAGAATGAAAGTGGCCTCATCGAGTTCCTCTCGATGACGGGTACTTCTTTCGGCGGAGTGTGAACTTTGTGGATACGAGTGTCAAGCGCGGCGATATTTACTATGCCGATCTCTCCCCGGTGGTGGGCAGCGAACAAGGCGGCGTCCGGCCGGTTCTGATTATTCAAAACGACACCGGAAACCGTTACAGCCCCACCGTGATCGCGGCGGCCATTACTTCCCAGACGGGAAAGGCGCGGCTGCCGACACATATCAATCTTCCTGTGGACCAGAGCTGCGGCCTGAGCCGGGACTCTGTGGTCCTGCTGGAACAGGTGCGCACATTGGACAAAAAACGCCTGCGGGAGCGAATGGACCACGTGGAGGAAAACGTGATGGAGAAGGTTGATTTTGCCATTGCGGTGAGCTTTGGCTTGCCTCACGACCAGATGGTGTGAAGCGCCGGTCAACCCGGAAAGAGTGGCTGCCGCTCTTTCCGGGAGGAGCGGTTTTCCGTACAAAAGAAAGGCAACGGAGGTACATATGAAGAAGAACCGATGGTTTTTGCGCATGCTGGCGCTGCTGGCGATCTGCGGCGCGCTGAGCGGGACGATGTCGCTGGCGGCGGAGGCCGGGTCCGATCAGGACCCGCTGGTGACGCTGAGCTACCTGAACGAAACGTTTTTGAACAACGTTTTGGCCCGGGTAGATGAGAAGATTGCCGCCCGGAACGCCCAAATCACGCAGCAGCTCGGTGGACAAGCTACATCCACCGCCGTCTTTTCCGTGGTGACCCTCTCCAGCGGGCAGACCCTCACCGGGGGAATCGGCTGCGAGGTGATGCTCCGGGTGGGCAGCGCGGTCTGCGTTGCGTCCTCCGCCCCCGGTCTTGTGGATGAGACCACCGGCGCAACGCTTGGCGGCGGCAGCGCTCTTTCGCAAAACCACCTGTACATGATGACCGTGGAGGGCCGCGGCGTAAAAGCGGGCGCGGCGACCGTCAAGCTGCTGGTCCGCGGGACCTACACCATCGCCTGAGCTTCATAAAACAGCCCGTCTTTGCATAAGGTTGCATAGACGGGCTGTTTTCTTAAAGGGGAGGGTGGGCCATGGAACGGTTTCCCATGCTGTGGGAGGGCAAACGGATCGGTGAACCGACAACGGAAAAAGAGGCGCTGTATACCTGCTTTTCCGTCCGGTGTCGTCCGCCCGGAGCGGGTCTTTGGTGCGCGTGGGCTGTGGGAGAGCGGGGGGAGCTGCGTCTGGGGGTTTTGGAGCCTGCCGGCGATTACGCCGCCATTTCACGCCGATTTTCAGAGCGAATGACGGCGCCAATGGGCACGCTTGTGCAAGGGCAGCTGCGATCGGTGGAAAGCGCCGGGGAGACCGGCTGGGAAACGGCGCCGGAGCCGGAGCGGCTCTTTCACTCGCCGTGGCTGCGGCGTCAGCTCCACGGTGCGCAGGGAGTGCTGACGCGCACGGAGGGGAAGGGACGCCGTCTGGCGCTGCCATACGACGAGAAGAAGCCGTTCCCGCTGACGTCCCTGTTTTGCTTTTCGGCCTTGTACCGGATCGAGGGCAGGCGGTACGTGGTGTTCACCTTTGACAAGGAGGACTGGCCGGTGCCGCCGCGAGGGGACGGACGGCAAAGCCGCCGCTAAAAAACAGATGGACGGCTTTCGCCACGGGACCGTTCCTGATAAACGGCGGTGGAAACATGGGTTTGATTGGAAAATGCTAAAAAATATGGGAAAGGTAAAATGAGAGATACCATATTTTGCGGCGCTGTGGTATAATACTGATGTCTATGCAAAAGAGAACACCGGTGTTTGCCGGGGAATATTCGGGAGGTTGCCATGAAGTGTCCGTTTTGCGGTTATAGCGAGAGCAAGGTGATTGATTCCCGCCCTGCTGACGAGGGCGCCAGCATCCGCCGCAGGCGGGAGTGCCTTGCCTGCGCCAAGCGCTTTACCACCTATGAGACGGTGGAAAGTCTGCCCATGGTGGTGGTGAAGAAGGATGGCAGCCGCCAGAGCTTTGACCGCCGGAAGGTGCTGGGCGGCATGATCCGTGCCTGTGAGAAGCGTCCGGTGCCGCTGGCGGAGCTGGAGAAGATTTCCGAAGAGATCGAGCAGGACCTTCAAAACTCCATGGAGCGGGAGATCAAAACCGAGCTGATCGGAGAGCGGGTGATGGACCGGCTGCGGAACGTGGATCAGGTGGCCTACGTTCGCTTCGCCTCCGTGTACCGGCAGTTTAAAGACATCGATACCTTCATGGCGGAGCTGAATAAGCTCCTGAAGGAAAAATGAGCCCGTCGTTTATAGAACATTCTTGACGGTGAGCCGCTCCATCTCAGCCAAAAGCCGCAGCTGGTCCCGGAGATCGGAAAGCTCCGCCCGGAACTCATTGGGCTCCCGGACGGCGGCAAAGGCCATGGCCCGCCGGTACATGGCCTCCGCGTCGTCCACGGCGTCATGCTCGGTGACAATGTGCAGATAGGTTTGCCGGCGGGACCAGTCCTCATAGCTGTCGGAGAGGGCAAAGGCCGCGCCGGACCAGTCACCCCCTTGGGCGAGGGCGTCCACCTGTCCCAGCTGGGCACGCCAGCGGGTGGTATGGGTCGTCATGTTCGCGCTGTTCCAAAGGGCAAAGGCCAAAATGACCGCCAGCAGCGCAAGGGGCGGCAGATAGGCTTTTTTCATGGGGCGGTCTCCTTTTTTACGCAGAATACCGCGTCCTGCTCATCCAGCGTCAGCAAAAACACCTCCTCCGGGGAGGACAGGGCGTGGTGACGGAGCTGGTTTTGCAGCCAGGCGTCATCCCGGCCGCAGGCAATCAGGTTTTTGCGCAGGACCCGTCCGTCGTTGATGAGGATGACGGGCAAGGTCACGTCATCCTCCAGCCTTAGCCCCAGCTGCTGCGCGGTGGGGGGCTGGCACGCGGTCCATGGAAACACGGACAGCTGCCCGGAATTTTCCAGCACGGCGTACTTTACGTCCTCAATGCCGGAAAAGCCCTGACCGCGCAGCTCCTCCAGCAGTTCGTCCAGCGTATAGCGGTTTTTCTGCATGGCCGACTGCTCCAGCTTCCCCCGGCGAATGAGGACGGTGGGCGTTCCACAGACTAAAGAGCGGAACCGCAAGTTGTGTAAAGATATTTGACTTAACAGCATAGATAGCGCCAAGAGCGTTAAAATGGGAATGACACCGGCCAACAGCGGGATTCCAAAATCCTGCATGGGGACGGTGGCAAGGTCTGAGATCATCATGGTCAGCACCAGCTCGCTGGGCTCCAGCTCGCCGATTTGCCGTTTTCCCATGACCCGCAGGCCGATCATGATGAGAAAATAGAGTATTACCGTACGCGCAAAGGCAGTCATCATAGGGCAAATCCCTCCGCTCAAACACAGTATTTGCCAAAGCGCGGGCGTTTATACGGGATAGCGCTCCTGATCGGGAGCTTTATTCAAAGATAGATGGCTTTTTAATCGCAGAAGAGAAAGGAGATTCATGGGGCTGCCCCATCACAAAGCGCCATGTACCTGTAAGGCAATTTTGCTTTACAGGGTAACGAGGAGAAAGGAAAATCGAAATTTTCGGCGGATGCCTCTCCGTGACTGCGGGCGCGTGACACAGCTGACAAATATGCGGGCGACCGCAAAACAGAAAGACTGTGACCGCAGGAAAAGTGACAAATGGCTGCGCGTTTGTCCTTTTGGTAAACCTATGAATTATCAGGAGGATTTTGATTGTTATGTGCGGAATTATTGGATTTGTAGGCCGCGAGCAGGCGGCGCCCATTTTGCTGGACGGCTTGGAGCGCATGGAGTACCGGGGATATGACTCCGCCGGTATCGCGGTGCGTTCCGAGACGGCGGGGCTGCAGGTGAAAAAGACCAAGGGGCGGCTGCAAGTGCTCGCGGACCTGACCCACGGCGGCGCCGATCTGGAGGGCAGCGTCGGCATCGGGCACACCCGCTGGGCCACCCACGGAGAGCCCAACGACGTCAACGCCCACCCCCACGTCAGTGGGAACGGCAGGATCGCGCTGGTCCACAACGGCATCATTGAAAATTATCTGGAGATCAAGGAGCATTTGCAGCAAAAGGGCGTGAAATTCACCTCGGATACCGACTCCGAGGTGGTGGCGCAGCTGCTGGAGTTCCACTATAACGAGTGCCACAGTATGCTGGAGGCGGTGGGCCGCTGCCTGCGGCGGATCGAAGGGTCCTACGCCTTTGGCATCATCTGCGCCGATTACCCCAACACGCTGATCGCCGCCCGGAAGGATAGTCCTCTGATTCTCGGCTATGGGGAAAGCGGCAATTTCATTGCCTCCGACGTGACGGCGGTCATCAAGTATACCCGGGACGTGGCGTACATGAACGACGGGGAGATCGCGGTGGTCACAGCCGACGCCATTGATGTGTTTGACAGCGAATTGACCCCCCAGGATAAGGCGCACCATCAGGTGGACTGGGATGTGTCCGCTGCCGAGAAGGGCGGATACGCCCACTTTATGTTCAAGGAGATCATGGAGCAGCCCGAGGCGATCCGCAAGACCATCTCTCCCCGCATCCGGAATGGCCGGGTGGTGCTGGACAATGTTTCCATGCCGGCGGAGTATGTGAAGGGAATCTCCCGCATCTATCTCATCGCCTGCGGTTCTTCCTACCACGTGGGCGTGGTGTGCAAATACAGCTGGGAGCGGCTGCTGCGCCGTCCGGTCCAGGTGGAGCTGGCCTCCGAATTCCGGTACAGCGACCCGCTGGTGGATGAAAATACGCTGGTCATCGTCATCAGCCAGTCCGGCGAGACGCTGGACACTATGGCCGCCATGCGGGAGGCCAAGCGCCGGGGCGGAAGGACGCTGGCGGTGGTGAATGTAGTGGGCAGCTCCATCGCTCGGGAAGCCGACGATGTGCTCTATACCTGGGCAGGGCCGGAGATCGCCGTGGCCACCACCAAGGCCTATTCCACGCAGCTGGCGCTGCTGGATTTGATGGGGCTGTATCTGGGCGAGGCGCTGGGAACCGTGAGCGGTGCGGACTACGACGAGATTTTGAAGGAGGTGCAGGCGCTTCCGGAAAAAATGGAATGTATTTTGGAGCATGTGGAGGACGTCCAGCACGCGGCGTCCCGCTACTTTAACCACGACTCCATCTTCTTTATTGGCCGGAATCTGGACTATGCCATGGGTCTGGAAGGCTCCTTGAAGCTCAAGGAAATCAGCTACATCCACTCCGAGGCTTACGCCTCCGGCGAGCTGAAGCACGGCACTATCTCCCTCATCGAATCGGGCACGCTGGTGGTGGCGCTTGGCACCTACGCGGCGCTTTTCGACAAGGCCATGAGCAACGTGGTAGAGGTGAAGGCCCGGGGCGCGGAGGTTTTGGCCCTTACCACGGAGGCGTACCGGGAAAAGATGGAGAAGGTGGCCGACACCACGCTGGTGGTTCCCCAGACCCACCCGGTGCTCCAGCCGTCGCTGGGGGTGGTTCCCCTGCAATTGTTTGCCTACTATGTGGCGTTGCAGCGGGGCTGCGACATCGATAAGCCCCGGAACCTCGCAAAGAGCGTGACTGTGGAGTAAATCAGACTGCGAAATCCGTCCTGTCGAATCGACAGGACGGATTTTTTGAAAACACGGAAACCTTTTGGTGCATTGAAACGTTGAGAAGGCAAAGAGAAAACGAAAGGGGGTGGGCGCGTCGTGCTGACGACTTTTACGACGCTGCTGGAATCCGACCCGGATCAGGAGCTGTTTGCGCGTATATACCGGGCCAATTTCCGGCAAATGAACCGTTTGGCGGCCCGGCTGCTGGGACAGGGACCCCAGGCGGAGGACGCGGTGCACGACACCTTTTTAAAGCTCATCCGCCACTTTGACGAGCTGCGTGACCGACCGGAGGAGCGGCTTTCCGCATGGCTTGCGGTGGTTGTGAAGAACACGGCGCTGGATGTGCTCCGGCGGGAAAAGCATGAAGTGGAGCTAGAAACGGTATTCTGGGAGCCCACGATCCCGCCGGACCTGGGAGAATTTCAGGCGCTGGTGGCGCTGATCCGGCAGATGCCGGAGGAGTACCGGCGGGTTTTGGAGCTGCGCTTTGTGGCGGAGTGGAGCCTTCAGGAAATCGCAGCGGCCATGGACCTGACGGAAAGCGCCGTCAAGACGCGGGTGTTCCGGGGAAGAAAAATGCTCATTGAGCAGCTACGGAAGGAGGGCTATACGGATGGACGGGCCTGTATTTGACGCATTGCTGAAAACCGCTTTGGAAGAGGCGGCGCTTGCGGATTTGGGTGAGCTGGAGGGCGTGCCGGAGGGACGTTCTTCCGTCCGGCAGCGGCGGCGCATGCGCCGGATGCTGGCGGACCCCCACCGGTATGCCCGCTGCTGGGCGGCACGGGAGTCGGCGGAGACGCCAAGGCGGCGGGGAAGGATCTCCTCCCGTTGGCTAATGGCTGCGGTGATTGCGGCGCTGCTGGCGGGCACCGCGGCAGGCTACACGCTGCGGGGCGGCGATTTTCTCCGCCAGATGTTTGACAAAAGCCCATGGACCGCAGAGTACGGCAGCGCGGCGGACACGGAGCAGCTGCTGGATATGGGCGGCGGAAACGTGGGGACGGTGCTGGAGGACGCGCACTTCCGCTTCGAGCTGCTGGACGCGGTCTCCGAGGGGGAGAACGCCATGGCGGCGGTGCGGATCACGGTTTTGGATACAGAGCCGCTGGAGAAGGCGTTTGGCAGCCACGCGGTGGCTCCGGCGCTGTTTTTGCGGCAGGACGGCTCCTTCTTTCGCTCCGGCTCCAGCGGGATCGAATATATCTATCCGGATCAAGACCCTGATCTGGCGGAAAATCAGTTTTTGCTGATCTTCCGCAGCGACGGCAACCATTCCGCCAGGGAAAAAAAGTACACCATTTCCTTCCATGACTTTGGCTATTGCCGGTACGAAGATCAAGATGACGCGGAGGGAGAGGAAATTGTGCTGGTCCCCGGCGACTGGACGCTGGAAATGAAGCTGAAATTCGACGGCGGCCGGGTAGTGAAAAAGGACGAGACAATCCAAATGGAGGATTGTACCTTTACGGTCAATGAGGTGCGCGTTTCGGCGCTGTCGGTGGGCATGATCGTCCACAGTACATTTGAAAATCTGGATGCGGTGAGCGACGCGCTGATGGACGCGCGCTTCGAGATGAAGGACGGCACGCAGGTGCCCTTCACCGGCTTTCGCCTTAGCGGGATGGGAGAGGACGCGGACGGCTTTGCCAGTGAAATCCTCTACGAGTTTGGGATGCCGCTGGAAAAGGATCAACTCTCCGCCCTTCTTTTCCGGGGACAGGAGATCTCTTTGACGAAATAAGAACAAAAGACCGCCGCTGCTTCCCCTGTGGAAGCGGGCGGTCTTTTGCGTCCGGCAAAATGCCTTCCGCAAGGTTTCTTGCGGAAGGCAAGGGGGAAATTTGTGGATTCTGCCGTTTTTTTAAAAGAGGTGCAACAAAAGGAGCGCGACAATCGTCTTTATTATAACGACTTTTAGCAGGAGGGGAAGAGAGTTCCCCTGCGGAGCGTCCGGAGAAGAACCGCAAAACGGCGGAAAGACGCTGAAAATTCCGAAGGGGAGGCCTCTATGAAGAAAAAACAGCTCCTTGGCGCTGCCTGTTTGCTGGTGGTAACGGCGGCAACCGTTTGCCTTTCCGGCGCGCTCGCCGGGGCGGACAAGCCAAATCCCGGCCCTGCGGCGAGCGCGCAAAGAGCGGAAGAGGTGCGCCGGACGCTGCGGGAATACTTTTCCGGGCAGTACAGCGAAGCTGCCTGCTCTGCAATTTATGCGGACCTCACCCATGATGGATTGGAGGAACTGGTGGTGGTGGAGATGGGCAACGACCGCCGCGGAAAGCCCATTCTGCTCCATAACGGCGTCGTGGAGCCGGATTGCTTCATGGGCGGGGATGGAACGGTGCTGCGCGTCGAGGAGGACGGAACCGTCCGCCCAATCTACCGCTTTTCCAGCGCCGCCAGTCACGCCGGCTGGGGGGAGACGTATCTGAAAAAGCAGGATGGCGCGGCGTATCTGCTGACCTATCAGCCCTACACCGGCATGGGCCGCTCGGATTTTGAAATCGCCCTCTTTTCCTTGGGCGACGAGGGAGAGCCGGTGGATGCCCTGCGGGAGCGGGTGTGCTTTTCCGCCGTGGGAGAAGCGCTGGAAGGCGACGCGGACCCGGAAACGGTGGAGAAGTTTCTGGCCTTGAGCGAGGAGCTGCTGCTGGATGCGAAGCCGCTTTTGGTCTACGATATGATCTACAACGCGCAAACGAGGGCAGACGGCCCCCTCTGGTTTTCCTACCTCGACGAACTGTTTACGGCGTTTTAACAAATTTACATAATAAATGCCGTGAGACTCTTGACCACCGCCGCTTCCCTTCGTATAATGAGAAAAGATGCTGTTGATGAAGAAACAACATGTCGCAGCCATTCGTGGTCTGCGACATTTTTTTGAGCTGTGTGACGACAGAATTCGACGGAAAGGAACTTGCATGAAAAAAAATCATTTGCCAAAGCGGCTGATTTCCGGCGTGCTGGCGGCTTTGCTGACTGCGCTGCCCGCCGCCGCGTTTTCCGATACGGAGGGGCACTGGGCCGAGGGCGCTATCGCCAAGTGGAGCGAGGAGTACAAGCTGATCCAAGGCTATGAGGACGGTACGTTCCGGCCGGATCAGTCCATCACCCGGGGCGCGTTCGCCGGGATCATGGACCGCTTTTTGAAATTCCGGACGGCCTCTGCGCCGGAGACCTTTTCCGATACGGCGGGGACCTACTGGGAGTCCTCCATTTTAAAACTCCATGCCGCGGGCGTGTATCAGGGCAACGGCGGGAAGGCACTCTCGGGGGATTCCATCACCCGCCAGCAGGCGGTCACGATGATCGCCCGGGCCTTCCGAATTACCGGCGATGATGCCGCCGCGCTGCCATACGGGGACGGAGATCTGGTGGCGGACTATGCCCGGGGCGCCGTGGCGGAGATGTCCGATCGCGGGTATATCACGGATTCCTGGAACGGGGATTTTCGGCCGACAGACGCCATCACCCGGGCGGAGATCGTGAATATCCTGAGCAATATGATCCAGCTTCTGGTGCAGGAGACCCGGTCCTATTCCGGGAACGCGGACGGCACCGTCATGATCAACGCCGAGGGCGGCGCGTCCCTTTCCAACATGAAGATTCCCGGCGACCTGATTCTGGCTCCGGGCGTTACCGGGGCGGTGACGCTGACGGACGTCACCATCGCCGGCAGCATCAAAAACTTCAGCGACGTGCAGCCCTCGGTCATCAGCACCGGCCAAACGCCGGAGGCGCCCGTCCTGCCGGTGGACCCGGAGATGCCCAGCCTGCCTGCCATCCAGCCAAGCGAGGTCTATACCCCGGGTACGAAAACGGGGGAGACGGTGGCCTACGGCAGCACGCAGGTCCCGCTCTATGCGGAGCGGGAGCGCATCCGTCTTTCCAGCGGCGACTTTTACTGGGACGGCGACCGGCTCTCTTACGCCGGGGAGGACTTTCGCGTCCGGTTCGGCATTGACGTGTCCGCCTATCAAAACCGCGCCAGCAGCAATGAGACCATCGACTGGAATGCGGTGGCCAATGACGGCGTGGAATTCGCCATGGTGCGGGCGGGTCTGCGGGGCTACTCCAACGGTTCGCTCCTCTCGGACGCGTTCTATAAGCAAAATATTCAAGGCGCGATGGACGCGGGCATTGAGACGGGCGTGTACTTCTTCGCCCAGGCCATCACCGTGGAGGAGGCCATTGAGGAGGCCGACTACGTGATCGAGCTGCTGAAGGATTGCAAAATTGACGGGCCGGTGGCCTACGACTGGGAGATGCACGACGCCACCTACCGGGTCTACGGCACCACGCCGGAAATGGCAACGGCCTGCGCCATCGCGTTTTGTCAGCGCATCGCGGAGGCGGGGTACACCCCCATGATCTACGCGGGCAGCTATGTAAGCTACATCAAATACGATCAGGGCGCTATCGCGCCGTATCTCAGCTGGTATCCGGAGTATAAAAGCGCAACTTCCGAAAAGCTGTTTCCCACCTTCGCCTACCAGATGGATTACTGGCAGTTTTCCAGCAGCTGTTCCATCGATGGAATCGGCGGCCGGGTGGACGCAAACCTTCAATTTATCTCATAAAGAAAACGGACGCCTGTTTTGCAGGCGTCCGTTTTTTGCGATCGAGTATCTCCGTCCGGCGGATGCTTCCGCACACCGCGCCGCTGGGGAGGGACAGCGCTCAGCGCTTTTGGCAGACCAGCTCGCCGCCCTCGGCGTCCAGAACCAACGTGGCCCCCGCAGGCAGCTCGCCCCGGAGAATCTCCCGGGCGAGGAGGGTCTCGGCGCTGCTTTGGAGATAGCGCTTGAGGGGGCGGGCGCCGTAAATCGGGTCGAAGCCCCGGTCGATCAGAAGGTCTCTTGCCGCGTCGGTGACCTCCAGCTTTAAAAGCTTGTCGCCAAGGCGGTTCTTGAGGCCCTGCATCAGAATGTCCACAATTCCCTTGAGGTTTTCTTTCGTCAGGGGCCTGAAGAGGATGATCTCGTCCAGCCGGTTCAGGAATTCCGGGCGGAAAACCTGCCGCAGCTCCTGCATGACCGCCGTCCGCGCGTCGTCGGAAATGCTGCCGTCGCTGCGGATGCCGCCCAGCAGCTCCTGAGAGCCGAGGTTGGAGGTGAGGATGATGATGGTGTTTTTAAAGTCCACCGTCCGCCCCTGAGAGTCCGTGATGCGGCCGTCGTCCAGAATTTGCAGCAGAATGTTGAATACGTCCGGATGGGCCTTTTCCACCTCGTCAAACAGCACCACGCTGTACGGCTTGCGGCGGACGGCCTCCGTCAGCTGGCCGCCCTCGTCGTATCCCACGTATCCGGGAGGCGCGCCGATGAGACGGCTGACGGAGAATTTCTCCATATACTCCGTCATGTCGATGCGCACCAGATTGCGCTCATCGTCAAAAAGGCACTCGGCAAGGGACTTGGCAAGCTCCGTTTTGCCAACGCCGGTGGGTCCGAGGAAGAGGAAGCTGCCGATGGGCCGGTTGGGGTCCGCGATGCCGGCCCGGGAGCGCTGGATGGCCTGCGTCACCAGCTCCACGGCCTCATTTTGCCCGATGACTCGCTTGTGGATCACCTCGTCCAGATGCAGCAGCTTTTCCCGTTCGCCCTCCATCAGGCGGCTCACCGGAATGCCGGTCCACTTGGCCACGATGTCGGCGATCTCCGCCTCCGTCACGGTGTCGTGGACCATGGTGTTGTCCCCGGTGTGTCCCTCGGCGGCTTCCGCCTCACGGAGCTGCTTTTCCAGCGCGGGAAGGTCGGAGTATTTCAGCTTGGCGGCCTTTTCGTATTCCAGACGGGACTGGGCCTGCTCAATTTCCCCTTGCAGCTGTTCCAGTTTCGATTTCAGGTCCTTCACCTGATCCACGCCGTGCTTTTCCGCCTCCCAGCGGGATTTCATGGCGTTGAACTGCTCTTTCCCGTTTGCCAGCTCCCGTTTCAGCTCCTCCAGCCGGTCCCGGGAGAGCTGGTCGTCCTCCTTTTTCAGGGCCATTTCCTCAATTTCCTGCTGCATGATCCTGCGGCGCAGATCGTCCAGCGCGGCGGGCATGGAGTCGATCTCCGTGCGGATCATGGCGCAGGCCTCGTCCACCAGATCAATGGCCTTATCCGGCAGGAAACGGTCGGTGATATAGCGGTTTGAAAGGGTGGCGGCGGAGACCAGGGCGTTGTCGTGGATACGTACGCCGTGGAAGATCTCATACCGATCCTTTAAGCCCCGCAGGATGGAGACGGTGTCCTCCACGGTGGGTTCATTCACCAGCACCGGCTGGAACCGCCGCTCCAGCGCGGCGTCCTTTTCAATATACTGGCGGTATTCATTGAGCGTGGTTGCGCCGATGCAGTGCAGCTCTCCCCGGGCCAGCATGGGTTTGAGCAGGTTTCCGGCGTCCATGCTGCCTTCGGTCTTTCCGGCGCCCACAATGGTGTGCAGCTCGTCGATGAAGAGGATGATCTTCCCCTCGGATTTGCGCACCTGCTCCAAAACGGCCTTGAGCCGCTCTTCAAATTCCCCCCGGTATTTGGCTCCTGCCACGAGAGCGCCCATGTCCAGCGAGAAGATCGTGCGGTCCTTCAGCCCCTCCGGCACGTCCCCCCGGACGATCCGCTGGGCAAGGCCTTCCGCGATGGCGGTTTTGCCAACGCCCGGCTCGCCGATGAGCACGGGGTTGTTTTTCGTTTTCCGGGACAGGATGCGCACGACGTTGCGAATTTCCCCATCCCGGCCGATCACCGGGTCCAGATCCTTCGCCCGGGCACGGGCCACCAAATCGGTGCCGTACTTTTTCAGGGCGTCGTAGGTGTCCTCCGGATTGTCAGAGGTGACGGGGTTGGCCTTCACTTTTGCCAGCTCCTCCGTGAAGCGGGCGCGGGTAATGCCGTGGTCTTGCAGCAGCTGGCGCAGGCGGGGAGAGCCTTCCGCGAAAATGCCCAGCATCAGATGCTCCACGGAGATATACTCGTCGTGGAGTTTTTCCGCCGTCTTTTCCGCCACCGCCAAAGCCTTGCCGGTCTCCGGCGACGCATACACTTCGCCGCTGCCGCCGGACACCGTAGGCAGCTGGTCGATCAGCGTGTCGACCTCGGTGCGCAGCCCACCGCAGTCCGCGCCCATCCGGGCAAACAGGGAGCCAATCAGCCCGCCGTCCTGGCCCAGCAGGGCGCGCAGCAGGTGCTCCGGCGTCAGATATTGGTTTTGACGACTCTGCGCCAGAGTTTGCGCGCTGCGCAGCGCCTCCAGCGTTTTTTGCGTATACTTGTCCATATTCATATTGCGTCTCCTCTCGTGTCAGTATCAATTTTTCTTGATTATAGCACCACTTTTAGCACTGTCAATAAGAAAGTGCTAAAATTTACGAAGGCGGCAAAGAAAGTTCATGAATTCGTCATATCTTTCCCGTGAATCCGTCAAACAATTTGAAAAGGTGATGGAAAGGTGCACAAAAAAACCTCCGCCCCAGTGGGGCGGAGGCGGAGCTTATGAAAAAGGTCTCGCAGAGTTTGCCGCCGGGGCGAAGCATTTTTCAGATGCGGGCAACGCCGGAGTCGTAGGCGGCCTGCTTCACGGCGGCGGCCACCGCGTCCTTTACCCGGGGGTCGAAGGCGGCGGGGATGATATAGTCGGCGGAAAGCTCCTCGTCGGAGATCAGGCCCGCCAGAGCGTGGGCGGCGGCAATTTTCATCGCGTCGTTGATGTCGCTGGCCCGAGCGTCCAACGCGCCGCGGAAGATGCCGGGGAAGGCCAGCACGTTATTGATCTGGTTGGGATAGTCGCTGCGGCCCGTGGCGCACACGGCAGCGCCGCCGGCCTTGGCGTCGTCCGGGAAGATTTCCGGGGTGGGGTTGGCGCAGGCGAAGAGGATGGCGTCCTGATTCATGGTCTTTACCATCTCCGTGGTGACGACGCCGGGGGCGGAAACGCCGATAAAGACGTCCGCGCCAACAAGTGTGTCCGCCAGCGAGCCGGGCTTTTTCTCCAAGTTGGTGACGTTTGCCATCTCTTCCTTGATCCAGTTCATGCCCTCGGTCCGACCGGCGTAGATCGCGCCGTGGCGGTCGCACAGGGTAATGCTGGGGAAGCCGGCGGAGAGCAGCAGCTTTGTGATGGAGATGGCGGCGGCGCCCGCGCCGTTGATGACCACCCGGACGTTTTGTGGCTGCTTGCCCACCACCTTCAAAGCGTTGGTAAGGCCCGCTAGCGTGATGACGGCGGTGCCGTGCTGATCGTCGTGGAAGATGGGAATATCGCAGCGCTCTTTCAGCTTTTTCTCAATTTCAAAGCAGCGGGGGGCGGAGATATCCTCCAGATTGACGCCGCCAAAGGAACCCGCCAGCAGCGCCACGGTATTGACGATGTCGTCCACGTCGTGGCTCCTCACGCAAAGGGGGATGGCGTCCACGCCGCCAAAGGCCTTGAAGAGCACGCACTTGCCCTCCATCACCGGCATACCGGCCTCGGGACCGATATCGCCCAGTCCCAGCACGGCGGAGCCGTCCGTCACCACCGCCACGGTGTTCCACCGGCGGGTCAGCTCATAGCTTTTGCTGACGTCCTTTTGAATTTCCAGACAGGGCTGGGCCACGCCGGGGGTATAGGCCAGAGACAGGGATTGCTTGTCGCCCACGCTGGCACGGGGCGTCATTTCCAGCTTGCCCTTCCACTCGTAGTGCAGATGCAGAGATTCCTTTGCATAATCCATGGTTCCACGCTCCTCCCATATTTTAGAAAGTGTTTTTATTATACGAAAAATTGCTGCGGCTGTCAATTCCCGCTTGGGAAGGAAAGACTTGAATTTCCGGCGTTCCTATGGCAGAATAGAGGGAAGAACAGGGGGTGTGGATGTGAAAGTTTCCACGAGAGGCCGCTATGCGCTGCGGCTGATGATGGACCTTGCGTCCCACGACGGGGATGGGTATGTATCGCTGAAGGATGTGGCGCTGCGGCAGGAAATTTCCATGAAGTATCTGGAGCAGATCACCGGGCTTTTGTCCAAAGCGGGATTGCTGCACAGCGGGCGGGGCGCGCAGGGCGGATACCGGCTTGCAAAGGACCCAGCGGCCTATACCGTGGGCAGCATCCTGCGCCTGACGGAGGGGAATCTTGCGCCGGTGGCCTGTCTGGAAGGGCCGGAAAACCTGTGCCAGCACTGCGGAGAGTGCCCCACGCTGGACTTTTGGACGGGACTGTACGCCACCGTCAACGCGTATATCGACCGCTATACGCTGGCGGACCTGTTGGCGGAGCAGGCGCGCAAGCAATAGAAAAACGGGGGGCCGGCATCAGCCGGCCCCCCGTTTTGATCCAGTGGGAAGTTACAGGGACTTCTCGTAGGACTCGATCATCTTCTTGACCATCTGGCCGCCGACAGAGCCGGCCTCGCGGGAGGTCAGGTCGCCGTTGTAGCCTTCCTTCAGGTTGACGCCAACCTCGGAAGCAGCCTCCATCTTGAACTTATCCATAGCGGCACGAGCCTCGGGAACGTTGATCTTGTTGTTAGAAGTGTTAGCCATAATAGTTTCTCCTTCTCATTCATCATAATTTGTGTTTGTTGTATTTGCGCTTACTGGGTATCGCCTGCATAGTTTGACTCGAAAGAAGGAGAATATGCCGTTTTTTTGGCGGAAATTTTTGCAAGTTGATTGCGTTGGCGCTCAGAGTCCAAGCGCGCTGCCCTGTTCCACGTCATGTTGCTTAAGAGAGGCGTGGATGGCGTTCAGGACGCGCTTTTTGTCGCCGCTCCATGCGGGGGAGAGCAGGTCCCGCTTGGCTCCGTCACCGGTGAGCCGGTGGACCACCATCTCCCGCGGGATATTTTGAAGGCACGCCTCCAGCGCCGCGATGTAGGCCTCCTGTGTCATGGTCTCAAATCGTCCCGCGCTCCAATCCAGCGCCAGATCGGTGCCCCGCAGAACATGGAGCAGGTGAAACTTGATGCCGTCCGCGCCGGAGCGCCCGATGAACCGGGCGGTCTCCGCCATCATCTCCCGGCTCTCCCCGGGCAGTCCCAGAATCTGATGGACCACCACGGTGATGCCCGCCGCCTTGAGATCGCGCACCGCGGTTTCATAGACCGGCAGTTCGTAGCCCCGGCGGAGATACGCCGCGGTTTTCGGGTGGATGGTCTGCAAGCCCAGCTCCACCCAAACGGGCTTGACGCGGTTCAATTCCGCCAGCAGGGCAAGGACCTCCGGCGGAAGGCAGTCCGGACGGGTGGCAATGGACAGCGCCACGATCTCCGGCGGGGCCATGGCGGCGGTATACATTGTCCGCAGAAGGTCCACGGGCGCATAGGTATTGGTGAAGGACTGAAAGTAGGCGATATAGCGGGGAGACGGCCCGGCCTTTGCGGCCACCCGCGCCATGGCGGCGGTCAGCTGGGCGGGGAGATCGCCCTGCGCGGCAAAAGCGCCGGAGCCGTCGCAAAAGACGCATCCCCGGGTATCCAGCGTTCCGTCCCGGTTGGGGCAGGAGCAGCCTGAGGAGAGCGATAGCTTATAGACCTTGCCGCCGTATTCCTTTTTTAAAAACGTACTCAGGCTGTTCCAGTACATGCCGTCTCCTTTTTTTCTTGAAACCCCTTTTGCAAAACGGGATTCTGCGTTATAATGCTCCCATCGTCAAGTTTTATAACAGGAGGTTTTTCCTATGATTACCATGGCACAGCGGATCGAAGCGCTCCGCACGGAAAAGGGGGTGAGCCGCCCCGCGCTCTCCGCCGCTCTCGGCTTTCCCAAAAGCGCGGCGGAAAAATTTGAAACCGGACGGCAGACGCCCTCGCAGGACCAGCAGCAAAAGCTGGCGTCCTATTTCGGCGTTTCGCTTTTCTACCTGCGGGGAGAGAGCGACGACCGGACCCAGATGGAAAACTGGCTCAACTCGTCCTTTTCGGACGATGTGCCCGCCGCCCCGGCGACCAAGCGCCAGCCCACAGGCCCCAGAACGGTGGCGCAGTCCTCCGGCGCGGGGAAAGAGGACGGCCCGCTGCTGGGCGCGTTTTTGAAAAGCAGCGCCTTTGGGGCCATGGTCCGCGCCACCGTTTTGGGGGTGCTGCGCTCTCCCGAGGGTGAGGAGCTGCTTTCTAAGGCCGTCCGCCGGGAATTGGAGCGCCGCTGAATCCATGCGCAACAGGAGACCTTCGGGTCTCCTCTTTTTATTCTACCGCTTTTTGAATAAAAACGCCAGTCAATCCTTTTCTGGAGAAAGTGCGGAGAAATTGTCGGGGAGTTTCTGTGTAAAATCCCTATGGACATTTTGCGGCATATTTGTCAGAATGATTCTTTGCGCGCACGAAGCGCGTGATGTTTTTTTGAGAAGTGGCAAATACTACTTCCAATACTATATCTTGTACACTATAATAAAAAACAATCAATATCTATGCGCGGCTTGGCCGAGAGAATCATACAGGGGGAGTTTACATGAAAGTAATCAAACGGAACGGGACGGAAGTCCTGTTCGACATTGAAAAGATCATCGCGGCCATCATCAAGGCCAATGAGAGCGTTGGGGCGGAGGCGCGCATGACCCTTACGCAGATCCGCCGCATCGCGGAATCCGTGGACCTGAGCTGCCTGAAGATGAACCGCTCCGCGTCGGTGGAGGAGATTCAGGACTTGGTGGAATACCAGATCATGGCCCACGGCGCTTACGAGGTGGCCAAAAACTATGTGACCTACCGCTATACCCGCTCTCTGGTCCGCCGCAGCAACACCACGGATGAAAAAATTCTCAGTCTCATCGAGTGCTGCAACGAGGAGGCCAAGCAGGAAAACTCCAACAAAAATCCGGTGGTCAACTCCACCCAGCGGGACTATATGGCAGGCGAGGTCTCCCGGGACCTGAGCGAGCGGCTGCTGCTGCCGCCGGATGTGGTGGAGGCCCATCGGGAGGGAATCCTCCACTTCCACGATTCCGATTACTACGCCCAGCACATGCACAACTGCGATCTGGTGAATCTGGAGGACATGCTGCAAAACGGCACGGTCATCACCGGAACGCTGATCGAGCGGCCCCACAGCTTTTCCACCGCCTGCAACATCGCCACGCAGATCATCGCGCAGGTGGCGTCCAACCAGTACGGCGGACAGTCCATCTCCCTTGCCCATCTGGCCCCCTTCGTGGATATCAGCCGGAAAAAGATCCGCAAGATCGTAGAGCAGGAGATGGCGGTCATCGGCGTGGAAGCGGGGGAGGACAAGCTCTCCGAGCTGGTGGAATCCCGCTTGCGGGACGAGGTGCGCCGGGGCGTGCAAACCATCCAGTATCAGGTTTTGACACTGCTCACCACCAACGGGCAGGCGCCCTTTGTCACCGTGTTCATGTATCTGGGCGAGGCGAAGGACGAGCAGGAGCGCAGGGATTTGGCCCTCATCATTGAAGAGACGCTGGACCAGCGCTATCAGGGCGTGAAAAACGAGGACGGCGTGTGGATCACGCCCGCGTTCCCCAAGCTCATCTACGTGCTGGAGGAGAACAACATCCACGAGGATGCCCCCTACTGGTATCTCACGAAGCTGGCCGCCAAATGCACCGCCCGGCGGATGGTGCCGGACTACATCTCCGAAAAGAAGATGCTGGAGCTGAAGGTGGATAAAAACGGGGAGGGCCACTGCTATCCCTGCATGGGCTGCCGCAGCTTCCTCACGCCCTACGTGGACCCGGAGACCAACCGGCCCCAATATTACGGGCGCTTCAATCAGGGCGTCGTGACCATCAATCTGCCGGACGTGGCGCTTACCTCCGGCGGCAATACGGAAAAGTTCTGGCAGATCTTTGACGAGCGGCTGGAGCTTTGCCACAAGGCGCTGCTGTGCCGCCACAACCGCCTCAAGGGCACGCTTTCCGACGTGGCCCCCATTTTGTGGCAGTACGGCGCGTGCGCCCGGCTGAAAAAAGGGGAGACCATCGACAAGCTCCTCTTCGGCGGCTATTCCACCATTTCGCTGGGCTATGCGGGGCTTTACGAGTGCGTGAAGTACATGACGGGAAAAAGCCACACGGACTCCACCGCCACGCCCTTCGCGCTGGAGATCATGGAGCATATGAACGCCGCCTGCCGCACATGGAAGGCACAGTACAACATCGACTTCTCTCTCTACGGCACGCCGCTGGAATCCACCACCTACAAGTTTGCAAAGTGCCTGCAGCGCCGCTTCGGCGTGATCGAGGGCATCACCGACAAGGGATATATCACCAACAGCTACCACGTCCACGTGACGGAGCCCATCAACGCCTTTGAAAAGCTGGAATTCGAGGCCCAGTTCCAGCATCTCTCTCCCGGCGGTGCCATCAGCTATGTGGAGGTGCCGGACATGCAGAACAATCTGGAGGCGGTGCTCTCGGTCATGAAGTTCATCTATGACCACATCATCTACGCCGAGCTGAACACCAAGAGCGACTATTGTCAGGTATGCGGCTGGGACGGGGAGATCCAGATCACGGAGGAGAGCGGAAAGCTGGTCTGGAAATGCCCCAAATGCGGCAATACGGATCAGGACAAGATGAATGTGGCCCGGCGGACCTGCGGCTATATCGGCACGCAGTTCTGGAATCAGGGCCGCACGCAGGAAATCCGGGACCGGGTCATGCACCTGTAAGGAGCGAACATGTACTACGGCGAGATCAAAAACTGCGACATTGCCAACGGCGAGGGCGTCCGGGTGACGCTGTTCGTCTCCGGCTGCACCAATCACTGCAAGGACTGCTTTCAGCCCCAGACGTGGGCCTTTGACTATGGCCAGCCCTTTACGAAGGAGACGGAGGAGTACGTGCTCTCCCTGCTTTCGCCAAGCTATATCAACGGTTTGACGCTGCTGGGCGGCGAGCCGTTTGAGCCGGAAAACCAGCGCGCGCTGCTGCCGTTTTTGCGACGGGTGCGCGCGGCGTAT
The DNA here is from genome assembly GCF_028693505.1 of Oscillibacter sp. Classification (GTDB taxonomy): domain Bacteria; phylum Bacillota; class Clostridia; order Oscillospirales; family Oscillospiraceae; genus Oscillibacter. The sequence continues at coordinate 26,858 of NZ_JAQUVF010000002.1, forward strand.
CCGGAAAAGACCATCTGGGGCTTTTCCGGCTTTACCTACGAGGAGCTGACCACCCCCGGCGAACGCCCAAACTGTGAGGTGACGGAGGCGCTGCTCTCCCTTTTGGACGTGCTGGTGGACGGGCGGTTCGTGGAGGAGCAAAAGGACCCCTCGCTCCGCTTTCGGGGCAGCGCCAACCAGCGGCTCATTGACCTCAATGCCAGCCGGAAGGCGGGAAGGCTCTGCTTTTTGCCGGACCGGAAGCGGACTTGAGGATTTGAACGGAACACGGACACCGCTCTTTATGCGGTGTCCGTGTTTGATTTTGGAATGGCGTTTCTGGCGCGGGCGTGTTATACTAAAAAACGAATCAAAAGCATACGGGGAAGGAACGAGGAAATGGAGTATCAGAAGAAAATTACGGAGATGGCCGCGGGAGACGCGGTAGAGGGCTTTTACATTTTGAGAAGCGCGGTCTTGCGGACCGGCGCCAATGGAAAAACGTTTTTAAACGCCACGCTGTGCGATAAGGACGGCGAGATCGAGGCGAAGGCGTGGGACTATTCCGGCCCCATCTCCTCCAATGAGGAGGGGAAGATCGTGAAGGTGCGGGGCACCGTGTCGGAGTACCGGGGCAGCCTCCAGATGGTGATGGAGCGCCTTAGGACGGCGGAGGAGAGCGACGCGGTGGACCGCTCGGCGCTGGTGCCCACAGCGCCCATCGACGCGGAGGCTTCCTACCGGGAGGTGGAGGCCTTGGTGGACTCCATGACGGACGGGGACTATCAGGCGGTGTGCCGCTTGCTGCTAGAGCGGCATGCCCGGGCGCTGCAAACCATTCCCGCCGCCAAAAGCGTCCACCACAGCTTTGTGGGCGGGCTGCTGATGCACACGCGGAACATGCTGCGTCTGGCGGATTTTCTGGCCGGGCAGTATGGGGACACGGTGGATCGCAGCCTCTTGCTTGCGGGGACGCTGCTCCACGATTTCGCCAAGGAGCAGGAGTTTACCCGCTCAGAGCTGGGGCTGGTGACGGAGTATTCCCTCAAGGGACAGCTCTTGGGCCATCTGGTCATGGGCGCACAGGAGGTGGCCCGGGCGGCGGAGGAGACGGGGATGCCGGAGGAAAAGTCCGTGCTGCTCCAGCACATGATCCTCTCCCACCACGGCGAGCCGGATTTCGGCGCGGCGGTGCGTCCGGCCTGCGCGGAAAGCGAGCTGCTCTCCTGCATTGACACCATCGACAGCCGCATGGAGATCTACCGCGAGTCCCTCGCGGAGGTCCCGGCAGGGGCGTTCAGCCCCCGCATTTTTGCACTGGAAAAGAAAATCTATCACCACACCTGAGAAAACGGGCGCCGCGTCTGGGCAGCGCCACAGAGAACGGGGCGGCAAAGCCGCCATGGGGAGCGTGCTTATGGAACAGGAGATGCAAGCGCGGCTGCTGGCCTTTTTAAACGAAAGCCCCAGCTGCTATCATGCGGTGGAGAATCTGCGCCGGGAGCTGCTGGCGGCGGGCTATCAGGAGCTGCTGGAGTTCCAGCCGTGGGAAATCCGGCCGGGCGGGCGCTATTTTCTCGTCCGGGGAGATTCCACGCTGGCGGCCTTCCGGATTCCCGAGACAAGCGCCCGGGGCTTTTTGATCGCGGCGGGCCACAGCGATTGCCCCACCTTCAAGGTGCGGGAGGAGGCGGAGGTCCCCTCCGCCGGGGGCACGCTGCGAATGAGCGTGGAGCCTTACGGCGGAGCCATCTATCGCTCGTGGCTGGACCGGCCCCTCTCAGTGGCGGGCCGGGTCGCCGTGCGGGAGGGCGGGGGAGTGCGCACCCGGCTGATCAACGTGGACCGGGATTTGCTGGTGATCCCCAGTGTCGCCATCCATATGGACCGGAAGGTGAATGAGGGCACGCTGCTCAGCCCCGCCACGGACCTGCTGCCCCTGCTGGGCTGCGGGGAAAAGGGGGCGTTTCGCCGCCTGATTGCCGCCCAGGCAGGCGTTTCGGAAGAGGACCTGCTCTCCACGGAGCTATTCTTGTATCCCCGGACCCCGGCGACCTTGACAGGCCTTGACGAGGAGTTCATTCTCTCACCCAGACTTGACGATCTGCAATGCGTGTTCGGCTGCTTTCAGGGGTTTCTCGCGGCCCACACAGGGGAGAGCGTGCCGGTATTTTGCGTGTTCAACAACGAAGAGGTGGGCAGCGGCACCCGGCAGGGGGCGGACTCCACCTTTCTTGCCGACGTGCTCAGTCGCATCAGCCATGGGCTGGGCCGCACGGAGGAGGAACACCTTTCGGCGGTGGCGGAGAGCTTTTTCATCTCGGCGGACAATGCCCACGCCATCCATCCCGCCCACCCGGAATACGCGGATGGGCAGGAGTTCCCGGTGCTGGGCGGCGGCATTGTTGTAAAATACAATGCCAACCAGCGCTACACCACCGACGCCGTCTCCGCCGCCGTGTTTCAGGAGATTTGCCGCGGCGCGGGCGCGGCGGTGCAGCGGTACAGCAACCGGGCGGACCTTCCCGGCGGGTCCACGTTGGGCAATCTCTCCACCGCGCACCTGTCGGTGCCCACGGTGGATATCGGCCTTGCGCAGCTGGCCATGCACAGCTGCTGCGAGCTGGCGTCCGTCCGGGACACGGAGACCTTGGCGAAGGCCATGACGCGCTATTTTGAAACCAGTCTCCGCCGCCTGCCGGGCGACGGCATCGAACTGCGGTAAGGAGGGACGCATATGCGGCTTTTATTTAAACAACGCTTTTTTTCGTGGCTGGACAGCTACGACATCTATGACGAGATGGGCAACACCGTCTACACCGTGGAGGGAAAGCTCGCGTGGGGCCATTGTCTCCACGTCCTCGACGGGAGTGGGAATCACGTGGGCACCGTGAAAGAGCGGGTGCTGACGTTTCTTCCGAAATTCGAGATGTACATGGGCGAGGAATATGTGGGCTGCATCCGGAAGGAATTCACCTTTTTCACGCCCCGGTTCGACATCGACTGCAACGGCTGGCGGATCGACGGCGACTTTATGGAGTGGGACTACGCCGTAAGGGAGTCCTGCGGGGCACTGGTGGCCACCGTTTCCAAGCAGCTATTGAACTGGACGGACACCTACGCCATCGACGTTCAAAACCCGGCGGATGCGCTGGGCGTTTTGATGCTGGTGCTGGCCATCGACGCGGAGAAGTGCTCCCGAAGCAACTGAAAAAACCCGGTACGGCGTAGCCGTACCGGGTTTTTTTGATAGGGAACGTTCCAGACCTTTGCAGGCGGGTCAGGGGTCTTTCGGATTTTCCGTCGCCAGCTCCTCTTTTGCCTGCTGGAGGATCTTCCGCTCCGCCTTGGTGGTGAGTTGGCTCTCGTCGAAACGGGCGAAGAGGTCCGGCCGACGGCGCATGGTGCGCTTGTAGCTCTCCTTTTTCCGCCACGCCGCTACCTTGCCGTGGTCCCCGGAGAGCAGAATCTCCGGCACGCTTCGCTCGTGCCACACGGCGGGGCGGGAATATTGGGGATACTCCAAAAGACCGTTCCAGTGGGACTCCTCTTCAAAGCACTCCGCGTCCGGCAGGACGCCGGGCACCATGCGGCACACCGCGTCCGCCACCGCCATGGCGGGAATCTCGCCGCCGGTGAGGACGAAGTCGCCCATAGAAAGCTCCTCGTCCACGCATTCGTCCAAAAACCGCTGGTCCACGCCCTCGTAGTGCCCGCAGATGAGGATCAGGTGGTCGTAGCGCTCCTTAAGCTCCTTGGCAATCTCCTGATTGAAGGTCCGGCCGCAGGGCGACATGAAAATGGTGCGCCCGGGGCCGTAGGTCTCCACCACGTGAGCCCAGCAGCGGTAGAGGGGGTCCGCCTGCATCACCGCGCCCCGCCCGCCGCCGTAAGGGTAGTCGTCCACCTGCATTTGCCGGTTGGTGGTATACTGACGAATCTGGTGGGTGCGGATGGCGATATAGCCCCGCTCCTGCGCGCGGCCCAGAATGCTGACGTTTACCATGGCGTCCACAGAGTTGGGGAAGAGGGTGCAGATATCAATGTTCATCGGTGGCCATGCCCTCCCACACGTGGACCTCCATGCGGTTTGCGTCCAGATCCACGGATTTGATAAAAGCGTCCTTCACGGCGGGGATCAGGTATTCCCGCGCACCCTTGACGGTATAGACCTTGTGGGCGGGATAGTTTTCCACCAAAACCAGCTCGCCCAGCGCCTCGCCGGTCTCCTCATTGAAAACCTCCATGCCCAGCAGCTCGTCGTCAAAGCACTCGCCCTCCGGCAAACAGGCGTCGGCGCGCCGAATATAAAGGTCCTTGTCCCGAAGGGACAGCGCCGCGTCCATGTCGTCCACGCCGGGGAACTTCATTAAAACAAGGCTTTTGTGGATGTGGCAGGCGGTGGGCGTGATGGGGGTGGCGCCGTTTAACAAAAAGGTTTTGAACTGGGTCAAAAAGGCCGGATCGGCGTCCCGGGGCTGGACCCGGACCTCGCCGTGAATGCCGTGGGCGTTGACGATACGGCCAACGAGAATGGTTTCCAGTTTCATGGAAAACGCTCCTTTGTATTGATAAGAGTCCGCTGCGGGCAGCGCCCTTTGCGCGGCGGACAGGATAGAGACAGTATAGCCCGTTTTTCGGAAAAGGGCAAGGGGCGGCAAATAAAAGGGGAGGAGCCGGAAAGGCCCCTCCCACGTTTTTACGCCGGGAGGAGCTTGTCCTCCGGACGTGTTCAGTCTACAATATCGACGGAAACCTTATTGCCGGTGCGCTGAGCGTAGGACCGGACCACCGTCCGGATCTCCTTTGCGATACGGCCCTGACGGCCAATGACCTTGCCCATGTCGTCCGGGGCGACACGCAGCTCCAACGTCAGCTCCTGCTCACCCTGGATCTCAGTTACGGTAACAGCGTCAGGATCATCCACAAGGTTTCTGGCGATGTAGAGCAGCAAGTCTTTCATGCTGGCCTCCGAATCAGAGGACTTCGACTTTTTTCAGCAGAGCCCGGACAGTGTCGGTGGGCTGAGCACCGGACTTGATCCAGGCCTGAGCGCGCTCCGTATCGATCTTGATGTCGGCGGGAGCGACGCAGGGATTGTACGTGCCGATCTCCTCGATGAAGCGGCCGTCACGGGGGAAGCGGGAGTCTGCCACAACAACGCGATAGAAGGGAGCCTTCTTAGCGCCCATACGGCGCAGTCTGATCTTAACCATGATAATACCTCCGAATGTTTTTATAAAAAATATGATATCTATAAATGCGAAGCACTTATATACAAAAGGAATTTATTTGGACCGCTTTTTACGGCCCAAGCCGTGGGTCATGCCCCGGCCCATGCCGGACATCCGGCCCTTGGAAAACTGGCGTGTGAGCTGCTGCATCATGTCGAACTGCTTTAAAAGGCGGTTTACATCCATGACCTCCAGCCCGCAGCCTGCGGCGATGCGCCGCTTGCGGCTGGCGCCCAGAATCTGCGGGGTTTCCCGCTCCTGGGGCGTCATGGAGAGGATGATGGCCTCGGTGTGGGCCATGACCTTCTCGTCCAGCGTCGCGCCCTGAAGCTGCTTGCCGATGCCGCCGGGCATCATGCCCGCCAGCTGGCTCAAATCGCCCATGCCGCGAATCTGCTGGAGCTGCTCGTAATAATCCTGCAAGGTGAAGCAATTTTTCTTCAGCTTCTCCTCCAGCTTGGCCGCCTGCTTTTCATCGTAAGTGGCCTGCGCCTTTTCGATGAAGGAGAGCATGTCGCCCATGCCCAGAATGCGGGAGGCCATCCGGTCGGGGTGGAAGGGTTCGATCATATCCAGCTTTTCGCCGGTACCCACAAATTTGATGGGCTTTCCCGTGGAGGCCCGGATGGAAAGGGCCGCGCCGCCCCGGGCGTCGCCGTCCAGCTTGGTGAGGATCACGCCGTCGATGCCCAGCGCCTCGTCGAAGGCGGAGGCGGCATTCACCGCGTCCTGACCGGTCATGGCGTCCACCACCAGCAAAATTTCGTTGGGACGGACCGCGGCCTTCATGCGCTTGAGCTCGTCCATCAGCCCTTCGTCCACGTGGAGCCGTCCGGCGGTGTCCAGAAACACCATGTCGCTGCCGTGATCTCTTGCGTGACGGATGGCGTTTTCCGCGATTTCCACGGGGTTGCCCTGTCCCTGTTCAAAGACCGGCAGCTCCAGCTGACCGCCCACGACCTTCAATTGCTCGATGGCGGCGGGACGGTAAACGTCACAGGCTGCCAGCAGGGGACGCTTGGAATACTGGCGGCGCATCAGCCCCGCCAGTTTGGCGGTGGTGGTGGTTTTGCCGGCGCCCTGCAACCCCACCATCATCACAACGGTGGGACCGTTGTTGGCCATGGAGAGCTTCGCGTTGGCACCGCCCATCAGATTCGTCAGCTCTTCGTTGACGATCTTGACGACCTGCTGCGCGGGGGTCAGGCTGTCCAGCACGTCGGCGCCGACGGAGCGCTCCGTGACGGTGGATACAAAGTCCTTGACGACCTTATACCCAACGTCCGCCTCCAGCAGGGCAAGACGGACCTCCCGCATGGCCTCCCGGACGTCGTTTTCCGTCAGGCGGCCTTTGCCCCGCAGACGCTTGAACGTTTCATTCAGTTTTTCGCTCAGTCCTTCAAATGCCATGGTTCATTCCTTTAAAATGGAGATTTCTTTGGCAATCAGATCCGTCAGCTCCGTGACCCGGGGGTCCTCATACCTGCGAAAATTGATGGTCTTTACCTCGGCGGCGGCAGCTTCAATGGCGTCCATATGGGGACGCTGGGCCTCAAAGCGCTTGATAATCCCCGTTTTGTCCTCCACCTCCTGCATGGCGGTTTCCGCCCGCACGATGACGTCCCGCACACCCTGGCGGGAGATGCCCGCGTTTTCCGCGATTTCCGCAAGGGAGAGGTCCTCATTGTAGTAGAGGTCGAAGAATTCCTTTTGCCGTTCGGTCAGGAGTTCCCCATAAAAATCGAAAAGCATGGTCATACGGTAAGTCTGATTTTTCAAGAGATCGCCCCTTTCTGTAAAGCTATAAGCCTTTACAACATGAACTAGTTTACAGGAATTCTTTTGAAAAGTCAAGGGAAAAAAGCAAAGAAACCTGCCGGGAAAATAAAAAAGTTCCGGGAACTTTGAAAACTTGGAAAACGTGCGAAAAACAGGGGGAATCGTGCCGGATTTCAAGGGCAGACTTGCGGCGGCAGGAAAAAAACGGTATACTGGTCCCAATTTACCGCCTTTAAAAAAGGAGTTTGGGAGGAAATCAGATGTTTGCAGCTTATTTTATGGAGACGCTGGGCCGGGAGAGCCTGATCGCCGCCGACGACACCTGGGCGCTGCTGACGCTTTTGATGGGGTCTGTGGCCTTTGCCATTTTTCTGGAGCAGAAGTACGCGTGGGCTTCTAAAATTTCCGGGGCCATCATCGCGCTGCTCATCGCGCTCTTGGCGTCCAACCTCAGCCTGATCCCCACCAGCTGTCCGCTGTATGACGACGTGGTGTGGGGGTATGCGGTGCCCATGGGGATTCCGCTGCTGCTGTTGCAGTGCAATATGAAGAAGATCTGGCGGGAGACGGGGCGGATGATGGTCATTTTCCTCATCGGCGCGGCAGGCACGGTGGCGGGGGCGTTTCTTGCCTACGGGCTGCTGAGAGCCTACATCCCGGGACTTGCGGCGGTGGCGGCCATGATGACCGGGTCCTACATTGGCGGCGGCGTCAACTTTGCCGCGCTGGCGGACCAATTTCACGCCGGGGAGATCGCAGGCTCCGCCACGGTGGCGGATAATCTTTTGATGGCGCTGTACTTTTTCGCGCTGCTGTTTGCGGCGGGGATGAAATTTTTCCGCAAGCACTACACCCATCCCCACATCGACGCCGTGGCGAAAAGCGGGGATCTCTCCGGCGCGCGGACGCAGGCGGCGGCCTACTGGAGCCGCAAGGACATCTCCCTCAAGGATATCGCCATGAATTTTGCCTACGCCGCAGCAGTGGTGTTTGCGGCAAAGCTCATCGCCCATCTGGTGGGCGGCTGGATTCCCGATACCGGCGTGGGGATGCATATGCTGCATACCTTCCTCGGCAGTGAATATGTATGGATCACCACGGTAGCCATGGCCTGCGCCACGTGGGGAGAAAAGCAGGTCGAAAAGCTTGCCGGGTCCCAGGAGATCGGCACGTACCTTATTTATCTCTTCCTCTTCGTCATCGGCGTGCCCGCCTCCGTGGCCAAAATCCTGACGGAGACGCCGCTGCTGCTGGTGTTCACCGGGATCATGGTGGTGGTGAACATGCTGTTTTGCTTTGTGGGCGGCAAGCTGCTGCACTTCGATCTGGAGGATATCATTCTGGCCTCCAACGCCAATATCGGCGGCCCCACCACCGCCGCAGGCATGGCCATCTCTCAGGGCTGGAGCGCTCTGGTGGGTCCGGTGATGCTCATCGGCACCTTCGGCTATGTCATCGGCACGTACCTCGGGATTCTGGTAGGCGGCGCATTGGGGGCGTAAAGGAGCAATTTTCATGGTGTTTGACGGACATTCCGACCTTTTATATGATGTGACCCGCCGCCGTCTTGCGGGGGAGGACCACGTGCTGGAGCGCCGCCACCGCCAGCGGTTAGAAGCGGGGGGCGTGGAGGGGCTGGTGCTGGCCATCTGGACGTCCTCCACCAAGGAGACCTTCTGGAAGGATGTGCCCGGCGCGGAGACGGAGCGCGCAAGGCGAGAACTGCTGCTCGCCGCCGCGGCGGCGGAGTTTCGGGAGTGCCCGTGGTTGCAGGTGGTGCGCACCGCAGCGGAAGCGGAACAGGCGAAGGCGGCAGGGAAGCTGTACGCTTTTTTGGGCGTGGAGGGCATGGCCGCCATCGGCGCGGACCTTGACGCCATCGACCGCTATGTAAGTCTTGGGGTGCGCCTTGGGATGCTGACGTGGAACGAGGAAAACCTTCTGGCCACCGGCGCAAAGGGCGATGCCCAAAAGGGGCTGACTGCCCTTGGCAGGGAGGCGGTTTTCAGAATGTGGGACCGGGGGATACTGGTGGACGTCTCCCATTTGAATGACGGCGGCTTTGGGGACGTTTGCCGCCTTGCCCGGGGACCGGTCATCGCGTCCCATTCCAACTGCCGCGCACTGTGCGACGTTCCCCGCAACCTGACGGACGACCAGCTCCGCGCCATCCGGGATACCGGGGGCGTGGTGGGGCTGAACGTGTACCACGGCTTCGTCCACAAAGACCCCGCGCTGCGTACGGCCCGGACGCTGGCCCTCCACGCCGTCCACATGGCGGAGGTCATGGGGGTGGAGCACGTGGCCTGCGGCTTTGACTTTTGCGAGTTCTTCGGCCCCGGCAACGAGGGCGCGGAGGGGCTGGAGGATTGCTCCCAGATCAAAAACCTCTTTTACTGGCTGGAGCAATTTGGCATGACGGCTCGGGAGCGGTCCCTGATCGCCCGGGAAAATTTCCTGCGGGTCCTCGCGTAAAAATAAAGCCCGGGACCGCTTGCGCAGCGGTCCCGGGCTTTGCTTTATACCTTTTGGGAATCAAAACACACTCCCGGCGCGGTCGTTTTCACCGCGCCGGGAGTGTGTTCTTTCAAAAGGGGATTGCCAGCGCTTTGCTTACAGAATGATGCAGATCAGCCCGCCGCTTCCTTCGTTGATGATGCGGGTCAGGGTCTCCTGCAATTTTTTCCGCGCGTCCTCCGGCATCCGCTTGAGTTTGGTTTGCAAATCCTCGTTCACCAGCTCGTGGAAGCTGCGGCCGAAGATGTTGGACTGCCAGATTTTGCTGGTGTCGCCCTCAAACTCCTGCAAGAGATAGTTCACCATGTCCTCAGACTGCTTTTCGTTGCCCACGATGGGGGAGACGGCGGTTTCGATGTCCGCCCGGATCATGTGGATGCTGGGGGCGCTGGCCCGCAGCCGGACGCCATAGCGCCCGCCCTGCTTCATGATCTCCGGCTCCTCCAGCTTCAGCTCGTCGATGCCCGGCACCACGATGCCGTAGCCCGTCTCCCGCACATCTTTCAGCGCGCCGGATACCTTGTCGTACTCGCTCTTGACCGTTGCGAGGCGGGTCAGCAGACTCATCAGATCCCCGTCGTCGGCAACTGCGAAGCCGGACTGCTCAGAGAGTGTGTGGTAGAACAGCTCCCGGGGCAGCACCAGTGTGGCGGCGGCCACGCCCGTGCCAAGATCGATGGAGGTGATCTTCGCCTCGCTGATATTTTCGCACGCGCCCAGAGAGGCAATGACGCCGTCCACCTCCCGAATGTGGCGCAGCGAATCCGTGCCCTGACGCACCGCTTCGTACAGCCCCGCCTTGATGGGGTGATCCGTGGGCAGGGCATCCACCCACGGCGGCAGGAACAAATCCAGCTCCTGCATGGGGAATTCGTAGAGAACGGCCTTGAGAATGCCGGTCACGGCGGCTTCGTCCATCTCAAGGCAGTTCACCGGCACACAGTTCACCTCGTACCGGGAGGCGATGTCCTTGGCGATGGCTCCGGCCCGGTCGCTTTTCGGCTCCGAGGAGTTCAGCAGGACGATGAAGGGCTTCCCCAGCTCCTGCAATTCCCGGATGACCCGCTCCTCCGCCTCCAGATAGTCCTCCCGGGGGATTTCGGAGATGGTGCCGTCTGTGGTGATGACCACGCCGATGGTGGAGTGCTCGGCAATGACCTTCCGGGTGCCGATCTCCGCCGCCTCCGTCATGGGGATCTCGTGGTCGAACCAGGGGGTGGTGACCATTCGGGGTGTGTCGTTTTCGTACTGGCCGATGGCGCCGCGCACCATGTAGCCCACGCAGTCGATGAGCCGCACGGAGAAGGCGGCCCCGCCCTCCAGCTGGATCTGCGCCGCTTCCTCCGGAACGAACTTCGGCTCCGCCGTCATGATCGTCCGGCCGGACCCGCTCTGGGGCAGTTCGTCCCGGGCCCGCTCCTTCCGGTAGACGTTATCGATGTTGGGAATGACCTGCGTTTCCATGAACCGCTTGATGAAGGTGGATTTACCGGTCCGCACCGGCCCCACCACGCCAATGTAGATATCTCCCGCGGTACGGGTGGCGATATTCTGATAGATCGTGGTATTCATAAGCATCCCGTCCTTTTTCTGCTCCATAGTCATGTTCCACTCTATGTCCGTCCGGACCAAAGTATGACAGCCCGTCTTTCTTTGTAAAAACCACACAAAAACGCGCCGCTTTTTTGACGGCTCTTGGTCTCATTTTTGTATTTACATTTCCGGTTTAGCATGCTAAACTACTAATGAACTAAACGGGTGAGCACGAGAACTCAATGGAGGATGAAATGATGAAAACAATGAAGAAGCTGGCCGCCGCGCTGCTGGCCTTGACCATGGCGATGTCTCTGGCCGCCTGCGGCGGGGCCAAGGAAGAGGTTAAGACGCAGAGCGATCTTGCCTACGTGCAGGATAAGGGCACGCTGGTGGTGGGCATCACCGAGTTTGAGCCTATGGACTATCAGGATGCATCCGGCAGCTGGATCGGCTTTGACGCCGATATGGCCAAGGCTTTCGCAAAGAGCCTGGGCGTGGATGTGGAATTCCAGATCATTGACTGGGACAATAAGGTTCTGGAGCTGGACGGCAAGACCATCGACGTGGTGTGGAACGGCATGACCCTCACCGACGAGGTCACAAGCGCCATGGCGTGCTCCAACGCATACTGCAACAACGCGCAGGTGGTGATCGTTCCCTCCGCCAAGGCCGACCAGTATCAGGACGTGGAGAGCGTGAAGGCGCTGGCCTTCGCCGTGGAGACCGGCTCCGCCGGCAAGGAGCAGGTGGACGCGCTGGGCGCTTCTTATACCGAGGTTGCCGATCAGGCCACGGCACTGCTGGAGGTCAGCTCCGGCACCGCCGACGCCGCCGTCATCGATTCCCTGATGGCCGCCGCCATGGTGGGCGAGGGCACCAGCTACGCAAACCTCACCTATACCGTGGGCCTCAACAGCGAGGAATACGGCGTGGGCTTCCGCAAGGGTTCCGATCTGGCGGAGAAGCTGAACGAGTTTTTCAAGGCCAGCTATGCCGACGGCACCATGGCAAAGACTGCCGAGACTTACAGCGTGCAGGCCGCGCTTATTAAGCAGTAAGACCGCGCAGGCGGACTGAGCGAAAGCAGAGGGTGAAGACCCTCTGCTTTCGGTCGGTTGATTAAAAAAGATAGGTGGAATCACGGGCATGTTTATAACCGTTCTCGGCGCCCTGAACGAGGGCTTTTTGCAGACGCTGCGTCTGTTTGCCGTGACCTTGATCGGCGCGATCCCGCTGGGACTGATGATCTCGTTTGGCTCCATGAGCCGTTTTTCGCCCCTGCGTTACCTGACAAAGCTTGTGGTGTGGGTGATTCGCGGCACGCCGCTCATGCTGCAGCTCATCATCATTTATTACATACCCGGCCGCATCATGGGCGCAAGCCCCTGGGGCAGCGGGGAGGGGGGGCGCTTTCTGGCCTCCGCCATCGCGTTTATCATCAACTACGCCTGCTATTTCTCCGAAATCTATCGGGGCGGGATTCAGGGCGTGCCGGTGGGCCAGCAGGAGGCCGGGCAGGTGCTGGGCATGACCAAGCGGCAGATCTTCTTCAAGATCACGCTGTTGCAGATGGTCAAGCGCATCGTGCCGCCTATGTCCAACGAGATCATCACGCTGGTGAAGGATACCTCCATCGCCCGCATCATCTCCTTGCAGGAGGTCATCTGGGCAGGCTACGCGTTTTTGAAAGGCTCTCACGGCTATTCGGGCCTGATCTGGCCCCTGTTTTTTACCGGCGTTTACTATTTGCTCTTCAACGGCGTTTTGACCCTCTTTTTCGGCTGGTTGGAACGCAAACTGGACTTTTTCCGATAAAGGAGGCGCGGATATGTCAATTTTAGAAGCAGCGCACATCGAAAAGCATTTCGGCGCCACCCGGGTTCTCAACGACATCAGCTTTTCTCTGGAACAGGGACAGGCGCTGTCCATCATCGGGTCCTCCGGCAGCGGCAAGACCACCTTGCTCCGGTGCCTGAATTTTCTGGAAAAGCCGGACGGCGGGTCCATTTCCGTGAATGGAAACGTGATTTTTGACGCCGCGGACCCCGCTACCCAGCTGGAAAAGGAGATTCGCAAAAAGCGGCTCCACTTCGGCTTGGTGTTTCAAAACTTCAATCTCTTCCCCCAGTATACCGCGCTGCAAAACGTGACGCTGGCCCGGGAGCTGATGGCGAAGGAAAGCGGCGGCGAGAGCCGGGAGTCCATCCTTGCGGCGGGCCGGGAGCTGCTCTCCCAGATGGGTCTTGCAGACCGGGCGGAGCACTATCCCCACCAGCTCTCCGGCGGGCAGCAGCAGCGGGTGGCCATCGCCCGGGCGCTGGCCATGCACCCGGACATCCTCTGCTTTGACGAACCCACCTCCGCGCTGGACCCGGAGCTGACCGGGGAGGTGCTGCGGGTCATCCGGCATCTGGCGGAGCAGAAAACCACCATGATCATCGTCACCCACGAGATGGCCTTTGCCCGGGACGTGGCGGATCAGGTCATCTTCATGGACGGCGGCGTCATCGTGGAGCAGGGGGACCCCCATCAGGTCATCGACCACCCGAAAGAGGAGCGGACGCGGCAGTTCCTCTCCCACTACGCGGAAAACTGAAAAAGCCGGCGGTCCGGAGATGTGCCGCTTTGCGGCAGAATCCGGCCCCCACTTTTCTTTGTCCCGGCAAAGAAAAGTCGCCGCCGGAGCGGTGGAAAAGAAACCGTTTTTTTATCCTCGCCGCTGCGGCGAGGGGATGCGGAGTCGAGCGAATCGGCATGTAGTGAAAGAGAACACCTCTACCGGGTGCGCTAAACATGATGCAAATTCGTTGCCTTGTCGCCGCAGCTGCGGAAACTGGGCAGAAATTCGGGGTGGAAAATCGAATGGACTCCGCGTCTATCCCCGCTGCCGCTGGCCGGGTTTGAACCAGTCAGCGGCAGCGGCGCAGGAGTAGAGACGATGCAATTTTCCACCCCGAACTTTCACACATGAGCAGCTTCGTGTCTACTGGATGCACCAAAGGTTTGCAGAAGATGAAGCCCCCAAAAGCGCCTTTTTCTTACACCGTGCACGGCGCGTTCTACCCGCAAGGGGTATGCCACATCCGTAAGGCGGCGAAGCCGTCAACGGCTGTGCAATCTTTCGGCAAGACGAAAAAGAATGGGGGGTGCATTCCCCACGGCAAAGCCGGGTTCCCACACCAATGGTGCGATGCAACTACTCCATCTTTTCCCCCTTAGAGAAATTCAATATAGGGCATCGCGCAAAAGGAAGGCATCACTGTCAGCACGACAGTGATGCCTTAAAAACATCCTTATTGGAAGGGGGCGAAATTGTCCGCTGTTTTTGTGTTGTTATGCCCGCTTCCGAGGGATCAGCAGCAGCTTTTCCCGGGGGATCTCCGCCTCGCCCTCCAGCTGGTTGGCGGAGAGGATGGAGGCGATGGTAGTGTGATAGGCTTTGGCAAGGTCCCACGGCGTCTCCTGCTTTCCGAGGCTGCGCAGCACCAGAGAGGGGGCCCCGGCGTCGTTTCTGGGGGTCTCCTGATCCAGCCGCGCCGCGCAAATGCACACTTTCTTCGCCCGGGAGGCCGCTTCCACCTGGAAATCCACGGGGAAGCGCACTTCGATGCCCCGCTCGCCAAGACTTGCCTGCACTTCCTCCGGGCACGTGGCCCACGCCGTCACGCGGCAGCCCTCCGGCAGCTCCATCTGGCACTTGACGTCCATGCAGCGCTCCGCCACCAGCGGCACGCCGCCTTCGTCCAGATACAGCGCCCGCACCGTGGCCCCGGTGCGCAGCGTGACGCTGTCGCCCTCCCGGTTTACCTGTACGCTGCTGCACACCACGCCCACCGTCAAAATGGATTCCGCCACGACCCCGATCTCCAGTACCTCCCGCACCGTCTGACGCCGGGTGGAGGCGTCGTGGAAGCCGGTGAGCTCCACCGGCGCGGCATCGTAGGCGAGATCGTAGGCGGTGGAGTAGAGGTCGCCCAAAAGCGTCAGCTCCCGCTCCTGACGCAGCAGGGCCGTCACGTGGAAGTACAGCGTCACGGCGATCTGTCGCCCTTCGGCGTCGTCGCCGTCCAGCTGGAGGTCCGTTCCCGTCAAATGCAGGCGCACGGAGGCGACCGCGTTTTCCGGCGCGCCCTCCACCTCCATGATCTGGGAAAACGGCAGCTCGGCGGAGCTGGAGCAGCACACGCCCTGCCGGGTGCGGTAGAGCACGTTGACGGTGAAGATTCCCTTTAAAATCAGCTTGCTGCCCACCAGCTTGGTCTCCGTCACCGTGCCGCAGACCCGGCTGCTCAGTAGTTCCGCCGCGCCCTCGCGGCCGGGGGAGAGATTCATTTCCTCGGAGAAGGTAAAGTCCTTTTCCGCAATGTGGGTCAGGAGGACGGCGTGCTGCTGCTCCTGCCGCTTTTCCACGCACAGGGAAGGCTCCGCCTCCACATCGGTGCAGAAATTCAAAGCCGCCCGCTGATAGCCCGTCACGGCGGTCACCAGCTTGCAGTGGGTAAAGACCTTGCGCGGATTCAGCATCCGGGTCTCTAAGAATTCTGTCTGCGTCTCCGCGGATAAGTACTGACATCCCGGCAGGGCGCGGCTGTCGCTTTCAACGGTGAAGGGGATGGAAAAATCCAGCGTACGGATGCCGCTCTCGCCGTCCGGCGTATACAGCACGCTCACCCGCACGGTCCCCGAAATCTCCGCCTTGCCGTCCCGCAGCTCCCGGCTGTGCAGAAATACCTTTCCGTCCGTTTCGATGATCCGCGCGATATCGGGACAATAGTCCGGCACGATCGTCTCCGCCGTTTCCTCCTGTGTAAGCGTCAGTTCACCGCCTGTCTCATAGGTCTCCAGGCTTGTTTTTTTTAAATCCAGTTCCATCACGTGGCCCTTCCTTTCCCGGCTGTTTCGTCCTTGGCACACTGTATGCCGGGTGGGACGGCGTTATGACGGAAAAGCGACGCTCATTCGCATTTGATGTGGAACAACCGGCGCAGTATGCCGCGCAGCGCTTTCGGGGACTTCCATACAACGATATTCATACCAAAACTCCTTTCTTCTACCGCCTGCAGCAGGCGCAGCCGCACGCAATCAGTAAAAACGCCACCAGAAACAGCAAAGCTCCCACAGGAAAGATTGCCGCGATCAAAATTCCGGAACCCAGCGCCACCGCGCAGAATCCCAGAATCCAGCAGCCTCCTCCGCCATGAAACATGCGTCCAACGCCCCCTTTCCTATGCCACAGTATATACACCACAGGCTGTCCAAGGTGCAAAAAAAGCGCCGGTCATCCGGCGCTTTCTGTTTTTCAAGAAAGTGCTTGCAGCACTTTCTTGATGGGGTATCACTCCGCTCTGCGCCTCGGTTGCCCGCCTTTGGAGGGCAATTCGACGCACGCTCCGCGCAAAGTATTTTCTCCCACGCACCTGTCGCGGGAGAAAATGATTCCAATTGATTTCACTGCCTCGGCAGTGAAAAAACACGAAGTTTTTCAACAGTCTCAAAGCGCCGGTCATCCGGCGCTTTTTTCTTCCAATTCCAATAAAAACCGCTTGCGCTCCACGCCGCCGGCGTATCCCGTCAGCGTACCGTTCGCGCCCAGGACTCGGTGGCAGGGGATGAGGATGGAGATGGGGTTGCGGCCCACCGCGCCGCCCACCGATCGGGGGCAGGCGGGAACGCCGTCTTTTTGCAAAGATTCCGCCAGCGCGCCGTAAGTTACGGTCTGCCCGCAGGGGATGTCCAAAAGACGCTGCCAAACCGCCTTTTGGAAGGGCGTTCCGCCGGGGGAGAGGGGCGGCAGGGACGGCAGAGGCCGCTTTGCGAAATAGGCGGTAAGCCATGCTTCCGTCTGCAAAAATACCGGCAGATCCGGCGCGCTGGGTGCATCCGGGGGAAGCGTGGCGGCAAAATGGGTCTGCCCCTCCAGCCAAAGACCAGTGAGGGCGTCCCCGTCCCCCGCAAGATACAGCCGTCCCAGCGGGGAGGGGATAATTGTTTGCACCGTCATGGCGGCACCTCTCTTTCTTTTTCTCAGTATAGCAGGCGGCGGCGGGACTTGCAAGCGGCGGCAAGTCGTGATACGATAGGATGAAAAAAAGAACGGAAAGGGGAGAGACCCCCCATGCTGCTTGCCATTGATGTGGGCAATTCCAATACCTCTGTGGGCCTGTTCGACAAGGAGAAAAATCTCCAGTTTCTGGCCTTTCTGGATACGGACAGCCGCAAGACCGCGGATCAGATCAGCATTGATCTTATGAACCTGTTCGCCCTGTACCACTATCGCTATACCGACGTGACCGGCGCGATTTTGTGCAGCGTGGTGCCGCCGCTGAACTTTATGATGGAAAAGGCCCTGACCCGCCTTCTGGGAAAGCCCCCCATGGTGGTTGGCCCCGGCGTGCGGACGGGGCTGAACATCCGCCTTTCCGTCCAGACCCAGGTGGGAGCCGACATCGTGGCGGACGCGGTGTCCGCGCTGGAAAAATTCCAGCCGCCCATCATCACCATCGACATGGGCACCGCCACCACCGTGGGCATCATTTCTGAGGGGCGCAATTACGAGGGCGGGATGCTGCTGCCCGGCGTCAACGTCTCGCTGGAGGCCCTCTCCCGCCGGGCCGCCCAGCTGCCCGCCATCTCCCTCCAGCACCCCAAGACCCTCATCGGCAAGAACACGGAGGACTGTATGCGCTCCGGCATCGTCTACGGCACCGCCGGGATGCTGGACGGCATCATTGACCGTATCCGGGCGGAGTTTCCCGGCAAGAACGTCACCGTGGTGGCCACCGGCGGCAACGCGCCGGTGATCGTGCGCTACTGCCGCAACGAGATCGTCTACGACAAATATCTATTGATGAACGGCCTGTGGGCCATCTATCAAAAGAATATCTGATGCGTGCCGCTCCGGCGGCAAACGCTGTGAGACGCCTTTGGTACAAAACGCGGCGCGGGAAAATTCCCGCGCCGTGTTTTTTGTTGATGTAAATTTTATTTCGCCAGAACCTTTTTCAGCTTGGCAAACCGGGGCAGGGAATCCACCTTGGGCAGCTGCGGCTCTCCCTGGATCAGGGGCAGGGCGTAGTCGATGAAGGCTTTTTCCACGCCGTCGTGGGTGGCGTTGATCCACTCCAGCGGCACCTTTTTCTCGGCGTTGGCAACGTCCGTCAGGTCCAAAAGCTTTGTGCGGCAGACGTATTTGCCGTCCTCATAGCTGCGCGCAAAGCCCACCATCTTGTCCGTGATCCCGGCGACGGCGTTCTCCACGGCGGCCTTGCCCGCCATGCAGCTTTCCTCAATATCAGTCTCGGAGGCCAGATGCGCGCCGCAGCGCTGGAGCAGGGAAAGCTCGATGCCCCGGACCTTCGCGCCGGTTTTCTGCTTCACGGCGTCTGCCAGCATGGCGGCAAGGCCCCCCAGCTGGGCGTGGCCGAAGCCATCGGTAGCGGAGGCCTTGGCCTCGGAGACGAAGGTGCCGTCGGGGTAGTGGATGCCCTCAGACACGGCCACCATGCAGTTGCCCTTTTCCCGGTAGATGCGCTCCACATCCGCAAGGAAGCGGTCCATGTCGAAGTCCACCTCCGGCAGATACACAAGGTCGGGTCCCGCGCCGTAAGCCGTGGCAAGGGCGGCGGCGCCCGCCAGCCAGCCGGCGTGGCGGCCCATGATCTCCATCACGCAGACCATGCCGGTGTCGTAGACCCGGGCGTCCTGATAGACCTCCATGCAGGAGGTGGCGATGTACTTGGCGGCGGAGGCGTAGCCGGGGCAGTGGTCCGTGCCGAACAGGTCGTTGTCGATGGTCTTGGGCACGCCCATCACGCGGCACTCGTAGCCCGCCTTTTGCATGAATTTGGAAATTTTGTTGCAGGTGTCCATGGAGTCGTTGCCGCCGTTATAGAAGAAATACCGCACATTGTACTTTTTGAAAATCTGCAAGATCCGCTGGTAGTCGGTGTCGTCCACGTCCGGGTCCTTCATCTTATAGCGGCAGGAGCCCAGAGCGGAGGAGGGGGTGTATTTCAGCAGCTCCAGTTCGGCGGGGTCCTCCTGCCCCATATCGAACAGCCGGTCGTTCAAAACGCCCTTGATCCCGTGCTCCGCGCCGAGAACCCGGGTGATGTTGGGGTTTTTCAGCGCGGTGTCAATCACGCCGTACGCGCTGGCGTTGATGACGGATGTGGGGCCGCCGGACTGGCCGATGATGCATGCGCCTTTCAGTTCACTCATGGGAAATCCTCCTCAAGCTTTTTCTTCCTCATTCACAGGGAAGCGGCCTGTCGGTTCTGCCAATTACTGCCGCAGCCCTTGTCGTTCAGGACCATCATAACATTGGAAAAATGAATTGTAAATACTTGCATTTTATTTTTATTGTGATATTATAATGAAAGAAAATCGTTTTCGCCCCTTCGAATCGTAAAAATTCGACAAGTGCCCCACGAAACTCGCGGGGTGGTCGGAGAGTGCGCTTTTTTACGGACGAAACAATTTAAAACTGCAGGAGATGATCATTATGCCACTGGTTACCACGACTGAACTGTTCAAGAAGGCATACGACGGCGGCTACGCCATCGGCGCTTTCAACGTCAACAACATGGAGATCGTCCAGGGAATTACCGAAGCGGCCAAGGAGCTGGAAGCGCCTTTGATCCTTCAGGTTTCCAAGGGCGCCCGTGCCTATGCCAACCATACTTACCTCATCAAGCTGGTGGAAGCCGCCGTGATTGAGACGGGCCTTCCCATCTGTTTGCATCTGGACCACGGCGACAGCTTTGAAACCTGCAAAAGCTGCATCGACGGCGGCTTTACCTCCGTCATGATCGACGCTTCCTCCAAGCCCTTTGCGGAAAACGTGGAGATCACCAAAAAGGTCGTCGCCTACGCCCATGACCGGGGCGTTGTGGTGGAGGCCGAGCTGGGCACCCTGGCCGGCATCGAGGACGAGGTGAAGGTCTCCGCCGAGGAGTCCTCTTACACCCATCCCGAAGAGGTGGAGGAGTTCGTCACCAAGACGGGTTGCGACTCTCTGGCCATTGCCATCGGCACCAGCCACGGCGCGTTCAAGTTTAAGCCCGGCACCAAGCCCCAGCTGCGCTTCGACGTGCTGGAGGAGGTCTCCCGCCGTCTCCCCGGCTTCCCCATCGTGCTCCACGGCTCTTCCTCCGTGCCCCAGGAGCTGGTGTCGAAGATCAACAAGTTCGGCGGCAATATGCCCGGCGCCATCGGCGTGCCGGAGGATCAGCTGCGCCACGCCGCGTCCCTTTCCGTGTGCAAGATCAACATTGACTCCGACCTGCGTCTTGCCATGACTGCCACGGTCCGGGAGTATTTCGCGGAGCATCCCGCCGACTTCGATCCCCGCCAGTATCTCAAGCCCGCACGGCAGGCAATCAAGGAGCTGGTGGCCCACAAGATCGTGGACGTTCTGGGCTGCGATCACAAGGCATTTTAAATACCGCGCTTCAACGAAAGAGGAGGCGCATTAGCGCCCCTCCCATAAGGATGTTTTGAAGGCATCTCTGTTCTGCTGAACAGGGATGCCTTCCTTTTATGATATGCTTTTTATCGAATTCGTCTTGGCGGCAAAGCCGCCTTAGGGTAGTGTCAAGGTTTATGCGCAAATTGGTTTGCAGTCTCTGAGAGAACGAAGTTAGCCCGCAATGGAGGTGTCTTCGCAGATGGCCTCCAGATGCTTCATATTCATATATTTCTTGTTGCCCCACTGGGTACCGGCCACATGCCGTAGCCGGGCACAGACCAGCATGAGCGCTGAGTTGCCATCCGGAAAGCAGCCCACCACACGCGTGCGCCTGCGGATCTCCCGGTTCAACCGTTCAATGACGTTGTTGGTGCGGATGCGGGTCCAATGCTCAGAGGGAAAATCCGCGTAAGTCAGCGTCTCTTCCACGCCATCCTCAATCTTTTTTGCAGCTTCCTTCAGCTTCATTGCGCGCAGCTCCTCCACAACGGCTTTTGCTTTCTCCTTGGCCGCTTTCTTGCTCTCCTGGGTGTGGATCGCCTTGAGCATTTTGGCTACCAGCTTTACCTTGGATTTGGGTACTACGGAGAATACATTGCGGTAGAAATGTACCACGCAGCGTTGGTATTTGGCGTCCGGAAACACTTCACCCACAGCCTCCAGCATACCCATGCACTTGTCGCCCACGATCAGCTTGACACCGTCCAAGCCCCGGCTTTTGAGCCATTGAAAAAAGCTGACCCAACTGGCCTTGTCCTCTTTCATTCCCTCGGCAGCACCTAAAACTTCACGGTATCCGTCCTCGTTTACCGCAATTGCCACCAGAATGGCCACGTTTTCGTACTCTCCGCCCCAGTTGCGGCGCAGATAGATTCCGTCCACATAGACATACGGATAATGTCCACCCTGCAAGGGGCGGTTGCGCCAATCCTCGATGTGGACGTAGGCTTTCTTGTTCAGCTCGCTGATGGTGGAGGGAGAGACCTTGCTGCCCCAGAGGGCCTCCGTGATGTCCTCTACCCGGCGCACCGAGACGCCGGCAAGGTACATCTCAATGAGCGCTTCCTCGACACTGCTCTCTCTGCGCCGATAGCGCTCAATGATGGCGGTCTCAAAGCTAATTCCCTTGAGACGCGGCACGTTGAGCGTCACATCGCCCGAAGTTGTGGTGAGATTCCGGCTGTAATGGCCGCTGCGGTAGCCCTGACGCTCCTCGCTGCGCTCGTATTTGGCGGCCTGCGTCAGTTTCTCTGCCTCGGCCTCCAGCAGGCCGTTGAGGGTCTCTTCCACGCTCCCGCGAACCAATTCCTTGATTTGACCCTTGATAATTTCCTCATTAAACTGTACAATTTTCTCAGACATGGTTTGTAGTCTCCTTTCAGAATGGTGGTGTGGTAACTTCATTCTAACAGAGATCTGCAAACCGTGTCTATTTTTATGCCTTTTGGAATTTGCGCAACTTATTGTACCTTATCCGCCTTAGGGCAACAAGGCGAAGGGGGGATTATGCTCACTTTAGGTAGTTAATCTTCATTTTTACTGTTACTCATCAGTACAATCCCTGCACTTGTTACACCTATACCAAGAAGTAAAATAGCTTCTGTTGGTTTGATTGCATTCAATATAGACAGAGTTACAACTGCCACACCCATTGCAATAGGAATTGCTTTAAGTATTGTGCTGATAATTTCTTTAATCGGCTTATTTGATGTGGTACTAATATTATTTTTAGATTGCATTAGTTCATCCACAGACACATCTAAGGCTTCAGCAAGTTTGGGTATTGAATTTATATCAGGGCAAGAAATATCCCTTTCCCATTTCGATACAGCTTTGTCTGTTACATTCATTAGATTAGCAAGTTCCAGTTGCGTCATGCCTTTGTCTTTTCTTAATGACGAAATCATCATTCCTAAGGTTTTATTTTTCATAAGTATTCTCCTTTATTTTTTGATGATTCCATTGTAATCCAGTATTATATTTCAACTCAACCAACCATCAGTTTAGTTATATAGCCATTTAGTTTACCATTGGTTTAGTGGATAATTCGCTATTCATTACCTTTACTTCGCAGTATGCGCCAAAGACGTCCCATAGTTGCCACGTACATTCCGGTACAATATCGCCATTATAACAGCGTCAAATTACCATTGCAACCATCGCACGGCTGCGACGTCCCGGCGGGTCGCCGTATCAGTTTTACCGCTGGGGCATAGAATGGGGGAAAAGGGAGGGGTATCCATGCGTTTTGTACAGGATTACGACCGTACCGCCGCCGTGCTGTACGCCCATGAGTGGGCCTACGGACGGAATCCGCGGTTTTACGACTATGAAAACTTAGGTGGGGACTGCACCAACTTTACCTCGCAGTGCATTTTTGCGGGCTGCGGCGTTATGAATTTCACGCCCACCTTTGGGTGGTACTACATCGACTCCGACCAGAAGGCCCCCTCGTGGACGGGAGTGCCGTATCTTTGGAACTTTCTCGTGCGCAAGGGCGTGTCCATCGGGCCGGTGGGCCAGCCCTGCGCGCTGGAGGACCTGCGGCCCGGGGACCTCATCCAGCTCTCCTTCAAGGGCGAGGAGTTTCAGCACACGCCCATCGTGGTTTCCGTGGGGACGCCCGTCACGCCGGAGACGGTGCGCCTCGCCGCCCACAGCTACGACGCGGACAACCGGCCGCTATCCACCTACGAATATCGAAAGAGCCGCTTCCTGCACATCACGGGCACCATGCGGCCCTAGGGGAAACATGGGAAAAATCCCCGTACGCCAATTTAATAAGGAAAAAATTTCATATTCTGTTCACAAAAGCTTTGCGGCGGGTGGTATCATGGGAACAATCTGACGAAAAGGGGAGATTCCTATGAAAAAACTGCTTGCCCTTCTCACGGCACTGGCGCTGACGGCGGCACTGGCACTCCCGGCGGCCGCCGTGGGCGCGGACTATACCGATATTCCGCAAGAGAGCACGCTGCGCGGCGAGATCGAAAAGGCGGTGGGGTACGGCCTTATGAACGGCTATGACGCCGCCCGGTTTGGCTATGCCGACTCCATGACCCGCGCCCAGTTCACCGCCGTCCTCGTGCGCATGATGGGCTGGTATACGGAAACGCCCGCCGCCCCCACGTACGCCGACGTGCCCGCCGCCCACACGTGGTACGCCGCGCTGGAAACGGCGGCGGCCCACGGCGTTTCGGATTTCACGTGGACGGACGCCGGCAAACACTTCCGTCCGGACGCCCCTATTACCCGGGGGGAGATGGCGAAGCTCCTGGTGCAGGCGCTGGGGCTGGAAACGGCGGCGCTGTCCCTCAACTCCAGCAGCGCCATCCCCTTTTCCGACCTGAACCACCACCTGCCCTTTACCGACATCCCCTTCGGGAACGAGGGGTACATCTCCGTGGCCTATACCATCGGCATGACCAAGGGGACCTCCGCTACCACCTTCTCGCCAAATCTCACCGCCACCCGGGTGCAGGCGGCGGCCATGCTGGTGCGCGTGTATGAAAAGCTCCGCCACGAGACGGACTTCGTCCACGGCTTCTACGCCATCTCCTCTTACAGCCAGCTGGCGCTGACGGACTCCATGGACGCCGTCAGCGCGGGCTGGAGCCGGATGACCTGGAACGGGACGGAGGCGCTGCTTTCCACCACCGCCGCAAACGGCAACGAGTACGCGGTGCCCTCCGGCTATGCGGAGGTGACGGACTATCTGGACGCCCGGCAGATCCCGCTGCACCTGAGCGTGTTCATGGACGCCTCCGACGGTGTGGGGAAGCTGCTTTCTTCCAAGAACGGGCGGGCGCAGGCGGTATCCCAGATCGTAAACGAGCTGACGGTGACCTATGAAACCGTGGGCAAAAACCCGTACAGCGGCGTCACCATCGACTTTGAGGGGCTGAACAGCACCTCCCGCGCGGACTTCAACGCCTTCATCTCCGCACTTTCCGCCCAGGTCCACAGCCTTGGCAAAAAGCTCTATATCTGTGTCCAGCCCGTGCCCTCCACCAGCTCCGTTTACACCAACAGCTATGACTACGCTACCCTCGGAACGCTTTCGGACAAGCTGATCGTCATGGCCCACGACTATGATCCCCGGACGCTGGAGAGCTTTGCGGGCGGCGCGGGGGATCTGGGCGACTATTATGAAAACTGCCCCACGGTGCCGCTTTCCTCCGTCTATCGCGGGCTGCGGGACGTGGTGGAGCTGGTGGACCCCGGCAAGGTGGTGCTGGCTATCAGCAGCCGGAACGTGGCGTGGCAGATCGACGGGGAGGGAAAGCTGGTCTCCGGCACGCCGGTGAGCGTGTCCCCGGAAGCCGTTTCCCGGCGTCTCGCGCAGCCGGACACGGAGACCGGCTGGTCCGAGGCGTACCAGCAGTCCTACGCCATTTACACCACGGAGGACGCCAGCCGGTATTTCCTGTGGTATCAAAACGACGACAGCGTTCGCATGGAGGTGGCCACAGCCCGGCTGCTGGGCGTGGACGGTGTGTCCTTCTGGCGTCTTGGCACGCTGCCGTCCTTTAGCGGCTGGAACTGGCTGGAGGTTTTGAAGGCGGCATAAGCGCCGCGTGTCAGTAAGACGGGTTCAAAACGGACTCGCAGGCTGCGGCGTTCTTGTGCTCTTTTGTGAAAAAGATGAAAATAGTTTGAAATACAAGGCAGACTATACTATAATAAATTCCACGTATTTGAATTCCACAAAGGAGCTGAGATTTTGGAAGGAACCAAGCTCGCCGAGGGCGTGTATTTGACCTACCTGCCCGCGCGAAAATTCAAAACCAGTCTGCTCTCTGCCCAATTCGTCACCCCCATCCGGGAGGAGACGGCCTCCGCCTTTGCGCTGCTGCCCGCCGTTTTGCGGCGGGGAACGGTGAGCTGCCCCGATATGGGGGCGCTCTCCGCCCGTCTGGATCAGCTGTACGGCGCAAGCATCGACTACACCGTGCGAAAAAAAGGGGAGAACCAGTGCATCGGCTTTGTCGCGAGCTTCATTGACGACAGCTTTGTGCCGGGTGGCGAAAAGCTTTTGGAGCCGGTTGCCGATTTGCTGGGAGAGCTGATCTGCGACCCCGCCACGGAGCGGGGACGCTTTGTGAATGCCTACTTTGAAACGGAAAAAGCCAACCTGATCGACGCCATCCGCAGTCTCATCAACGACAAGCGGGACTATGCGGACAGCCGCCTTTTGCAGCAGATATGCGCGGGAGAGCCGTATGGCGTCAGCCGCCTTGGCGACGAGGAAAGCGCCGCCAAGGTGCAGCCTCACAAGCTCTACGCTCTTTACGCTCAGCTCATCTCCACCGCCCGGCTGGAGCTGGTATACAGCGGCAGCGCGGACCGAGAGCGGGTGGAGCAGGCGCTTCGCGCTGCCCTTTCCACCCTTCCGCGAGAGGCGGTCCGGGGAATTGCACCCGTCACGGCCCATCCTGCCCGAGAGGCGGCAAAGACCGTGGAGGAGACGCTGGATGTGACCCAGGGAAAGCTTGGCATGGGTTTCACCTGCGCCAGCGACGATACGGCGGCGCTGCTCATAGGCAACACCCTCTTTGGCGGCAGCAGCAACGGGAGACTCTTCATGAACGTGCGGGAAAAGCTCTCCCTTTGCTACTACGCCTCCTCCACCTATCACCGGCACAAGGGACTCATCACCGTTTCCTCCGGCATCGAGTTTGAAAACTACCAGCGCGCCTATGACGAAATTCTTTCCCAGCTCGCGGAGATTCAGGCGGGCCGTCTGGAGGACTGGGAGCTCCAAAGCGCCCGCTCCACGCTGCTCAACGCCTATGCGTCCATGGGAGACTCCCAGGGCAAGCTGGAAAACTTCTATCTGGGGCAGGCCGCCACCGGACAGGAAGAAACGCCTGCCGAGCTTGCCGCCCAGGTGCGGGAAGTCACGCCGGAGCGCATTTTTGCCGCGATGAAAACGGTGTCGCTGGACACGGTTTACTTTCTGCGGGGGAAGGAGGCGGCAGAATGAAGCCGACGTTTTATGAGCGGATCGGAGAGTCCGTCCACCGGGAGACCCTTCCAAACGGCCTTGAGATCTGCGTGGTGCCAAAGCCCGAATACGCCAAGCAATACGCCTTCTTCGCCACCCGCTACGGCGGAATGGATACCCGCTTTTGCCTTGGCGGCAAGTGGCTGGATACCCCCGCGGGCATCGCCCACTATTTAGAGCACAAGATGTTTGACACCCGGGAGGGGAACGCCCTCCAGCAGCTGGCCCAAAACGGCGCGGAGCCGAATGCCTTCACCTCCAACGCCATGACGGGCTACTATTTCGACTCCACCGCCCACTTTGAAGAAAATCTGGAGATTCTGCTCTCCTTCGTCTCCGTTCCTTATTTCACGCAGGAGAGCGTGGCCAAGGAGCAGGGCATCATCGCCCAGGAGATCCGCATGATCGAGGACAACCCCGACTGGCAGATCTACACCCGGATGATGCAGTCGCTCTACCGCACCTCCACCGCCCGGACCTCCATCGCGGGCACGGTGGAGAGCATCTCCCACATCACGGCGGAGACGCTCTACGACTGCCACAAGGCGTTCTACACGCCCTCCAACATGATTTTGACGGTGGTGGGCAACGTGGACCCGGTCCACATTGTGGATCTGGCCCGCCGCATTCTGCCCCGGGAGGGCGGCACGGCGATTCCCCGGGACTACGGGCAGGAGGGCGAAGCGGTCGCCCAAAAGGAGACGCGCCTTGCCATGGAGGTCTCCAGTCCTCAATTCCTCACGGGCTTCAAATGCCGCCCGGTGGAGGACGGGGAAGCGTATTTCCGCATGGCGGTTCTGGGAGACATGGCCTGCGATATCCTGCTGGGGGATTCCAGCCCGCTGTATCTGCGCATGTACGACGAGGGGCTTATCAACACCAGCTTCGGCGGCTCCTTCGAGATGATGCCGGGCGTTGCCTACCTCTACGCCGGCGGCGACTGCAAGGACGCCCGCAGGGCCGCGGAGGAGATTTGCAAAGAGGCGGAGCGCCTTGGGTCCGGCGGCATCGACGAGGACTTTTACCAGCGGGTGCGCCGGGCGTCCTTCGGCGGCAATCTGCGGGGGCTGAACTCCTTTGAAAATATTGCCGTCTCGCTGACGGAGGGGTATTTCCACGGCTACGACCCCTTCCGCTTCCCGCAGGTGTTCGATTCCATCACCAGAGACGATATCGCCGCGTTTTTGCGCGAAAACGTGACGGGGGAGCGCTCCGTCCTCTCTGAGATCGTGCCCAAGGAACCCTGATTCCGTAGAAATAGAAAGGAAGAACCTGTTTTGAATTCTCTCACTGCATTAAAGGACATGCCCATCAGCTTTCCCGGTCTCTTCGGCGACTGGGCCTTCAATCCCGACCCCATCGCCATCCATGTGGGGCACGGCATTTACTGGTACGGCATCATTCTCGCCGCCGCCATGCTGGCAGGCTTGCTGCTTTGCATGAAGCAGGCCAAGCACTATGGCCTGACAGAGGACAACGTGATGGATCTGGTGCTGTGGGCCGTGCCCTGCTGCATTCTCGGCTCCCGCATTTACTATGTGCTCTTTTATCTGGACCTCTACCGGACGGCAAGCGGCGGTCTGGACTGGAAGCAGATCGTCTCCATCTGGGACGGCGGACTTGCGATCTACGGCACGGTGATCGCCGGCGTGCTGGTGGCCTTTTTCTACACCCGCCATAAAAAACTGAAGCTGGGAGCCATGACGGACCTCGCCGTCATGGGTCTGCTGCTGGGACAGGTCATCGGGCGCTGGGCAAACTTCATCAACCGGGAGGCTTACGGCGCCGTTACCACGCTGCCCTGGCGGATGAAGCTTTGGGCCAGCTCCATGATGTCCTTTGAAGTGCATCCCACCTTCCTCTATGAAAGCCTTTGGAATCTGGTGGGTCTGGCGCTGATTTTGTTTGTTGTCTCCAAGGGCCGCCGGTTCGACGGGGAGAACACCTGGTTCTATTTCCTCTGGTACGGCCTTGGCCGCTCCTGGATCGAGGGACTGCGCACGGACAGTCTGTATTTGTTTGACTGGACCATCATGGGACAGCCCATCCGCGTGTCGCAAGCGCTGAGCATCGTGATGGTGGTCGTGGCCGCCTTCATGCTGATTTATAACATCCGCATCAAAAAGCACGCGCCGGAGGATCTGCTGGTCAATCAGGTGGCGGCCCAGGCGCTCCAGACGGAGCAGGATGCCCTGGGAGAAGAAAGCGTGCAGGGGGCGGAGTCCGTGGAAATGGAAGCGAACGTGGAAGCAGCGGAGTTCGTGCATCCGGAAACGTCCGCAGAAGCGGGCGCGGAGACGGAAGCCGCTGCAAAGATGCAGCCGGAACCGGCGGAGGAACCGAAACATGGCGATTCAAATTGACGGAAAGGCGCTGGCCAAGCGCGTCAAAGAGCAGGTGCGCGAGGAAGCGGCGGCGCTTTCTCGCAAACCCGGCCTTGCGGTGATTCTGGTGGGGGAGGACCCCGCGTCCAAGGTTTATGTCCGGGGCAAGGAGAGCGACTGCGCGGAATGCGGCATCGTGAGCGTTTCCCACCGTCTGGCGGCGGACACGTCGCAGGAAGAACTGCTCTCGCTCATCGAGGCGCTGAACCGGGACGCGGCGGTGGACGGCATTTTGTGCCAGCTGCCCCTTCCGAAGCCCCTGAACGAGCAGCTTGTCATCCACTCCATTTTGCCGGATAAGGATGTGGACTGCTTCCACCCCTTCAACGTGGGAAAGCTCACGGTGGGGGAGGCGGGGTTTTTGCCCTGCACGCCCGCCGGCGTGATGGAAATGCTGCGCGCTTACGACATTTCCGTGGCGGGAAAGCGCTGCGTGGTGCTGGGGCGGAGCAACATTGTCGGCAAGCCCATGGCAACCCTGCTCACGCAGGCAGATGGCACGGTGACGGTTTGTCACTCCCGGACGCCGGATTTGAAGGCCATCACCGCCCAGGCGGACATTCTGGTCTCCGCCGTGGGGCGGGCCGCTCTGGTGGGGGCCGACATGGTGAAAGACGGCGCGGTGGTCATTGACGTTGCCATGAACCGGGACGGAGAGGGCAAGCTCTGCGGCGACGTGGATTTTGCCGCGGTGGAGCCGAAGGCTTCCTACATTACCCCCGTCCCCGGCGGCGTCGGCCCCATGACCCGGGCCATGCTCATGCGCAATATCCTCACGGCGGCGAAGGACCATCAGGGCCTTTTGTAAGCCATTGAACGCAAAAAAAAGAGCCGGTTGACATAAAAACGTCAACCGGCTCTTTCTGATTTTCACCCACGTCTTTGCGGCGTGTTTTTCGGCCTAACTGCGTTAAAAATTCAGCTTTTCGTCCAGACGGTAAAAGGTAAAGGTGCCGATGCCCAGCAGCGCGTCCTCCTGATTGGTGACGCGCACGTCGCACACGCACAGCGTCCTGCCGGACTTCACCTCCCGGGCCTCCGCCGTCAGGGTGTCGCCGGGCTTTGCGCTGCGCAGGAAGTGGTAATTGCTGTCCACCGTCACCACGGCGAACCCCTCCGACGAGACGGCGGAGCCGCAGGCGGTGTCCGCCATGGAAAAATACACGCCGCCGTGGGGGACGCCCACAGGGTTCAAATCCTCCTGCGAGACGGTTTTGACGGTTTTGG
This sequence comes from Oscillibacter sp., assembly GCF_028693505.1. Classification (GTDB taxonomy): domain Bacteria; phylum Bacillota; class Clostridia; order Oscillospirales; family Oscillospiraceae; genus Oscillibacter. Next base: position 56,990 of record NZ_JAQUVF010000002.1, read on the forward strand.
CATAGCCATGGCTGATCTCCGTTACACGGATGCCCAGATGGCGGCAGAAGAAATTTTTGGCGTTGCGGTATTCCGCAAGCTTTTCATAGTCCATAGGGGAGACGCTCCTCACTTTTCATTCTCCCCGTGAGTATACGCCATTTTGTGGGGAACGTCAATTTTTCGTGGCGGGTTTTGCGCAAAAGCGCCTTTGCCAAACGGTGAAAAGCCTTCGTCTCAGATGTGCTTCTTAATGGTGTTGATGGCGCCCTTTTCAAGGCGGGACACCTGCGCCTGGGAGATGCCCACCTCCTCGGAGACCTCCATCTGGGTCTTTCCCTCGTAAAACCGCAGCGAGAGGATGCGCCGCTCCCGGTCGTCCAGCAGCTCCAGCGCGTCCTTGAGGGCGATGCGCTCGGTCCACGTCTCGTCCGTATTCTTGGTGTCCCGGACCTGGTCCATCACGCAGATGGCGTCTCCGCCGTCGGAGTAGACCGGCTCATAGAGGGAGACGGGGTCCACGATGGCGTCCATGGCGAACACCACCTCCTCCCGGGGAATGCCCAGCTCCTTTGCGATCTGCTCCACGGTCGGCTCCCGCTGGGTCTCGGCAATGAGACGGTCCCGGGCTTGCAGAATGCGGTAGGCGGTGTCCCGCATGCTGCGGGAGACCCGGATGGCGCTGTTGTCCCGGAGGTAGCGCCGGATCTCGCCGATGATCATGGGTACGCCGTAGGTGGAAAAGCGGACCGGCTGGTTGATATCAAAATTGTCGATGGCTTTGATGAGACCCACGCAGCCGACCTGAAAGAGGTCGTCGGCGTTTTCGCCCCGGCTGGAAAAACGCTGGATGACGGAGAGCACGAGACGCAAATTGCCCTCGATCAGCTCTCGGCGCGCCACCTGATCGCCCTCCTTGGTCCGGCGCAGAAGCGCCATGGTCTCCTCGTTTTTCAGGACCTTCAGTTTGGCTGTGTTGACCCCCGCGATTTCGACTTTGCCCTGCATAAAAACCGCCCCCTGACCGTTTGAAACTTCCAAATCAGTATTGCCGCAGACGAATTTTCCTATACTGGAAGCTTTTGTCGCATTCTGGGCGCATAGGACAGTCTCACGGGCGCATAGAGTGGCCGCAGGAGGGGTGTTTATGCAGTGCAGGATCCGGGACCTTCGTTGTAAAGAGGTCATCAACATCTGTGACGGCTGCCGCCTGGGCTTTGTGGGGGACGTGGATGTGCGGGTGCCGGAAGGGCAGGTGGCCGCCATCGTGGTCTACGGGCCCTACCGCTTTTTCGGCCTATTCGGCAGAGGAGAGGAATTTTACATTCCGTGGGAGTGCATCCAGCGCATCGGGGACGATATCATCCTCATCGACAAGCCGTTTCAGCGGCGGGAGCCGGCTGTGGACCGGAAACGGCGAAGAAAATTCTGAACAAAGCGGTAAATTCCTAAAATATTGCGGGAATCTATGAAAATTTTACGCATTTTTTGGAAAAAATACTTGCAATGGCAAGGGAAGTTGTGTTATTATATTTCAGCAATCCGCACGGCGTGTGGACTTTTTGTCTGTGCCTCGATAGAGGTTGGCAAAAGGGGCGAAACCGCCGGAGGTAAAACTAAATTTGATTTGGAGGAACTCAACACTATGGCAAATTCTAACGTTGTATCCATGAAAGCCCTGCTGGAAGCAGGCGTCCACTTCGGTCATCAGACCCGCCGCTGGAACCCCAAGATGGCTCCCTATATCTACACCGAGCGCAACGGCATCTATATCGTGGACCTGCAAAAGACCGTCCGGAAGCTGGAAGAGGCTTATAACTTCGTCCGTCAGCTCTCCGAGAGTGGCCAGTCCCTGCTGTTCGTCGGCACCAAGAAGCAGGCGCAGGACGCCATCCGCGAAGAGGCTGCCCGCTGCGGTCAGTACTATGTGAACGCCCGCTGGCTGGGCGGCATGATGACCAACTTCAAGACCATGCGCACCCGCGTGGACCGGCTCAATCAGCTCAAGACCATGCAGACCGACGGCACCTTCGATATGCTCCCCAAGAAGGAAGTCATGAAGCACCTGGGCGAGATCGAGAAGCTGGAGAAGTATCTGGGCGGCGTGAAGGATATGAAGAAGCTCCCCGGCGCACTGTTCATCGTCGATACCCGCAAGGAGCGCAACGCCATCGCCGAGGCCCACAAGCTGGGTATTCCCGTGGTGGCTATCGCCGATACCAACTGCGATCCCGACGAGATCGATTACGTCATCCCCGGCAATGACGACGCCATCCGCGCCATCAAGCTGATCTCTTCCATCATGGCAAACGCGATGCTGGAGGGCAAGCAGGGCGAGCAGATCGAGGATGCCGCCGCCGAAAAGGCCGAGGACGCTCAATAATTTGATTCTGTGGGAGCATACGCTCCGATACAAGATACTGGAGGAAAGAAAAAATGGCTTTTACCGCAGCTGATGTAAAAAACCTGCGCGAAATGACCGGCGTTGGCATGATGGATTGCAAGAAGGCGCTGACCGCGTCTGAGGGCGATATGGATAAGGCCGTGGAGTGGCTGCGCGAAAAGGGCATGGCCGCTTCCGCGAAGAAGGCCGGCCGCATCGCCGCCGAGGGCATGGCCCTCGCCACCGTGGTGGACGGCGTTGGCGTCGTGATCGAGGTCAATGCCGAGACCGACTTCGTCGGCAAGAACGAGAAGTTCGTGGATTTTGTCAAGGGCGTGGCCGCGACCGTCGCCAAGCAGAATCCCGCTGATCTGGACGCTTTGATGGAGTGCAAGTACGAAGGCAGCGACATGACCGTCACCCAGCAGCAGCAGGAGATGGTCCTCGTCATCGGCGAGAACATCAAGGTCCGCCGCTTTGCCCGCTTTGCCGATGGCGTCAGCGTGCCCTACGTGCACGCCGGCGGCAAGATCGGCGTGCTGGTGGAGCTGGATACCGCCCTTTCCGCCGAGCAGGTGGAAGCGGTGGGCAAGGACGTCGCCATGCAGATCGCCGCTTTGAATCCCCGCTTCCTGGACAAGTCTCAGGTCACGCAGGACGTGCTGGACGAAGAGAAGAAGATCATGATGGTCCAGATGGAAAACGACCCCAAGATGGCTTCCAAGCCCGAGCAGGTGCGTGAGAAGATCGTCATGGGCAAGCTGAACAAGTTCTATGCGGAAAACTGCCTGCTCCAGCAGGAGTTCGTGAAGGACAATTCCATGTCCGTCGAGCAGTATATCGCCGCCACCGCCAAGAGCCTGGGCGGCGCCATCACCTTCAAGAACGCTGTGCGTTTTGAAAAGGGCGAGGGCATTGAGAAGAAGCAGGAGAACTTCGCGGAGGAAATTGCCGCGATGGTGAAGGGCTGATTTTCAAAAATTGCAAAGAGGAAGGGCAGACGCGCAAGCGTCTGCCCTTTTTCATGCTTCTTCCTTGTATTTTGTGTTGGAAACTGGTATAATCATCCTATCTTTTTGAACGTTTCCGAGGGGAGTGCATGATGCTGCATCAACTGCAAACTCTATACAACGCAATGGACTTTGCCTCCATGGGCGCGGCTGCGCTGCGGGTGGCCGCCATTTTCCTGTGCCTGACGGTCCACGAGACCTGCCATGGCCTTGCGGCCTACGCGCTGGGCGACCCCACCGCCAAGTCCATGCATCGCCTGAGCCTGAACCCCCTGCGCCACATTGACTGGTTTGGCCTTGCGATGATGTTTGTGGCGGGCTTCGGCTGGGCAAAGCCTGTGCCGGTGGACCCCCGCTATTTCCGAAAACCTAAGCAGGGAATGGCGCTCACCGCACTGGCAGGCCCCGTTTCCAACCTGTTGCTTGCGCTGTTGGCCATTGCAATCAGTAAGGTGATTTACCTTTACGCCCCTTACAATGTCTTTTGGAACGGACTTTTTGAGTTCTGCCTTTACACGGTAGCCCCGCTTTCTGTGGGTCTGGGCCTTTTTAACCTCGTCCCCATTCCGCCGCTGGACGGGTCTAAGGTGCTGGCGGTGCTTTTGCCGGACGGGGCCTACGTCACGCTGATGCGCTATGAGCGCTACGGGATGCTGGTGCTGCTGGCGCTTTCCTGGTTTGGCTTTATGGGCGGCTTTATCAGCAATGCGATTTTCGCCGTGTTCAGCGCTTTGCTCAACTTGTTTTATTGAGGTGGACGCTTTTGAAAAACCCCGTATTCAAACTGGAAAAGGTGGTCCGCTCCCGTTCGGAGGAGATGCAGGACTTTGAAGGCCCGCTGGACCTGATTTTGTTTTTGCTGGGGAAGAATAAGATGGAGATTCAGGATATCTCCATCTCGCTCATTTGCGACCAGTATCTCCAGTGGCTGGAACGGCGGCAGAAAATGGATTTGGACGTCGCCAGCGAGTTTGTGACCATGGCCTCCCAGCTGGTCTATATCAAGACCCGGATGCTCCTTTCCATCGAGGACGAGGAGGCCAAAAGCGAGATGGACGCCCTCATCCAGTCACTGGAGGAGCGGCGCAGAAACGAAAGCTATGTGCGGGTGAAGGCCATGGCGGTGCGCCTTGCCCCCATGGGGGAGTTTGGGCGCAACATCGTCACCCGGAACCCAGAGCCCATGGAGCGGGGGAAAATTTACGAGTACAGCCAGACCCCGGCAGACCTGCTGCTGGCCATGGCGGAGGTGCAAAACCGATCGGAACGGGTGCTGCCGCCGCCGGCCGCCGCGTTTGAAAAAATTGTGCGGCATGAGCCGTATCCCGTGGAAAACAAGGCCCGGGAAATTTTGCAGCGCCTGCGAGAGCACGGCATCACCCGCTTTTTACTGCTCTTTCGCGGAAATCGCAGCCGCAGCGAGGTGGTGGCCACCTTCCTCGCCGTGCTGGAGCTTTGCCGTGCCAACGTGCTGCATCTGGCGGGGTCCGAGACGGACTGCACCGTCCGGCAAGACGGCGAGGCGCCGGAAAATCTGAGACTTTAAGGAGGATGGAATCCATGGAGATGAAGGAGATCGAAGCCGCCGTGGAGGGCATCCTCTTCGCGTCGGGCGAGCCGGTCCAGACGGAGCGCATCTGCATTGCGCTGGACATGGACCGCCCCACCGTGGAGCAGGTGCTCCAGCGATTGATGGACTATTACGCCTATGAGCGGCGGGGCATCCGCCTTTTGCACATAGAGGACAGCTGGCAGCTTTGCTCCGCGCCGGACTATGGGGACGTCATCCGCAAAGCCTTTGAGATCCGAAAAAGCGCCAAGCTCAGTCAGCCCGCGCTGGAGGTCCTTACCATCATCGCCTATTACCAGCCCACCACCCGGGCCTATGTGGACCAGATCCGGGGCGTGGACAGCGCCTACACCATGGGCCTTTTGCAAGAGCGAAAGCTCATCGAGGAGTGCGGGCGGCTGCAGGTCCCGGGGCGGCCCCACCTGTACCGCACCACGAAGCAGTTTCTGCGCGCCTTCCACCTTACCAGTCTGGAGGATCTGCCGGAAATGCCGGACCTTGGCGGCGACGGGCAGATGCGTTTGAACGAGGAGGGCCGGGTGGTGGACCCCACGGACGGCAGCGAGGTTTCCGGCGCGGATGCGCCGGAGGATGCCGTCCTTCCCGGGGAGGAACCGTGCGCGGTGGAATAAGAGAGGGGGGCGTCGAGGGTTGCTCTGGTGGATTTTAGCCGCAGTAGCGGCGCTGCTGATCGTCCTTTGCCGCACGCGGCTTGGGATACAGGCTGTCTTTTCGCCGGGAACGGCGCTGGTGGACCTGACCGTGAGTCTGTTCCACATCCGCGTTTTCCCGGTTGGAGAAAAAGAAGCAAAAAAGGACGCAAAGAAAACGAAAGAGGCGGCCCATGAAATGGCTGCAGCTGCCGAAAAAGAAGTGAAGCGGGTGCTGCCCAAGCTCACGCTTTCCGATCTCCGGGAAGCGTGGCGTCTCCTGTGGCCGCCGCTTCGCCGGGCGCTGAGCCGTACCCGGCGAGGCATCCGCGTAAAGCCGCTGGAACTTTCCGTGTGCGTTGGCGGTGGGGAGGACCCGGCTGCCGCAGCGGAGTGGTACGGCGCGCTCCACGCCATCGTTTGGACGGGGATGCCGACGCTGGAACAGCTGCTGGTGATTCCGGACCCACATATCCATATCGGGGTGGATTTCGATTCCCCCAAAACCGTGGTGGAGGGCACGGCGGCAGTCTCCATTCGGATTGGAACGCTGCTTGCCATCGGCTTTACCATGGGCATACCGGCGCTGCGGCTGCTGCTGCGCCTTCAAAAACGACAAAAAGAAACGCCGACTGCCGCCAAGGGCGGCGAACAGGGCACGCCTGCGGCGGCATGAGAAAGGATGAGCGATACATGGAAACTCCCACGGAGAAAAAGAATTCCCTGAACGACATGATGCGTACCGCGATGGAGAAGGTGCGGGAGATGGTGGATACCAACACCATCGTCGGCCAGCCCATCACCACGCCCGACGGCGTGACGCTGATCCCCATTTCCAAGGTCAGCTTCGGCTTTGGCGGCGGTGGCGGCGATTACGGCAAAACGCCCAAGGAAAATTTTGGCGGCGGCACTGCCGCAGGCGTGAAAATCGACCCGGTGGCGTTCCTCATCATCAAGGACGGCACGACCCGCGTACTGCCGGTGGCGGTTCCGCCGGTGTCCACCATGGACCGTGTGGTGGAAATGGTTCCCGATATCATGGATAAAGTGGAAAAATATTTCGACAAAAAGGAAGCAAAAGAATTCGAGTGACAGGGGTATACTACCATCACTGTAAACAAACGAGGTGATGGTGTGTTCAGACGAATCCGCCGCTTTTTGCTGGTGGCTCTTCTGCTGTTTAGTATTTTAACTTGTCAGGTTGAGGCGGTGAGTACCTCTGCGACCTCCGCCATTTTGATGGATGTGGACAGCGGAAGGGTGCTGTACGAGCAAAACGCGGACGCCAAAATGCTGATCGCCAGCACCACCAAAATCTTAACGGCGCTGGTGGCAATCCGGGAGGGGAACCTCTCGGACGTGGTGACCATCAAGCGGGAGGTCATGCTGACAGAGGGCTCCTCCATGTACTTGCAGGAGGGGGAGCAGGTGACGCTGGAGACGCTGCTCTACGGGCTGCTGCTGTGCTCCGGCAACGACGCGGCGGTGGCCATCGCGGACCATGTGGGCGGCAGTCAGGAAGGCTTTGTGAAGATGATGAACGAAACCGCCCGGGATTTGGGCATGGCCAGCTCCTCCTTCGCCAATCCCAACGGGCTGGACGATGAAAACCACTACTCCACCGCCCGGGACATGGCCCGGCTTGCGCAGGCGGCGGTGGAGAACGAAACGCTGATGCGCATTGCGTCCACCCGGAGCGTAAGCATCGGCGGGCGCACCATGACCAACCACAATAAGCTCCTTTCCTCCGTGAACGGCTGCCTGGGTCTGAAAACCGGGTACACGCGCTCCGCCGGGCGGACGCTGGTGAGCTGCGCGGAGCGGAACGGGCAGCGTCTGGTGGCGGTGACGCTGCAAGACGGCAACGACTGGGCCGACCACCAGAGCCTCTTTGACTACGGGTTTTCCGCGTATCCTGCCAAGCAGGGGGCGGTTTTGGGGCAGGTGGTGCAGCGGGTTGCGGTAGAGGGCGGCATGAGCGCCACGGCGCCGCTGGTGGCGGCGGACAGCTTTGCATGGCCCCTCGGGCAGGGAGAAACGCTCAGCACCCGGGTGGAGCTGGATCAATCGCTCACCGCACCGGTAAGCGCCGGCACCAAGGTGGGCAGGGCGGTATTTGAGGTGAACGGGAAAGAAGTGGGGCGCGTGGAGCTGCTGTGCGGCGAAACGGTGCTGCCGGTGGTGGACACTGCCCTGGAAACGCTGAAACGGGGCCTCTTTTGATTAAAGGGTGAAATGATGGAAGAACGCTTGCAAAAATTACTCTCCGCCGCCGGGGTCTGTTCCCGCAGAGCGGCGGAGACGTACATTCAGTCCGGCCGCGTGACGGTGAACGGCGAGATCGCCCTTTTGGGCGGGCGGGCCGATCCAAGCCGGGATGAGATTTTGGTGGACGGCAAACCGCTGCGCCAGCGGGCGGAGCCTGTCTATTTGCTTTTAAATAAGCCCCGGGGCTATGTCACCACCCTCTCTGACGAGCGGGGGCGGCAGACCGTGGCGGACCTGACGGCGGACTGCGGCGCGCGGGTGTTTCCCGCGGGGCGGCTGGATCTGGATTCGGAGGGGCTGCTGGTGATGACCAACGACGGCGAGCTGATGCAGCATCTGCTCCATCCCCGGGGGGAGATCGAAAAGACCTATCGCGTGTCGGTCCGGGGACCGGTGATTGGGGCCGCGCAGCGACTGGCCGCCGTGCGGGAGCTGGAGGGGGAGACCATCCGTCCCGCCCAGGTGCTGCTGGTGCAGGGCACAGCGCAGGCGGCGGAGCTGGAAATCACCATCCACGAGGGGAAAAACCGCCAGATCCGCCGGATGTGCGCCGCCTGCGATCTGACGGTGAAGCGGCTGCGGCGGGTGAGGGAACACTCGCTGGAGCTGGGCGACCTGCCGTGTGGCAAGTGGCGACGGCTGACGCAGGAAGAGATTGCGGCCCTGAAAAACGCATAAAAGGAGCGCGGAATGGTGCCGCGTTCCTTTTTTTGCAAGTTTCAAAAAAAATCCTGCAAATTTTGTTTGAATTAGACGGGTTTTGTGTTACAATACGGCAGGACGAAAAACGCCGGGACCCAAGTGCCCGGATACGGAAATCACGGAGGGAAAGACCGTGGCGAAGAATATTTTACATAGCATTGAAAGCAGCATGAGCAGTTTTTCCAAGGGACAAAAGCGGATCGCCGCCTACATGCTGGAAAATTACGACAAAGCCGCCTTTATGACCGCCAGCAAGCTGGGAACGCTGGTGGGCGTGAGCGAATCCACGGTGGTGCGCTTTGCCTCGGAGCTGGGCTACGACGGGTATCCCAGTATGCAGCGGGCGCTGCAGGAGATCATTCGCAGCCGCCTCACGTCCACCCAGCGCATCAAGGCGGCGGGGGAGCTGTTTGACCGGCAGGACGTGCTGGGCGCGGTGCTCCATTCGGACATGGAAAAGCTGCGGGAGGTGGCGGCGGACGCCGACCGGAAGGCCTTCGACGATGTGGTGCAGCGGATTCAAAATGCCCGCCATATCTACATTTTGGGCGTGCGCTCCTCCACCTTTGTGGCGGGCTATCTGAATTTTTACATGCATCTGCTGTTTGAAAACGTGACGATGGTGCAGTCCAGCGCGGCGGGAGAGATTTTGGAGCAGCTCTTTCGCATCGGGCCGGAGGATGTGATGATCGCCATCAGCTTCCCCCGGTATTCCCGGGTCACCGTGAACACGGTGAAATTTGCCCAGGACCGGGGCGCTTCCATCATCGCCGTCACGGACAACGAGCTTTCTCCGGTCTATCAGATGTCCGACGCGGCGCTGCTGGCGCCCTGCGAGATGATCTCCTTTGTGGACTCCATGGTGGCCCCGCTGTCTCTCATGAACGCGCTGCTGGTGGCACTGGCTGCCAACAAGGGCGCGGACGTATCCAGCACGTTTGCCCAGCTGGAAGATATTTGGAATGAATACGGTGTATTTGGAAAGATGGACGATGAATAAAAAAATAACAATTGTGGGCGGCGGAGCCGCCGGTATGATGGCCGCCATCTGCGCGGCGGAGCGGGGCGCCGCGGTGACGCTGCTGGAGCCCGGCGAGCGACTGGGCAAAAAACTGAATATTACCGGAAAGGGCCGCTGCAATGTGACCAACAACGCCGACCGGGAGACGCTTTTATCCAACGTACCCCGGAATGCCAAATTCCTTTACAGCGCCTTTTCCCGCTTTGACGGGCGGGACGCCATGGCTTTTTTTGAAGCCCTTGGCGTGCCCCTCAAGACAGAGCGGGGCAACCGGGTGTTTCCCGTCAGCGACCGGTCCTTTGACGTCAGCGGCGCGCTGGAAAAGCGGCTGCGGGGGCTGAAGGTGAAGCTGGTCCGGGACCGGGCGCTTCGCGTGGACACGGCGGAGGGGCGCGTTTGCGGCGTGACAGGGGACCGGGGAAAATACCCGGCCGACGCCGTCATTCTCGCCACCGGGGGCGTTTCCTATCCCGCCACCGGCTCCACCGGAGAGGGACACCGCATGGCTGCCGACTTGGGTCACACCGTCACGCCGCTGCGGGGCTCGCTGGTGCCCCTGCGGGAAAAGGGGAACCTGTGCGCCCGGATGCAGGGGCTGAGCCTGCGCAACGTGGAGCTGACGGTGCTGGAGAACGGGAAGAAGATTCACTCCGATTTCGGAGAGCTGCTCTTCACCCACTTCGGTGTCAGCGGTCCGCTGGTGCTCTCCGCCTCCGCTCACATGCGCCGCTTCGACCAGAAGGACTACCGGCTGGAAATCGATTTGAAGCCCGCGCTGGACGAACAGACACTGGATCGGCGGCTGCTTTCGGACTTTGGAAAATACGCCAACTCCGATTTTGACAACGCGTTGAACGATCTGCTGCCCCAGAAGATCATCCCCGTGCTGGTGGAGCTGACGGGGATTCCGCCCCATCAGAAGGTCCACGAGCTGACGCGAGAGCAGCGCCACACCCTCTTGGTGCTTTTGAAGCACTTCCCCATCGAGGTGGCAGGCCCCTGCCCGGTGACGGACGCCATTGTCACCTCCGGCGGCATCAAAATCAGCGAAATTAACCCAACCACTATGGAATCAAAGCTTGTAAAGGGACTATACTTTGCAGGAGAACTGATCGATACAGACGCCTACACCGGCGGCTTCAACCTGCAAATCGCCTGGGCCACCGGCCGGGCGGCGGGCCTGGCCGCAGCGGAGGAGGATACGTTATGACAGGAGAGAACCATGCTATGAAAGCCATCGCCATCGACGGCCCCTCCGGCGCGGGCAAGAGCACGCTGGCCCGCAGCATTGCCAAGACGCTGGGCTATCTCTATGTGGATACCGGGGCCATCTACCGCACCATCGGCTGCTTTACCCGGGAAAACCGCATCGACCCCAAGGATGAAGCGGCGGTGCTCGCGGCGCTGCCAAGGCTGCGTCTGGAGATCACCTACGGCGCGGACGGCTTGCAGCACATGCTGCTCCGTGGCCGAGACGTGACGGAGGAGATTCGCCTGCCGGAGATGTCCCTTTGCGCTTCGGCGGTGTCGGCCCACCCCGGCGTACGGGCATATCTCTTGGAGATGCAGCGCCGGCTGGCCCGGGAGAATAACGTGGTGATGGACGGACGGGACATCGGCACCGTGGTGCTGCCGGAGGCGGATGTGAAGGTGTTTCTCACCGCGTCGCCGGAGGAGCGCGCCCGCCGCCGGATGCTGGAATTAGAGGAGCGGGGAACGCCCCAGTCCTTTGAGACAATCCTTCGGGAGATCGGGGAGCGGGACTGGAACGACACCCACCGCGCCGCCGCGCCGCTGCGCCAGGCGGAGGACGCCGTGGCGCTGGACACCACCGGGCTTTCCTTCCGGCAGAGCGAAGAGGCGCTTTTGCGCATCATCAAAGAGAGGATACCGGCATGAAACCATTCAACCCGCTGTTTGTGTTTATCTATTATGTGGTGGGCTTCGTCTCCGCCGTTTTGCACCCCACCACCGTGGAGGGGATGGAGGACCTGCCCAAAAGCGGCGTCTTGCTGTGCCCCAACCACGCCAGCAACTGGGACCCCATTCTGGTGGCGCTGCGTCTGCCGGTGAATTACCGGCTGCACATCATGGCCAAGGAGGAGCTGTTCCGCAACCGGCTTTTGGGGTGGCTCCTTTCCAAGGTCGGCGCGTTTCCCGTCAGCCGGGGCAGCAACGATATCCAGTCCGTCAAGACCGCCATTCAGGCCGTCAAGGCCGGGGACAACCTGCTGATCTTTCCGGAGGGCACGGTGATCCGGGGCGGCATCGGCTGCGCGGACGGTCTGCCCGCCCACGCCAAGGGCGGCGTCGCCATGATCGGCGTGCGCACCGGGGCGATTTTGGTGCCGGTGTTCGTGGACGGGGAGAAGAAGCTCTTTCACCGGACCCGCATCATCTTCGGCAAGCCCTATCAGCCCGTTTACACCGGGCGCCACGGCACGGCGGAGGAGATGCAGAAGATCGCCGACGACCTTTTAGAGTCGGCCTACGCCTTGGGCGGACAGGCCGTGGGAGGAAAAGCGCTATGTCCGAAGGCGTGATTTTGGCCAAGAGCGCCGGGTTTTGCTACGGCGTGCAGCGGGCGGTGGAGCTGGCGGAGGAAACCGCCGCCCACACCGGCGGGTGCTGGATGCTGGGCGATCTCATTCACAACGCCCACGTGGTGCAGGAACTGGCCCGGCAGGGCATCCGCAAAACGGCGGACGCGGACGCTTTGCAGCCGGGGGACACGGTGGTCATCCGCTCCCACGGGGAAGTGAAAAGCGTGCTGGACGGTCTTGCCGCCCGGGGCGTTGCCTGCGTCAACGCCACCTGTCCCAACGTCTGCCGCATCCAGAAGCTGGTGGCGCAGGCGGAGCAGGAGGGACGCCGCCCCGTCATCATCGGCGAGATGGAGCATCCGGAGGTGGTGGGCGTGGCCAGCTGGTGCCTGCATCCACTGGTATTTGACGGGCCGGAGGCGGTGCGCGCGTGGCTTGCCAAAGGCGGGGATCGGGGCGCGCCGCTGACGGTGGTTGCCCAGACCACCTGCATTCGTGAACTTTTTGAAACTTCTTCAAAAATCTTAAAAAAAGAGTGTACAAACGTCAAAATCTTTGATACAATATGCAATGCTACGCATAAGCGTCAAACGGAGGCGGCGGAGATTGCCGGAAACGTGGACGTGATGGTTGTGGTGGGGGACCGTAAGAGCGCCAACACCAAACATTTAACGGAAATTTGCAGACAAAGATGCTCCCGCGTCTTTCAAATTGAGAAGGCGGACGAGCTCTCTGCGGATTTTTTCGACGGTTGTTTTGTCGCGGGACTTACGGCCGGTGCTTCCACACCTGCTGGCATCATTAAGGAGGTATATGCAACGATGAGTGAAGAAATCAAGGCCGCCGAGGTCAAAGAAGAATCCTTTGAGGAACTGCTGAATCAGTCTTTCAAAACTTTAAATACAGGAGAGAAGGTAACCGGCATCGTGACCGCCATCACCCCGACCGAGGTGCAGGTGGACGTGGGCGCCAAGCAGGCGGCTTACATCAAGATGAGCGAGCTGAGCGACGACCCCGGCGTGAAGCCCGAGGATATCGTGAAGGTCGGCGACGAGATCGAGACCGTGATCGTCCGCGTCAACGACGTGGAAGGTTTCGCCGAGCTGAGCAAGAAGCGTCTGGACTCCATTAAGGTCTGGGAGAACATCGAGCAGGCTGTGGACGACAAGACTGTTCTCGAGGGTATCGTCACGGAGGAGAACAAGGGCGGCATCGTGGTTTCCGTCAAGGGCGTCCGGGTGTTCGTGCCCGCCTCCCAGAGCGGTCAGCCCCGCGGCGCTGATCTCACCTCCATGATCAAGCAGAAGGTCCAGCTGCGCATTACCGAGGTCAACCGCGCCCGCCGCCGTGTGGTCGGCTCTATCCGCTCCGTGGCGGACGAGGCCCGCAAGGCCGCGCAGGAGCAGGTCTGGTCCTCCATCGAGGCCGGCAAGCACTACACCGGCACCGTGAAGTCCATGACTTCTTACGGCGTGTTCGTGGACATCGGCGGCGTGGACGGTATGGTACATATCTCCGAGCTGAGCTGGAGCCGTATCAAGACCCCCTCCGAGGTCTGCAAGGTCGGCGATACCATGGAAGTGTACGTCATCGCCTTTGATGCCGAAAAGCACAAGATCTCTCTGGGCGTGAAGGATCGCAGCATCGATCCCTGGGACGTCTTTATGGACAAGTACGGTGTGGGCGACGTGGTTTCCGTCCGCATTGTGAAGCTGATGACCTTCGGCGCCTTTGCCGAAGTGGTCCCCGGCGTGGACGGCCTCATCCATATCTCCCAGATCGCCGACCGCCGCATCGAGAAGCCTGAGGATGTTTTGTCCGAGGGCCAGATGGTCGACGCGAAGATCACCGCCATCGACGAGGAGAAGAAGAAGATCTCCCTCTCCATCCGCGCCCTGCTGACCTCTGACGAGGAAGGCGAGGAGTTCGTGGAGGAGTAAGTTCCGCCATTGAAAGAGACAGGCTGTCGGCCTGTCTCTTTTTTCACAAAATTTTGTGATTTTTTTCACGATTTCGATTGCATTTCAGAAAACAGCATGCTATACTGAATTTACGTAGTATGATGACGCAAGCGACGTCTGAGGCGAATGCAAGGTTTTTCATGGATTCCGGTAGGAGAAGGCCTCTTCAAAAGAGAGAACATAGAAACGTAATGGAGGAAGCATCATGAGCTATCAGGAAGAATATCGGCAGAAGCTGACCTCCGCCGACGAGGCGGTCAAGGTCGTGCATTCCGGCATGTGGCTGGACTACGGCTGGAGCGTCTGCACTGCCAATGCGCTGGACCGGGCGCTGGCAAAGCGGGCAGGGGAGCTGACCGACGTGAAGGTCCGGGGCGGCATTTTGACCCACCGTCCCGCCATTTTCGATGTGCCAAACGCTGCGGAGCATTTCACCTGGAACTCCTGGCACATGAGCGGTGTGGAGCGCAAAGCCATTTCCGAGGGCATTGCCTACTACGCGCCCATCCGCTATTCCGAGCTGCCCGGCTATTACCGCGATTGCATCAAGTCTCTGGATGTCGCCATGTTTCAGGTGGCGCCCATGGACGCCCATGGCTTTTTCAACTTTGGCCCCGGCGGGTCCCATCTCAAGGCGGTGTGCGAGTGCGCCAAGACCGTCATCGTGGAGGTCAACCGGAACATGCCGGTGTGCCTTGGCGGCTTTGAAAACTGCGTCCACATCAGCGACGTCGCCATGATCGTGGAGGGCGAAAATCCCCCCATCGACACGCTGGGCGGCTCCGGTGAGGCTTCGGACGTGGATCTGGCGGTGGCCAATCTGGTGGTACCCGAGATTCCCAACGGGGCCTGCTTGCAGCTTGGCATCGGCTCCATGCCCAATACCATCGGCAAGATGATCGCGGAGAGCGATTTGAAGGATCTGGGCGTACACACGGAGATGTACGTGGACGCCTTTGTGGATATGTCCGCCGCCGGAAAGGTCACTGGCGCCTGCAAGCCCTTTGACCGCTACCGCCAGACCTACGCCTTCGCCGCCGGTACCCAGAAGCTCTACGACTTCCTCGACAACAACCCCGCCTGCATGGCGGCTCCGGTGAGTTATGTGAACGATATTGCCCGGGTCTCCCAGATCGATAACTTCATCTCCATCAACGGCGCGGTGGATATCGACCTCTATGGGCAGGTGTCCTCCGAGTCCTCCGGCACCCACCACATCTCCGGCGCGGGCGGACAGCAGGACTTTGTGCTGGGCGCGTATCTCTCCAAGGGCGGCAAGAGCTTCATCTGCTGCAGCTCCACCGTGCTGGACAAAAAGACCGGGCAGCTCCACTCCCGCATTCGCCCCACTTTGGCGGAGGGCAGCGTGGTCACGGCCACCCGCACCAACCTCCACTGGCTGGTGACGGAGTACGGCAAGTTCAATGCCAAGGGCAAGTCCGCCTGGGAGCGGGCGGAGGGCCTCATTTCCATTGCCCACCCCCAGTTCCGGGAGGAGCTGATCGCCCAGGCGGAGAAAATGCACATCTGGCGCCGCTCCAACAAAAAATAAGCGCCTGCCCTTTTCGTTTCCGGCGGACAGCACCTTGCTGTCCGCCTTTTTTTGCATATTTCCCACAACAAAGTTGCCGTTTTTCAAAAAAACACTTGTAAAAACGAGAGAAATAGCCTATAATAAATTTGTATTCGTATGTTGTTTTACAAGAAGAGGGGGCGGCCGCAACGTGTGCCTGCCCAGCGGACCGGAAAGGGAAAGGGCGTGTCATGTTCAAGGTCGGAGATCTTGTCGTGCATCCCATGCACGGCGCGGGCGTCATCGATAGCATTGTTCAAGAGCGCATCGCGGGGGCTGTTCAGGAATACTATGTATTCAAGATGCCCCTCGGCGGACTTCTGCTGAAGATCCCGGTGACCAACAGCCACGTCATCGGCGTGCGGGAGATCGTCACCCCAACGGAGGCAGAGTCGCTGCTCTCCGCCATTCCCGATTTGACGGTAGAGGTCAACGCCAACTGGAACAAGCGCTATCAGGAGAATATGCTGCGGCTCAAAAGCGGCGACCTCTACGAGGTGGCGCGGGTGGTCAAGGCATTGATGCACCGAGAGAGCCGGCGGGGGTTATCCACCGGGGAGCGCAAAATGCTCCATAATGCCAAGCAAATTTTGATCTCAGAGATCGTATTGACGGAAAAAGCGGAGTACGGCGAAGTGGAGGCCCGGGTGGACCGGGCGATGATGGATCTTCCCGGATCGTGATGTGGAGGGAACTTGAGCGATGTTTACCTGGCTGAAAAAGCGGCTGCGCGCGGAAAGTCCCCGCTGCGCCGCACTGGTGGCGGCGGCGGGCAGCTCCAGCCGCATGGGCGGCGTGAACAAGCTGCTGGAAATGCTTGGCGATATGCCGGTGCTGGTGCGGACACTGACGGCGCTCCAGCAGGCGGAGCTGGTAGATGAGATCATTGTGGCGACGCGGGAAGAGGATCTGGTGGAAATCTCCCGCCTTTGCCGGCTTTACGGTATTACCAAGTGCACGAAGGTCGTCCGCGGCGGAAAAAACCGGGTCCACTCCGTGCTGCTGGCTGCGCTGGAGGCATCGCCGGAGACGGCGCTTCTGGCCGTGCAGGACGGCGCCCGCCCGCTGGTGACGCCGGAGCTGATCGACCGCACCATCGCAGCCGCCGCCAACTGCGGCGCGGCGGCCCCCGCCGTGGCTGTGAAGGACACGGTGAAGCAGGTACGGCAGGATGGCGCGGTGGTCCAGACGCTGGAGCGGGACGCGCTGCGGGCGGTGCAGACGCCGCAGGTGTTTGAAGCGGGTCTACTGAAGGCCGCCTTGCAGGACGCGCTGGAAAAAGACGCCCCCGTCACAGACGATTGCTCCGCCGTGGAGCGGCTGGGCAAGCAGGTGTTTTTGGTGGAGGGCGAGGAGCGCAATCTCAAGATCACGACGCCCATCGATCTGGTGCTGGCGGCGGCGATTTTGGAGAGCGAGGAGACACGGGCATGACGAATCTGCGCATTGGACAGGGCTATGACGTCCACCGCCTGACGCCCGGGCGCAAGCTGATCCTCGGCGGGGTGGAGATCGCGTGGGAGCGGGGCCTTCTGGGCCATTCCGACGCCGACGTGCTGACCCACGCCGTGATGGACGCCCTTGCGGGCGCGGCGAGACTGGGGGACATCGGCAGGCTCTTTCCGGATACGGACCCCGCCTACGCCGGTATCTCCAGCTTGAAGCTGCTCTCGAGAGTGGGCGCGCTGCTGGGGGAGCAGGGCTTCGCCGTGGTCAATTTGGACGCCACGCTGTTGGCGCAGGCGCCCAAGATCGGGCCGTATAAAGAGCAAATGGCGGAAAATCTGGCGGCAGCCATAGGGATCGACCCACAGTGCGTGAACGTGAAAGCCACCACGGAAGAGGGTCTCGGCTTCACGGGGGAGGGCCTTGGCATGGCCGCCCACGCGGTAGTGCTGCTGGAAAAAATCCGATAGGAAAGGACGCGCGGCGGCGCGTCTTTTTTTTCACACCTTTTCCGCTCGCCTCCATAAGATGGGTAGAGAGGAGGAGTGTTTGTGGAGCACTATTTGATTCTTGCCCGCTCCGTCACCTACGCCCAGCGTATGCAGAAGGCGCTTGACCGGGCGGGTATTCGCTGCCAGATTTCTCGCGCGCCGCGAGATCTGACGGACCTTGGCTGCGCCTATATCGTGCGCGTTGCCGTTTCCGATCTGACGTCGGCGCTGATCGCACTTCACGGGGAACGCTTGGACCCCGTTCAAATATTTTTATATCAACGCGGCGTTTACAGGGAGGTGGGCCCGTGATCTACCTGGACAGCGCGGCAACGACGTTTCAAAAACCGCCTGCCGTGGCCGATGCCATGCAGGAAGCGCTTGCCACCATGAGCTCTCCCGGCCGGGGAGGACACCACGCCGCCATGAAGGCCGCCCAGACCGCATTCGCCTGCCGCAGCGAGCTGGCGGAGTATTTCCATCTTGCCAATCCCGAGCAGGTGGTGTTCACCCTGAACGCCACCCACGCCCTGAATATCGCCATCAAAAGTCTGGTCCCGCCCGGCGGGCGGGCGGTGATCTCCGGCTATGAGCACAACGCCGTCACCCGGCCGCTCGCGGCGCTGGGGGCGCAGGTGTCCGTGGCGGAAGCGCCGCTGTTCCAGCCCAAGGCGGTCACCGCCGCCTTTGAGCGACTGATCGTCCCCGGTGTGGACGCGGTGATCTGCAACCACGTCTCCAATGTGTTCGGCTTCGTCCAGCCGGTGGAGGACATTGCGGCGCTGTGCCGCCAGCGAGGCGTGCCGCTGATCATCGACGCCTCTCAGTCGGCAGGCGTGCTTCCGCTGAACATGGCCGCTCTGGGAGCGGCTTTTATCGCCATGCCGGGCCACAAGGGTCTCTACGGTCCCCAGGGCACCGGCGTTTTGCTCTGCGGGGACGGCGTCCCCACCCACACCTTACTGGAAGGCGGCACCGGCAGCCTTTCCGTGCAGCAGGAGATGCCGGACTTTTTGCCCGACCGTCTGGAGGCCGGGACTCACAACATGCCCGGGATCTCCGGACTCCTTGCCGGGTTGCGCTATGTCCGGGAGCGGGGGGAGGAGGCCATCTGCCAGAAGGAGCGCCAGATGACGCTGATGACGGCGGAGAGTCTGCGGGCCATGCCGGGGGTACGGGTTTATGCCATGCCGGGACTGCGGGACCAGACGGGCGTGCTGTCCTTTACGGTGGAGGGCCGGGACGTGGAGGAGATTGGGGATGCGCTGGCGCAGCAGGAGATCGCCGTGCGCGCGGGACTCCACTGCGCGCCGCAGGCCCACCGCAGCGCGGGGACGCTGGATACCGGCACCGTGCGTCTGAGCTTTTCCGATTTCAATACCCAGGAGGAAATCTACCATTTTCTGACGGTTTTCCGGGGCCTGATTCCTTGATTTTTCTGAACAGTCCGTGAATTTTCCCCCGGTT
Organism: Oscillibacter sp.; assembly: GCF_028693505.1. Lineage (GTDB taxonomy): Bacteria > Bacillota > Clostridia > Oscillospirales > Oscillospiraceae > Oscillibacter. The sequence goes on from NZ_JAQUVF010000002.1 coordinate 76,054, forward strand.
TACCTTGCAATCTACCAGTATTTTTTATATAATCAATATATTCATGGCCTGAGGAGGATGATGACGTCTCAATGGAACAGAACTTTATGGAGCTGCCCGCCGTCATCGGCCGCTACCTGCTCACAATTCAGGTTACGGACGTATTGGATATCGCGATCATGGCCTTTGTGATGTACAAGGTGCTCATACTGGTGCAAAGCACAAAGGCCGCCAGCCTGCTCAAGGGACTCTTCGTCTTTCTCGCCGCGCTGGTGGTTTCCTACCTGCTCCACCTGAACGGGATCAACTATATCATGAGCAAGATGGTGGAATGGGGCGTTCTGGCGCTGATCATCCTCTTCCAGCCGGAGATTCGGCGGGTTTTGGAGCAGATGGGCAGCCGCCGTTTTATCGCCTTTTTCACCCACACGGAATCCGGAAACACGCTGGAACAGACCATCGGTCAAACGGTGCTGGCCTGCACGGAGATGTCTCAGAGCCGCACCGGCGCCCTGATCGTGTTTGAACGGGAAATGCTGCTGGACGACATGGTCCGCAGCGGGACGGTGCTGGACGCCGCCGTTTCCAGCGAGCTTTTGAAAAACATCTTCTTCGTGAAGGCCCCCATGCACGACGGCGCGGTCATCATCCGCGGCGGGCGGGTGCTGGGCGCGGGCTGCATGCTGCCGCTGAGCAAAAACGTCAACCTCTCCCGGGACCTTGGTATGCGGCACCGGGCGGGCATCGGCATGAGCGAAAACTCCGACGCGGTGGTGGTCATCGTCTCCGAGGAGACCGGGTCCATCTCCGTGGCCATCGGCGGCATGCTCAAGCGCCACCTGAAGCCGGAAACACTGGAAAACCTCCTGCGGAACGAGCTGCTCCCGCAGGAGGAGCCCGGGGCGGACAAGCAGAAGTTCCAGCTGACAAGTCTGCTGCGCACCAAAAAGAACGGGGGTGCGGACGATGAACAGTGAGAGAATCAGCCGCAGAAAGGCGCTTTATATCGTTCTTTCCATTCTGGTGGCCGCCGCCATCTGGTTTTTCGTGGACCAGATCACCGGTCCCAGCAACGGGCCAAGGACCCGCCCCCGGGTCATTGCGGACATCCCCATCGAGTATATCAACGAAAGCAGCCTCACGGACCGTGGCCTCATGCTGGTGGAGGACGGGACGGACCGCACCATCGACCTCACGATGGAGGGCACCCGCTGGCTGGTCTCCTGTCTGGACCGGGACGATATCCGCGTGACGGTGGACCTGAACAACGCGGAAAGCGCGGGCGAACAGAACATCGGCTATAAGATTGCCTACACCGACCGCCGCTTTTCCAGCGACACCATTAAGGTCAAGGACGCCAGCATCTATTCCGCCGCCGTAAACATCAGCGAGCTGTACAGCCGGACCGTGGAGGTCCGCTGCGAGCTGACGGGCAATGTGGCGGAGGGCTTCTCCGCCGGACAGGTCCAGCTCTCCCACAACGCGCTGGAGATTCAGGGGCAGGCGGCGGACATCGACCCCGTCAGCTACGCTAAGGTGACCTTCGACATCGGGCAGAACGCGGAGGAGACCGTTTCCCAGACGCTGGCGCTGCAATTCTATGACAAGAACGATCAGGCGCTCGATAGCGTCGGCATCCATCCCGAAACGGAAACCGTGCAGGCCACCCTCCCGGTGTTCGTCACCAAGGAGCTGCGCCTGAAAATGAACTTTGTCGATGCTCCCGGCGCCCGGATGGGGAATGTTTCCTACGAAATCCAGCCCGCCACCATCACCGTCTCCGGCGACGCCTCCAAGCTCAAGGATGTGGAGAGCATCACGCTGGACCGGTTTGACCTGCTGACGCTGCGCTCCGGCGCCAATACCCACACCTATCCCATCACCGTGCCGGAGGGGTGCCAGAACCTCAGCGGCGTGACCCGGGCCACACTGCAAATCGCCTTCAAGGACATGGCCTCCGCCTCGGTGACCACCGACCGCTTCCAGTACCGCAGCCTGCCCGAAGGGCGGGCCGTGGACATCCTGACCCAGGAGATGACCGTGGAGATCTTCGGCATTGGCGCGGATGTGGCCGCCATCACCGGCGAGGATCTGACTGTGACGGCGGATCTGGGCGATTACGGCGCAGCACTTGGCACCTACACGGTGCCCGCCGTCATCGAAACCACCTCCGGCAAGGACATCGGTGTTTCCGGCAGCTATCAGGTGCAGGTCACCATCCGGGAACCGGAGACGGAACAGGAAGCCGAACCGGCTGAATAATTTAGGAGAACAACTATGACCCAAATTGCAACGGTTGAACGTATCATCGATTCCAATTACGCGGAGATTTCCGTTCCCCGCAAATCCGCCTGCGGACACGACTGCGAGGAGTGCGCCGGCTGCGGCGTCTCCGGCGCCAGCGTCCACGCCAAGGCATCAAACCCCATCGACGCAAGACCCGGCCAAAAAGTGGTGGTGGAGAGCGACACAAAAAAGATGCTGCGCATTGTGGCGCTGGTCTATCTCACGCCGGTGGTGCTCTTCCTTCTGGGATACCTGCTCACCGCGTTTCTGAGCGACAGCGTGGGCATGCAGTATTTCGTGGCCATCCTCGGCTTTGCCGCCGGGATCGCGGCGGCCATCGCTTACGACCGCAGGCTGCGCGCGCGGGGCGGGCTGTCCTTTACCATCAGGCGTCTGTTCTAAGCGCCCATGTTTGGTTATGTACGGCCTCCGGTGGGCATCCTTCCTCAGGAGGAGACGGAGCGGTTCCGCCGCATGTACTGCGGCCTTTGCCACACGCTGGCGCTGCGGTACGGCGCACCTGCCCGCTATATCCTCAATTACGATTTCACCTACCTCGCCATCCTCCTCACCAAGGGGGAGGCGCGTGAGCGCAGCGGGAGGTGCCCCGCAAGCCCCCTGCGGCAGCGGTCGTATCTGGAAACGGACGAGGCCCTTGCCCTGGCGGCGGATGAGAGCGTGATTCTGGCCTATTGGCAGCTGCAAGACGGCGTGGCGGACCACGGAGCGCTCCGGGGTCTCAAATATCGCGGCGGCTGCGCAATGCTTTCCAAGGCTTACCGCAAGGCGGCGGCGGCGCGTCCCGCCTTCGACGAGAGCACGCGGCGTCAGCTGCGGCTGCTGGCGGAGCTGGAGGACCAGCGCTGCCCCTCCATGGACCGGGCGGCGGACGCCTTTGCGACGCTGCTGGGCGGTGCTGCCGGAGAAGTGGACGACCCTATCCGCCGCCGCGTGGTGGAGCAGGTGCTCTACCATCTGGGGCGGTGGGTGTATCTCGTTGACGCGGCGGACGATTTGAAAAAGGACGCCGCCTCGGGAAACTACAATCCCGTTGCCCTGCGCTTTGGCCTGACGGACGGCCACTGGACGGCGGAGAGCCGGGGGGAATTCGCCGCCACGCTGGACCACTCCGTCCACATGATGGCGACGGCGTTTGAGCTATGGGATTTCGGCGTCTGGACGCCGATCCTGCAAGAGACTTTCTACACCGGACTCTTCCATGTTGGAAAGGCGGTTTTAGACGGGACGTTCCACACGCTCCCGTCCGTGAAACAGAGAAAGAAATGCAAGAATGGTGAGGAGACCGCATGAATGATCCCTATCAGGTCCTGGGCGTACCCGAGACCGCAACAGACGAAGAAATCAAACGGGCTTACCGGGAGCTGGCCAGAAAGTACCACCCCGACAACTACCACGATAACCCCCTGGCCGATCTGGCCCAGGAAAAAATGAAAGAGATCAACGCCGCCTACGAGGAAGTCACCAAGTCCCGCAGCGGCGGCGGAAATCGCACCGGCGGCGCTGGGGGCGGCTACGGCGGATATCCCGGCGGCGGGGCCTACCAGTCCTACGGACGCCAGTCGTCCTCCTCCGTACTCCAGCAGGTGCGCCTTGCCATCAATACCGGCGACCTCAGCCGGGCCGAGGCGCTGCTGGCCAATTATAGCGACCACAGCGCCGAGTGGAATTTTCTCCGGGGCGCGGTGTGCTATCGCCGGGGCTGGATGGACGAGGCGAAGCGGTATTACCAAACCGCCTGCCAGATGGAGCCGAGCAGCGCGGAGTACCGTCAGGCGCTGGAGTTCATGGAGCGGGGCACGCAGACGGCCTACCGTCCGGGGGAAAGCCCCTTCGGCACGGAGGTCTGCGGCGGCAACCCGTGCCTTACCATGTGTTGCCTCTATTCGCTGTGCAACGGCGGGTATTGCTTCTTTTGCTGAGAAATAGGGAGGAAGAACATGATCAAGAGTATGACCGGCTATGGCCGGGCGCGGCAGACGCTGCATAAGCGGGACATCACGGTGGAGGTCCGCTCCGTCAACAACCGGTATCTGGACTGCGTCGTGAAGATGCCCCGGATGTACACCTTTGCGGAGGACGCGGTGAAGCAATGCGTCCAGCAGGCCATCTCCCGGGGAAAGGTGGACGTTTACATCACCGTGGACGCCACCGCCGCCGATGTGGAGCAGGTGCGGGTCAACGGGGCCTTGGCGGCCCAGTACGCCGCCGCGCTCTCTGAGCTTGCGCAGGTGTGCGGACAGGCTTCCTACCGGGCAACGCCGGAGACGCTCTCCCGCTTTCCGGACGTGCTCACCGTCACCAAGGCGGACGAGGATCTGGAAAGCGTCAGCGCCGATTTGTGCGCGGTACTGACGCAGGCGCTCGCGGCGTACAATGCTATGCGCTCTGTGGAGGGCGAGAAGCTGGCGGAGGACATTGAAAACCGCCTTGCCGCCATCGAGGACTACACCGCCCAGGTGGAAAAGCGCTCTCCCGAGACGGTGGCGGAGTACCGGGAAAAGCTCACCGCCCGGATGCAGGAGGTGCTGCAAAGCGCCACCATCGATCCCCAGCGGATTTTGACGGAGGCCGCCATCTACGCCGACAAGGTGGCGGTGGACGAGGAGACCGTGCGCCTGCGCAGCCATGTAAGCCAGCTGCGGACCATGCTCTCCTCCGACGAGCCCATGGGCCGGAAGATGGATTTCCTGATTCAGGAGGTCAACCGGGAATCCAACACCGTCGGCTCCAAGTGCAGCGACGTGGCCATCGCGCAGGTGGTCGTGGGGCTGAAGGCCGAGGTGGAGAAGATGCGCGAGCAGGTCCAGAATGTGGAGTAAGCGATGAAGCTCATCAACATCGGCTTTGGCAATCTGGTCAATGAGGAGCGTCTCGTGGCCATCGTTTCTCCGGATTCCGCCCCCATCAAGCGCATGGTGCAGGAGACCCGGGAGCGGGGCATGCTGATCGACGCCACTTACGGCCGCAAGAGCGCGTCCGTCTTTATCATGGACAGCGACCATGTCATTTTGTCGGCGCTGCCGCCGGAAAAATTCGGCCTGCGGACGCCGCGGGAACAAACAGAGGAGTCAGAACAGTCATGAGAAAAGGAAAGACCTTCATTATCTCCGGCCCCTCCGGCGTCGGAAAGAGCACCGTGCTAGATGCGCTGCTTCGTCAGCGCGGCAATGTGTATTTTTCCGTGTCGGCCACCACGCGGGACCCCCGCCCCGGAGAAGAGGACGGCGTGCACTACCACTTTCTGGACGTGGACACCTTCCGCGCCCACATCGTAGACGATGAGTTTTTGGAGTACGCCGAGTACGTAGGCAATTTCTACGGCACCCCGAAAAAATATGTGGACCTTGCCATTAATCAGGGCAAGGACGTGATTTTGGACATTGAGATCCAAGGCGCCATTCAAGTCACCAGCAAACGACCGGATGTGGTGCGCATCTTCATCGCGCCCCCCAGCTGGTCGGAGCTGGAGCGGCGGCTCACTGAGCGGGGCACCGACTCGCAGGACAAGATCCAAAAGCGGCTGCTGCGGGCCAAGGTGGAGTTCCAGACCGCCCATACCTACGACTACTTCGTCATCAACGACACCGTGGACAACGCCGTGATGGAGCTTAACGCCATCATGACCGCGGAGCACTGCAAGCCCAAGGAGCGCATGGAGATCATCAACGGCCGGTAAGCGCCGCCGCTCCCACTCAATTTTAAGCCGGAAACGGCAGATAGGAAGATACCATTATGATGCTTTATCCTGCAATGAACAAACTGACCGGATTTATTCCCAACCGCTATATGCTGGTGAACGTGGTGGCCCGCCGGGCCCGCCAGATCGCCGAGGCCGCCGAGGCGGAGGGCGAGCATCTGGATGAAAAGCCCGTGACCATGGCGATCTATGAGGTGGCCGGCGGCAAGCTGGACGCCAGCGCGATGGATCTGACCATCGAGGAACCGCAGGACAATCTGTAAGCAGGCAGGGAGGGGCGAGGCATGGAGACCGCATGGATTGGAAAAGTCGCGGTCAGCGCCGCGCCCTATTCCATTGATAAGCCTTACGACTATCTGATACCGCCCGCGCTGCGGGAGGACGCGGTCCCCGGCGTGCGCTTGCGGGTGCCCTTCGGCCGGGGAAACCGGGAGTCGGAGGGCGTCCTTCTCGCCGTGGGCGAGGGGGAGAAGCAGCCGGGACTCAAGGCGGTTTCCGCCGTGCTGGACCGGGAAGCCGTGCTGGACGCAAACGGCATCGCGCTGGCCCTCTGGATGCGCCAGCGGTACTTTTGCACCCTGTTCGAGGCGGTCAAGACCATTCTGCCTGCGGGACTGTGGTACCGCCTGCGGGAGGTGTGGCGCATCGCGGAGGGACTAGACCGCGCCGGAGCGGCGGCGCTTTGCGCCGGCATCCGGGGCACGGACGGCGCGCTGGACGCGCTGGTTGCTGCCGGCAGCGCCGATCTGGACGCTTTGCGCCTTGCTTGCGGCGAGGAGGTTTCGACGGTCCTCAGAGCCATGCAAAAGGCCGGAGCGGTGGTGTGCGAAACCCAGGCCAAGCGCAAGACCGGGGACAAGATGCGCCGCATGGCGGAGCTTTCCCTCAGCGCGGAAGAGGCGCTGGCATTGACGGAGCCAAAACGCCGCTCCGCGCCCATGCGCTATGAGGTGGTGCGTCTGCTCTCGTCCACCGGAAAGGCCTCGGCGGCGGACATCTGTTACTTTACCGGCGCTTCCATGCAGACGCTGCGGGGGCTGGAAAAGCAGGGCATCCTCTCCTTTTCCGAGGAGGAGGAGCTGCGGGTCCCGCCGATTACGCCGGGGGAGCGGGGCGCGCCCATCGTCCTCAATGAGGAGCAACAAGCCGCCTTTGCGGCAATCCTTGCGCTGACGCAGCGCCCCACGGCGGAGGCTGTGCTGCTGCGGGGCGTTACCGGCAGCGGCAAGACGGAGGTCTATCTTCGCCTCGTTCAGGAAATACTGAGTGAGGGGAAGCAGGCCATGGTGCTGGTGCCGGAAATCGTGCTGACGCCGCAGATGATGCGGCGGTTTTCCTCTTACTTCGGCGATCAGGTGGCCATGCTCCACAGCGCCCTGCGCCTGACGGAGCGCTACGATCAGTGGAAACGGATTCGCCGGGGCGAGGTGCGGGTGGTGCTGGGCACGCGCTCCGCCATCTTCGCGCCGCTTTCCAATCTGGGTCTGGTGATTCTGGACGAGGAGCAGGAGAGCAGCTACCAGTCGGAAAACCCGCCCCGCTACCACACCCGGGACATCGCAAAATACCTCTGCGCCCGGGACAAAGCCACCTTGGTCCTCGGCTCCGCCACCCCTGCGGTGGAGAGCGCCTGGGCGGCAGAGCAGGGGCTTTACCACGAGGTGGCGCTGCGGCGGCGCTACAACGAACAGGCGCTGCCAAAGGTCCTCATCGCGGATCTGCGGCAGGAGCTGCGAGAGGGTAATCCCGGCCTGATCGGCGGACTTCTCCGCCGGGAGCTGGAGGAAAACCTTCGTCGTGGCGAGCAGAGCATCCTGTTTTTGAATCGCCGGGGCAGCAGCCGCATGCTGCTTTGCGTCGAGTGCGGGCACGTGCCCGAATGCCCCCGATGCAGCGCCCCCTTGACATACCACTCCGCCAACGGGCGGCTGATGTGCCACTACTGCGGTCACTCCCAGCGCGCCAATGAGACCTGCCCGGTGTGCGGCGGCATCATGAAGCACATCGGCGCGGGAACCCAGAAAGTGGAAGAGGAGCTGCGTGAGACGCTTGGCGGGGCGGGGATCTTGCGTATGGACGCGGACACCGCCGCCGGCAACCACGAAAAGCTGCTCTCCCAATTTGAAAAAGAGCGCATTCCCATTCTCCTTGGCACCCAGATGGTGGCCAAGGGTCTGGATTTTGAAAATGTGACGCTGGTGGGGGTCCTCTCCGCCGACCTCTCCTTGTACGTGGACCACTACCGCGCCGCCGAGCGGACCTTCAGCCTACTCACGCAGGTGGTTGGTCGGGCGGGCCGGGGCGGCAAGCAGGGCCGGGCCGTCATCCAGACCTACACGCCGGAAAACGACGTGATCCAATGCGCCGCGCGGCAGGATTACGACGGGTTTTACGAAAATGAAATCCGCATCCGCCGCTTGCGCCGCTATCCGCCTTTTGCCGACCTTTTCACCTTCACCGTCTCCGGGACGGAGGAGGGGAGCGTGCTGCGCAGCGCGGCGGCGGTGCGGGAGACGCTGCGGCGTCTGTTTGCATCGCCGGTGCCATCCGACACCGCGCCGGAGGTGCTGGGTCCCGCCCCCGCGCCGGTTTTGAAGGTGAATAACCGCTTTCGCTACCGGGTGCTGCTGGTGGGAAGGAACGACAAGTCTACCCGCGGGGCCATCAGCGGACTTTTAAAAACGTTTACAAGTGACCGCGCCAATCGCGGATTGAATCTTTTTGTGGACTGCAACACCATGGAGTGAGGCAGTCAAGGAGGTTTTAAAATGGCATTACGGAAAATTATCGAGCAGGGCGACGCGTGCCTGACCATGGTCTGCCGCCCGGTGACGGCGTTCAACGCCCGGCTCCACCAGCTGCTGGACGACATGACGGAGACGTTGACGGAGGCCAACGGGGCGGGGCTTGCCGCGCCGCAGGTGGGCATTTTGCGCCGGGTGTGTATCGTGATGGACGCGGACACCGGGGAGTATCTGGAGCTGGTGAACCCGGAGCTCGTGGCGCAAAGCGGCGAGCAGACCGGCCTTGAGGGCTGCCTCAGCCTGCCCGGCAAATGGGGCATCGTCACCCGGCCAGACCGGGTGCGGGTCCGGGCACAGGACCGGGACGGCAACTGGTTTGAGGCCGAGGGCGAGGACCTGACGGCCCGGTGCTTCTGCCACGAGCTGGAGCATCTGGACGGGCACCTTTACAGCGAGCGCATCGACCACTTCCTCTCCGAAGAGGAGCTGCAAAGCTATCTGGAGCAGGAAGAAGAGGAAGGGGAATAAGCCATGCGCATCCTGTTTATGGGAACGCCGGAATTTGCTGTGGCGTCCCTGCGGCGTCTGGTGGAGGACGGAAACGAGATCTGCGGGGTATTCACCCAGCCGGACAAGCCCAAAAATCGCGGGCACAAGCTTGCCTTCTCGCCTGTGAAGGAATATGCCTTAACAGAAAGCATCCCCGTTTACCAGCCCCTCAAGCTGCGGGACGGGGAGGCCATGGACCTTGTGACGGCGCTTTCACCGGAGCTGATCGTGGTGGCGGCCTACGGGCGGATTTTGCCGGAGGACATTTTAAACGCCCCGCCCCTTGGCTCCATCAACGTCCACTCGTCCCTGCTGCCCAAGTACCGGGGCGCGGCCCCCATCAACTGGGCCATTTTGGAAGGCGAGCGGGAGACCGGCGTTTCCATCATGTATATGGCAAACGAGCTGGACGCGGGGGACGTGATTTTGCAAAAGACCACCCCCATCGGGGCGGAGGAGGATGCCCAGGCCCTGACGGCCCGCCTTGCGGAGCTGGGGGCCCAGGCCCTTTCCGAGACGGTGGCGGCGCTTTTGAGCGGCACGGCTTCCCGGACGCCACAGCCCTCCGGTGCGCAGACTTACGCCTCCATGCTCTCCCGGGAGATGTCTCCCATCGACTGGACGAGAAGCGCTAGGGCGATCGACTGTCAGGTCCGGGGGCTGATCCCGTGGCCCTGCGCCACAGCGGAAATCGCGGGGCAGCGGTGCAAAATTTACCGCACGACCCCCGGCGGCAGGACCGACAAGGCCCCCGGCACGATTCTCGCCGCCGGAAAGCAGGGCATCGAGGTCTCCTGCGGCGACGGGAAAAGTTTATTGATCACGGAGCTTCAGGCAGAGGGCGGCAAGCGCATGAGCGCGGCGGCCTATTTGCTGGGGCATCCCATCCAAGTTTGAATCGAGGGAAACGCATATGCCTTATGGTTCCTATTACGGGTACGGTAATTTTCTGGCCAACAACCTCTATGTGCTGCTGCTGATTCCGGTGCTGGCGCTCTCTTTGTGGGCGCAGTTTCAAGTCAGCGGCAATTTCCGGCGCTACGGACAGGTGCGCAACCGCAGAGGGCTGACCGGCGCGCAGACGGCGGAAGCGGTGCTGCGCGCCCACGGCGTTTTTGACGTGGCCATCCGCCCCTGCCATGGCAGCCTGACGGACCACTACGATCCCCGGGACAACGCCATCTATCTTTCTGAGGACGTGTACAGCGCTCCCACCATCGCCGCAGTGGGCGTGGCGGCCCACGAGGCGGGCCACGCCGTGCAGTACGCCGTGGGGTACGGCCCCGTCCGGCTGCGCAGCGCCATCATTCCCGCCACCCAGATCGGGTCTAAATTCTCTTTCATCCTGCTGCTGATCGGGATGCTGCTGTACAGCCAGACGCTGTTTTTGGTGGGCATCGTGCTCTTTTCCATCACCACCGTTTTTCAGCTGGTGACGCTGCCGGTGGAATTCAACGCCTCTGCCCGGGCCATTGAGACCATTGAGGGCCAGCAGCTACTCTCTGACGAAGAGGCCTATGGCGCGAAAAAGGTGCTGCGGGCGGCGGCCATGACCTATGTGGCGGCGCTTTTGATGTCCGCGTTGCAGCTGTTGCGCTTCGTGCTGATCTTTGTGGGCCGGAACGGCCGCCGGGGAGGTGGCCGGGAATGAGCAATCCGGCGAGAACGACCGCACTGCGGGTGCTGATGAGCTGCCGGACCAACGGCGCGTGGGCGGACGCCGCCCTGAAGGCGCAGCTCGGGCGGGACGGCCTGAGCGGGGTGGACGCCGCCCTTTGCAGCCGCATCGTTTACGGCGTGATGCAAAACCGGCTGCTGCTGGATTTTGTGATTCGCGCGTACTGCTCCCAGAAGCCGGATCACTTGCAGCAGCCGCTGGAGGACATCCTGCAAATGGGGGCCTACCAGATTCTGTTTTTGGACAAGGTGCCGGACAGTGCTGCGGTGAACGAGTCCGTGGAGCTGGCAAAGGCCTTTAAGCGGGGGCAAGCCTCTGGCCTTGTCAACGCTGTGCTCCGTAAGATTTCTCAGAACAAAGACGCGTTGCCTCCTCTGCCGGAGGGGGAGGCCGAGCGGTATCTCTCCATTCGGTACAGCCACCCCAGATGGCTGGTGAAGCGCCTTTTGGGTATCCTTGGCAGGGAGGAGACGGAGGCGTTTCTCGCGGCTGACAACGCTGTGGTCCCACTGACGGTGCAGGTCAATCCCCTGAAAACCACGGCGGAGGCCCTGACGGCGCGGCTGGAGCGGGAGGGCGTCACGGTTTCGGCCCACCCCGGGGTGCCCGGCTGTCTGGAGCTTTCCGGCGTGGGCGATCTGACGGCGCTGCCCGCCTTCCGGGAAGGGGAATTTCTGGTGCAGGACGGCGCCGCGGCGCTGGTGGCCCAGATCGCCGGCGTACAGCCGGGCGGGCGGATGCTGGACGTTTGCGCCGCCCCCGGCGGCAAGTCCTTCTCCGCCGCCTTTGCCATGGAGGACCGGGGGGAGATTCTCGCCTGCGACCTCCACGAAAATAAGCTCAAGCGTATTCGGGACGGCGCGGCGCGGCTGGGCATTACCTGCATCCAAACCGCTGCGGCGGACGGGGGCTGCGCTCACGGGGAGTGGGTGGGGGCGTTTGACACCGTTTTGGTGGACGCGCCCTGCTCGGGCCTTGGGATTATCCGGAAAAAACCGGACACCCGCTATAAAAAGCCGGACAGTCTGCTCTCGCTGCCGGTGGTGCAGACGGCGATTTTGGAAAACGCCGCCACCTACGTGCGGCCCGGCGGCGTGCTGGTGTATTCCACCTGCACGGTTTTGCCGGAGGAGAACGAACAGGTGACGGACGCCTTCCTCGCGACCCACCCGGAATTTGAAAAGACGCCCTTTGCGCTCCCTATGGGGGAGACGGAGGGACAGGTGACGCTGTGGCCCCAGCGTCACGGAACCGACGGCTTTTACATCTGCCGCATGCAGCGGCAAGCATGAGAGGACCCTTATGATCGATTTGAAATCCATGTCCATAGAGGAGATCACGGAGCTGCTGCGCAGCTTTGGGGAGCCTGCCTTTCGCGGAAAACAGGTGTTCACCTGGCTCCACAAGGGAGTGCGCAGCTTTGACGAGATGTCCAATCTCTCCAAATCCCTGCGGGAAAAGCTGAAGGAAACATGTCTCCTGACGCCGCCCACCGTGGCGCGAAAGCAGGTCTCCGGGCAGGACGGCACCATCAAATACCTCTGGGAGCTAGCGGACGGAAACTGCATCGAATCCGTCCTCATGCGCTATCACCACGGCAACACCGTGTGCATTTCCTCTCAGGTGGGCTGCCGCATGGGCTGCGCTTTTTGTGCGTCCACAGTGGCTGGCAAGGTGAGAGACTTAACACCTGCTGAGATGCTGGATCAGGTGCTCTTCACCCAGCAGGACGCCGGGGCGGAGGTTTCCAACATCGTGCTCATGGGCATTGGAGAGCCGATGGACAATCTGGACAATGTCTTAAAATTTCTGGAGCTGGTGAACCACCCCGACGGCATGAACATCGGGATGCGGCACATCTCCCTTTCCACCTGCGGCGTGCTTCCCGGCATCGCGCGCCTTGGGGAGCTGGGCTTGCAGCTGACGCTGTCCGTTTCCCTCCACGCGCCGGACAACGCCACCCGCTCCCGCATTATGCCGGTGAACCGGGCCTACGATGTGGACGCGCTGTTTGCCGCCTGTCACGACTATTTTCAAAAAACGGGCCGGCGCATCTCCTTTGAATACGCCATGATCGACGGCGTCAACGATACCGACGAAAAAGCCGATCTGATCGCGAAAAAGATCAAAGGTATGCCGGGGCACGTGAATCTGATTCCGCTCAACGACGTGGTGGAGAGCCCCTTCAAGCCCTCCCATCGCATTTCCGCATTCCAAAAGCGGCTGGAGAGCCACGGCGTCACCGCCACCGTCCGCAGAAGTCTCGGCGGCGACATTGACGCCTCCTGCGGACAGCTTCGCCGCAAAGCCATGGAAGAGGCACAGAAAGGGGAGGATTCCCAATGATTCAGGTATGGGGCATGACCGACGTCGGTCTTTGCCGAAAAGAAAATCAGGACGCTTACGCCGTCTGGGAGCACACGGCCTCCGGCCACACCATCTCGGTGGTGTGCGACGGCATGGGCGGTCCCGCAGGCGGGCAGATGGCCAGCCGCATCGCGGTGGACACCTTTTTACAGGAGGTGGAGCAGGCGCTGACGCCGGAGATGAGTCCCCAGCAGCTGCGGGAGGTCTCCTCCTACGCGGCGGCGCTTGCCAACAAAGCCATCCGGGAGGCGGCCAGCCAGTCGCCGGAATACGCCAGCATGGGCACCACGCTGGTCTCCGCCGTCACCTATCCCGACGGCGCGGCGGTACTCAACGTGGGGGACAGCCGGGCTTACCACATCACGGAGGCGGGGATCACCCGCATCACCAAGGACCACTCTCTGGTGGAGAGCATGGTGGACCGGGGCGACATCACCGCCGAGGAGGCCCGCCGCCATCCCAACCGCAATCTCATCACCCGGGCGCTGGGCCCGGACGCCGTCGTCCAAAGCGACGGGTACATCTGCAAGCTTTTGCCGGGGGACTATCTGCTGCTTTGCACCGACGGGCTCATTGACACGGTGACCGATCAGGAGATGCTCTTCGAGGTCATCCACGGGGACGCACCGGACACCTGTCTTGACCGTCTGCTGGCCATTTCCAAGGGTCGGGGCGCGCCGGACAATGTGACGGCCGTCCTGATGAAGAAACTGTAAAGGAGGAGACGTATGGACCAGTTCATTGGAAAAATGCTGGATAACCGCTATGAGATTCTGGAGCGCATCGGCACCGGCGGCATGGCGGTGGTCTACAAGGCGAAGTGCCATCGTCTCAACCGTCTGGTGGCGGTGAAGATCTTAAAGGCAGACCTGGCGCAGGACGAGGATTTCCGCCGCCGCTTCAACGCGGAGTCTCAGGCGGTGGCGCAGCTGTCCCACCCCAACATCGTCTCGGTGTACGACGTCTCCCGGGGGGGCGACACCGAGTATATCGTCATGGAGCTGATCGACGGCATCACGCTCAAGCAGTACATGGAAAAGCGGGGCCAGCTGAACTGGCGGGAATCCCTGCATTTCATGACGCAGATCATGCGCGGCCTTTCCCACGCCCACAGCCGGGGCATCATCCACCGGGACATCAAGCCGCAAAACATCATGGTTTTACGGGACGGCAGCGTGAAAGTGGCCGACTTTGGCATCGCGTGTCTGGAAAATTCCGCCCAGACCCTGACGCAGGAGGCCCTTGGCTCCGTCCACTACATCTCGCCGGAGCAGGCCCGGGGCGACCGCACCGACGCCCGCAGCGATATCTACTCCGCCGGCGTGGTGCTCTACGAGATGCTCTCCGGGCGGCTGCCCTTCGAGGGGGACTCCGCCGTGTCCGTGGCCATCCAGCACTTAAGCTCTATCCCGCTGGCCCCTCGGGAGATCAATCCCGAGATTCCCGAGCAGCTGGAGCTGATCTGCATGAAGGCCATGGCCCCCGATCTGGACCGGCGGTATCCGTCCGCCGAGGCCATGATCGCCGATCTGGAGGCGTTCCGCAAAAATCCCGGCGTGGACCTGGACTTTGAGATGTCCGATCTGCGGCCGGAGGAGGCGGACGAGCCGACCCAGCTGCTGCGCACCGGGACTATCCACGCCGGTCACGCCGCCCAAAGCGCCAATCGCGCTCCCGTCCGGGACCGCCGGAACGACTATGAAGAGGACGAACCCGCCCCGGCGGGCCGGAAAAATAAGACGCTGGTGATCACCGGGGTCGTGGTGGCGGCAATTTTGCTGATCGTGGTGCTGTTCAAGGCCATTTTCAGCTCCTTCGGCGCTCCCGCGCAGGACCAGTATGTGGTGCCGGAGGTGCTGAACAAGACCGTGGCGGAGGCAACTGCCATGCCGGAGGTCTCCGACATCTTTGAGATCAGGGAAATGGGCACGGTCTTTAGCGACGAGGTGGAAGAAGGCGACATCGCCAAACAGGAGCCAGCCGCCGGAGAATACCGCAAGGGTGAAAACACCGTGATCGAGGTCTGGGTCAGCGCCGGCGAGGATGTGGGCGAGATGATCGACGTGACCAACATGACGGTGCCCCAGGCCAAGGCGCGGCTCAAAGCCCTCATCGAGCAGTACAACCTGACGGTGGAGGAACCCGGTGAGGACGCCTATGTGTATAACGACAAGGTGACCGCCACCTTTATTATCTCCTCGGAGCCAGCCGCCGGAGCGGCGCTGAAAAAGGGCGACACCATCCGCCTTACCGTCAGCAAGGGCACCGAGGTCAAGGAGCTTCCGGTGCCGCAGTTCGTGGGACTGAACATCGACAACGTGCTCAAGCAGCTGGACACGCTCAAGCTGGTGTGCACCTCCAGCGATATTGAATTGGTATACAGCGACAAGCCCGGCGGCGAGATCATCTGGCAGTCTCTGGCCGTCAACGCCATGGCCAAGGAGGGCGACACCATCAAATTCCAGGTCAGCTCCGGCCTTTCCAACGTCTCTGTGACGGAGTTTTACGACCTGCCTCAGGACGAGCGGTCCGTAGTCCACGTGCAGGTATACGTGGGGGACGAGACGCAGCCCCAGTACGACGAGACGGTGAGGTGCTCCGACGGGCAGGTGAAGGTGACGCTCAGCGGCACCGGCAGCAAAAACGTCAAGGTCTACTTCGACGGCGTGCTGGATCAGGGCCAAAGCCACACGCTGCAATTTGAATAAGCCATGATAGAAGGACGGATTCAAAGGGCGCTCAGCGGATTTTACTACGTGGATACCGGCGCGGAGCTTTTGACCTGCCGCGCCCGGGGAAAATTCCGCAAGGAGGGCGTCTCCCCTCTGGTGGGGGACCGGGTAGAGGTCCGGGAGCTTGGAAACGGCGAGGGGTTCGTGGAAAAGATTCTGCCCCGGCGCAACGCGTTTGCCCGGCCCGCGGTGGCGAACATCGACCAGCTGGTGGTCATCGCCTCCGCCGCCATCCCCAAAACCAGCCCGTTCCTCATCGACCGGGTGGCGTCCATCGCGGCGCTGAAGGACTGCGAGGTCATCGTGCTGCTCAACAAGTGCGATCTGGACAGCGCCGACGATCTTTACGGCATCTACCGCGCCGCCGGGTTTCCAACGCTGCGCGTCAGCGCGGAAACCGGGGAGGGCATGGCGGAGTTGATTCCACTGATTACTGGAAAGCTATCTGCCTTTACAGGCAACTCCGGCGTTGGAAAATCCAGCCTTCTTAACGCGCTGGACCCGGCGTTCCACCTGCAGGTGGGCGCGGTCAGCGACGCGCTGGGACGGGGGCGGCACACCACCCGCCATGTGGAGCTTTATCATCTGGCCTGCGGGGCGGAGGTGGTGGATTCCCCGGGCTTTTCCTCCTTTGAGACGGAGGAGCTGAGTCTGGAGCTGAAGCACCGCCTGCCGGAGACCTTTCGGGAGTTTGCGCCCTACGTGGACCGGTGCCGCTTTGTGGGGTGCAGCCACACCCGGGAAAAGGGCTGCGCCGTGCTGGAAGCGCTTGAGCGGGGCGACATCCAAAAAAGCCGCCACGAGAGCTATCTCCGGCTCCGGGAGGAGCTGGCGCCTCTGAAGGACTGGCAGGAGCAGAAAAAGTAAGAAAACGGCCCCCCGATGCAGGAAAACTGCATCGGGGGGCCGTTTATCGTTTGAAAGGAGCCGCCGCGTCAGCGCTCCGGCTCGTCCTCGTCGTCGGAGAGCAGCAGGTCCATGATTTTGCTGTACAGCTTTTCCGGCGATTTCCGGAAGCGCTCCGAGAGCACCTTGGCCATGTCCTCCCGCACCACCATCAGCCGCAGGTCCATGACGCTGCCCATGTCGTCGTCCAGATTGAAGCGCACCGTATACGTCCCGTTGGGCCGCTTTTCCGTGATGGAGCGGACCTGACTCTTCCGGCGCAGCTTCCGGTTCCAGATGGAAAGATTCTTGTCGCACCGCAGCCGCACGGAGTAGGGAAGGCTGCTCTCGCAGATCTGGCTGTTGCGCACGCCCTTTTCGGTGACGGCGTACAGCCCATCCTCCGACAAGGTGAGGTGCTCTGTTTTTACAAGGTCGTTCAGACACTCGGAAAAATCAAAATAATCAATGGCGTCGTCGCACATGGTCAAATCCAGCACCGTGTCGAAGGGGATCGGCTCGATGACCCGGGCCGCAATATAGAGAATCAGAAACTTAATTTCCAGTTTGTCATGGATAAAACCGCGTCCTGCCATATAGGGGACCTCCTTTTTGGGAATGTTTTCTTAGAGATAGTATACCGCATTTCACCGCCGTTTGTATAGTGTAAAAATAAAAGCGGCGTCCACTTGTCGAAAATTGCCGGATTTTTCCTTGACGGTCTCCGCCCATGTTGGTATCATAGAGCTAATTATTGACGAGAGGCGGCGAGGGGATGAAAAAGCGGGTACTTGCGATCTTGCTGACGGCAGCCATGCTGCTGACCCTGAACGGATGCGGAAAAAAAGAGGAAGAGCCGGCGCAGCCGGTGCTGGAAGCGGAGCCTATTGAGGAGCCACAGCCTGAGCCGGAGATAGAGCCTGTGGGCCCCGCAGGCACAAACCCTCTGACGGGCCTTCCCATGGAACCGGAGGAGGAGACCCAGCGCCCGGTGGCCGTCATGTTCAACAACCTCAAAGCCGCCCAGCCCCAGCTGGGCGTGTCCCAGGCGGACATCATCTACGAGGTCCCCGCCGAGGGCGGCATCACAAGGATGCTGGGCGTGTTCCAGTCCCTTTCCGGCGTGGGTATCCTTGGCAGCATCCGTTCCACCCGGGCCTACTATCTGGAGCTTGCGCTGGGGCACGACGCTCTGCTGGTCCACGCCGGCGGCAGCCCGGAGGCGTATGCAGACATTCCCGCGTGGGGCGTGGACAATATGGACGGCGTCAACGGCGGCTCCGACGCCAAAATTTTCTGGCGGGACGCGGAGCGCCGGAAAACCGCAGGGTATGAGCACAGCCTCCTGACCTCCGGCGAGAAGATCACAGAGTATCTCGCCAAGGACCATTTCCGCACAGAGCACAAGGACGGCTATGCCTACACCCAGAGCTTCGGGGACGACGGCACGCCCGCAGGCGGCAGCACAGCGGAGCATCTGAAGGTGAAATTTTCCAGCTACAAGACCGGAACCTTTGACTATGACGCCGCGTCGGGGACCTATCTCATCGGGCAATACGGCAAGGAGTACGTGGACGGAAACACCGGCGCGCAGGTGGGCGTGACCAATGTACTGGTGCTGGAGACGGATATCTCCGTGATCTCCGGCGACAGCGCGGGCCGCCTGAAAGCCCGGATGACCGGCAGCGGGGAGGGGACGTTTTTCTGCGGAGGCCAATCGGTGCCCATCCGGTGGAGCAAGGCCGACCGGGGCAGCCAGTTCCTCTACACCCTTGCGGACGGAACGCCCCTGACGCTGGGGCGCGGGAAGAGCTACGTTTGTATCATCAGCCCCAAAACCGGCTCCGTGACCATCGAGTAAACAAACGGATTCCGATTGGTTGCCGATCCGGCGGCAAACTCCGCGAGATATTTTTGATAAGTTCGGAGACGCGCCGGGAAGGCGCGTCTCTTTTTTTCACCTTCTGAGACGTGGGGCATACACTGGATTGAAAGAACTCCATTCTTTCATCCAGCTACTTATTAGGAGGTATTGCAATGCCCGAGAAAGTTATGCCCGGTCCTGTCATGGACGCCAGCGGCATCCGAGAGGCGGTTTGCATTCATACCAGGAAAATCTATGATTCCTGTCGTGATAAAGACTGCATCGAGGACCTGCGTTTCTACCCGAAGCTCCAGTATGTGGATACCATCAACCGCGCGCTGTCCGTCAAGGGCGGCAGCGCCAAACTGCTGTACGTGTATGTGGATGTGGAGCCCGTCAGCTTCAACCGGGGCTTCTACACCGTGGATATGCGGTTTTTCTACGCCGTCACCCTGCAAGCGTATCTGAGCTGCCCCGCCCCCGTCACCGTGGAAGGCCTGTGCGTGTTCGACAAGCGCGTGATCCTCTTCGGCAGCGAAGGGAACGCCAAAATCTTCTCCTCTGAAATGCGGGTGGGCGAGCCTGATATGCAACTGCTGAAACGGGCCAACGCGCCCGTCGCCGTGGTGGAGGCCGTGGACCCCATCGTGCTGGACGCCCGCATCGTGGACTGCTGCGGCAAGCGGGATTGCGACTGCGATCTTTGCGAGGTGCCCACCTTTGTCAACGGATTTTTCGGCGGGGACCTCTCCAGCGGGGACGACAGCCGCCGCGTCTTTGTCACGCTGGGCCAGTTTTCCATCGTGCGTCTGGAGCGGGACTCCCAGCTGCTGGTGCCGGTGTACGACTACTGCATGCCCGAAAAGGAGTGCTCCTGCGGCAACGCCAGCGAGGACCCCTGCTGCGTGTTCAAGAACATCTCCTTCCCCGTGGGGGAATTCTTCCCGCCCAACACCGTGCACATGCCCGAAAATTACGATGACGCCAAGTCCTGCTGCTGTAAGTAAGTAAATCGGGATTTCCAGAGAAAAGCCGTCCTTCGGGACGGCTTTTCAGCTTGTCGAAAAAGTCTCACAGAGTTTGCCGCCGGGGCGGCTTTTTTCTTTTCCATTTTCAGGCATACCGGTGGACGAGCCGTCATATGCTGAAGCAACAAAAGAAAGGGGGAAGTCCCTTGCAAAAAAATGCGAATATTCTGCGCTATCAGGACGCTGCCGCCGTGCTGCCGGTACGGCTGCGAAAGCTGGCCCTTGCCCTGGGGGAGGCACAGCAGGCCCAGGCGGAGGAATTCCGTCTGCGGGCCGGATGGCCCATGACGGTACTGCTCTCGTCGGGCGAGACGGCGCTGGACGGCGTTGTGGAGCCGGAGGAGCTGGAGACGCTGTGCGATCTTTCCACGGATTTTTCCCGCTACGCGGCGGCGGAGACCATTCGGGAGGGGTTTTTACCGGTGCGGGGCGGGTTCCGGGTGGGACTTTGCGGAAGCGCTGTGATGAAGGACGGCGTGAACACCAACCTCAAGGCGCTCTCCTCGGCGGTGGTCCGCATCGCCCGGGAGCGAAAGGGCGTGGCGGACGTGCTGGCCCCGGAGCTGTTTCGGGATGGAGAGTTTGTAAGCACCCTGATCCTCTCGCCCCCCGGGGGCGGCAAGACCACCCTTTTGCGGGATCTGGTGCGCCAGCTCTCCGAGGGCGTGGCAAGCTTCGGCCCCCGCCGGGTCTCGTTGATCGACGAGCGGGGCGAGGTGGCCGTGATGGTCCGGGGCGAAGCGCAGATGGACGTTGGCCCTCACACCGACGTGCTGGACGCCTGCCCCAAAGCGGTGGGCATCCCCATGGTGCTGCGGGCCATGAATCCCCAGATCATTGCCGTGGACGAGATCACCGTCCGGGAGGACCTGAAGGCCGTGTCCATGGCCTGCGGGTGCGGCGTAAAGCTGCTGGCCACCATCCACGCCGGCGACGTGGGCGAACTGATGAAAAAGCCCCTCTACCGCCAGCTGCTGGAGGATCAGGTGTTCCGTCTGGCGGTGCGGATTCTCTGCACGGAGACGGGACGGACCTATCAGGTGGAGGAGCTGCCATGGTGAAGGTGCTGGGAAGTCTCCTGATTCTGGCGGGGGGCGTGCTGGTGCGCCGGGCGCGGCTGGCGGAGCGGCGGCAAAAATCGGACACGCTGTCCGACCTTCTCACCGCCCTGCGGCGGATGAGCGAGGAGATCCGCATGGCGCGCACGCCACTTCCGCCGCTGCTTTCCTCGCTGGGCGCCTCCTGCAAAAGCGCCGGGGGACTCTTTTGCGGCGCGGCAGCTGCCCTTGCAAGCGGCGAGGGCCTTTCGACGGCATGGGGGCGGGGCGTGGACGGTCTGCCCCTTTCCCCTCGGGACCGCTCCGTGCTATCGGCGCTGGGCGACGATCTCCACGGCGACGAGGAGAGCGTATGTAAGGCAATTTCCCTTGTCATCTACGAGCTGACAAAAAGCCGGGAGGATTTGGAAAAGGACCGGCAGGCGGAGGAAAAGCGGACCACGGCACTGTGCTTTTCCGCCGCGGCGCTGCTGGTAATTTTACTGATATGAGGATACGACAATGGATGTGGATTTGATTTTCAAAATTGCGGCCATCGGAATTCTGGTGGCGGTGCTCAACCAGCTGCTGGTGCGCTCCGGCCGGGAGGAACAGGCCATGATGACGACCCTTGCGGGGCTGGTGGTGGTTTTGATGATGATGGTGCGGGAGATCAGCGACCTCTTCACGCTCATCAAGCAGCTGTTCGGTTTTTGACATGACGGAGATCTTTCAGGTGACGGCGCTGTGCGTGACGGGGGCGCTGCTGGCGCTGGTGGTGAAGCGGGGCAGCCCGGAGAGCGCGCTGCTTTTGACACTGGCGTCCGCGGTTCTGGTCCTGCTGTTTTTGCTGAAGGATCTGGAGTCGCTGCTCTCGTTTTTGACGGAGCTGGCGGAGCGCAGCGGCGTCCCCATGGAGCTGTTCGTCCCGCTTTACAAAACGGTGGGCATCGCCCTTGTGGTGCGCCTTGGCGGCAGTCTTTGCCGGGATGCGGGGGAGACGGCGCTTGGCGCGGTGGTGGAGACGGCGGGGGCCATCTGCGCGCTGCTTGCGGCGCTGCCGCTGCTGCGGTCGGTGCTCTCGCTGCTGTTGGAGTTGATGGAATGAAAAAGCTATGGGTGCTGATTGTCTGTCTTTTGCTGCTTGCGGGGGAGGCCCGGGCGGCGGAAATTCCCCGGGAGCTGACGCGGTCCATGCCGGAGGGGGCGCAGGAGCTGCTGGAGGACACAGACTTAAGTGGCGGCGACTTTACCGGCGGCGTTGGGACGCTTTTAGAAAAGGTGAGCGGGCAGGTGGGCAAAATTTTGCGCCAGCGCCTGCACGGCGCGGCGGCGATTTTGCTGGTGGTGGTTTTGTGCGGCGCGGTGGACGGCGTTTTTCAAAGCGCCGGGGGCAGCCGGGCGGCGGTCTTTTTACCCATGGCGGGCGCGCTTTCCATCACGCTGCTCACCGCCGGGAGTCTGGACTCTCTGATTGGGCTTGGAAGCAGCACCATCCAGGAGCTGTCGATCTTTTCCCGGGCGCTGCTGCCCACGCTGGCGGCAGCCACGGCGGCGGCGGGGGGCATAGGCACCGCCACGGTCCAGCAGGTGACCACGGTCTTTCTGGTGGAGGTGCTGGTAAGTCTCATCCGGGAGCTGCTGCTCCCGCTGGTCTATCTTTACATCGGCGTGCTGGCGGCGTCCGCGTGCCTGCCGGAAAACCGGCTGGGCGCCCTTGCCGAGGGTCTCAAAAAAATCGTCACTTGGATTTTGACCACCGCGCTGCTGGCCTTTACCGTCTACCTCTCCGTTGCCCGCATCGTCACCGGCGCGGCGGACGCGGCCACGGTGAAGGTGACGAAGGCCGCCATCTTCGGCGTGGTGCCGGTGGTGGGCGGCATCATCTCCGAAGCGGCGGAAACGGTGCTGGCGGGGGCGGGCATGTTGAAAAACACCATCGGGGTCTTTGGGATGCTGGCAATTTTGGCCGGGTGCGCCTATCCCTTTTTGCAGCTGGGCATCCAATATCTCCTCTATAAGCTCACGGCCTTTCTGGCGGAGGTGCTGGGCGCGCCCCAGCTGTGCAAGCTCATCGACGGGCTGGGCGGCGCTTTCGGTCTGGTGCTGGGCATGACCGGAAGCTGCGCGCTGCTGCTGCTCATCTCCGTGCTTTCCTCCGTAGCGGCGGTGTCGCCATGATGACGGCGGTACGGGCGTGGCTTTCCTCCGTGGTGGCGGTGACCATGCTGGTGAGCGTGGTGGGCATCGTGATCCCGGAGGGGACCCTTCGCAAAATCGCCTCCTTCACTGGGGGACTCATTTTGCTCTCGGCGCTGGTGCGTCCGGTGCTGGGGATGGATCTTCGGCGGCTGCATCTGGAGATGGACGACTATCGTCAGGCCATCGAGACCCGGCAAGCGGAGCTTTCCGGCACGGAAAAGGAGGAGATGGCTAGGCTCATAGAGACGCGGACAGCCGCATATATATCGGACGAGGCCAAAAAAAGAGGCATATCCATTGCGGTCCGGGTGACGACGGAGCCGGATGAGGAAGGCATCCCGGTTCCCGTCCGGGCGGAGATCACCGGGCAGTATTCCGCGGAGATGGCGGAGTGGATCGCGTCGGAACTGAACATTCCCGGGGAGAGGCAGGCATGGCAACATGGAAATGACGAAAGCTAAAGGAGTGCAAACGCTATGGGACAGGTACAAATACGTGGCGCTGGTGGTGCTGATCGGCGCAGGGCTGCTGCTGTGGCCGAGTGGGAACGGCGCGGAAGGGAAGCGGGACAGCGGGGAGTCTTTGGCGGTGGAAAGCGATCTGCAAGGCGAGATGGAGGAAATTCTGGGAACGATCAGCGGCGTGGGGCAGGTGCGGGTTCTGCTGACGGTGGATACCGATGGCGAGCGGCAGCTGGCCCGGGATACGGAGCTGACGTACAGCGGCGCGACGGCCTCGCCGGAGGACTATTCCCGCAAATCCGAGACCGTTTTGGTGGATGGTGGGGCGGGCGACGAGATGGTGGTGACAAAGACGCTGTATCCGACCTATCGCGGCGCGCTGGTGGTGTGTCAGGGCGGGGAGGCACCGGCGGTGCGGCTGGCGGTGACGGAGGCGGTGGCGGCGCTGACGGGACTTTCCAGCGACCATATCACCGTGGCAAAATGGCAGTCATAATTTGGAGGAGGAAGCACCCAATGAATGCAAGATGGAAACGGAACGCAGTGGTGGCCACCATGGCGGTGCTGGTGTGCGCGGCAGTGGGGCTGAATTGGAAATTTACGGGAGATCAGGCAAAGGACGCGGCAAAGCAAACCCAGGAGACGGGCACCAAGATTTTGGGCGAGGCGGCGCTGGTCAGCGGGGAGGAGAGCGACGCGCCGGTGGATGAGACGGCGGTCTACACCGGCTCGGATTACTTCGCCTCCGCCCGGCTCACCCGCCAGCAGGCCCGGGACAACGCCATCACCCTTTTACAGGAGGCGGCGGAGCAGAAGGACGCGGAGCAGAGCGTGGCCAACGAGGCGTCCACGGGCATTCAGGTGCTGGCGTCCTACACGCTCAAGGAAGCGCAGATCGAAAATCTCGTCACCGCCAAGGGCTATCAGGACTGCGTGGCCTTCATGGGGGAGGACAGCATCAGCGTGGTGGTCTCCAAGGACGAAGGGGACCTGACGGCGGAGGATGTGGCGAAAATCACGGATATCGCCAAGACGGAGACCGGCTTCCCAGCCAGCGGAATCAAAATTATGGCGGCAAATTAGCTGTTGTAATTTTGGGGAAATCATGGTACAATACATTCCTAAGAGTTCGCTTTTACCAAGGATAGCATGAATAAGGAGAATCTGATCATGGCTGAAAGCAAGGAATACATGACCCTGCCGGAGGAAAACGGCAGCATCAATATCTCTGAGGAGGTCATCGCCGCCATCGCCGTGGGCGCTGTGCGCGATGTGGAGGGCGTTTCCGGCATGATGACCAATCTGGGCGGCAGCGTCACGGACCTGGTGGCAAACAAGAAAAACGCCCAGAAGGGCACCCGCGGCGTGAAAATCGACATGACTGGCGCGGCGCTCCGGCTGGACCTCTATCTTTCCGTGCAGTACGGTCACCCCATCCCCGAGGTTGCCGAGAAGGCCCAAACGGCCGTCGCTTCCGCGGTGGAGGCCATGACCGGCTGCTCCGTGGAGGCAGTCAACATCCATGTGGGCGGCGTGACGCTGGCCTGAAGCTGAACGAGAGAGAAAAGGACGTAATTGTTTTATGGTACGGAATACCGCACGGGAGATCGCCATCCATCTTTCCTATGAGCTGAGCTTCACCGACAAGCCCATCGACGCGCTGCTTGACGAGCGGCTGACGCCGGAGACCTTCGCAACGCTGGCCTCGGAGGACCCGGTCTACGAGTCCGCCCCCGACGCCAAGCAGCAGGACTATATCCGCCGCCTTGTCAAGGGCGTGGATCTCCACGCGGCGGAGCTGGACGGCTATATTGCAAAGTATGCCAAGGGCTGGAGCTTTGACCGCATCCCGCTGGTGGCTTCCGCCATCATGCGGGTGGCCATGTACGAGATTCTCTATATGCCGGATATCCCCAACGGCGCGGCCATCAACGAAGCCGTTGAGATCGCCAAGAAGTACGAAACGCCGGAGACCGTGAAATTCATGAACGGGATTCTGGGCAGCTTTGTGCGGCAGGAAATTCCCCAGTAACCCAAAGCAGAGCGGATCGCGGCGGCGTCTCGCCGCTATCCGACTCTGCTTTTTTTGCCGTCCCAAACGGAAAGGAGGCCCCATGGAACAGCACATCTTCGGCGTCACCGAGGTCAATCACCTCGTCAAGCTCCTGGTGGATAACGAGCCGATGCTCCAGAATATCTGCGTCCGGGGCGAACTGTCCAATTACAAACTCTACCCCTCCGGCCACCACTACTTTTCCCTGAAGGACCCGGAGGGCGCACTGCGCTGCGTGATGTTCAAGGGCGCGGCGCTCAAGCTGCGCTTCCGCCCGGAAAACGGCATGAAGGTGCTGGTCACGGGACGCGTCAGCGTCTTTCCCCGGGACGGGGCCTACCAGCTGTACTGCAACACCCTCACGCCGGAGGGGGCGGGCGATCTGGCGGTGGCCTTCGAGCAGCTCAAGGCCCGGCTTTTTGCCGAGGGGCTGTTCGATCCCGCCCACAAAAAGCCCCTGCCGCCGTACCCCGCGCGTATCGCCGTGGTCACCTCCTCCGCCGGAGCTGCCGTCCACGACATGATCCGCATTCTGCGCCGGCGCTATCCCGCCGCCAAGGTGATCCTGCTGCCCGTCCGGGTGCAGGGGGCGGAGGCCCCCGCCGAGATCGCCGGCGCCATCCGCTACGCGGACCGCTGGAAGATTGGCGACCTCCTCATCACCGGCCGGGGCGGCGGGTCGATGGAGGACCTCTGGGCCTTCAACGACGAGCGGGTGGCCCGGGCCATCTATGCGTGCCAAACCCCCGTCATCTCCGCCGTGGGCCACGAGCCGGATGTGACCATCGCGGACTTTGTGGCGGACGTGAGAGCCTCCACGCCGTCCAACGCGGCGGAGCTTGCCGTGCCGGACCGGATGGAGCTTCTCCGCTGGCTCCGGGGGGCGCGGGAGCGGATGGAGCAGTGTGAATCCGCCCGGCTCGAGACGCTGCGAGAGCGGCTGGAGACCCTTGCAACCAAGCGGGTGATGACAAATCAGCTGGCCTATGTGCAGGACAAGCGCATGGCGCTGCTCCACGCACAGCAGCGGCTGGGGGACCTTTCCGGGGCGGCGCTTGAGCGGAAGCGGGCGCGGTTTTCCGCCCTCGCGGCGTCGCTGGACGCCATGAGCCCGCTGAAGGTGCTGGGCCGGGGCTACGCCATGGCCCAGAGCGATTCCGGGCAGATTTTGAAGAGCTGGCGGGACGTGGGACCGGGAGACCGGGTTTCCGTCACGCTGGGAGAGGGCAGGTTCACCGCCACGGTGGAAACGCCGTTTGAGGAGGGACAACGATGAGCACAAAAGCCAAAACGTTTGAACAGCAGCTATCTCGACTGGAAGAGATCGTCTCGGCGCTGGAAAAGGGAGACGCCCCGCTGGCGGACTCTCTTGCGCTGTTTGAAGAGGGCACGAAGCTGATCGCCGCCTGCTCCAGCCAGCTGGATCAGGCCGAGCAGCAGGTGGTTCAGCTGATGAAGGGGCCCGACGGCGCGCCGGTGGAGCTGCCCTTCGCGGAAACGGAGGCGTGAAGCATGGACCAGCAGGCATTTGACGCGCGGTATCAGGCGTACCTTGACGCCGTGGAGGAATTTTTAAGCGGCCAATTCACCAAAACGCCCCACTGGGCGGACCTGTACGATTGTATGCGGTACAGCCTGCTCTCCGGCGGCAAGCGGCTGCGGCCCATTTTGACGCTGGAGTTTGCCCGCGCCGCCGGGGGGGACTGGAAAGAGGCGCTTAGCGCCGCCTGCGCGGTGGAGATGGTCCACACCTATTCCCTCATCCACGACGACCTGCCCTGCATGGACGACGACGCTCTGCGCCGGGGCAAGCCCACCAACCACAAGGTCTACGGCGAGACGCTGGCAGTGCTGGCGGGGGACGCTTTGCAGCCCGCCGCCTTCCAGCTGATTCTGGGCAGCGGTCTTGACGAAACAGCCCGGGCGGAATGCGCATTGCTCCTTGCCCGGGCCGCCGGGCCGGACGGCATGGTGGCCGGGCAGGTGCTGGACACGCTCCACGCCCCCAAAACCCAGCTGGAGCTGACGGAGGTCCACGCCCTCAAGACCGGCTGCATGATCAAGGCCGCCTGCCTCATGGGCTGCGCCGCCGCCCACGCGGGCGCGGCTGTGCGGACGGCTGCGGAGCGTTACGCCGAAAATCTGGGACTGGCCTTCCAAATCCGGGACGACATGCTGGATGTGGTGGGGGACGAGGCCGTTTTCGGCAAGCCCATCGGCTCCGACGCGGAGGAGGGCAAGGTGACCTTCGTGGACCTTCTGGGGCTGGAGGGCTGCGACAAGGCGGTGCTGGACGCCACAAACCGGGCAAAGGAGGCCGTGGCGGTCTGCGATGAAAGCGGGTTCCTCGCCGCGCTGGCGGACTCTCTTGCGGAGCGGAAGCACTGAGACCGCCTCAAAAGGTTCACGGCGCCGAGACTTTTTTCGACAAACCGGAGCGGGGGAACATTCCCCCGCTTTTTTCTGCCCGGAGAAGTTTTAGGACTTTTTTTGTGGGATTTCGGGAGATTTTTTCGGTTTCATAACTTTCCGTTGCCCGGCGGGGGAAATCATGCTATATTTGGAATATCCAGTAAACTATGAGGAGGCGCGCTTATGAAACCTTGTAAAGTTGGCGTGGTCGGCACCGGCACTATGGCCACCGGCACCGCCGTGCTGCTCATCTGCAACTGCTATCCCACCGTCATCCATGGCCGCACAGAGGAAAGCTGCGAGAAGGGGCTCCGGCTCATCCACGAGAGCTTGGACGATCTCATCGCGGCGGGCGTCCTGTCGCAATCCCAGAAGGAAAAGGCCCTCGGATACCTTGTGACCACCACGGCCTATGAGGATTTGGCGGCGTGCGCGTTCGTCATTGAATCCACCGCCGAGACCATTGAGACCAAGCGGGACGTCATGGGCCATTTGGAGGCCGTCTGCCCGCCGGAGACCATCCTAAGCTCCACCACCTCCGCCATCTCCGCAAACGAGATCGCCGCAACGATGCTTCACAAGGAGCGCTTCATGGTGGCCCACTCCTGGAACCCGCCCCATCTGGTGCCGCTGGTGGAGATCGTGAAGAGCGAATTTACATCCCAGGAGGCCGTGGACAGGGAAGTGGAATTGCTGGAGGACCTGGGGCGAGTACCGGTGGTCCTGAAGAAGGACGCCCCGGGCTTTATCGGCAACCGCCTGCACCACGCATTGTTCCGCGAGGCGGAGCACATCATTGAAGAGGGCATTGCCGACGCCGACGCCGTGGACAAGACCATCCTCTATTCCATCGGCCAGCGGTACAGCTCCATCGGCCTCATGGAGTACTGGGACCACATCCCCGTGTCGCTGCAAACCAACATCCAAACCTACCTCTTCCCCCATCTTTGCAATGCGGATAAACCCGGCAAGCTGCTCACGGACAAGACCGCCACCGGCGAGGACCTGTACGATTGGACGGCGGAAAAGAGCGCGGACTACGAGCTGCGCAAGCGCAAGCCGTTCTATCGCTTTGCAACGGTGAAGCTCAAGGACGAGACGAAATAAAGCCCCAGCCGTTTCCCCGCGCCGCCTGTTACCTTGGCGGCGCGGGGAAATGCTCTCTTTTGCCTCGCCCAGCTGCAAAAAATTCAAAAATTGTTTATTTTTCTTTATACAGAATATGTTGTATATTTATTGAAGTCGTGATATACTCTATCATGCTAAGCGGCGGCGCAGTATTCTAGTCAGATCTGCCGTTTCCTAGGGAGGGCCTAAAAATCCTCTGAAGGGCACATCGATGAAACCTCTGGTGCTTGCTTGATACGCCCAGTTTTGGGTGGGTGCTGGGGGGAAGCGCGCTCGCGTGCTTGCGAACTCAGGGCGATTTCCAATGGCATGGTCAACCCGACCCTGTTTTCGTGGAGACCTGCTCTTGTGCACAGACGTACTCCCATTGTGGTAATTTCGGCCTGTGTACGAAGCAGATTATGAACCTGCAATGCGGTACATCGGTCCCTCGGGGCCGTAATGCTGTGTGCAGACGTAGCCTGCCTTGCGTGGGGTGTGGCGAATAAGAGGTCAGGCCGTTTTCGCTCCGGCCGGAGCAAGCGACGGCCCCCTGCTCTTTGAAACCATGACTGCAAAAGAGGCTAAAGAAGCGGACAGACTGCGGTGGAAATCACCTAGGCTGTCTTGACCGGGCAAAAAAGGGATTGCAGTGCGGACTAAGTGGCAATCGGGTAGTGCGGATGGGCGACGCCGCACCTTGGCACCAAAGGGGGAACCGCCTCCATCGGCAACGAGAGGTGTGCCTTGGGGAAAACCGACCCGTACCTAAGCCGTAAGATTTACCTTTTTTGCCGCCGCCGGCTTAGCAGAATTTTGTTTCCATTTTCGGAGGCTGTTTTTTGAAAAAAGAGAAAAAGGGCGGTTCTTCCGCCCAATACCGATGGGCCTTGACGGTGTTTTGCATGGCGGTTGCTCTGTCCGCGGCGTTGAGTCTTGCGTCTGAGACGATGCTGGACGGCGCGGATGTGGTAATCGCCATTGCGATTTTGGCCATGTTCATCTGCCTTGGCATTGTGTTCGACGTGCTTGGTGTGGCGGTGACCGCCGCGGACCCCAAGCCCTTCCACTCCATGGCCGCCCACCGGGAAAAGGGCGCAAAGGAGGCGCTGTTCCTCCTGCGCAACGCCAGCCACGTCTCCAGCGTCTGCAACGACGTGGTGGGGGACATCTGCGGCATCGTCAGCGGCGCCACCGGCGCCGTCATCGTGACACAATTGCAGCGCACCCTGAGCTGCCGCACCGTGCTCATCTCCGTGGGCGTCACCGCGCTGATCTCCGGACTGACCATCGGCGGCAAGGCCCTGTCCAAGACCTTTGCCATGAAGCAGAGCACCCGGGTGGTCTATTGGGCGGGCCGGGCGCTGCATGTCTTTCACCGCTGAGAGGAGAGGAACCCGTGATTCTGGAATCCATTCATTCTCCCGCCGACGTGAAGGCGCTGCCCCAGAGCGATCTGGCGGTGCTTTGTCGGGAAGTGCGGGAATTTCTGGTCGAAAACGTCTCCCAGACCGGCGGACATCTGGCCTCCAATCTGGGGGCGGTGGAGCTGACGGTGGCCATCCACCGGGTGTTTGACACCCGGGAGGACCGTCTCGTCTTTGACGTGGGCCACCAGTGCTACGTCCACAAGGCCCTCACCGGTCGGCAGGAACTGTTTTCCACCCTTCGCCAGCTGGACGGCCTTTCCGGCTTTCCCAAGCCCTATGAGAGCGTCCACGACGCCTTCATCGCGGGCCATGCATCCAACTCCGTCTCTGTGGCGCTTGGCATGGCAAGGGCAAGAACTTTACAGGAAAAATCGTACAGCGTACTGGCCCTCATCGGGGACGGCGCCCTCACCGGCGGCCTTGCCTACGAGGGACTCAATAACGCCGGGGCCTCCGGGGAGCCGCTGATCGTCATTCTCAACGACAACGGCATGTCCATCAACCCCAACGTGGGCGCGATGCCCACCCATTTGAGCCTTCTGCGGTCCAAGAGCGCCTACTATCACTTCAAGAAGTGGTACCGGGGCCTTTTTGGCAAGCGGCCCATGGAAAATAAGCTCTACCGCTTCAACCACAAGCTGAAAACCTCCCTGAAAAAGACGCTCTGGCCCGGCAGCACGCTGTTCGAGGACATGGGCTTTACCTACCTCGGCCCCATCGACGGCCATGATCTGCCCCGCCTGTGCGACGTTTTGCAGTGGGCGCGGGAGCAAAACGGCCCGGTGGTGGTCCACGTGAACACCGTGAAGGGGAAGGGGTACCCCTTTGCCGAGCAGAATCCCGGCAAATTTCACGGCGTGGGGCCCTTCGACCCCGTCACGGGGCTTTTGCCCAAGCCGGGGGGCGAGACCTTTTCCTCCGTGTTCGGCAAAACGCTGACGGACTGCGCCGCAAAGGACCCACGGGTTTGCGCCATCACCGCCGCCATGGCGGACGGCACCGGCCTCACGCCCTTTGCCCGGGCGTTTCCAAACCGCTTTTTCGACGTGGCCATCGCGGAGGGACACGGCGTTTCCATGGCTGCTGGTCTTGCCGCCCAAGGGATGATCCCGGTGTTCGCGGTCTATTCCACCTTTTTGCAGCGGGGCTACGACCAGCTCATTCACGATGTGGCGCTGGAAGGGCTTCACGTGGTGCTGGGCGTGGACCGGGCGGGCCTTGTGGGCGCCGACGGCGAGACCCATCACGGCTGCTTCGACGCGCTGTTTCTCTCCGAGATCCCGGGCTTTACCGTGCTGTGCCCCTCCAGCTTTGCGGAGCTGCGGCACATGCTGCGCCAGGCGCTCTTCGAGCTTGATGGCCCGGTGGTGGTCCGGTATCCCCGGGGCGGGGAGGGCGGCTTTACCGCCGACACGGCGGATGCGTCCATCGCCCGGCTGCGGGCGGGGGAGGACGTCACGATCCTTTCCTACGGCGTGCTGGTGAACCATCTGCTGGATGCGGCGGAGGAGCTGGAGCGCCGCGGCATCCACGCAGGCGTGGTGAAGCTAAACCGCATTTCCCCGCTGGAGCACGGAGACGTCTGCGCAAGCCTTGGGCAGATGAAGCGGCTTTTGGTGCTGGAGGACTCCTTCGGCGCGGGCTGCGTGGGCCAGCGCATCGCCGCCATTTTGGCGGAACACGGCATGGCGCCGGAGAAACTGATCTTAAAAAATCTCGGCAAAACCTTTGCCCCGGAGGGCAGCGTCCCCCAGCTGGAGCACCGCTTCGGGCTGGACGGCGCGGCCATCGCGGCGGCGGTGGAGGAGGCAATGGCACATGAGTAATAAAACGCGACTAGACGTGCTGCTGGTGGAGCGGGGCTTGCAGGAAACCCGCCAGAAGGCGCAGGCCGTCATCATGAGCGGACTGGTGTTCATCAAGGGCCAGCGGGTGGACAAGCCCGGCACCGCCGTTGCAAACGACGCGGAGATCGAGGTGCGGGGCAACGCCCTGCCTTACGTAAGCCGGGGCGGGCTAAAGCTGGAAAAGGCCATGAAAACCTTTCCCATCGACCTTGCGGGGACCGTTTGCGCCGATATCGGCGCATCCACCGGCGGCTTTACGGACTGTATGCTGCAAAACGGCGCGACAAAG
Organism: Oscillibacter sp.; assembly: GCF_028693505.1. GTDB lineage: Bacteria > Bacillota > Clostridia > Oscillospirales > Oscillospiraceae > Oscillibacter. The sequence goes on from NZ_JAQUVF010000002.1 coordinate 108,722, forward strand.
ATCTACGCCGTGGATGTGGGATACGGACAGCTGGCGTGGAAGCTGCGCAGCGATCCCCGGGTGGTGTGTCTGGAGCGGACCAATGCCCGGTATCTCACAAGCGAGCAGATTCCCGAGGCGCTGGATTTTTCCTCCATCGACGTGAGCTTCATCTCGCTCAAGCTCATCCTGCCCGCCGTCTGCGGCGTTTTGAGAGACGGAGGCCACGTGGCCTGTCTTGTGAAACCGCAGTTCGAGGCTGGACGGGAAAAGGTGGGAAAAAAGGGCGTGGTCCGGGACCCCGCCGTCCACCGGGAGGTGCTGGAGCACTTTTTGACCCATGCAAAGGATTCAGGCTTTACAGTGCTTGGCATTACATATTCTCCCATCCGGGGACCCGAGGGAAACATTGAGTATCTGGGGTATCTGGAAAAGGGAGCGGGGCAGGAGCAATCCTTTGATTTGGACGCACTGGTGGCGGAATCCCACGAGGTTTTGAAAGAGCACGGAGAGGGGAGCGGCATATGAATCCGAAAAAAATTATCCTCTGCCCCAATCCCAACCGGGATCAGGGAATGCTGGCGACGAAGGCGGCGGACAAGATCCTGCGGGAGATGGGCTTCCAGACGGCGGTCTGTTCTCCCTTCAAGGACCAGAAGGCGGGCGCGTTTGCCGATTACGACGTGCGCTCCCTGCCTCAGGAGATGCGGGGCGCGGACCTGCTCATCACCTTCGGCGGGGACGGCACCATTTTGCACCTCGCCAAAATGGCCGCCCTGCACAAGCTGCCGGTTTTGGGCATCAACATGGGGGGGCTGGGCTTCATCGCGGAGCTGGAGGCCGGAGAGCTGGAGACCTTGCGCAAGCTGGCGGCCTGGGACTTCCAGACGGAGTCCCGGATGATGCTGGACGTGTCCGTTTTCCGTGAAGGGAAACAGATTTACACCAATCTCGGGCTCAACGATGCGGTGATTCGTGAGGGACCGATCTCCCACGTCATTCATTTGAAGATTTCCTCCGATGGCCGCCATCTGGCGGACATCGCGGGGGACGGCGTCATCATCTCCACCCCCACCGGGTCCACGGCGTACTCCCTGTCCGCGGGCGGTCCCGTGGTGGAGCCGGTGGCCCAGACGCTGGTGGTCTGCCCCATCTGCACCCACAACATGCGCTTTTCCTCCTACGTGCTCTCGCCGGAGCACGTGCTGACGGTGGAGCTGGAGCGCAACGGCCGCAAGCCTGTGTATCTGTGCGTGGACGAGAGCCGGGCCTTCGCCCTGCGCGCCGACGACAAGGTGCAGGTGAAGCGGAGCAAGTACGCCATGAAGCTGGTCCGCCTCACGGAGAAGAGCTTCTGCGAGGTTTTTGCACAAAAAATGCTGCCGGGAGGGCTGTAAGATGAAAAACGACCGCCAAACCATGATTTTAGAGATCATCGCACAGGAAAATATCGAAACGCAGGAGCAGCTGCTCACGCGGCTGCTGGAGCGGGGCGTCTCCAGTACGCAGGCCACCATTTCCCGGGACATCAAGCAGATGCACCTTATTAAGGAACCGGTGGGGCAGGGCATTTACAAGTACGCCGTCTCCGGCAACCGGACGAAGCTGAATTTCGCGGAGAAGCTGCGCACCATCTTCCGCGAGAGCATCACCAGCATCGCCTCGGCCCAGAACATCGTGGTCCTCAAGACCATGCCGGGCCTTGCCAGCGCCGCCTGTTCTGCGCTGGACAACATGGACATCACCTACATGGTCGGCTCGCTGGCCGGGGACGACACCGCCTTTTTGCTGATGCAGGATACGGAGTCCGCCGCCGCCTTCTGCGAGGAGATCAAGGAGATGCTGTGATGGCGATGTCTTTGGTTTTGCTGGCGGGCGCGGGAATTCTGCTGGTGGGCATTGTTCTCGCCATCGCGCTTTCCCGGTAAAGCGATAGTTCTTCACGCACACTGCTTTCCAGTGGTTTTTTGGCGCGGACTTTACTTCCGTCGCCTGCATTATTCTTCCAAAGGGGAGGACAAGGCCATGCTGTTGTTGCTGCACATTGAAAATATCGCGGTCATCGAAGAATCGGACATCCAGTTCCAGCCGGGCTTTAACGCCCTCACCGGCGAGACCGGCGCGGGCAAGTCCATTGTCATCGACGCCATGGGCGCGGTGCTGGGCGGCCGGACCTCCCGGGAATTGATCCGCACCGGCGCAGAAAAAGCCTTCGTCAGCGCGGAATTTACCGCTGTGCCGCCGGACCTTGGCGCTCTGGCAGAGACCGGCGTGGCGGTGGACGAGAACGGGGAGCTTTTATTGCAGCGGGAGATTTTTGCCGACGGAAAAAATCTCTGCCGTGCCAACGGACGGCCCGTCACCGTGGCGCAGCTGCGGCGCATCGGCGAGGAGCTTTTGAACATCCACGGCCAGCACGACGGCACGCAGCTTTTGGACGAAGAGCGCCACGGCGCGTATCTGGACCGCTTCGGGCAGACCGAAGCCGCGCTTTCCACCTACCGCACGGCGTACGACGCCATGGCGGACCTGCGCGCCCAAATCCGCGCCCTGCAAATGGACGAGGCGGAAAAGGCCCGGCGGATGGACAGCCTCCGCTTCCAGATCGACGAGTTGGAGTGCGCGGAGCTGACGGCGGGGGAGGACGAGGAACTGACGGCGCGGCGCAACCTTTTGCGTAACGGGGAAAAGTACCTCTCAGCCCTTTCCGGCGCGGATTTTTGCCTGAACGGGGACGACGAGAGCGCTGGCGCGGTGAGCGCCCTGCGGGACGCGGAAAGCGCCGTCGCCACCATCCGCACCCTGAGCGGCGACCTCACCGAAATCTACAACCGATTGGAGCAGGTACGCTGTGAAGCGTTTGACCTTGCCGAGATTATTCGGGACAAACGGGCAGAATTTGACTTTTCTCCCGCCGAGCTGGACGCGGTGGAGCGGCGGAGCGACCAGCTCTACCGGCTGAAGAAGAAATACGGCGCCACGGTGGAGGATATGCTCGCGTATCTCGACCGCTGCCGGGGAGAGCTTAGCGCCATGGAGACGGCGGACGACACCCTTCTTTTGCTGGAGAGCAAGCTAAAGGCGGCAGAGAGCGCCGTTTTTGCCGCCGGCAAGGCGCTGACGGCGGTCCGAAAGGCCGCCGCCCAGACGCTGGAGCAGCGCATCCAAAAGGAGCTGGGGGAGCTGGATATGCACAAGGTCCGCTTCGCCATCGACTTTGCGGAAAAGGACCCGGCAGTGGACGGGTGCGACGCCATCCGCTTTCTGATGTCCGCCAACGTGGGGGAGGACCTGCGGCCCATCGCCCGCATCGCCTCCGGCGGCGAGCTGGCCCGCATCATGCTGGCGCTGAAAAACGTGCTGGCGGAGCAGGAGGCCGTGGGCACGCTGGTCTTTGACGAGGTGGATACCGGCGTCTCCGGCCGGGCCGCCCAGAAGGTGGCGGAAAAGCTTGCCCAGGTCTCGAGGCGCAAGCAGGTGCTTTGCGTCACCCATCTGCCCCAGCTGGCCGCCATGGCGGACACCCATTTCTCCGTGGAGAAGGGGGAGAGCAAGGGAAGAACCTTTACACGTGTCGTCTCACTGGACCGGGAGCGGCGCAAGGCGGAACTGGCCCGGATCACCGGCGGCAGCAAAATAACGGACGCCCTGCTGCAAAGCGCGGGAGAGCTGCTGGACGAGGCGGAGGGCTACCGCAGGGCGCTTGGGTGACGGCTGGGCGTTAAAAATGCGGCAATTCCCGCAAATGTCAAGAAGAAAATTAACATGCTCCTAAAAATTGGGAGTGAGGAAAGCGGCGCCTGCGGGTGCCGTTTTTTTCCTTTGTAACACAATGTGCGTGTGCCTGGGCGCTGGCTGCCGGGTAGAA
>NZ_JAQUVF010000003.1 GCF_028693505.1 Oscillibacter sp.
GGAGCCCAGTGCCCCCGCCGAGCAGCCCAGCACTCCTTCCGAGGAGCCCAGTGCCCCCGCCGAGCAGCCCAGCACTCCCGCTGAGCAGCCCAGCACTCCCGTCGAAGAGCCTAGCACCCCCGCCGAGGAGCCCAGCGTTCCTTCCGAGGAGCCTAGCACCCCCGCCGAGGAGCCCAGCGTTCCTTCCGAAGAGCCCGGCACTCCCACTGAGGAGCCCGGCACCCCCACCGAAGAGCCTGCAACGCCTTCCGAGGAGCCCAGCGTTCCTGCTGAGGAACCCGCTTCCGGCGGCGCTTCCACCGGCGTAGAGTATGTCACCCGCACCGAGACCTGGACGGTCATCGTCACCGAAACGCCCCCCATGCTGACCGGCAGCGCGGAGTATGAGGGCACCGTTGTGAACGTGTCCGTGCCCGAGGGCGCTTTTGAGGAGATGCCCAAGCTGGTGATTTTGCCTGTGGTGTCCAAGGAGACGCAGGATAAGAACCTCGTTGAAAAGGCCATTGACGCCGTCGCGGCGCTCTTCACGGATGAGGAAGAGGACGTCGAGGTCGCGGATGTATCGCTGGAGGACGTCTCCGCCCTTCTCACCGAGCAGGCGGAGGACGTGACCGACGAGACCCCCCTGACGGCCTTTAATATCACCTTCTATCAAATGGATGAAAACGGCGACTATGTGCTGGACGAGAACGGCGAGCGCATTGAGCTGCAGCCCTCCCTGCCCATCGACGTGGAGTTCTCCATGGAAGATTCCGACCTGATGGACGACGCGGAGGACGCGCAGCTGCAGGTCTATCACGTGGACAGCAAGGTCACCGAGGCGACGGCCGTGGATACCGAGCTGGTGGACGATACCACCGCCAAGGTGGAAGCGGATACCTTCTCCATCTACGCCATCACGGTGCAGAAGCCCGCCGGAACCACTGTGACCATGGGCGTGAACAACACCATGACCCTGACGGGCAAGGTCGGTTACTATCCCAATAACAACCACAGCTGGTCCATCAGAAGCGGAACGAGCGTAACGCTTTCTGGGAGTTCTGACAATACGGTTGTTGCGACCGCTACGGCTACGGGAACGACCGAAGTCAAGCACACCTATTATACGAGTAGATTCGGAACCACCACCGAGATCTTCACCATCAACGTTGCGGAGACAGTCGTTTCCGTTGACACCGGCGCCATCTTGCAAAACGGCAATCTGACCGCCAATCTGAAAAACGGCGTGGCGCAGGCAGGTCAGGAAGTCACCTATACGTGGTACAGAAGCGAAAGCGGCAATTCCGACTCCTTCACCGCGGTGACCCGGCAGAGAGTCACCGGTGACATGTACAACGTGGACACTACCGGTAAAAACCTCAACGCGGCGCTGGATTACGTTGCCGCCGGCATCGACGACGACGCGGCTCGCCTCTACTACTATGTGGTGGCCACCGCTGGAGAGAACCAGTATACCTCCGGCGTGTATCAGGCCCCCTACTACATGGCGATCCAGAACGGCAGCTTTGAAAGCGGCTCCGCCCACTGGAGCACAACGTCCGCAGGGGGCGAAATTGAAATCGGTCAGTACACTCAGGATATAGGCGTCTATGGAACCGAAGACGATAAGCCCTCCGCAAATGCTGGAGAAAAGTTTGCGGAATTGAATGCCGAGCACGCCGGCTCCCTTTATCAGGATGTGCTGACCCAGCCGGGCAGCGACCTCAGCTGGCAGGTGGCCCACCGGGCCAGAAATGCAAAAAGCGCTGGAAACAATAGCAACAACTACATGAAGACGGCAACGGACACCATGTATGTGGTCATCATGTCCACCGTAGACGCGGAGAAGCTGCTTGCGGGCGTTCCCCAGAATCAACAGCAAGCAGTTGTTACCGCCATGATTACAAGGGTGCTGGGTAATGGCACCGACGCGACGGGCCACTATACCTTGGTGACAGGCGACGGTAAGGACCAGACCGTCACGGCCACAGTGCGCAAGGTGACCACCACCAGCGAACTGAGCGGAAGCTACTGGAACGGCTATACGAGTGAAAATCAGTGGGAAATGTACGACGGTCAATACAAGGTGCCCGCGGGTCAGTACGCTACCCGGTTCTTCTTCGTGGCAGGCGCGACGCAAAGCTACGACATTACCATCGGCAACCTGATCGATAACGTGTGGTTCTCCCGTCACATGGCGCCCGCCAACCCCGGCAAGGGCAACCTGACTGTGACCAAGGAAGTGACCGGCGTTGGAATGGACGCCGACATGGACGACTATTCCGTGGCAGTCGGCCTTACCGGTCCGGAAGCGAGAAGCGCTACCATCACCAACTTCCGCTATAACGAGACCACCATGAAGTGGGTCGGCTCGGTCGACTTCTCCAACCTGACGCTGGGCGCATATACCATCAACGAGAGCGTCACCGGCGCGCCCGAGCACTACACCGCCAACGGCGGCACCACTTCTGCCAATGCCAATGTGACAGATGGCGGCGAAGCTTCCGCTACTCTCGTCAACAATTACGCCATGGGCGGCGGCATGTACACCGTCAGCAAGGTGTGGGCCGAGGAAACCTCCGCGTCCACCCGCCCGGGCAGCATTTCCGTGCAGCTCTATGACGAAGATGGTGAGAAGGAGGGCAGCCCCGTCACGCTGAACGCTGCCAACCTGTGGACCTACACCTGGTACGGGCTGGACAACGACGATACCTATTATGCCCGTGAGACCGCGGTTCCGGACGGCTATCAGGAAAGCTATCATGAATACGAGGCTGTCGGTATCAACGAGTTCCGTAGAATTACCGAGGGCGACAACAAGAACATCACCGTGAGCTCCACCAGCGCCATCGTGGCAAAGCGCACCGGGCAGTCCCCCACGATCGTCTGGACCGCGGCGCCCCTGTCCCCTGCTGAGCAGGCCGACTTCGCGACTGCATTTAGCGCTAAGAATCCATCCATGAAGTTCGACGTGGAGAATGCTTCCTTCATCAGCGGGATGCACTGCGATGTGGAAGGCATCACCTTCACCGCAGGTCAGGTGATCTTCGCGGCATCCAGCCAGTGGTCGATGGTAGCCAGCGGTTCCTATACCCCGGCGGGAACCGTGATCACCAACACCTATCACCCCTATGAGACTTATACCTTCACCAAGACCTGGAATGGCAACACTGCGGGTGACCGCAATAGCATCAACGTGACCATTTCCAGCGGCGGCGAGACCTATACCGGCACCGTCACCGCCGCCAAGGCCAGCATCAACGGCGCTGACAGCGCCAACGTCTCCGTCAACGGCAACGTCTGGACGATCACCGCCAGCCTGCCCAAGGCAGATAGCGGCTACACCATTTCCGAGAGCAAGGTCAACGGCCTGTCCGTCACGAACGGCGTCGCCCAAAACGGCGACAGCGGCGAGTGGGTCGTGACCGGCGGGAACACCGCCCTGATCAACACCTACTGGGCCTATGCAAATAGCACCACCAGTGACACCGTGACCCTGAACATCCACAAGACCGATAAGGACAGCGGCGCGAATCTGAGCGGTGCCAAGTTCCAGGTCTACGAGGGTGCGGTCGCCGACAACGTCAAGGTTGGCTCTCCCGCTGCCACCGACGCAAGCGGCAATGCGACCATCACCCTGAACGCCAAGGATCTCAAGGACGGCGCCTATACGCTGTACGAAGAGACCACCCCCTCCGCCGCGTATCCCACCCACGAGAGCAAGACCTTCACCGTGGATGCCAGCGCGAAGTCCACGGAGACGTCCGATAACTACACCATCACCACCAACACCCATTATAGCGCCACCATCTCCGGCCTGAGCGGCAATGGCGGAAGCTATACGGTGGACGTCACCAACCAGCACGCCAAGGGGACGCTGAGCATCGAGAAGCGCTATTTTATTGACGATGCGACCAAGATTCCCGCCACCACCACCGTTTCTTACGGCACCGGCGCGGGCCAGTCCGTGTCCTTCGCCAAGGCTGATTTCACCTACAACGCTGTCGGCGGGTACTATTCCGCCAGCAAGAGCACTGGCAGCCTGAATACCGGCAGCTATCGCTTCAGCGAAAACCGGCCCGCCGTCACCGGCTACACCGGACAGACGAGGATCGCGGACGGCAGTCTGACCGGTGCTGAGACCGTCAGCCAGACCGTTACGCTAGGCACCGGGGTGAACACCGTGGTGGTGGAAAACCGCTATGCGCGCACCACCCACAGCCTGACCGTCACCAAGAACGTCACTTGGGATACGAACAAGAGTCAGGCCCCCGCCACAACCGATACCTTCGCCCTGACCGTGGTCATCGGCAATGGCAGCACCGCAACACCCATCACCGGCGGCACCTACAATAATAACGGCGCGCTGAATGCCACCTATACCTTCACGATTAGCGGCAACCGCAACGGCGCAGCGCCCACCGAGGGCATCGGCGCGGTGACCATCACCGGCGTGCCCTACGGCGTGGGGTACCGCGTGGTGGAAACCGGCATCACCAGCACCAACCGCTCCGGCTACGCATCCACCCTGCCCGTCGAGCAGACCGGCACGATGAGCACGGAGAATGCTTCCAAGACGGTTGTGAACCCCTACTTCAAGTCTCAGCTGGCGGACGAAATCTCCGTCACCAAGACTTGGAAGGAATGGAACGAAACCAAGCAGGAAGCCGTCGATACCGACATGCGGGCCAACAGCATCACCGTGGGCGTGTATGTGGGCAACGAGCTGGTTGCGGGCACCGAAAAGACTCTGACGGCGACCGACAGCTGGACCACCGCCTATACTACCCTCCCCAAGTACGACAATACCGCCGCGCATAACGAAATCCAGTACACCGTGAAGGAAACCGCAATCAACGGTCAGGCCTTCAACAGCGACGGCCGCGTCGTGGTCTACGGCACCGCCACCGTTTCCGGCAGTAACCCCGTAAAGCAGGAAGTGGAAGGCTATTGGACCACCATCGTGGACGGCACTGAGATCACCAACACCTATTATCCCGCTGAGGCTATCAGCGACACGGACTTCAAGGTCCTCAAGGTCAGCTCCGCCAACAACGGAACCACCCTTGCGGGCGTGGTGTTCACCCTGCGCAGCAGCGCCATCCCCGGTGGAACCATGGAAGCCACCACCGATGAAAACGGCATTGCCACCTTCCAAAACCTCATGCCCGGTGACTATACCCTCGTGGAAAAGAGCACCATCTCCGGCTATGAGAAGAACGAAACCGAGTGGAGCTTCACCGTGGCAGGCACCAACGGCACCCTCAAGGACGTGAAGGCCCCCAGAGAAGCGGGCGGCAACCTCTTCCAGAACATCTGGGACTGGGTGGTCGGGACTGTCACCGGAACCATCAAGAACTATGACGCGACCACTAAGACCGCGACCGTGGAGAATACCCCCATCGTCACTGGCCTTACCAAGCAGGTCTATACCGAGCAGTATACCGCTACCAACTTTGACGCAAGCGATTATGCCACAGAGTCCAAGTGGAGCGACAGCGCCTCCTGGACGACGCTTCCCGCCAACACCGACACGGTAACGGCCCTCTTCAAGGTCACCGTCACCGGCACGGCAGGCGCAAGCTACACTGTGGGCGACACCATGACCATCGACGGCAAAAACGTCGCCACGCTGGTCTCTGGCAACGCCAGCGGCACGATCAATGCAAACGGCGACGCCGTGGTGCTGTACTACACCGCCACGATCCCCGTGACCACGACTTTTGCCACCTATACCAACACCGCGACCCACGACGGTGTCACTGACGCCACCGCCACTGTGGCTGTTGCAAAGAACGATTACGTTTCCGGCAACATCAACGTTGCCAAGACGTGGAACCACGGAAGCGGCGACATGGAGAACAGCACCGCCAACAAGGCAGTCTTGGACAATGTGACCTTCCAGGTGCAGCGCAAAACTGCCGCAAGCGACTGGGAGAATGTGACCCTCACTAGTGCCAATCTGATGGCAGGGCCCTACAACGCAAACGTTGATAACGGGTTGCTGGTCCTCACCACCACCGACGGAACCAACGCTCTCGTTACCCTCACCGGCCTCTTGATGGAGGCGCAGAGCGACCTTGCCCCGTACACCTACCGTGTGACGGAGACCAAGATCGCGGGCACCGCCATCACCGATGGCAAGGCCTTGGGCTATACCAACGACGGCCCTCAGGAAGTCATCTCTGACGAGGTCTACATTGCAAACACCTATAACCCCACGGAAATTGGCGTGGAAGGCGCAACCACCTCCTTCACCGTCAACAAGACCGACGGGATCAGCGCCATCACCAGCGCCCCTGCCCAGTTCACCCTGACAAAGGGCGACAGCACCGTTTCCCAGTGGACCACTGCAAACGGACAGAAAACCGGCGCCGTGACCGGCAGCACCACCTTCGACGGTTTGACGGCAGGCACGTACACCCTGACGGAGACCACTGCCCCCGCGGGCTATACCAAGAGCAACAGCTCCTGGCAGATCGAGGTCACCCCGTCTCTGACCTACACCCACAACGCTGACGGCACCGTGACGGTGACCACCAACTATGTCATCGCTGCAAACGCCATCACCGGAAGCGCGGCGAACGACTATCTCATCACCAACACGGTGGACGCGAAGGCCATCACTGTGTACAACACCCGGGAAACCGGCGCACTCACCATCACCAAGACCCTCAGCGGCGAGACCAGAGCCGATGCGGCGAACCGGACCTTCGGCTTCACCGTCACCGCTCCCGCCGAGCTGAACGGCACTTACGGCGATGCCCACTTCACCAGCAGCGCAACCTCCGATCTCATCACCGTTACCGGCGCGGGCAGCGTCACCCTGAATAACCTGCCCACCAGCGCGGGCTACGCAGACGGCGCTTACACCGTCAGCGAGCTGTATGAGATCACAGAAAGCGGCACCGTGACCGGCGGCGCGCACATCAACGGCTACGCACTGAGCGTTTACGGCACCGACGGCAAGGCCATTGCAAATGTCGACGGCCTCTACGGGCAGACCGTCACCGTGAACACCGGCACCTCCAGCATGAGCTTCCGGAACGACTATCAGCTGGACGCGGCACAGAATGAGGCCCGCTTCACCATCGTGAAGAAGTCCTCCGACGTGACCACGGACGAAAATAAGGTTCTGGGCGGCGCGATCTTCGAGGTCTACTCCGACGCGGATTGCAAAAATCTGGTCCTGACCACTGCGGCCACAGACGCCATCACCGGCGTGACCACCGTGGTTCTGGATGACACCATGCTGAGCACCGGCAACACCTTCTATCTCAAGGAGATCACACCCCCCACCGGCTACACGGTGGACGAGACGATCTGGAAGATCAACGTGAATCAGAAAAATGCCGACGGCAATGCCGACGTGAAGCTGATTCAGCCCGACAGCGGACTTTTCCATGACCTGTATCGCTGGTTCGTCGGCCTTGTGAAGGGCGACGACACCGCCGAGCAGAACTGGACGGCGGACACCGGCATCGGTGAAAGCCGCACCTACGGCACCCTCACGGTGTATGACGCGCCCATTACGACGCCGGATTACACCACTGAGACTGTTCAGGACGATGTGACCGTTCAGATCCGCAAGACTGATTCCCTGTCCAACGAGACCATCACGGAATCCAACGCCATCTTCGCCCTGACCAAGCGGGACACGGCTCCCATTACCGCCACCACTGAAAACGGCGTGGCCAGCCATACCTTTACCCACAGCGACGACGGCATCTACGCCATCACCGAACAGTCCGCTCCCGACGGTTACGTGCTGCGCACGGACGTTCTGGGCTATGTGAAGGTGGAGACGGTCCATGACCGCGACGCGTGGAACGCAGACCACACCGCGCTGATCCAGTACTACAAGACCACCGCCGCCATCTACGGCGCGGAGGATTCCAACTGCGAGGGTTCTCCCATCCAGCTGACCGAGGGCAAGCTGGTTGTCACCAACCAGCCCCAGACCAGCCTGCAGGTCATCAAGGCCTGGGCGGACGTGAACGGCGAGACCATCGAAGCCCCCGCAAACGCCTCCGTCACCCTTGCGCTTTACCGCAAGGCGGAGAGCGACACGACCTTTACCGCCACCGGCGAGAGAATCGTCCTCAACGGCGATACCCTTGATAACCCGACGCAGGAAGTCTACGCATGGGTTGCCGAGTGGAAGAATCTGGACCCCGATTACACCTACACGGCCAAGGAAGTGGCGGGCTTTACGGACTACACCGCTACCTCGGAGGACGGCTGGATGGTGAAGCATACCGACGACAGCGACGAGAGAATGACGGTGGGCTCCATCACCAACCAGCGGGATTACGGCACGCTGCAAATCATCAAGCATGTGACGGGCCTGCAGAAGAATGAGGAAAAGACCTTCAACTTCACCGCAACCGACACCCTCGATGCCGGCAAGACCTACCTTTATCAGGCCACCGTCACTGGCAATACCACTGCGGACGGCGTCCTTGCAACCGGCGTCACCGTGGACGGCGAGCTACGTCTGCCCACCGGCACCTACACCGTGACAGAGGAGAGCGCAGACATCACCAACTACGGTCTCACGACCACAGTCACCTATCCCGAGGCGGGCGCGCACAATGTGAGCGTTGGAACCGGCACCGCCACGGTGCATGTCACCAACGCATACGAGTACAATCCCGAACTCAACATGGACGGCATCAGCGTCACCAAGGTGTGGAACGACGGCGGCAACGCCGACGGCATCCGGCCCGAGAGCATCACCGTGGAGCTGCGGGACAACGGCGGTAAGCTGATTGGCAGCAAGGAGATCGCGGCAGATGGCGACGCCGGCAGAGCCACCTTCACCTTCGACACCTATGTGAACGGCTATGTGGCGCCCTACACCGCAAAGGAAGTCGGCTATACCGACGCAACCGGCTACCACGCATTTGACGCGACGCTCACCAATGTTCCCGGCTATACCGGAAGCGGCGAAGCCAACGTCAGCAACGACTATATCATGACCAACACCCATGAGCAGGCTACCGTCCGCATCGATGTGGAGAAGAGCTGGCCCGATGGACGCGAAAAGGCAGTTACCCTCTACCTGACGGCTGGCGGCGAGCGCTATGCCAGCGTGACGCTGGACGGCGTCGTGGACGAGGTCGAGACCCAGGCCTGGAAGGCCAGCTTCGGCGAATTCGCCAAGAACAGCGCCGGCAAGCCCGTTGACTACACCGTCAGCGAGGAGAGCCTGGGCGACAACTGGAGCTATCAGGTCAACAAGACCACCGTGGACGGCGTTTACAGCTTCACCGTCATCAACCGTTACAGCAATGACAATCCAGGCCGTGATGACGATGACGACGATGATTCCCCTGTCATCATCCCCGACGAGGACGCCCCCACCACCGATATCCCTGATGAGAGCGTCCCCACCACTGACGCCCCCACCACCGACATCCCCGATGAGGAAGTGCCTCTGGATGAGTTTGCCGATCCCACCAAGACCGGCGACACGCTGATGACGTGGATTCTGGCGGCAGCGGTCTCCGGCGTGGGACTGGTGTGGCTGGCCATCTCCGGCAAGAAGCGCAAGGACGACAACGCGAGATAAGTCCCTGCGGCAAGACCGAAACAGAAAAAACAAGGGCCCGGACAGCTGTCCGGGCCCTTGCTTCCAGCAAAAAAAGACGGTATGATGGAACAAGAAAACGGCGGAAGGAAGAATGACAGTGAATCGAAAGCTGCGCATCATTTTAATTGTGATTCTGGCGGCGGTATTTGTCGGCAGCGCCGCCATGCTGCTCTGCCGCGAGCTGGACTATCAAAAGGGGGAGGAGACCTACGCCGAGGCGCAGTCTCTGGTGGAGCTTCCCGACTTCACCGCTCTGGAGACTCCGGCGGTGGAGAGCGCCCCCGCAGAAGAGGGCGCGGCGGGGGAGCCCTACGTGGACCCTTATGCCGACGCGCTGCGCAGCATGGACTTCACCGCCTTGCGGGAGGTGAATGGCGACGTGCTGGGCTGGATTTTGATTCCCGGCACGCCCATCTCCTATCCGCTGGTGCAGGGGACGGACAATTTCTACTACCTGAAGCACACGTGGAAAAAGCAATCCAGCGCCGTGGGGGCCATCTTTCTGGAGAGCCGAAGCAGCGGGGATTTGAGCGATTTCAACACCGTTGTCTACGGGCACCGGATGAACAACGGCTCCATGTTTGCCTCCCTGAAAAACTACAAAAAGCAAAGCTACTGGGCATCCCACCCCTGCGTCTATCTCACCGACGACACCGGAAGCCATAAGTATGACATCTTCGCCGCCTACGAGGTGTCCACCTCCGGAGAGACCTATCAGATCGGCTTTTCCGGACAGGAGAGCAAGCAGGCGTTTCTGGATTACTGCGTGGCCCAATCCGTGATTCAAACGGGGATCACCCCCACGGTCAACGACCGCGTGGTGACGCTGTCCACCTGCACGGGAAACGGACATGCCACCCGCTGGGTGGTGCAGGCGGTGCTGCGGGGCGTGGCGGTGGCTGAATCGCCGGAGGAAGCCCCGGCCCAAACGCCGGAGGAGGCTCCGGCCCAGACGACAGAGGAGGCCCCGACTCAGATGCCGGAGGAAACCCCGGACCAGACGATGGCGGACACTGCCGCCGACGGAGAGGAAGGGGAGCCTTCCACGGAGAGTACAGCGGAACCTTAAAAAAGCTGCGGGGCCGTGGGTCCCGCGGCTTTTTTGCTGCGGGGCGGCTTTGGAATTTACAGAAGGCGAAAATCATGATAAACTGAAAAATACGCGAAAGCAACGCCCCGCTGAAATTGCGGGCGGTGTTGCCTGAAAAGGGGGAATGACCGTGAGCCGACAGGATGTATTGGAACTGCTGCGGGCGGAGAAGGGGGCCTATTTTTCCGGTGAGGAGCTCAGCCGCCAGCTGGGATTGAGCCGCGCCGCCGTTTGGAAGGCAGTGGACGCGCTGCGGCGGGAGGGATATGAGATCGAGGCCCGCACGGGGCTGGGATACCGTCTCGCGGGTGCGCCGGACGCGCTGACGGAGGTGGAGATCCGCAGCTTCATGGGACCGACCCAGACGGTGGGTCTGGAGATCTGCTGCTTTGACGAGATCGATTCCACCAATACCTATGCAAAGCAGATTGCGCTTTCCGGCGCGGCGGACGGCACGGTGATCGTGGCCAACTGCCAGAGCGCCGGGCGGGGGAGAATGGACCGCAGCTTCTGCTCCCCCCGGGATCAGGGCATCTATCTCACGGTGCTGCTGCGGCCCCAGCTGAGCGCGGAGCGTCTTGCGCCGGTGACGGCGATGACGGGGATCGCGGTGTGCAGCGCGGTGGAGCGGGTGTGCGGCGTCCGTCCGCAGGTGAAGTGGCCCAACGACCCGGTGCTGGGCAACAAGAAGCTCTGCGGCATTTTGACGGAGCTTTCTCTGGAGGCGGAGACGGGACGGCTGCAATCTCTGGTGGTGGGCATCGGCCTCAATGTGTGCCAGAGTGCCGGGGATTTCCCCCCGGAGGTGGCGGAAATTGCCACCTCCCTTGCCATGGCTTTGGGACGGCCGGTCTCCCGGCCCGCGCTGGCGGCGGCGCTCATTGAGGAGCTGGACCGGCTGTACGGCGCGCTGAAAGCAGGCGATTTGCAGCCGTATCTTGCATCCTACCGGCGGGATTGCGTGAATCTCGGGAAAACGGTCCAGCTGCTCTCTCCAAGCGGGCGGGAGGTTGCCGCCGCCGTGGGGATCGATGAGGCGTTCGGCTTGATCGTGGAGGATGCGGAGGGGCGCAGGCGGACCATCCGCTCCGGCGAGGTGTCTGTCAGGGGCTTGTACGGCTATGTGGAATAAGACGCGATTGCGGGAGCTTTGGACGCTTTTCTGGCTGTTTGCGCGGATCGGCCTGATGACCTTTGGCGGCGGCACGACCATGCTGCCCATCCTTTAGCGGGAGCTGATGGAAAAGCGGCCGTGGGTGACGGAGGAGGAGCTGGTGGATTACTACGCCATCGGGCAGTGCACGCCCGGCGTCATCGCGGTGAATCTCTCCACCTTTGTGGGACGCAAGCGGGCGGGGGACTTAGGCGGCGTGACGGCGACTGCGGGATTCATCCTGCCGTCCCTTGTCATCATTGTGCTGCTGGCGGGTCTTATTACCCATGTCTCGGACCTTGGCTGGGTACAAAACGCCTTTGCCGGGATTCGGGCCTGTGTGTGCGTGCTGATTTTTAACGCGGTGGTCAAGCTGGTGAAAAAATCCATTGTGGACCGCTGGACGCTGGGCATCTTTATCGTGGTATTTGCCCTCGGCATTTTTGTGGACGTCTCTCCGGTGTGGTTTGTGCTGGCGGCAGCTGCCGTGGGCCTTTTGGTGCAGCAGTTCGGGGCGCGGAAGGCGGGCGGAGCATGATCTACTGGCAGCTGTTTTGGGCATATTTCAAGGTGGGATTATTTTCCATCGGCGGCGGCATGGCCACCATTCCCTTTCTCTACGACCTTTCGGATAAAAGCGGGTGGTTCACCCATGCCCAGCTGGCGGACATGCTGGCGGTGTCGGAGTCCACGCCCGGCGCCATGGGTGTGAATATGGCCACCTATGTGGGCTACACCACGGCGGGAATCCCCGGGGCAGTGATCGCCACAGCGGCGCTGGCGCTGCCCTCCATCATTATCATTTTGCTGATTGCACGGGCGCTGGAGCAGGTTCGGCACAATCGGCTTGTGGAGGCGGCGTTTTACGGACTTCGGCCCGCGTCCACCGCTCTGATCGCCGCAGCGGGCATCACGGTGGTGACGATTGCCCTGCTGAATGTGGAGCGCTTCCGATCGACCGGATGCCTGCCGGACCTGTTTCGCTGGAAGGCGTGGGTGCTCTCCGGTGCGGTACTGGTGCTGTCCAACTGGGGGAAGCGGACCAGAACGTGGCACCCCGTGGTATTTATCGCGCTTTCTGCCGTGGTGGGGGCCGTGTTTCACTTCGCGGGGGTATGAGGCAAACCACGCCGAAGAGCTGAGACAGGAAAGGAAAAGAAGGGCACGGAACGCCAAGCAGCAAAGCGGGCGGAGAGAAAAGCGGAAAATTCACGAAAATTCGACGGACCGGTCTTGACTGCCATGGAAAAAGCCGATATTATGTAAATAATGAAAATGGGAGCAACAGGAGGATTGCCATGGCTATGAAACGCTGCCCCAACTGTGGGGAGAGATACTCCGATACGTATGAGGATTGTCCTTTTTGTGAAGAGGAAGAGGCGCTTCAGGACGGCGAGGAAATCCGCCGCCCCCGCAGCCACAGCGGCCACCGGGTGGCTGGGCGGCAGCAGATGAATTTTATTACGCCCACGCTGATCGTTTTGATTATGGTGATGGTGGGGCTGCTGGTATACCTGCTTTGGGGAGACAAGGTCGCCGAAAAATTTGCCGGGCAGAAGCCGGTCACCCCTCCCACCCAGGAGGTGACGCCGGTGCAGCCGGAGACTCCCGAGGAAGAGACGCCGGACCCCGGCGTGATGCCGGGTGAGTCGGAGGGGACCACCGCCCCCGGCGAGGGCGGCCAGACCGTTTCCCCGGAGACGGATTACACGGCGGCGTCCAAGCTGCCGGACGGACTGAAGCTGAGCACCACGGATTTCACCTTGAAGAATCTGGGCGAAAGCCATACCATCACGGTTTCCGGCGGCAGCGGCAGCTACCGCTGGGTCAGTGAGGATGACGGGATCGCCTCGGTGGATAGTAGCGGCAAGGTCACCGCGGTCTCCGGCGGCACCACCAACGTGCTGGTGAGCGACGGGAGCAAGAAGGGCGTTTGCATCGTGCGCATCACCGCCAGCGGCTCGCTGCCCTCCGCGCCTGCTTCTTCAAACAGCGACAACGGCTCCGGCGGCGCCCATAAGCTGAACCGGGAGGATATGACCCTTTCAAAGGGCGAGAAATTCCAGCTCAAGCTCACAGGTGTCACCACGGCCCTGACATGGAGCACCTCCAACTCCGCTGTGGCCACCGTCGCCGGTGACGGAACGGTCACCGCCGTGAGCGGCGGCAGCGCAACGATCACCGCCTCCTGGGACGGCGCGTCCGTCTCCTGCATCGTTCGCGTGAAGTGAGCGCGGACAGGACCGAAAATTTTACAGCAGGCATTCAATCAGTGGGAGCCGCTCCTTTGGAGCGGCTCCCACTTGTCTTTATTTCGCGGAAAAAGATGCGGAGTCGGGAGGGGGTGTGCTTTCCGTCTCCGCAAAGACGTCGGCCAAAAGCGCCATGGCCTGGGCCAGCTGCGAGGGGTCCAAAGCGGCGTAATTCACCACCAGCGTGTGGGCGTACTCCGGGTGGGGGAGCGCCGCATAGGAAGAGAGAAAGCCCAGGCGGACGCCGTGCCCCTCGGCGCGGCGGCGCAGGTCCTCGTCGGAGAGGGTGGTGGATAGCCGCAGCAGGAAATGGAGGCCGGAGCCCTGCTCCGAGATGGTCACGCGGCGGGCAAAGGGACTGGTGCGGAAGGCGTCCAGCACCGCCCCGCGCCGGGCGCGGTATTCCTTTCGCATCCGGGAGAGGTGCTGCTCAAAATATCCGCCGCTGAGAAAGCGGGAGAGCACGTGCTGCTCCAGCGCCGGGACCGTGCAGGCATAAAAATCCAGCTCCCGGCGGTATTGCTCCAGCAGGTGGGGTGGCAGGACCATGAAGCCGATGCGCATGGAGCGGGAGATGGTCTGGGAGAAGGTGTTCATGTAAATCACCCGCCCGCCGGTATCAATGCTTTGCAGGGTGGGCAGGGGACGGCCTGCAAAGCGGAACTCACTGTCATAGTCGTCCTCGATGATGATGCCATTTCGCTCCTCCGCCCAGCGCAGCAAGGCCTGCCGCCTTGCGATGGGGGTGACGATGCCGGTGGGATAATGGTGGGCGGGGGAGATGTGGGCGGCGGTGGCCCCGGAAGCATTCAGCGCGGAAAGGCTGATGCCTTGCCGGTCCATGGGGACGGGGCGGCAGACGGCGCCGCACTTGGCGTAAACCTGCCGAATCTTGGGATAGCCCGGGTCCTCCAGCGCAAAGACCGCCTGCGCTCCCAGAAGCTGCGCCAGCAACAGGTACAGGTATTCCGCACCGGCGCCGACAACAATCTGCTCCGGAGAGACTGCCATGCCCTTGAAATCCCGCAGGTCCTGGGCGATGGCCTGCCGTAAAAGCAGCAGCCCCTGATGGGGCATGGGGGCGAAGAACGCGTCCCCCTCCGAGAGGACCTGTCGGGTAAGCCGTGCCCAGGTGGATACCGGGAACTTGGAGCCGTCCACCTGATTGCGCGTGAGGTCCAGCCTCCACGTCCGCGCCTCCGGCGGGGTGGGGACCGGCGCGGGGCTTGACGCCGCCGGGGCCTGCTCCACCCGGGAGACAAAAAACCCCCGCCGGGGCAGGGTATAGAGATACCCCTCCGCCTCCAGCTGCGCATAGGCGTTTTCCACCGTGATGACGGACAAGCGCAGATGGTCCGCCAGCTGCCGCTTGGAGGGCAGGCGCTGGTTTGCGGTGAGAACGCCCCGCAGAATGTCCTGCCGGATGCAGCGATAGAGATATTCGTACAGGGGCAGGCTGCCCCGGTCCTCCACAGCGTAAGTCAGCACGGTGCCGCCCTCCTATCTGACCTTATAAAAAAATAGTTATTTGAATATTTCAACAATATCACAAATCCGCTATGATAGCAATACAACAAGAGCGCGGAAGGAGAAAAAGGGATGGAAAAGACAGTGGAGCATCAGCGCGGGGCAGCGGAACAAAGGACCAGGACACTGGTTTTAACAGGGCTGCTGGCGGCGCTTGGATGCGTGGGGACCATGGTGCTGACGGTGCCGTCTCCCACCGGAGGGTATATGAATCTCGGGGACGCGGTGGTGCTGCTGGGCGCTTATTTGCTGGGTCCCGTCTGGGGCGCGGTGGCAGGCGGCGTCGGTCCGGCGCTGGCCGACCTTCTGGCGGGGTATGTCATCTACGCTCCCGCCACGCTGGTCATCAAGGCCCTCATGGGCGTGACGGCGGCGCTTCTTTACCGGAGGCTCCGGGATAAGCCCGGCGCGCTGGTGATTTGCGGCGTCGCGGCGGAGGTCATCATGGTGGCGGGCTACTGCCTGTATGACGCCATTCTCGCCGGGAATCCGGCGGGGGGGCTTGCGGGCATCCCCAGCAATCTGGTGCAGGCGGGCTTTGGCATTGCGGCGTCCGCGCTGCTGACGCTGGCGCTGCGGCGCAGCAGCTATGTGCGGCGGGAGTTTCCCAGCCTGTAAAGCCGCGTTGCGGATCAAAAAAATATCCCGCTGCGAATTTATTTCGCAGCGGGATATTTTTTATAAGATAAGTTGGTGGTACGCGCCGCGGGTCAAGGCGTTCTTAAAATCCGCCGAGGCCGTCCGGCGGCGTCTGCCCGAAGCCCACTCCGGAGGTGGCTTTGGCGGTTTCAAAGTAGGAAAGCTCCACGCAGCGGAAGTGGGGCAGGTAGAAAACGGACACCGCCAGCATCCACAGCCCGGCAATCACCGTCCACGCCCAGAGGGGGAGAAACAAAATTTCGGAGACGTTCAAAACCGGCAGCGGAGCCAGGGGGTCCAGCATGGCAACGTTCACAAGCTGAAAAATTTCCCGGTACAACAGAAATTTCTGAATCAAAAAGGGAATCGATGCCAGCAGCCACCAGCCCAGATAACTGAAGTCCAGAAGGAAGAGCTGCCCCTTATACCCCACAGTTTGCCGCTGACTCATGGCCAGCGCACCTAGAATACCCACGTCCGGATTTTCATAGAGATTGAGGGGTGCAAACCGGAAGCGGTAGGAGGCAATGATGCCGGGAATGATGAACAGTGTCGCCCACAGCCCGATCAAAAGCCCCATCAGCAGGTTGAGACCGATCAAACGCCCCGCAAAGGAAAAGCCGTCAAACAGCGTCAGATACTCCGCCCGCTCGCCCCGGCGGACCGCCATGCAGTAGAGAAAAAAACCCGCGGAGAGCACGGTGCTCATCAAGGAAGCAAGAATATAAACAAAGGTGGAAAACACGCCGCTGCTGAGGACGTTGATGAGATTCAGCGCCAGCAGCACCAGCAGATAAAGCACCGTCATTGCGCGGGGAGAAATCTGGGCGGTTTTCAAAAGCTCCCGCGCTGCCCGCTTTTGTGATTTTCGGTCAATTTGTTGAGGTGTCATAGGGGAAAACCTTTCTGATTTCGTGGATTATCGGGGATACCGACAGAATACTGAGATCCAGTGTATCATGGTTTGGCGGAATTGACAAGTGGACCCGCAGAAACTGGGCGCAAATTCCGGGATATGGGTAAAAATGACCAAAAGTGTTAAAAAAGCGACAGAAAAAGGGTGGAATTCCATAAAAACTCATGTTCATAGTCTGGACATCTTTAAAAATTTGGTGTAGAATAGCCAACAGTATGTGATAGTATCGCTGGAGTTGCCATGCCCCATCCTTCCGCTGGATGGGGCACTGTCAGCCCGCGGCTTGCTATCAGTAGTAAAAATGAGGTGAAGACAATGGCACAAGCTTTCTTTGGCGGCGTTCATCCCAATGACATGAAAGCCGCGACCAATGAAAAGGCCATCGAGCAGCTGGCACCGCCGGCAGAGGTGGTCATCCCCATGTCGATGCACTTTGGCGCACCCTGCACCCCGCTGGTAAAGGTGGGGGACCATGTAAAGGTGGGCCAGAAAATCGGCGAGTTCCATGGTCTGGGAGCGCCGATCCACGCCAGCGTTTCCGGCAAGGTCAAGGCAGTGGAGCCCCGCCCCTATTCCATGGGCGGCGACATGATGTCCGTGGTCGTTGAGAACGATTTTCAGGACGAACTGTCTGAAGAGGTCCAGGCCCCCGCAGATCCCAACGCACTGACGGTGAACGAGATGGTCGAGGCCGTCAAGAACGCCGGCATCGTGGGTATGGGCGGCGCAACGTTCCCCACCCATGTCAAGATCTCCGGCGGCATCGGCAAGGTGGACACCGTGATCATCAACGGCGCCGAGTGCGAACCCTATATCACCGGCGACCACCGCACCATGCTGGAGCGTCCTGAGGAGATCATCGGCGGCGCTACATACCTCGCCAAGATGTTCGGCGTGGACAAAGTGGTCATCGGCGTGGAGGACAACAAGCAAAACGGCATTGACGCCATGAACAAGGTCATCGCCCAGCAGAAGGCTCCCGTCGTGGTGGAGGCGCTGCACTGCCGGTATCCCCAGGGCGGTGAAAAACAGCTCTGCCAGGCCGTGACCGGCAAGCAGGTCCCTCCCGGAGGACTGCCTTCCAACATCGGCTGCGCCGTGTTCAACATCAACACCACCTGCGCCATCTTCCGCGCCATCACCCAGGGGATGCCCGTGGTGCGCAAGGTGGTCACCGTCTCCGGTTCCGGCGTTGCTGAGCCCAAGAACATCGAGTGCCCCATCGGCACCCCTGTTTCCTGCCTGCTTGACGCCTGCGGCGGCTTGAACGAAAAGACCTTCAAGCTGGTCATGGGCGGACCCATGATGGGCATGGCCCAGTACACTGCGGACGTTCCCGTGGGCAAGGGCACCGGCGCGATGCTGGCCTTCTGCGAAAACGAGGAGCAGACCGTGGAGAATCCCCAGTGCATCCGCTGCGGCAAGTGCGTTGCCGCGTGCCCCATGCATCTGGAGCCCCTGTTTATGTACCAGTATGCCGCCAAGGATATGCTGGACGAACTGAATGCCGCCAATATTATGGACTGCATGGAGTGCGGCGCCTGCGCATACGCCTGCCCCGCCCGGATGCATCTCACCCATATGTTCAAGTATGGCAAGCAGAAGCTCAAGGACAAAATGGCGGCTGATAAGGCTGCGGCCGAGGCCAAGAAGGCCGCAGAAGAGAAGAAGGAGGCCGTGAACAAATGACGGACTACAAGAATCTGAAGCTGATTGCCACTTCTTCCCCCCACATCCGCGGCGCCGAGACCACCCGTTCCATCATGCTGGATGTCATCATCGCCATGGTGCCCGCACTGGTGTGGGCCGTGATCATCTTCGGCGTGAAGGCGCTGACGCTGACGGTCGTCTCCGCGCTGGGCTGCATGTTCTGGGAGTGGCTGTACCGCACCTTGATGAAAAAGCCCCAATCCATTGACGATTTGAGCGCCGTGGTAACCGGTATGCTGCTCTCCTTCGTCTGCCCCGCGACCACCCCCTACTGGATGATCCTCATTGGCGACTTCTTCGCCATCATCGTTGTCAAGCAGCTCTTTGGCGGCATCGGCAAGAACTTCGTGAACCCCGCGCTGGCGGGCCGCGCGTTCCTGCTGGGCAGCTATGCAAGCGTTATGACCACCTGGATCGATCCCGCCGTCAATAAGGCGCCCCTGTTCGGCTCCACCGCCGACATCGTCACCACCGCCACGCCGCTGCTCTACATGAAGGGCGGCGACATGGAGACGCTGACGGGTACCTATTCCGTGATGGATATGTTCCTGGGCAAGACCGGCGGCTCTCTGGGTGAGATCTCTGCCGTGCTGCTGATCGTGGGCGGCGCATATCTGATCTTCCGCAAGGTCATCAACTGGCAGACCCCCGTGAGCTACATTGCCACCGTGGCTGTTTTGAGCTTCCTGTTCCCCAAGGCTGGAACCGGCCTTGAGTGGATGCTTTACAGCATTTTCGGCGGCGGCTTGATGCTGGGCGCCTTCTTCATGGCCACCGACTATGCAACGTCCCCCGTGACCAAGAAGGGCCAGCTGATCTTCGGTATCGGCTGCGGTCTCTTCACGGTCCTCATCCGTTACTTTGGTGCCTATAACGAGGGCGTTTGCTATTCCATCATGGTGATGAACCTGTGCGTGGCCCTGATCGACAAGTACACCAAGCCCACTCGTTTTGGCGTCGTGAAATCCGAGAAGAAGGAGGCGGCTGCGAAATGAGTAACGAAGTAATGACCAAGGAAAAGGTCGATATGGACCCCAAATACATTATCAAGCTGACCGTGACTCTGTTTGTGACCTGCGTGATCGTTGCCGGGGCCCTGGGCCTTGTCAATATGGTGACGAAGGATAAGATTGCCGCGATTAACTGGGAAAACACCCAGAACGCCATGAAGGCCGTCGTCGCAGACCCCGACAACACCGAGTTTGAGGCCACGGACGTGACCGACGCC
This sequence comes from Oscillibacter sp., assembly GCF_028693505.1. Lineage (GTDB taxonomy): Bacteria > Bacillota > Clostridia > Oscillospirales > Oscillospiraceae > Oscillibacter. The sequence continues at coordinate 20,090 of NZ_JAQUVF010000003.1, forward strand.
ATGTCTGCCGCAGCCACCGATGCCGGCGCAACGCTGGACTCCGCCTACGCTGTCAAGGCGGGCGGGCAGGATGCCGGCTATGCCATCAAGGTCGTCGCCAGCGGTTCTCAGGGCAACATCGAGATGATGGTCGGCGTGGACGCCGACGGCGTCGTGACCGGCGTCTCCATCGTCAAGAACGCCGAGACCTCCGGTATCGGCTCCAAGGTCATGGAAAACCAGAACGGCGTCCTGGACCAGTTCCAGGGAAAGAGCGCCGCTGACGGAACCCTGGTCGTGGGCAGCAACGTGGATGCCATTTCCGGCGCCACCGTGTCCACCAAGGGCGTTACCACCGGCGTCAACGCCGCGCTGGCCGTGGCCGGCGCCATTGGCTGAGAAGGGAGGAGCTGAACAATGAATTTCAAGAAACAGTTTAAAGAAGGCCTGCTGACCCAGAACCCGGTTCTGGTGCAGGTTTTGGGTATGTGCTCCACCATGGCCATTACCACCTCGTTTATGAACGGCTTGGGCATGGGCGTTTCCGTGCTTTTGATCCTGACCGCGTCCAACGTGGTGATTTCCGCCATCCGCAAGATCGTGCCTGACAAGATCCGTATCGCCATGTTCATCGTGGTCATCGCCGGTTTCGTGACCTGCGTGGATCTGCTGTTGCAGGCGTTTTTGCCCTCGGTGGCTTCCTCGCTGGGCGTGTTCATCCCCCTGATCGTGGTGAACTGCATCATTCTGGGCCGCGCCGAAGCATTTTCCTACAAGAACGGCGTGGGCGCCTCCCTTGTGGACGGCATCTGCCAGGGTATCGGCTACACCGTGGTGCTGCTGATTATGTGCGTTGTCCGTGAGCTGCTGGGCGCCGGCACCTTCGGCGGGGGCCTCCTCGGCCCGGACGGCAAGGGCATTCAGATTCTGCCCTCCCAGTTCCCCGCCGGTATGCTGACGCTGCCCGTGGGCGGCTTCCTGGTGCTGGGCTGCCTGATCGCTGCCATGCAGTGGGCGCTGTCCAGACCCAAGAAGAATAAGGAGGAGAGCAAATAATGGATCAGATTTACCAACTCCTGGCGATTACGCTGGGCGCCATTCTGGCGAATAACTTTATCTTCTCCCAGTTCCTGGGCATTTGCCCCTTCTTGGGCGTTTCCAAAAAGGTCGACACCGCCGTGGGCATGGGCATCGCCGTGACCTTCGTCATGGGCCTTGCCTCTGCCATCACCTGGGCCGTGAACACCTTTATTCTGGTGAAGTTCGACCTGATGTACATGCAGACCGTGACCTTCATTCTGGTCATTGCCGCGCTGGTGCAGTTTATCGAGATGTTTCTGCAAAAGTCCATGCCCTCTTTGTACACCGCTCTGGGCGTGTACCTGCCGCTGATCACCACCAACTGCGCCGTGCTGGGCGTTGCCCTGCTGAACATCCAGAGCAATTACAACTTTATCTCCTCTGTGGTGTACGGCATCACCGGCGGCCTCGGCTTCCTGCTGGCGATCGTGCTGTTCGCCAGCATCCGGGAGCGTCTCGTATTTTCCGAGTATCCCAAGGCGTTTGAGGGGTTCCCCATCGCTTTGATCACCGCAGGTCTGATGGCCCTTGCTTTCATGGGCTTCTCCGGCCTGAAGATCTGGTAAGGAGGAACATACCATGAATATTGCTGTTGCTATTGCTGTGCTGGGTATCCTGGGCGCTGTGTTCGGGCTGGTCCTGGCAATTGCCTCGAAAGTGTTCGAGGTGAAAAAAGATCCCCGCGAGGAAGAGATTCTCAGCCATCTGGCCGGCGCAAACTGCGGCGGCTGCGGCTTCCCCGGCTGCGGCGGCTGCGCTGCCGCCATTTTGGCCGGCGACGCGCCTGTCACCGCCTGCGCCCCTGCCGGCGCTGAAAATGCTGCCGCCATCGCCGCGATCATGGGACAGGAAGCCCCCAGCGGTGAGCGTCAGGTGGCGTTTGTCCGCTGCAACGGCGGCATCAACGCCAAGAAGCGCTTCGACTATGTGGGCGTGAAGGACTGCACGGCTGCCACCAAGGTTGCCGCCGGTCCTCTGGAGTGCTCTTTTGGCTGCCTGGGCTTCGGCTCTTGCGTCAACGCCTGCCAGTTCGACGCCATGAGCATCGGACCCAACGGCTCCGCCGTGGTGGACCCCGACAAGTGCACCAACTGCGGCGCCTGCGCCAGCGCCTGCCCCCGGAAGCTGATCTCCTTTGTGCCCGCTTCCAAGAAGGTCCATGTGGCCTGCGCCAACAAGGACAAGGGCAAGGCCGCCATGAGCGTGTGCGCCAATTCCTGCATCGGCTGCGGCCTTTGCGAGAAGGAGTGCAAGAAGGACGCCATCCATGTGGAGGGCGGCGTGGCCGTCGTCGACTACGATAAGTGCATCGGCTGCAAGCTCTGCACCAAGGTCTGCCCCCGGGACGCCATTCTTCCCATCGCTACCGCGGAGGAGAAGGAAAAGTACAAGGCAATCAAGAAGGCTCAGGCTGAAAAGGCCAAGGCCGCAGCGGACGCCGCCAAGGCTGGCGCCGCTCAGTAAATCCACTGAAAAAAGTTCCCCAAATCCTGTGATTTGGGGAACTTTTTCTATTGCGTTTTGGGGCAAAAAAGCATATGATATCCGCAAACAGGCAGAGTAGGAACACACGTGTGAAATAGTGCCGGAAAAACGGGGAGTTGTTTTCCGGACGAAAGGGCTGCATCAGGAGGCGGACAAAATCCGTTCGACCACCTGACGCGCGCAAAGCCTTGCAGTGTGTGTTCCGCATCCCGCTGCCGCCAGAGACGGCAATGACCCTTCCTCTGTGCGGCGCTCCGGTATCGGACTGCCAAATCACAGAAGGAAGGTATTTTTATGTCCAAATTTCACGTGAGAACCATTTGCCGCATCGGCGTGATGGCGGCGCTGTACGTCCTGCTGAACATGGTGTCCATCAAGGCCGGGAACCTCCGCATCACCTTTGCGTCCCTCCCGGTGGTGACGGCCGCGTTGTTGTTCGGCCCGCTGGAAGCGGTGCTGGTGGCCCTCGTGGGAGAGTTTTTGAATCAGCTGCTGGGCGGCTACGGCATCACCGCCACCACCGCGCTGTGGCTGGTGCCACCGGCGCTGCGGGGCCTTGCCGTGGGCTTTGGGGCGGACGTCTTTTCCCGCCGCGGGACGCAGACGCTGGAAAGCTGCCCTGCGGCCTGCTACGGCGTGTGCGTGGCGGCGGCGCTGCTGACCACGGTGAGCAACACGCTGGTGATCGCCGTGGACGGTCTGGTTTACGGATACTACACCCCGGCGCTGGTGCTGGGGGATTTTGCCTGGCGGCTGGTCTCCGGCATGGTGATCGCCGTGGTGATCGCCACGGTGGCGATGCCGCTAACGGGTCTGCTGCGCCGTCAGGGCTTGGGACGGGCGTGAGGGGGAAGCGATGACAGGAACGGAAGCCATTGCCTATATTCATTCATGCAATTGGCAAAAGCACGCGCCGGGACTGGGGCGCATCCGCGCATTGCTCCACGCGCTGGGGGACCCGCAGGCGGGGATGAAGTTCGTCCACGTGGCGGGAACCAACGGCAAGGGCAGCACCTGCGCCCTCCTTGCCTCCATGCTGCAGGAGGCGCCCTATCGGGTGGGGCTGAACACCTCCCCGTACCTCGTCACCTTTCACGAGCGGATTCAGGTGGACGGTGTGATGATCTCCGACGAGGCGCTGGCCCGTTTGACGGAGCGGGTCCGCCCCGCCGCCGAGGCCATGGCGGAGCATCCCACGGAATTTGAACTGATCACCGCCATTGCTTTGCTTTATTTTAAGGAATGTGGCTGCGACATTGTCGTACTGGAGGTGGGGCTTGGCGGCGCTCTGGACGCCTCCAACGTGATCGACGTGCCGGAGGTGGCGGTGCTCACCGCCATGGGCATGGACCACATGGAACTGCTGGGTCCCACGCTGACGGACATTGCCGAGGCGAAGGCGGGCATCATCAAGCATGGCGGCAAGGTGGTGAGCTACGGCGGCTGCCCGGAGGCGGACGCGGTGTTTCAAACGGTTTGCCGAGAGCGGGGAGCGGCGCTGCGGGCGGTGGATTTTTCCCGCCTGCGGCAGCGGCGGCTGGACCTCACAGGGTCGGCGTTTGATTTTGCGCCCTACGAGGGGCTGGAAATCCCGCTGGCGGGGACGTACCAGATGAAAAACGCCTCCACCGCCATCACGGCGATAGAGGTCCTGCGGGAGAAGGGCTGGATCATTCCGGAGGAGGCCGTTCGCCGGGGGCTGGCCGCCGTCTCCTGGCCGGGGCGGTTTGAGCTTTTGCGCCGGGAGCCGACGGTGCTGCTGGACGGCGCCCACAACGCCCATGGAATGACCGCTGCCGCGGAGAGCCTGCGGGCCCTTTTTCCGGGACAAAAAATTGTATTTTTGCTGGGCGTTCTGGCGGACAAAAATGTGGAGCAGATGCTGGAAGTGCTGACGCCCCTTGCACGGCGGGTGTTCACCGTCCGTCCGGACAGCCCCCGGGCGCTGGGGGCGGAGACGCTTTGCCGCTTGCTGCAAGAGCGGGGAAGCAGCGCCGAGATGTGCGAAACGGTGGCCGAGGGCGTCCGCGCCGCCCTTGGCTGCGCGGGAGCGGAGGGCGTTGTGTGCGCCCTGGGGTCTCTCTATTTTTCCGGCGACGTGCGCTTTGCCGTCAAACAATTGTGTGAAGAGCCTTGAGATAAAAGTCTCAAGGCTCTTCCGCTGTCAGGGGATTCTAAAAGGTTTTTTTAACAAAATGCGGGACAAAAAGAAAGGTTCAAAAATCCCTCTTGGTTTGTTTACAATTTGTTTATATCCATCCATTGACAACGCATCCCCATGGTGGTAAACTCGCTTTAGCACTCCGGGAAAGAGAGTGCTAACCCCGCTTTACCGGAGAAAAACCGACGCAGAGGTGTGATCGTGGAACTGACAGATCGAAAACGGCAAATACTGAAGGTGGTTGTGGAGGATTATATCCGCACCGCCGAGCCTGTTGGCTCAAAGGCAATTGCCGAACAGATGGGCGGGAGCGTCAGCTCCGCAACCATCCGAAACGAATTGTCGGATTTGGTGGACCTTGGCTATTTGGAACAGCCCCACACCTCCGCCGGACGCATTCCATCCCCCAAGGGCTATCGGCTGTACGTCAACGAGCTGATGGAGCGGCAAAAGCTCTCCATCCTCGAAACGGAGAAGATCAACGAGGCGCTTCACGGAAAAATGGAGCAGCTGGACCATCTTCTCTCCCAGGCCGGGCGGGCGATCAGCTCCTTTGTGAACTACCCCGCCTACGTGGCCGCCACCGGGCGAAAAAATTTAACGGCCCGGCGGTTTGATCTGCTGGCGGTGGATGAGCACAGCTGCATCGTCGTGATGATGATGGGCGACAACCGGGTGAAAAGTCAGCTGCTCCGCCTGCAATTGAAGGTGGATCTGGAGCAGATGCCCACGCTGGTCAATTTGCTCAACAGTCACTTTACCGGCGTACCCACCGCGGAGATGAACAAACGGCTCATGAGCGTGGCGGAGGAAATCTCCCCCCAGCTCTTTTTGCTGCTCTCCCAGACCATTGCCTACGCCGTGGATGTACTGGAGGAAGCCGGTCAGCGGGAAATCATCACAGCGGGGGCCAGCCAGCTTTTAAAGCTGCCGGAGTTTCGCAACGCGGATAAGGCCCATGAATTGATGAATTTCCTCTCCGAGAGTAAGGAGAACCTTCCCATGCCGGACGACGGGCCTATGCAGATTTTGATTGGACCGGAAAATGTTACCGATGCGCTGAAGGATACCAGCGTGGTGGTGGCCAGCTATGATATTGGAGACAATATGCGAGGCCTCATCGGCGTGGTGGGTCCCACCCGCATGAATTACGCAACCGTGGCCGCCCGGCTTTCCGGCTTTGCCGAAGGGCTGACGCGGCTGTTCGAAAAACAAGAATTACCCCCGAAGGAGGAACCAAAGAAATGAGCGAAGAGCAGAAGCAGCCTCTGGATGAGCAGACGCCGGAGACCCAGACAGGGCCGGAGGAGGTCCATCAGGATGCGTCCACCGAGGAAAAGGGTGACAAGGGCGGCAAGTCCAAAAAGAAAAAGGAGAAGGGCTTCACCTTCACCCGCGAACAGGTGGAACAGATGGAGCTGGCAGCCAGCCAGCTGAAGGCCGCCAAGGAGCAGTTTGTGCGTCTGAGCGCGGAGTATGATAACTACCGCAAGCGCACCACCAAGGAAAAGGAAGGCCTTTATCAGGACGCCAAGGCGGACACGATCAAGGAATTTCTGGCGGTGTACGACAATCTGGAGCGGGCCGCCGCCAGTGAGGGCGGAGAGGACTCCCCCCACAAAAAGGGGCTGGAGATGATTTTCGGCCAGTATAAGGAGACCCTGAAAAAGCTGGGCGTCACCGAGATCGAGGCCCAGGGCGCACCGTTTGACCCCGAACGGCACAACGCCGTGATGCACATTGACGACGAAAATTTGGGTGAGAACGTGGTGGCCCAGGTATTTCAGGCCGGTTTCCTGATGGGCGAGAAAGTGATTCGCCACGCCATTGTACAAGTCGCCAATTAAAATTGTTTGAAATAGAATTTTTAGATTCGTCAAAATAGGAGGAACCAATTATGTCTAAAGTTATCGGTATCGATTTAGGAACCACCAACTCCTGCGTAGCCGTCATGGAAGGCGGCGAAGCGGTCGTCATTGCTAGCGCAGAGGGCAACCGCACCACGCCGTCCGTGGTGGCTTTCTCCAAGACCGGAGAGCGCATGGTCGGTCAGGTCGCCAAGCGGCAGGCCATCACCAATCCCGACCGCACCATTGCCTCCATCAAGCGCGAGATGGGCAGCGAACACAAGGTCACCGTTGACGCCAAGACCTATACGCCTCAGGAAATCAGCGCCATGATCCTGCAAAAGCTGAAGGCGGACGCGGAGGCGTATCTGGGCAGCTCCGTCACCGAGGCTGTTATCACCGTTCCCGCTTACTTCACCGACGCCCAGCGCCAGGCCACCAAGGATGCCGGCAGAATTGCGGGTCTGGATGTCAAGCGGATCATCAACGAGCCTACCGCCGCGGCGCTGGCCTACGGCGTGGATAAGGAGCAGTCCCAGAAGATCATGGTCTACGATCTGGGCGGCGGCACCTTCGACGTTTCCGTTCTGGAAATCGACGACGGCGTGATCGAGGTTTTGGCTACCGCGGGCAACAACCGCCTCGGCGGCGACGACTTTGACGAGTGCGTCATGAAGTATCTCGTGAGCGAATTCAAGCGCACCGACGGCGTGGACCTCTCCGGCGACAAGGTTGCCATGCAGCGGCTGAAGGAAGCTGCGGAGAAGGCCAAGGTGGAGCTCTCCGGCGTCACCACGTCCAACATCAACCTGCCCTATATCACCGCCGACGCCACCGGCCCCAAGCATCTGGACGTCACGCTGACCCGGGCAAAATTCAACGAGCTGACCGCCCATCTGGTGGAGGCCACCATGGGCCCCGTCCGTCAGGCCATGTCCGACGCCGGTTTGCAGCCCAAGGAACTCACCAAGGTTTTGCTGGTGGGCGGCTCCAGCCGTATTCCCGCCGTGCAGGACGCTGTGAAGAACTTCACCGGCAGCGAGCCCTTCAAGGGCATCAACCCCGACGAGTGCGTCGCCATGGGCGCGGCGCTCCAGGCCGGCGTGCTCACCGGCGATGTAAAGGGCCTGTTGCTGCTGGACGTCACGCCGCTGTCTCTCGGCATTGAGACCATGGGCGGCGTGTTCACCAAGCTGATCGACCGCAACACCACCATCCCCGTGAAGAAGAGCCAGATCTTCTCCACCGCCGCGGACAATCAGACCTCCGTGGAGGTCAACGTGCTCCAGGGCGAGCGGGAAATGGCCGCTGCCAACAAGTCTCTTGGCCGCTTCCATCTGGACGGCATCGCCCCGGCCCGCCGCGGCGTTCCCCAGATCGAGGTCACCTTCGATATTGACGCCAACGGCATTGTGAATGTCTCCGCCAAGGACCTCGGCACTGGCAAGGAGCAACACGTCACCATCACCTCCTCCTCCAACATGAGCAAGGACGACGTTGAAAAGGCCGTCAGGGACGCCGAGCAGTATGCCGCCCAGGACAAGAAGCTCAAGGAAGAGGTTGAGGTCCGCAATCAGGCCGACCAGATGGTCTATCAGAGCGAAAAGACCCTCTCTGAAATGGGCGACAAGATCCCCGAGGACGAAAAGACCAAGGTGCAGGGCGGCATCGACAAGCTGAAGGAGGCCCTCAAGGGCACCGACACCGCCGCCATCAAGGCCGCCACCGAGGAGCTGACCCAGTCCTTCTACGCCGTCAGCGAGAAGCTCTATCAGCAGGCCAACCCGCAGGACGCCCAGGGCGCCGCCCAGCCGGGTCCCGACGCCGGAGCCGGCGCGCAGCAGGGCCAGTATTACGACGCCGACTATAAGGTGGTCGATGAGGATGACAAGAAGCAGTAACCTCACATAAAAACGTATCAGGGACAGGAATTGCCTGTCCCTGATACGCCGTTTCAGAAGATGAGGAGTTTTGGATATGGCAGAGTCTAAACGTGATTATTATGAGGTCCTTGGAACATCCAGAGGGGCTTCGGAAGCCGAGATCAAGAAGGCGTACCGCAAGCTGGCAAAGGAGAACCATCCGGACCTGAACCCCGGCGACAAAACGGCCGAAGCCCGCTTTAAAGAGGTCAACGAGGCGTATGAGGTCCTTTCCGACCCCGATAAAAAGGCGCGGTACGACCAGTACGGACACGCGGGGGTGGACCCCAACTTCGGCGCCGGCGGCGCCGGGTTTGACGGCGGCTTCGATTTCGGCGATCTGGGCGATATTTTCGGCAGCTTCTTCGGCGGCGGCTTTGGCGGCGGACACCGCCAAAATCCCAACGCGCCCCAGCGGGGCGAGAGCATCCGGCTGTCCCTTGCAATCAGCTTTGAGGAGGCGGCGTTCGGCTGCGAGAAGGCTGTGACGGTGGACCGCATGGAACCGTGCGACACCTGCCACGGCAACGGCTGCGCCGCAGGCACCTCGCCGGAGGTGTGTCCCGAGTGCCACGGCACCGGCACGGTGCAGGTGCGGCGGCAGACGCCCATGGGCGTGTTTGCCACCTCCTCCCCCTGCACTCGCTGCGGCGGCAAGGGCAAGATCATCAACCAGCCGTGCCCGGAGTGCCGGGGCGCGGGCGCGGTGCGCAAACGCAAGACGATTCAGGCCAGCATCCCCGCCGGAATCGACAACGGACAGACGATTTCCATCCGGGGGCAGGGTCACGCCGGGAAAAACGGCGGTCCCGCCGGCGATTTGCTGATTACAATTACCGTCCGTCCCCACGAGCTGTTCCGCCGGGAGGGGACCAGCGTTTTGTGCGAAGCGCCGATCACCTTTGCCCAGGCGGTGCTGGGCGCGGAGCTGGAGATTCCCACCATCGACGGAAAGGTGAAGTATGACCTGCCGGAGGGTACCCAGAGCGGCACCACCTTCCGCCTCAAGGGGAAGGGCATTCCCACCATCAACGGGCGGGGCCGGGGCGACCAGTATGTCACCGTCTTTATTGAGACGCCCCAGAACCTGAACAAGGAGCAGAAGGAAGCGCTGCGCAAATTCGCCGAGAGCGTGGGGGACAACAACTACGAGGAGCGGAAAAAGTTCTTCAAGAAGTTCAAGAAATGAGGAATGGCAATGTATTTGGCTGATTTCCACACCCATTCCACCATTTCTCCCGACGCCCGCAATACCATGACGGAAATGGCCCGCGCCGCCGTGGCAGCCGGGCTTGACGAGCTGTGCTTCACCGACCATATGGAGCCGGTGAACTGGGGCACGCAGGAGCTGCGGACCTCGTACCAATGGCACGAGCTGTCGGCGGAATTTCAAAAGGCGCAATCAGCTGTGGGGGAGCGCATCAAGCTGCGGCTGGGCGTGGAGCTGGGGGACGCCCCCCGGGACTTTGCCCATGTGGAAAAGCTGATGGCGGAGGCTCCGGAGCTGGACTTTGTGATCGGTTCGGAGCATATGCTCTCCCAGCGCTATCACTACGATGACCTCTACTTCTTCGATCCCGCCGACGAGGCGGAGGCCCGGGCGGGCATCGCGGATTACCTGCATCAGGTGCAGCTGCTGGCCGCATGGGGAAACTTCAGCGTGCTGGGGCATTTGACGCTGCCGCTGCGGTATCTGAACGAAAACCACGGCTTTCATCTGACCTTTGACGGATTTGAGGCGGAAGTGGAGACCATTTTCCGCACCCTCATCCAAAATGGGTGCGGCATTGAGCTGAATACCAACCGGGGCAACGAACCCCTTCCCGGCGAGAAGTGGCTGCGCATGTACCGCCAGCTGGGCGGAGAGATCATCACACTGGGCAGCGACGCCCACAACACGCAATTTGTTGGGTGCGCCCTCCGGGAGCGGCAGGCATTGCTGCGAGCGTGCGGATTCACCCGCTTTTGTACCTTTGAGAAACGCCAGTGCGTCTTTCACGCGCTGTAAAGAAAAAATCAGGAGGCTGCACTATGAAAATCGCATTGGGTTCCGACCACGGCGGATACGCACTCAAGCAGGACGTCATGAAGGTTTTGGAAAAGCTGGGCTATGAGTATGAGGACTTTGGCTGCGACTCCACCGACAGCTGCGACTACCCGGATTTCGGCGCCGCCGCAGCAAGGGCAGTGGCGGATGGAAGGTGCGAGCGGGGCATTGTGATCTGCACCACCGGCATCGGCATCTCCATTGCCGCCAACAAGATCCACGGGATTCGCTGCGCCCACTGCGCCGACTGTCTGGAAGCGGAGATGACCCGGCGTCACAACGACGCCAACATGCTGGCCATCGGCGCGGGATTTACCGGAGGAAACATGGCGGAGCGCATGGTGGAGGTCTTTTTGTCCACGGAGTTTGAAGGCGGACGCCATGCCCGCCGGGTGGATAAAATGATGGCGCTGGAAAAGGATTGATTTCCCGAAAGCGCTGAGAGGAGATGACGGAAAATGGCGGGTTCCAGAGGATACCACAGCTACCACGGGCGGACGCCGAAATGGAAAATCGCGCTGGCTGTGCTTCTGGTGCTGGTTATTTTAGCCGCCGTCGGGGTAATAGCCTTGCAGGAACACGTTGTCTATGACGAGACGGGAACGCCCCATCTGCGTCTGCCCGTGGAAAAGACCGAGGAAGCGCCGCCACAGGAGGACGATTCGGTGGAGCTGACCATTCAGGCGCCCCAAGGCCCGGAGACGCTTTGCGCCCTCGCTCTGCCGGAGGGTCCCTTGACGCTGGCAGGTCTGGAAGCGGCGCTGGATACAAAGGCCGCCGACGTCCCATCTTACAACGCGGCGGTGGTTACGCTCAAGGGGGCGGATGGCACGGTCTACTTTGACTCCGCCGCTGCGGTATCCGGCTGCGTGAGCCTTGCTCCGGACACGGACGATGCCTTGAAAAAGCTGGCGGAGAGGACCGCGTATACGGCGGCCCGCATCAGCTGCTTCCGTGACCCCAAAGCCGCCAACCACGACGTAAAGGGCATGGGACTGGAAAATACCGGCGGCTATATCTTCTACGACGGCAACAACAACCAGTGGCTGGACCCCGCAAAGCCCGCCGCCCGGCAGTACCTGTGCGATCTGGCGAAGGAAGCCGCGGCGCTGGGGTTTGATGAAGTGGTGCTCACCGACGTCTCCTATCCAACCGAGGGCAAGCTCAATAAAATCGCCTACGGAGAGGGCGCCAAGCGTGAAAACCTGCTGACATTTCTTGCGGAGATGCGCACGGCGCTGGAACCGTACAGCGTGGCGCTGAGCGTGGAACTGCCGGAAACCGCCTTCGCCGCCGACGGGGCGGAAGGCGACCTTTCGCTTTCGGCAGTTGCCGCCAAGGTGGACCGCATCTATGCCCAAACCGACGTGGCCCAAGCGGATGCGCTGGCCGCCCGGGTGGAAGATGCCGGAACGGCGGATTTCGTGGCGGAGCTGCGCGAATACGATGATTCCGTCAAGGGCAATTGCCTGATCCTCCCACAGTAAAACAGTAAAAAAGGAAGGCCCGCGCTTTTAGCGCGGGCCTTCCTGAGACTGTCGAAAAAGCCAGCAGGCTTTTTCGACAAAAGGATTCGCGCCGCTCTGCGCCTCATATGTCCGCTTTCGGCGGACAATTCGACGCTCGCTTTGCACAAAGTGTTTTCGCCCACGTACACGCCGCGGTCGAAAACCGATTTCAATTTTTTGCCGCCCCGGCGGCAAACTCTGTGAGACTTTTTCAACAAGCTGAGGAAGGCCCGCGCTTTTAGCGCGGGCCTTCCTTTTTATCAGTCGTCGAAGGAAAATTGCTGCCCGTTTTGCTTGACGGGGACGGTTTGCGAAGCAAAGGCGGGGCAGGCGGCGAGAAATTTCTCCGTAAAGCCGAACTCCTCCCACTGGTGCATGGGGAGAAAGCGGTCAATTTTTGCCGATTCCAAAAAGTATCGGGGGCCACGGAAGGCGTCCTCCCCCAGACGGGGGTCCAAGGCCAGCATGGCGAGGTCCAAATGCCGAGCCTGAAGGGGCTGGGTATACCGCTTGAAGTCCGTTTCCATCGTGCGGTTCCAGGCGATTTCCTCGCCCTCCCAGTGCCACCAGTTCAAATCCCCGGCGTGAAAAACGCTTCGCCCCTCCGCCGTCACCAAAAAGGCGACGCCCTCGTCGGTAGAGGGCAGGGTCTCCACAAAGACGCCGGGCAGCGCCTCCACCGTCTCGCCGCCGCCCACCCGGCGGCAGCGCTCCACGGTCTTCTGCGAAATGGCCCACGCGGTTTGATTCCGCGCTGTCAGGCGGATGTCCCGCCCCAGCAGGAAGGAAACTTCCCGGCGGCCGTCGTCCAGCGCGAAGATGGCGGGATTGAAGTGGTCCGGATGATGATGGCTGGCGCATACCAGCAGCGGTTTCCCCTCCGGCAGGGGGGGAAGCTCCCCCTTCCACCAGTCAAAAAGCACGGAAAATCCGCTGTACTCCAAAAGAAAACCGCTATGGGCCAGAAATGTGACGCGGATCATAAAAACCGCACTGCGGTGCCGTAGGCAATCACCTCGGCCGCTCCCTGCATCACGGAAGAGGAGGCGTAGCGCACGCCCAAAACGGCGTCCGCGCCCATGGCCTCCGCAGCGTCCACCATGCGTTTGGTGGCGATTTGCCGGGCCTCGTTGAGCATTTCCGTGTAGCCCACGATTTCGCCGCCCACCAGCGTTTTCATGCCGGCCATGAAGTCCCGGCCAAAGTTTTTGCTGTATACCACGGTGCCTTTTGCAATGTCCAGCGCTTCAAAATCCTGCCCGGGAATGGTTTCCAGTGTGACGAGTTTCATATGAATTCCTCCTTAGAAATATTCAATAATTTTTGGCGTCATCCTCTTCGCCGCGGCCGATCTCCCGAATCCGCAGCGCCAGAGCGATGGCCACGCCCAACATGACCGCTGCCGGAATGGCCAGCAGCAAAATCAGCAGCGGCAGAGGCGGAGCGCCAACCGGGTCGTGTTCAAAGGCCCAGAGAAACAGCCAGATGCAGCCCGCCATGAGTACTGCCATGAGAATGGAAATCACCACGGGAGCGATGTAACGCCGCCGCTTCGTATCCTGCTTTTGCCGATCCATAAAGGTTGTCCCCTCCTGTTCCATCCGCGCCATCCGCGCAAGCAGCGCCTCGGCATCCAGCTGCGCCAGCTTTTCACCGCACCCTGTCAGGTCCCCACAAAGCCGGGAGGCCGCGTCCAAATTTTCCCGCTCCCGTTCCAGCGTGACCAGATGGCGGCGCATGCCGTCCCCCACGGTGCGGGCGCCGGATTGCATCTGCCGGATCTCCTCCAGCAGAAAGCCCAGCTTGCGCAGCAGCTTGATCCGCCGCAGCGCGGCGACGTCCTCGTCGCCGTAATCCCGGTAGCCGTTTTCGCTGTTTCGCCGGGGAGTGAGCAGGCCCTCGGCTTCGTAAAAGCGGATGTTTTTCTTGGTGATTCCCACCAGAGATTCAACTTCGTTGATTTTCATGGGCGGTTCCCTCTTTCTGACCGTATGGTACACCTTCCAGAAGGAGGAAGGTCAAGACTTTTTTAAAAAAATCTGCGGGAGGACTGGGAACAGATCGGGGAGTATGGTACAATCATACCATGAATGCACAAAAAACGACAACAGAAAATTGCCTTGCACCACTGCCCGCGCCCCTGTTGGCGTGGTTCCGGGCCAACGCCAGAGACCTCCCGTGGCGGCGGACCCAGGACCCCTATCCCATTTGGGTGTCAGAGATCATGCTCCAGCAGACCCGGGTGGCGGCGGTCCTTGGGTATTATGCCCGGTTTCTCACGGCGCTGCCCTCGGTGGAAGCTTTGGCGTTTGCCCCGGAACAGCAGCTGATGAAGCTCTGGGAGGGGCTTGGCTATTACAGCCGCGCACGGAATTTGCAAAAAGCCGCGAAGCTGATCGTCCAGCGCGGCGCCTTTCCCGATACCTACGAGGGCCTTTTGGAGCTGCCGGGGATCGGGGAGTATACCGCCGGGGCCATCGCCTCCGCCGCCTTCGGGGAGCGTCAGGCCGCCGTGGACGGGAACGTGCTGCGGGTGGTGAGTCGGCTGACCGACTGCCACCGGGATATTCTGGACGCGAAGGTAAAAAAAGAGGTGCGCAGGCAGATCCTGTCTGTGATGCCGGAGACGGCGGCGGACATCCGCATTTTCAATCAGGCCACCATGGAGCTGGGGGCCACGGTGTGCGTGCCCAACGGACCGCCGAAATGCGAGCGCTGCCCGGTTTGCGAAAGCTGCCTTGGACGAGCCCGGGGCACGGCGGAAGCTTTGCCGGTGAAGGCGGCTAAGAAGGCCCGGCGGGTGGAGGAAAAGACAGTGTTTTTGCTGCTGCGCGGCGGCAGGGCGGCGCTGCGCCGCCGGTCCGACAGCGGACTTCTGGCGGGGCTGTGGGAGTTCCCCAATGTGGAGGGCACGCTGGACGAGGCGGCATCTCCAAGCGCGGTAACGGCCTGGGGCCTGGAGCCCAAGGCGTGGAGAAATCAACTGACCGCCAAACATATTTTCACCCATGTGGAGTGGCACATGACGGGCTATACGCTGGAAGTGGCGGGGGACGGCCCCGGGGACTTTTTGTGGGTGGACGCCAAGGGTCTTGCCGAGCACGCGGTTCCCTCGGCCTTTGCCCGGTATTATGCGCAGGCCGAGGAGGTGCTTTCTGCATGGGAGAGCTGCTGGCAGCCGGATTTGTAGTGGCGGTGGGCGTCCTGCTTATAAAATCTGTATCCCTTTTGGAACATGGTCGGGAAAGGCGGCGGACGGGCGTCTTGCCGCCGGAGGTAACAAAGGGGCGGGCAGAACCGCTCCCAATCTCCCAACAGCCGGACCTCCCCCGGCCCTTTGGGTATAAGACGGGGTGGGCGGCGGTCCGCTGCGGCGACGCGGCGCGGGTGCTCAAGGCGCTAAGCCCGGCATCCGTCCGGCCCGCCAACTGGGAAACCGGGCTTGCGGCGGCGGAGTGTGGGGCGGGCGTGTTTGTCTCCCCAGTGCTAAGCGGCTTCGTGCTGGTGATCGGCTGGGGCGGAGGGCTTTCCACGGGCGCGTGGGAATGCGCCCCGCTGCCCTACGAGAACTTGGACGGCGGGGACTTCACGGAGGTCCAGCTCTTTGCCAGCCACCGGGTATCGGATTTCTACCGCTGGGAAAAGTATGTTTGCGGCGCGGCGGTCCGGCGATACTGCTTTGCTGGCGGCCGGGCCTTGTGGAGCGCGGAGCCGCTGACGATGGAGGAGCGGGCGCTGGGCTTTGACCATCTCCCGTGGAACGATCAGGCGGCAGGGCAGCGCCTTCCCACGGAGGAGGACGTTTTGAACATTGCCGCGGCCTGGGGCGTGGACCCGCGATTTGAAAACAAGAAGTATCCGCCCTCCACCGGCTGGCTTTGCACGGTGTAGGGGGGAATTGGATTGGAAAGGAAACAGACATGGGATGGCTGATTGGCCTGCCGCTGGGTATTTTTCGGATGCTGGCAGGATTTTTGATGTTGGCGCTGCGTCTGGCAGTGCCGGTGGCAGTGGTGCTGCTGGTGATCTTTGTGCTGCGGCGGATGAAAAAGGGACCCGGCGGGACCGATGCCACCGGGGCGGAGCCGCCGAAGGAGCCGGAGTTTCACGGGCCGGTGTATACCGTGGAGTATGAGGAAGTGAAGGAAGCGCCCCGTCCTAAGACGGAGAAGGGTCCGGAGGACGAGGAGCGGGATCGAACATGAAATGGATCAATCTGACGCTTGCGGTGCTGTTGCTGGTGCTGGCACGAAAGCTCCTCTGGTGCGTTCGATGGCTGTGGCGCTATTATCACGGGCGGGAGGTCCCCCCACCCATCGGCTGGCTGCCGGGGCGGTCCGGGGAGGGCTTTGCCGCCCACATACAAAGAACGGAGGAGTGACCATGCCGTTTTGGAAAAAGAGCGAGGACCCGTGGGACGCAAGGCCGGAGCGGCCCAAGGCGGCGCCCTCCGGGGAGGAGGAAGCCCCGCTGACGATCCTCCGGGAGCTGAAGGAGCGCGTGAAATCCGCCATGAAACCGCCGCAGGTCCCCGAGCCGGCGGCAGAGACTTGTCCGTGGTGCAAGCAGCCCATGGAGCAGGGATATCTGCACGGGGGCGGATGGATCTACTGGCAAAAGGAACGGCCCAAGGCCGCCAGTCTCACGGGACACGCTGCTGATGCGCTGGTTGTCAACGATGAGGGCGGGCTTGTGAGTAGCTATAAAACGGTATGGCACTGCCCGGCGTGTCAAAAGCTGGTGATGGACGCCCCCGTTTCGCCCCCCGCTCCGGGGAGCTTTTTAGAGGATGGGCTTACAGAGAAAACCGAAGAATAAGGGAGAAATCAAGATCGATGGGACAGCTTTACTTTAAATACGGGGCCATGGGCTCCAGCAAGACCGCCAACGCGCTGATGGCGCGGTTCAACTATGAAGAGCGGGGCCAGCAGGCGCTTTTGGTGAAACCCCGCATAGACACCCGGGACGGAGACCACATGGTCTCCTCCCGCATCGGCCTGACCCATTCCTGCATCTACTTTGACGAGCTGCGGGCGCTGAACGTGATGGAGCTGCAGCAAAATGCCTGCATCATCGTGGATGAGGCCCAGTTTTTGACCCGGGACGAGGTCATGTACCTTGTCTACCTTGTGGACGAGCTGGATATTCCTGTCATGTGTTACGGCCTGCGGGCGGATTTCAAGGGCGAGCTGTTCCCCGGCAGCGAAGCGCTGCTGGTGATGGCGGACAAGCTGGAAGAGGTCAAGACCGTCTGCTGGTGCGGAAAGAAGGCCACCTTCAACGCCCGGTTTGACGATGACGGAAAGGTCCTCAAGGAGGGCGCGCAGGTGGTGCTGGGAGCGGGCGACCGGTACATCGGCCTGTGCCGCAAACATTGGATGACCGGGGACCTTGGCCCGGATTTCAACAGGGGATGATCTGTTCGCTGTGCCCCAGAAACTGTGGGGCTGAACGGACGGAGGACCGCGCCGGGGGCTTTTGCGCCCAGCCGCTTCGCCCTGTGGCGGCGAAGGCCATGCTCCACCTGTGGGAGGAGCCGTGCCTTGTGGGGGAGCATGGCGCGGGCACGGTGTTTTTTTCCGGCTGCAACCTGCGCTGCTGCTTTTGCCAAAACCGCCCCATCTCCCAGGGGGGCATTGGAAAACCCCTGACAGTGGAGCGCCTGCGGGAAATTTTTCGGGAGCTGATCGTCCAGGGCGCGGCCTGCATCGATCTCGTAACGCCCACCCAGTTTACGCCCGCCATTCTTGAGGCGCTGGGCGAGGAGACTTGGCCGGTTCCGGTAGTCTGGAACTGTGGCGGGTATGAAAAGGTGGAGACGCTGCGATTGCTTGCGGGGAAGGTGCAGGTGTACCTGCCGGATCTAAAGTACGCGCTGGCGGGCCCGGCGGAGCGGTACTCCGGGGCGGCGGACTACGTTCACTTTGCAAAAGCCGCCATTTTGGAGATGTTTCGCCAGACGGGGCCGTATTGCATGGAGAACGGAAGCCTGCGCCGGGGCGTGCTCATTCGGCATTTGCTGCTGCCCGGGGAGATGGAAAATACCCGCCGGGTGATCGACTGGGTGGCGGAGACCTTCCGCCCCGGGGACGTGCTGTTTTCCCTGATGAGTCAGTACACTCCCCAAAGCGGCGCCGCCGGAACGCTTGCGCGCCACGTGACCAAGGCGGAGTATCGCTCGGCGCTGCAATACATGGGCAACTGCGGCGTTGTGGACGGATATATGCAGGAGCGGACGTCGGCAAGGGAGGAGTTTACGCCCTCCTTTGACCTGACGGGCGTATGAAGCGGGGGCGCGGGTTCAAAGAAACGAAAAAGCGCGAAAAGGGCCTTGCAAAGCGGAAACGGTCTGCTTATAATGATAGGGCTGTCCAGAGGGACAGCCCTATTTTTGTGTGCAGAGGGAAGTATCATGAAGCTGGAAAACAATTTGGGAACGGACCCGGTCCGCTCTCTGGTGTGGCGCATCGCCATGCCAAGTATGCTGGCGCAGTTTGTGAGTGTGCTGTACAGCATTGTGGATCGCATCTATATCAGTAATCTTCCTGTCATCGGGGATATCGCGCTGGCCGGCGTGGGCGTGTGCGGACCGGTGGTCACCATGATCGGCGCGTTCTCCTCGCTGATCGGCGTTGGTGGCGCGCCCCTGATGAGCATTCGCATGGGCGCTGGAAAGCTGGAGGAGGCCCGCCGCATTCTTGCCAACAGCTTTTTTCTGCTTTGCGTGTGCGCTGTGATATTGCCCGCGGCGGCCTTTCCGCTGCGCCGCCCCATGCTGCTGGCCTTTGGCGCAAGCGATGCCACCTACCCCTATACCGCGACCTATTTTACCGTGTATCTCTGCGGCACGGCGTTTAACCTTTTGTCGCTGGGGCTGAATCAGTTCATCATCTGCCAGGGCTTTGCGAAAAAGGGAATGATGGCGGTGATGCTGGGGGCGGTTTTGAACATCGTGCTGGACCCCATCTTGATGTTTGCCTGCGGCATGGGCGTGCTGGGGGCGGCGCTGGCCACCGTCCTTTCCCAGTTTGCCAGCTGCGTGTATGTGCTGCGGTTCCTGTTTGGCAGGCAGGCCCCCATCCCCGTGACCTTTGGCGGCTACCACTGGCGGCTGATGGCCCGGATTTTGACGATGGGCATGACGCCCTTCCTCATCATCGCGGCGGACAATGTGATGATCATTGCCATGAATGCCGTGGCGCAGCGTTACGGCGGCGCGGCGCTGGGCGACCGGCTGGTGAGCTGCGCCACCATTGCCCAGAGCTTCATGCTGGTGGTCACCATGCCGCTGGGGGGGATTTCCTGCGGGACCCAGAGCATTCTGGCCTTTAATTACGGCGCCCGCCGGCGGGAGCGGATCTTGCAGGCGCAAAAGCTTATTTTGCTGCTGTGCGTGGGCTACACGGCGCTGCTGTTCCTGCTGGCAAGAGTGGCGGGACCGCTGTTTGTCCGCCTGTTTACCACGGACGCCGCCCTTGCCTCGGAGGCGGTCTCCGCCATCAAAATCTTTACGCTCTCCATTGTGCCGCTGGGGATTCAATATACGCTGGTGGACGGCTTTACCGGCATGGGACTTGCCCGGCTTTCCCTGCCGCTGTCCGCATTTCGGAAGGCGGTGTACTTTGTCGCACTGTTCTGGCTGCCGGCGGCGTTTGGTGTGCGGGCGGTCTTTTATGCGGAGCCGATCTCCGATATTCTCGGCCCGCTGATGAGCATTTTGGTGTACACGCTGCGCATCCGAAAAATATTGGATTTTCCGGCGGCGGAAGAAACGCCGTGCATCCACGCGTGAGAAAACCCCCACGCAGGCGAACGCCTGCGTGGGGGTTACTTTTTTATTTCCGGTCGGCGGTGTCGCTCAGACTGCGCAGGGCGTCCAGAGCCTCTTCAAAGCCCTTGGCCATGGCAGAGGGATTGGCGCGCAGCAGCCGCAGGGAGCGGCGGTAGGCGCCGTTGGAACGGCTGCGAATCGCGCTGCGGCGATCCCGGACACGCTCCAAAGCCTCGCAAAGGTCCGCGCGGCGCTCCGCAAGACGGTCTTCGGTGAGATCCGCGGCGCTCTCCAGACGGTCCTTCGCCCGCTCCAGCGCTTCGGAAATGGCGTCCAAAATCTCCAGCTTGGCGTTGGCGCGGTTTTGCAGGCGGAATTCCTCCACTGCCATGCGCCGGTTCTTGCGGGCGGTGCGCAGCGCCTGCTCCTCCCGCAGTCCGCTTTCCACCCGCTGCTTCAAAAGCGCGGCGTCCAGCTCTGTTTTGGCGCGGAAGCGGCGCAAATCCTCCTCCGCAAAGGCGGAGACCACCTCGGCCCGCTTTGCAAGACGCCGCAGGTCCTCGTTCTCCTCCGTGAGCTTGGTGAGCACCTCCCGCAGGTCCATGGCGGCCTGGAAGGAGCGCACCGCGTCCACAGTGAAGGCGGCGGTGGCCAGCAGGGCCGTCGGGTCCACCAGAAAGGAGGGAAAGCGCAGCAGCAGCCGGGCGATGGGCGGATGGATGCAGCGCACCAGCAGGATGGAGAAAAATCCCCATGCGATGGAACTGGAGAGACAGATGTGCCCGTTCAGGTTGAACCGGTGCTTGGAGTAATCCCAGTAGCGGACCTGAAAGAGCTTTTCCATGGCCGCGCCGGTGACGTATTCCAAGGCGGTGGCGGCAAGCATCCCGAACAGCCACACGAGAGGGAGCTTATTTTCCACCGGGAGTGTGGCGAAGAGGATGAGGATGGCGCCGGAGCCGTAGATGGGCAGCAGCGGGCCGTTCAAAAATCCCCGGTTGACCCACCGGCGCTGGCAAAGGGAGACGTAGCAGGACTCCCATACCCAGCCGCAAAGGCAGTAAAAGAAAAACAGCAGGACCCATTGGCCCGTGGTATAAACATGCATGAAAACGCCCCCTAATCCAGCTGTACGCGGAAATCTCCCCGGGCCGTGGCCTCGGCCCGGCGGCGCTTTTCCTCCGCTAAGGCGTCCAGCATCCCGCCGATGATCTGGTTGGAGACCAGAAAGCCATTGGGTGTGAGATGCCAGCGCTCCTCCTCGCACACGGCATAGCCCGCATGAAGGCATTCCGTGAGAAAGGGGAGAAAGCATTGGAACCGGCGGCGAAAGCGCTCTTCAAAGTCCTTGGGGTCCAGTCCCCGGGCGGTCCGCAGCCCCAGCATGACCCACTCCGTATCCCGGTCCACGGGGGGGATCTGCTCACTTTCGGACAGCATGGGCGCATGCTCCCGCACACCCCGGATATAGCCCTCCAGATCCCGCTCATAGGCGTAGCGCACGCCGCCGAAATCCGAGTGGGCTCCGGGGCCGAAGCCCGCGTACTCCGCCAGCGTCCAGTATTTCAGGTTGTGGCGGGATTCACGGCCGGGCCTTGCAAAATTGGAAATTTCGTACTGGGCATAGCCGTTTTGCCGCAGAAATTCCACGGTGTAGAGATACATGTCCGCTTGCGCCTCGTCCCCCGGCAGCGCCGATTCCGCCTGCCGGGCAAAGAGCGGCGTCCCCTCCTCCACCTTCAGCCCGTAACAGGAGAGGTGCTCCGGAGATGCCGCCACGGCGGCGGCAAGATTCAGCTGCCACTGCGCGGGCGTTTGGTGGGGCAGGCCGTAGATCAGGTCCAGCGAGAGGTTTTCAAATTTGGCCTTCCGGGCGGCTTCCACCGCCGCCGTGACCTGCGCCATGGTGTGCACCCGGCCAATCTCCTTTAGCTCCCGGTCGCAGGCGGACTGCATGCCGAGGGACAACCGGTTGAATCCCGCCCGGCGGAGCGCGCGCAGTGCCTTCCAGTCCCCGGCGGAGTCCGGATTGGCCTCCAGCGTGATCTCCGCGCCTTTGGACATGTGATAGCTCTTCAGCACGACCTTTAGAATTTTCACCAGCCGTTTTTCACCAAAATAGCTGGGGGTGCCGCCGCCGAAGTAGACGGTGTCCACCAGATGTCCGCTGGCAAAGGGGGCGACCTCCAAAAGATGGGCGCACAGCGCGTCCACATAGTCGTCCATGCGGTGGTCCTGCCCGGAGAGAGAGTAAAAATCGCAGTAGGCGCATTTTTGCTTGCAGAAGGGAATGTGAATATACAGCCCCAAGGGCCGCAGGGTGGTTTTCATAGGGCTTCCTCCAGTGTGATATCTTTTACAGTCTACCTCTTTCCACCCCGGTTTGCAACAGCACATATTTTTTGCCAACGCGGGTAACACTAGGAGAAACGTTCTGGAAAGAGGGATTTCTATGGATATGACGCCGAAAGAATATCAGCAATATGTGCAGCAAAAGGCAAAAAAATCGCCCATGGTCAAAGATGTGGCGCTGGCCTTTGTCATCGGCGGACTGATCTGCGTGCTGGGACAGCTGATCCAAAACGGCTGGGCCGCATCGGGGCTGAGTCAGGAGGACGCCGGGACCGCCACCTCCTGCTCGCTGGTGCTGCTCTCCGCCCTGCTGACGGGGTTCAACCTGTACAATAAGATCGCCCGCTTCGGCGGCGCCGGGACGCTGGTGCCCATCACCGGCTTTGCAAACGCTGTGGTCTCACCCGCCATCGACTTTAAAAGCGAGGGCTTTGTCACCGGCATGGCCGCCAAAATGTTTACCGTGGCGGGGCCTGTGATCGTGTTCGGCACGCTGGCCTCGGTGATCTACGGCATTATTTTGATGCTGATGAAATAAAAAGAACGCCGGGTCTCCCGGCGTTCTTTTTATTCCTTTTGCAGAAACCGCCGGCAGGTGGCGTCCATTCCCAGCGCGCCCAGCGGGGCGGTGAGGAGGATCGCCGTCACCGCCACCGACAAAACAAGCTTCCCGCAGGGCAGTCCCAGCGAAAGCGGCACGGACCCGATGGCGGCCTGCACGGTGGCCTTGGGAAGGTAGGCGATCATGCAGAAAAGCCGCTCCTTTCCGTCGAGAGGCGTGCGCAGCAGGCACAGCGCAACGCCCGCGGACCGCACGAGGAGCGCCAGTGCGATCATTGCCAGCACCCCCGGGCCGGCCGAGAGCGTGTAGCGGATATCCACCGCTGCGCCCACCAGCACGAAGAGGATCACTTCCGCCGCAAGCCACAGCTTGCCGAACTTTTCCGAAAGACGCCGGGAAACGGCGGGGGCGGTGACGCTTTGCAGCGCGCAGGCCATGGCGATGACGGCCAGCAGGCCCGACAGGGGGACAAGGCCCTCTAACGCCTCCTCCAACGCCGGAAGCAGCAGGGCAATGCTCAGCACAATGATGACCTTGACGCTGCCTCGGATGGTGTGGGAGCGGGCGTGGCAAAGCTCAAAAAACCGGCCCAGCGCCGCGCCTGCCAGCGCCCCTGCGGCAATGCCCAGCAAAATAGAGACCGGGACGCCCGCCAAAGCGCCCAGCCCCGGTTCTCCGCCCTGGGCCATGCCGGTGAAGGTGGTGAAGAGGACGATGACGAACACGTCGTCCAAAGAGGCGCCCGCAAGCAGCATCTGGGGAATGCGCTTTTCGGTGCCCCGGTGCTCCTCCATCAGCTGCACCATGCGGGGTACCACCACCGCCGGGGAGACTGCCGCCAGCACCGCACCCATGACGGCGGCCTCCACCCGGGAGAGTCCCAGAAGGAGGGGGGCAAGGAGGACGTAGGCCAGAATCTCAAAGCTGGCGGGCAGAAAGCTCAAAAGCAGGGCGGGCCGCCCCACGGCCTTCAGATCCCGGAGGTCCAGAGAAAGCCCTGCCTTGATGAGGATGATGACCAGCGCCATCTTCCGCAGGTCGGGAGAAATGGAGAGAATGGAGGGGTCCAGCAGGTCCAAAACAAACGGACCCAGCAAAATGCCCGTAAGCAGCATCCCGATGATGCGGGGCAGACCCACTCTGCGGCACAAAGCCGCCATGGTAAGCCCCACCAGAAAAATAAGCGCCAGAGACGTCAGCATCAAAAAACCTCCTTAAAACGCAAAAAAGCCGAGGGCTTCTGCGCGCACAGCATCACAGAAGTCATCAGCTTAAAAAAGCGGTTTCGGTCGCCCGTGGGAGAACTTCATTCCCGTTTCCTAGAATACCATGCCGAAATCCGGGGGTCAAGGGGGGCTTTCCGGCGGCCTGACGGGGCATTCCTGTTTTTTGCCCCGCCAAATTGCCGCAGGCAGCCGGTTTTGTGCGGGGCAGTCATTTTTTTGCAGTTGAGAAGTTTACATAACGGTGTGGAAAAAGCTGTGGAAAATGTGCAAAACCCAGAAATATGAACGGTTTATGAAGGTGACAACCGGGTTATGAGAAAATTTACGCAAGAACATTTTCTCGAAAAACGCGCCTTTGGAGTGGGAAAAGGCGGGAAAGAGCCCTCCGGCGGAACACTTGAACCGATGGGCGGGGTGTGATACAATACCTCATATTGAAATGACGGCAGTTTCTGCCTTTTCGGAGGAACTATGGCAACAAAGAAGCAAGCTTATGGCAATGAGAGCATCTCATCCCTGAAGGGAGCGGACCGGGTCCGCAAGCGGCCCGGCGTAATTTTCGGGTCTGACGGACTGGACGGGTGCGAGCACGCGGTGTTCGAGATTTTGTCCAACTCCATCGACGAGGCCCGGGAAGGGCACGGACAAAGCATCACCGTCAAGCGCTACGCGGACCATTCCGTGGAGGTGGAGGACGGGGGCCGCGGGTGCCCTGTGGACTGGAACGAGAAGGAGCAGCGCTACAACTGGGAGCTGGTGTACTGCGAGCTGTACGCCGGCGGCAAGTACGACAACGCCACGGGGGAGAGCTACGAGTACTCCCTCGGTCTCAACGGTTTGGGCGCCTGCTCCACCCAGTACGCCGCCCGGTATATGGACGTGACGGTGTGGCGGGACGGCTTTGAATATACGCTGCATTTTGAGCGCGGCGAGCTGGTGGGCGAGCTGGGAAAGACGCCGCTGCCCAAAAATCAGGCCAAAAAGACCGGCACCCGCACCCACTGGCTGCCGGATTTGGATGTGTTCACCGACATTGCCATCCCGGCGGAATATTTTGCCGACGTGATGAAGCGGCAGGCGGTGGTGAACGCGGGCATCACCTTCCGCCTGCGCAATGAGACGGAGCCGGGCAAATTCGAGGAGTCGGAATTCTTTTATGAAAACGGCATCGCGGACTATGTTGCGGAGCTGGCGGGGGAGGAAAGTCTCACCACGCCGGTTTTCTGGCAGGCGGAGAAAAAGGGCCGGGACCGGGCGGACAAGCCGGAATACAAGGTCAAGCTCAGCGTGTCCTTCTGCTTTTCCAACAAGGTGAATGTGATCGAGCACTACCACAACTCCAGTTGGCTGGAGCACGGCGGCAGCCCGGAAAAGGCCACGAAAACGGCCTTCGTCTCCGGGATCGACAGCTATCTGCGCCAGCAGAACAAATACCAAAAGAGCGAGAGCAAAATCACGTGGGCGGACGTGGAGGACTGCATTGTGCTGGTCTCCAACAACTTCTCCACCCAGACCTCCTATGAAAACCAGACGAAAAAGTCCATCACCAACAAATTCGTGCAGGAGGCCATGAACGAGTTTTTGCGCTCGAATCTGGAGATTTACTTCATTGAAAACCACTTTGACGCGGAGAAGATTGCCGAGCAGGTCCTCATCAACAAGCGCTCCCGGGAGAGCGCGGAGAAGGCCCGGCTGAACATCAAAAACAAGCTATCCGCCAACATCAGCATTGCGGACCGGGTCCAGAAATTTGTGGACTGCCGGTCCAAGGACCCGGGAAGGCGCGAGATCTACATCGTGGAGGGCGACTCCGCTCTGGGCAGCGTCAAGCTGAGCCGGGACGCGGAGTATCAGGGCATCATGCCCATCCGCGGCAAGATTTTGAACTGCCTGAAGGCGGACTACGCCCGCATTTTCAAAAGTGACATCATCATGGACCTCATCCGCGTGCTGGGCTGCGGCGTGGAGGTCCAGAACAAGCACGTGAAGAACATGGCCGCCTTCGACCTTGCCAACTTCCGGTGGAGCAAGGTGGTCATCTGCACCGATGGCGACGTGGACGGCTTCCAGATCCGGACGCTGATCCTCACCATGCTCTACCGCCTCACCCCCACCCTCATCCGGGACGGCTATGTGTATATCGCGGAGACGCCGCTCTTTGAAATCACCTGCGGTGAGAAAACGTGGTTTGCCTACTCCGACAAGGAAAAGAACAACATCCTCAAGGAGCTGGAGGGGAAGAAGGTCAAGATCGACCGGTCCAAGGGCCTTGGCGAGAACGACCCGGACATGATGTGGCTCACCACCATGAATCCGGCCACCCGGCGGCTCATCCGGGTCATGCCGGAGGATGTGGCCCGGACGGCGGACGCCTTTGACCTGCTGCTGGGAGACAATTTGCAGGGCCGCAAGGACCACATTGCCGAAAACGGCTATAAATATCTTGAAATGGCGGATATTTCATAAAAGCAGAGAATGGGACGTCCCCCGGCGAACTTGTGCCATACGGTCCTGGGACCGAATTGTGTGAAGAAAGAAGGAGACTATGATGAAGCGAATCCTTGCTCTGGCACTGACTTTTGTTTTGGCGATTTCCCTGGCACTTCCCGCCGTCGCGGCGGAGGAGCTGAACCCGCCGCTGTGGCAGGAGTTTGGCTGCGCGTCCCGGGAGGAATGCATCACCGATTGGTTTGGCGGGGACGAGAGCGCCTATCAGTCCGTGATCGATTCCCGGCTGGAACGGGAGCGGTGGGAGACCACCATGGCCGACGAGATCGCTGCCTTCGACGCCGACGCGTATTGGGATTCCGGCGCGTGCTGGATGTCCACGTACTATGCGTCCAAGGAGGAGTTCATGGAGGAGTGGCTGCTGGAGACCGAGGAGGACTTCCGCGCCTGTATGCTGGAGGACTGGCTGGACGAGCAGTGGTGGGCCTATGAAAAAGCCACGGAGGTGGAGCGCACCCGGGCGAAGCTGGGCGGCGTGGAAGGCCAGATCGGCGTGATGCTGGACGGCAAGTACATCCAATTCCCCGACGCCGTGCCGGAGATGAAAGACGGCCGGACCATGGTGCCCTGCCGGCCGCTGCTGGAGGCGCTGGGCTTTACGGTTGGCGGAGGGGACGGTCAGGTGACCGGCACGTGCTCCGGCCAGATTCTGCGTTTCCGGGTGGGCGAGCGCACGGCGCAGCTTGCCACGGCGGATGGCAGTAAGGTCTCTACCATCGATCTGGGCGCGCCCAGCTATTACAAAAACGGCCGCACGTACATCCCCGTCCGCGCCGTCGCCGAGGCGCTGGGCTGCGACGTTTTCTGGGACAGCGACTATGAAACGGCGGTGCTGCTGCAGCGCTCTGCCGTGGAGGAACAGTTGAACGAAAACTTTACGGTGCTCAATCAGATGCTTTCCTCCATGATCCGGGACGCGGATAAAAATTACAAGACCGCGGTGCGCATGGACGCGGATCTCACCATGCTGGATTCCATCAACGGCGATAAGACCTATCATATGAACGCCGATGTGGAAATCCTGCAAAGCGGGAATGTGCTGAACCTGACCGCAAACATGAACCTTGCCGCCCTGCTGGACGTGGAAGATTTGGCAGATGAGTTGTCCCCGACGGAGCTGCTGGCGCTGCGCACGACGCTGCGGAACACAAAGGTGCAGGTCATTTACGATGGCGACGAAGGGGTGCTCTATGCCAAGCTGCCGGCGCTGTCTCTGCTGACATACGGCGCGTATCCCAGCAACAGCTGGCTTTCCATGGACGTGGGCACGGCAGAGGAGCTGGGCGGCATGACCAGCGGCGCTTCTGTGGGCGCGCTGCTGTATGAGAGCGAGCTCCGCTGGGCGGACATGGGCAGTTATTTTGGCACAAGCCCCGTTTTCCTGTATGGGGAGATGCTGGGGAGCGCAGAGCAGGCGGCGGCGTATCTTGGGGACAGCTGCTTTGCCCAAAACGGCGGATACAGCGTGCTGCGCTACGGACAAGAGGAGTATGAGGCCGCGCTGGAGGCCCAGTATGGCGAGGGCGCTGCGGACTGGGCCAGCGATTTTGAGCAGCTGGATGTGGAATTGAAGGTGGCCCGCTCCGGCGAGGCGACCTACCGGGTGCTCATGCAGACCAAGAACAGCTACTATGGCGACGAGGTGTTTTTGGTGGATGCCTCCGGCAGCGTCTCGGCGACCAAGGTGGACATGAAGCTGCTCTTCAAGCTGAAAAATGAGCTGAATCTCACACTGCGCTACACGGCGGACACCGCCGTCACCACCCAGGCCCCCGTCACCGCGCCGGCGGCTGGCGAGACCGTCATCGACCCCTATGAGGACCTGTACGGGGAGTGGGACCCGGCCCCGGCTGCCTGACGCGCCGGCGGGCCTTCCCCGCAAAATCAACGAACAAAAGGAACCGAACGTATGCCGAAGAAAAAGCAGCCTGAAACGGGCAAAGAGAAAGTGAACAATCCCAACGTGATGGGACTTCACGCGGCGGTGGTGGAGCAGTCCATCACCGACACGCTGGAAGTAAACTATATGCCCTACGCGATGTCCGTCATCGTCTCCCGGGCCATCCCGGAGATCGACGGGTTCAAGCCCTCCCACCGCAAGCTCCTCTACACCATGTATAAAATGGGGCTTTTGACGGGCGCGCGGACGAAATCCGCCAACATCGTGGGCCAGACCATGCGCTTAAACCCCCACGGAGACGCCGCTATTTACGACACCATGGTGCGGCTCTCCCGGGGCTACGGCGCACTGCTGACGCCCTTTGTGGATTCCAAGGGCAACTTCGGCAAGGCGTATTCCCGGGATATGGCATGGGCCGCGCCCCGGTACACCGAGGCAAAGCTCACCGCCATGTGCGGCGAGCTGTTCCGGGACATCGACAGCGACACGGTGGACTTTACGGACAACTACGACAACACCACCAAGGAACCGGTGCTGCTGCCCACCACCTTCCCCAACATTCTGGTCTCCGCCAACAGCGGCATTGCCGTGGGCATGGCGTCCCAGTTTTGCGGCTTCAACCTCAAAGAGGTCTGCGACACCACCACGGCCTATTTGAAAAACCCCGGCTGTGATTTAAGCGAAACGCTGCTGGGTCCGGACTTTCCCACCGGGGGAGAGCTGCTGTGCGACGAGGGCGCTCTGCGGGAGATCTATGAAACCGGGCGGGGCAGCGTCCGGGTGCGGGCGAAGTACCGCTATGTCAAGGAAGAGAACCTGATCGAAATTTACGAGGTCCCTTACTCCACCACGGTGGAGGCCATTTTGGACAAGGTGGCGGAGCTCATCAAGGCGGGCAAGGCCAAGGAAATTGCGGACATGCGGGACGAGACGGACCTCTCCGGCTTGAAGCTGACCATCGACCTCAAGCGGGGTACGGACCCGGACAAGCTGATGGCGAGACTGTTCCGCCAGACCACGCTGGAGGATTCGTTTTCCTGCAACTTCAACGTGCTGATCGCGGGCATGCCCAAGGTTTTGGGCGTGCGGCAGATTTTGGAGGAGTGGACCGCGTGGCGGACGGAGTCCGTCCGCCGCCGGGTCTACTTTGTCCTTTCCCGGCGTAAGGAAAAGCTGCACCTTTTAAAGGGCCTCCAGCGCATCCTGCTGGACATCGACAAGGCCATCCGGGTCATTCGGGAGACGGAGGAGGAGTCCGAGGTCATCCCCAACCTGATGATCGGCTTTGGCATCGATCAGGTCCAGGCGGAGTATGTGGCGGAGATCAAGCTGCGCAACATCAACAAGGAGTATATCCTCAAGCGGGTCAACGAGACCGAAGCCCTTCAAACGGAGATCGACAATCTGGAGGACATCCTCTCCGACGCCAAGCGGGTCCGGAAAATCATCGTGGACGAGCTGAGCGAGGTGGCGAAAAAGTACGGCGAACCCCGTCGCACCACCCTGCGGTACAGCCACGAGATTGAGACCTTTGACGAGGACGAGGCGGCGGAGGAGTACCCCGTGTGCGTATTCCTCTCCCGGGAGGGGTACTTTAAAAAGATCACGCCCCTGAGTCTGCGGATGAGCGGCGAGCAGAAATTCAAGGAGGGCGACAGTCTGCGCCAGTGCTTTGAAACCACCAGCAACGCCGAGATCATGTTCTTTACGGACCGGTGTCAGGTGTACAAGACCCGGCTTGGGGAGTTTGAGGACGCCAAGGCAAGCCTTTTGGGAGACTATCTGCCCGTCAAGCTGGGCATGGACGCGGGGGAAGCGGTGATTTATGCCGTTTTGCCCGGGACCTATACCGGCGGCATGCTGTTCTTCTTTGAAAACGGCAAGGTGGCCCGGGTGGCGCTGTCCGCCTATCAGACCACCTCCAACCGCCGCAAGCTCACCGGCGCGTACTCCGACAAATCACCCCTTTGCTGCATCCGCCGGGTGGATGAGGACAGCGAGCTGGCGGTCTACTCCACGGAGCCCCGGTGCCTGATCTTCCACACCGCGCTGCTGACGCCCAAAACCACCCGCACCACCCAGGGCGTGGCGGTGATGACTTTGAAACCCAAATACCGGCTGGACACTGCGGCGGCGCCGGAGGAGACTTCCATCTCCAACCAGAGCCGTTACCGCGTCCGGGTGCTCCCCGCGGCGGGGGCCCTGCTGCGGCAGGAGGACTCTGAGGAGCAGCAGCTTGGGCTGCTGGATTAAAAAGCGGCTATGAAAGAATGGCTATGAAAGAACGCTTGAAAAACTATGGGGTCATCACGCTGGGGTCGCTGCTCTTCGCGCTGGGCTTCGACTGGCTGTTTGCGCCCAATCAGGTGGCCATGGGCGGGGTCACGGGCCTTGCGCAGGTCGTCAACGCGCTTTGGCCGCTTCTGCCGGTGGGCACGCTGACGCTTGTGATGAACATTCCGCTGTTTCTGGCAGGCTGGAAGCTCATCGGGTTCCATCTGCTGGCGTCCTCCCTTTTTTCCATGGCGGTCAGCTCTCTTGCCATCGATGCCATCGCGGCGCTCCATACCTTTGCGCCGGTGGACCCGATGCTGGCAAGTCTTTGCGGCGGCGCGATGCTGGGCGTGGGCCTTGGCCTGGTTTTCTCTCGGGGAGCTACCACCGGCGGTACGGATATCGTGGCCCGGCTGCTGAAACTGAAGTTTCCGTGGCTGCCCATGGGCAAGCTGATGCTCCTTCCGGACGGGGTGGTGCTGCTGCTGGCGGCGCTGGCCTTTGGCAATGTGGCGGCGGCTTTGTACGGGGGCGTGGCGCTGTTTGTCACCTCCCGGGTGATGGACACCGTCCTTTACGGGCTGGACACCTCCAAGGTGGCCTATATCATCTCCGACAGCTGGCGGACCATTGCGGACGTGCTCTTGAGGGAACAGGGCCGGGGCGTCACGATTCTGCGGGGAGAGGGCGCTTATACCAACCGGGAAAAACAGGTTTTGATGGTGGCGTTCCGGCAAAAGGATATTGTGCAGATCAAACACACGGTGCGGGATATTGATTCCGGGGCATTTCTGATTGTTTGCGACGCCCATGAGGTACTGGGCGAAGGATTTGGGGATTATCAGAAGGAGGAAATTTAACATGGCACTGGAAACGGCAAGAAAAAATCTGGAGGCGCTGGGCTATCAGGTCCAAACCTTTTCCACCGGAGCCGAGGCGGCGGCCTATCTGGACGCGGCCATTGACGGGAAAACGGTGGGTGTGGGTGGCAGCGTGACCGTGCAGGAGCTGAAGCTTTACGAGAAGCTCTCTGCCCACAATACGGTTTTCTGGCACTGGGCCAATGGAGCCGCCGAGCGGGAGAAGGCAATGAGAGCCGAGGTGTATTTGACGTCCGTCAACGGCCTCGCGGAAACCGGGGAGATCATCAATATCGACGGCGCGGGCAACCGGGTAGCGTCCACGCTGTACGGCCACCGCAAGGTCTACTTTGTCATCGGCAGCAACAAGCTGGCCCCCACCTATGACGAGGCGCTGTGGCGGGCGAGAAATATTGCAGCCCCCAAAAACGCCCAGCGGCTCCAGTGCAAAACGCCCTGCGCCGTGAAGGGGGACCGCTGCTACGACTGCAAGAGCCCGGAGCGCATCTGCCGGGGACTCACGGTTTTGTGGCGGCCCATGATGGGCGTGGAGATGGAAGTCGTTTTGGTGGACGAGGCCCTTGGCTACTGATTCCGGAAAGGAGGCGCGCCCATGAAGCTGCGCTGGATCGCCCTGTGTGCCGCAGTGTGTCTGCTGACAGGCTGCGCCCCTCTGCTGGAGCGGACATACAGCACTGCCGAGCCGCACAGCAGCAAGTTCTGGGAGAGCGAGGCCGCCGGAACGCTCCGGGCGGAAAACCATCAGGATATTGTCAACGACCTGCTGCTTTTGATCGGCCAGCATACGGATGCCGCCACCCTGCGTCTTTATAATTTTAAGGACGATATGACGGTAGCGGAGACGCTGGAAAAGGCCACCACGGAAATTAAGCAGGAAACGCCCATGGGCGCTTACGCCGTGGAGTACATCACCTCCTCCAGTCAGGCCCAGCGGGGGTATTACGAGATCGCCGTGCAAATCAGCTACCGCAGAACGGCGGAGCAGATTCAGGCGGTGGTGAACGCCACCAGTCCGGAGGCGCTGTACAGTCTGCTGGAAACGGCGCTGGACGACGGGCGGAGCGAGCTTGCCGTGCGGATCGGCTATTGGGGCAAGGACGGGCAAAGTCAGGTGGAGGATGCGGTCAGCCGCCTGCGGGAGGACCGGGGGTTGACGGAAACGCCCCCGTGGCTCGTCAGCGAGTATCCCTCCACCGGCTCTGTGGGGCTGATCGAATTTTTGCTGGAAACACCCGAAACGCCGGAGGACGCACCGGTGGAAGGAACGCTGGAAATCCCCACGCAGAACGTGGAACTGGCGCTGCTTCCCAGACCGGCCGGAGAAAATTG
Source organism: Oscillibacter sp. (assembly GCF_028693505.1). GTDB lineage: Bacteria > Bacillota > Clostridia > Oscillospirales > Oscillospiraceae > Oscillibacter. The sequence goes on from NZ_JAQUVF010000003.1 coordinate 52,922, forward strand.
AGAAAAAAAGAAGAAAAATCTTGACAAGGAGCATAAGCTTTGGTAGAATACTCCTTGTTCCGCGGGCGTAGCTCATCTGGTAGAGCGCCACCTTGCCAAGGTGGAGGTAGCGAGTTCGAGCCTCGTCGCCCGCTCCAAAAAGAAAAGACATCCTTCGGGATGTCTTTTCTTTTTGGAGCGGGGTGGTTCGCGATTTGAGGGAAAACTTCCCGGCGGTGGGGCGGGTAAAAACGCGGCGCTTTGAACCAAGTGAAAAAGTTTGTGCAAAATAGTAGTTGACATTTTCCTGCCCAATGCGTATAATGCAAAGCAATCAAATACGAAACCTATGAGCAAGAGGAGTATCCGGCGGAGGTCACCTTTCAGAGAGCTGCGGGTGGTGGGATCGCGGCAGAGAACTTTCCGGTGAATGGACTTGCGAGGGCAGAGCGAACGGCCACAGGCTCAGTAGCGGCTGACGGGAACCGCACCCGTTACCATGGCGGCGCGTATGAAGTACGCGGAGCGAGCGGGCGCAATGCGTCAACTTGGGTGGTACCGCAGGATGGAAGTCTTGTCCCAGTTATGGGACAGGGCTTTTTTATTTTTATCTGAGGAGGACGGAAACATGAAACAGGATACCAGACGATGGCGCGGCGCCAAGCAGCAGAACCTGAGCCGTCATCCACACTTTTAAAATACTGAATTTGAATGGAGAAATTAACCATGAAAAACTTTCATAAATTTTTATCTGCCGCGCTGGCTTTGACGCTGGCCCTCTCCCTGAGTGCCTGCGGCGGCAAAGCCGAACCGTCTGTGGACCCCAACCCTGCGCCCGGCGAGGAAGATAGCGCCAAGTATCTCATCGGCATCTCCCAGTTCGGGGAGCACGCCTCACTGGACAACTGCCGGGAAGGCTTTTTGCAGGGACTTGAGCAGGCGGGTCTCGTGGAGGGCGAGGATTTCACGTTGGACTATCAAAACGCCGGCTTTGACCCCGCCGTTGCAACACAGATCGGGCAGGGCTTTTCTGCGGAGAATGCGGATTTGATGGTGGGAATCGCCACGCCTTCCGCAGTGGCTTGCTATGCCGCCGCCGAGGATAAAGACATCCCCGTGATCTTCACCGCCATCACCGACCCCGTGGAGGCAAAACTGGACACCGGAAACGTGACCGGCACCTCCGACAAGCTCCCGGTGGAGGCCCAGCTGGACATGATCCGCCAGATGCAGCCCAACGCCAAGACCATCGGCATCATCTACACCACCAGCGAAGCAAACTCCGTTTCCGCCATCGCGGAGTATCAGGAGAAGGCGTCGGACTACGGCTTCACCGTGGATGTGGTGGGTGTTACCGCCCAGTCCGAGGTGACACAGGCTGTCGACACGCTGATCGCCCACGGCGTGGACTGCTTTTCTAATCTCACCGACAACACCGTGGTGGGTGTGCTGGCTGCGATTCTGGAAAAGACCAATGAAGTGGGGATCCCCGTCTATGGCTCCGAGGTGGAGCAGGTGAAGCTGGGCTGCGTGGCTGCCGCCGGCATCGACTACGTGCAGCTGGGCATCAAGACAGGACTCATGGCCGCCAAGGTCCTGCGGGGCGAGGCCGCCTGCGAGGATTTGCAGTACGAGACCATCACCGATTACAACACGTACGTGAACTCCGAGGCGCTGGACGCCATGGGCATCACGCTCCCACAGGCGGTGGCTGACAAGGCTGTGGAGGCCGCGCAGGCCTGAGAACGATACCCTACTATAACAAGGAAAAAGCGCGCTCCCCACGGCCTCAGTTGTGGGGAGCGCAGGCCCGCCTTCGCGGCGGCGCTTACTTTCTGAGAGGAGTGGTTTTATGATCGACCTGCTGCTCAGCACGCTGACGCAGGGACTGATTTATGCGTTGATTTCCTTTGGCGTCTACATCACCTATTCCATTTTGGATTTCCCTGATCTGGGTGTGGACGGCACCTTTCCCCTTGGCGCGGCGGTCACCGCCGTGCTGCTGGTTCGGGGCGTGGACCCGTGGATGACGCTGGTGATCGCCCTGGCGGTGGGCGCACTGGCGGGATTGTTCACCGGAATCATCAACGTGTGCCTGAAGGTGCGCAATCTCCTGGCGGGTATCATCACCATGACCGCGCTGTTTTCCGTCAATCTCCAGATCGCCGGGTCGAACCTGACGGTGGAGCGAAGCGTGGATACCATTTTCACTGCCCCGCTCACCATGGCGCTTTTCGGCAAGCTGGGACTGATGGAGCGCAAGCTGATCGTCTCGCTGGTGCTGGTGATCGTGGTCAAGCTGCTGATGGACGGGTACTTTCGCACCAAGTCCGGCCTGCTGCTGCGGGCGGTGGGCGATAACGCGGGACTCGTCACAACGCTTGGCAAGAACCGGGGCGTGGTGAAAATTCTGGGGCTTGTGATCTCCAACGCGCTGGTGGCGCTGGCGGGCTGCGTCGTCTGCCATGAACAGCGCAGCTTTTCCGCCACCATGGGCACCGGCCAGCTGGTTTACGGTCTGGCGGCGGTCATCATCGGCGTCTCTCTAGCAAATTTCTACGCCGGCTCTGCCCCGGCCCGGGCGCTGCGGGGCGTCCGCGGCGCGCGCTTTTTCGCCTCCCCCACCGGCACCACTGCCGTCGTCCTCGGCAGCATTCTCTACAAGCTCTGCATTCAGGTGGCGCTGAGTGTGGGCCTTCCCGCCAATATGATGAAACTCGTCACCGCCATCTTGTTTTTGCTGGTGCTGGTGCTGTCGGGAAGGAAAGGAGAGGCGATCATCCATGCTTGAGGTACGAAATATCACAAAGGTCTACAACCCCGGCAGCGTGACGGAGCAGCGCCTGTTTGAGAATTTCTCCCTGACGGTGGACGACGGGCAGTTTGTGGCCATCGTTGGCAGCAACGGCAGCGGAAAGACCTCCCTGCTCAACATCATCTGCGGCTCCATTCCCGTTGACGGAGGCGATGTGCTGGTAGGCGGCAAGAATATCACCCGGATGAAGGACTACAAGCGCTATGCCACCATGGGTCGGGTCTATCAGGACCCCGGGGCGGGGACCTGCCCCAACCTGACCATGCTGGAAAACCTGTCTCTGGCAGATCACAAGGGCCAGCCCTTCGGCCTTGGGCGGGGCGTCAATCGCAAACGCCGGGACTTTTACCGCCAGCAGCTCCAGTCCCTGGGACTGGGGCTGGAGGATAAGCTGGATGTGCGCATGGGCGCTCTTTCCGGCGGCCAGCGGCAGGCCGTGGCGCTGCTGATGGCCACCATGACGCCGCTGCAATTCCTGATCCTGGATGAGCACACGGCGGCGCTGGACCCCAAGACTGCGGAGGTCATCATGCGCCTGACCGATCAGGTGGTGCGGGAGAAGCACCTCACCGCCATGATGGTGACCCACAATCTGCGCTACGCCGTGGAGTACGGCGACCGCATTTTGATGATGAACCGGGGACAGGTGGTGCTGGACCGGGCCGGTGCGGAAAAAGCCGCCACGTCCACGGAGGATATTCTGAGCATGTTCAACCGCATCTCCATGGAGTGCGGCAGCTAAGGCACCTGTTAAGGGAGGAAAGGACCGTCCCCGCGGAGAGCGGGGACGATCCTTTTTTCTTGCCGCGGCCCGGAATGCGGTCCTTGGGGCGCGGCGTCGGCGGCCTGCGGCATTTCAGGCGCTCACGGCAGCGGCCCTTTTTATTTACTACCATGCTGATTTATGATATGATAATAAAAAGGCCAGATTTTCAGAAAGTGCTCAAAATAAAAAGACAATGAAGAGAATAAAATGACGGTTGTCAACAAATTATCAACAGCTTGCAAGATTTTAAAAAAGAAAAACCTCAGAGCCGTTGCGGCTCTAAGGTTTTTATGGTGGACGATACAGGACTCGAACCTGTGACCCCCTGCACGTCAAGCAGGTGCTCTAGCCAGCTGAGCTAATCGTCCGAAGCGGAACGTATATAGAATACACGAACTTTCCCCATTTGTCAACATCTTTTTTCTGATTTACCACGCTTTTCAAATCAAAAAACAACAGGAACAGGAGAACTCCTTTTATGAGACAGGTTGCATTGATTACCGGCGCTTCCCGGGGGATCGGGCGTGCCATTGCCGAAGAACTGGCGGCGGAGGGCTGGGCCGTCTGCATCAATTATCTGGAGCGCCGGGAAGCTGCCGAGGAGGTGGCCTGCCACATCCGCGCAGGCGGGGGGGAGGCCATGGCGGTGTGCGCCGACGTGGCGGACCGCGCAGCGGTGGAGGCCATGGTGCGGGCTGTGGAGGAGGACTGGGGGGGCGTTGCCCTTCTGGTGAACAATGCGGGCATTTCCCGTCAGGGCCTTTTTCAGGACCTCAGCGACGCGGATTGGGACAGGACGCTGGCGGTAAATCTCACCGGCGCCAAAAATACCATTCAGGCTGTGCTGCCCCGGATGCTGCATGAAAAACGGGGCTGCATCGTCAATATTTCCTCCATCTGGGGTCTGCGGGGCGCCAGCTGCGAGGTGGCCTACGCCTGTTCCAAGGCGGCGGTGGTGGGACTGACCCGTTCACTGGCCCTGGAGCTGGCCCCCTCCGGCATTCGGGTAAACGCGGTGGCGCCGGGCTGCATTGAAACGGACATGGTCCGGATGCTGGGGGAGGAGACCCGATCCTTGCTGGTGGAGCAGACCCCGCTGGGGCGGCTGGGTACGCCCCGGGATATCGCGCAGGCGGTGGCCTTTTTGGCCTCCCAAAAGGCGTCCTTCCTCACGGGGCAGGTGCTTACCGCCGACGGAGGCTTTATTGTCTGAGAGAAAAAACGAGCCGCAGCTGCGGCTCGTTTTTTTATGCTTTTCCCGGCAGTGGCGGGGCGTGGACGATGACCCTTCCAAAGCAGACCAGCATGCGGCCGCTGGAGGGGGTGAACATCACATCCGCGTCCGCCCGGGCCCGATTCAGGGAAAACAGATACACAATGCCCGCCGGGTCCTTGTAATATTGTTTGCACAAGATGTCTCCATCCACGCAGAAAATGCCCACGTCGCCCGCTTTGAGCGGGTCCCGGTTCACATAGGCCACGGAGCCGTCTGCAATGAAGGGGGCCATGGAATCGCCCTGAATGCGGACGGCAAACTCCGCCGCCTGAGGCACCTCGTCTGTAACGGGTGTATAGTCAAAGTCCTCCCCAAACACCGGCGCGGCGTATCCCGCGGCTGCGGGGCTCCGGTACAGCGGAATGACCCGAGGCTCCTGCGCCGGTTCTCTGGCGGTCTCCAAATCGTCCCGATAGGCGCACAGCGCGTCCACCACGGAGCATACCGTCTCCCGTCCCTTGGGGGAAAGGCCCCGGTAATGGTCGATCAGCTGCCGCTCGGTATGCGAGAGCACCTGCCTTGCCCGATGAAAGCTGTCCTGAAACAGCACGTTGGGGTCCGTGTCCAGACAGTCGAACAGGCGGAGCATAACCTCTTCCTTGGGAAAGCTGATATTCTTTTCATAGTTGCTGACCGCGGAAGGTGACACGCCCAGCAATGCCGCAAGCTCTGCCCGGGACAAGCCGATCTCTTCCCGGCGAAGCTGCATGCGCTCTCCAAATTTCATAGCCGTCACCTCCTCAATCTTCTTTCCTTATCCTACCCGATTTCAGCACACCTGTCAATTTATTTTTCACAAGTTTCTTGTAAAAATAATCTTGACATCACAAGAAACTTGTGTTAATGTATCTGTATTCACAAGAAACTTGTAAATAACGGCTGAATTTACAAGAACTTGTCGAACCGGGCAAAAAGCCGTCGCAAAGTCTGCAAGCAGCGTACAGCAAATAAAAAAATCCCGAATGCTTGCGCATTCAGGATTTTTGGTGGGAGAGGGTGGATTCGAACCACCGAAGCCGAAGGCAACAGATTTACAGTCTGCCCCATTTGACCGCTCTGGAACTCTCCCATATTCGTTTGGAGCTGGTGGACGGATTCGAACCCCCGACCTGCTGATTACAAATCAGCTGCTCTACCAGCTGAGCTACACCAGCAGTTCCAACAGCAGGATTTATCTTATCAGATGAATCGCGTTTTGTCAACATCTTTTTCGCATTTTGTTTGATTGTTTTGTTTGATTGAAAGGAGAAAGCCTGATGCATAGAGTCCATTGCCGCCCGGGGCGGCATACGTTGCTGTGCACATTGTGCGCTCGGGAGATCACGGAGGGAGAGGAATATTGGGCCTGCAACGGCAGCCGTGTGTGCGCGGACTGTCTTGCGGAATTTGCCCGGCAGGAGCTGTGCGCCTGCCACGAAACACGGGGAAGGGAGACTTTGCAATGACGTTGATCGAATTGTCGTTTCTGTATGCGGACAGCGCCGCGATCATCTACAATCGCATGCAGGAGTTGCGCCGGCAGGCGCAGCAGGACCTGGAGCATGCCCGCGCGCTTGAGCGCCGCATCGAGGAGCTGCTGCCGCTGTGGCGGGACATGCGGGACATGACGCGCCGCACGGCGCACTATTACGACAGGAGGCGCCACGGATGAGAAACCGGGATTTTGACGCCCGCAGCAGCGAATGGCTGGGAGACATGGTTGTTTGGCTGCAGGAAAATGCCAACGACAACTCGGAGCTCCTGACCCGCCTTTTTCAAAATCTTCGCCGGGCCAGGCAGCAGGATCTGACGGCTCGTCAGCGGCAAGTGTTGGCCCTTTACTACGATCAGGGGATGACCATGCCGCAAATTGCCGGGCAGCTGGGGGTAAACTGCTCCACGGTGTCCCGCACCATCCGCCGGGCCAAGCGGCGCTTGTACCGCTCTTTGCGGTATAGTCTGTAAAGGCAGCGCCGCACAAAAACCGCCTGACGGCTTTGCCTATGTGCTACTTGCATAGTTTTCGCCATTCGCGCACAATCTTTATGCGGTGTCACCTCATTACATTTCCCTCTTGTGGTTTTCCATTTGAACCCGTATAATTGCTGTGGAAGGACCGCGTCAGGTCCGAAGGAATGACCGGGAGGATTCAATCATGCTATATAACACTCTGCATAACCGATGGTTGCGTTTGATCGCCGCTGTGGTGGGAGAATTGATCGCGGCCGTTGCGCTGAATCTGTTCATTGTCCCCCTGCATCTTTATACCGGCGGCGCGATGGGCGTGTGCCAGCTGATCCGCACACTGCTGCAAACGTATCTGGGCGTGAATTTCGGACCCTATGATATCGCCGGTGTTTTGTACTTTTTGGTGAACATTCCTATTTTGCTGTTTGCGTACAAGATTCTTGGAAAGGCGCTGGTGGTCAAAACACTGATCTGCACGCTTTCCTATTCACTTTTTTACAGCATCATCCCCGTTCCCACCGTGCCGATCATCGACGACTATCTCACCGCCTGTCTGCTGGGCGGAATCCTCACCGGCGTTGGCAGCGGCATTGTGCTCACCTGCGGGTGCAGCAGCGGCGGACTGGACATCATCGGCCTTTGCCTGAGCAAGCGGGGAAGCAATTTTACCGTGGGCAGATTTTCCATTACCTTTAATGTGTTCCTGTATGCCGCCTGTCTGCTCCTCTTCTCGCCGGAGGCGGCCATTTACTCTGTGATCTATGTGTTCTTCACCTCCATGGTGGTGGATCGGCTGCATCAGCAAAACGTGGCTGTGCAGGCCTTCATCTTTACCCGGGAGGATGAGAGCGCGCTGGGACACTTTATTATCGACAAGCTTGGCCGCAGCGTCACCTACTGGACGGGCGTGGGCGCCTATACCGGGGAGAATGTGCATGTGCTTTGCGTGTGCCTTTCCAAATTTGAGATCGAGGAGCTGCTCCATGCCGTGCAGACCATCGATCCCCATGCCTTTGTGACGGTGCAGGAGGGGACCCGCATCTTCGGAAATTTCCCCAAAAAGCTGGATTGATGGGGGAGGCGCACAGAATGGAATCCATTGCGGTTTTAACGGGGACGCCTGTGGACGCCCGCATGGGCGTGGAGTGTTTGGCGTCGGCAGGGCTTTCGGGCCTTGCCTATCCGCTATCGGACGATCCCCGGCGGCAAACGGCATTTCAAATTTCCTCCCAGACGGAAAAGAACGCCGTGGTGCGGGGCGTTCTGGAAAATGCCAGGGCTCGGGGCTGCCGCAGCGCCTTTGTATATTGTAACTCCCTCTCCTCCGCGGTGGACTTTCCGCCTCTGGCGGCGGAGACGGAGATGCACATTGTGACCCCGCTGGACGTCTATCGGAAGCTGGCGCCCCAATACCGGCGTCTGGGTATCCTTGCCGCCAACGCCCAGGGGCTTTCCGGCATTGAGCGCACGCTGTTTGTTGCAAACCCGGCGCTGGAAATGCTGGGCGCCTGCGCCCTGCCGGTGGTTTTATCCATTGAGGCGGGGGAGGAGCCTTCGTCGCTGGTGCTGCGCCATCAGCTGCCGCAGCTTGCGGAGTGGTTTCGGCTTTGTGGGATGGAGGCCCTGATTCTGGGCTGCACCCATTTCCCCTATCTGAAGGCTGCGCTGGCCCAGCGGACAAGCCTGCCGCTGATCGATCCGGCGGAGGAGATGATCCGGCTTTTGCTGAACGCATAATAACGCCCCCTGATGCAAAGCATCAGGGGGCGTCTTGTTTTTAGGAAAGCAGCAGTTTGTCGTCGGCTTCGTCGCTTCCGCTGACTTTGCCGAACAGCTCCAGCAGCTGGGGAACCGTCAGCTTTTTCTTCTCCTCGCCGGACACATCGATCACGATCCGCCCGTCGTACAGCATAATGAGCCGGTTGCCGTGGGCAATGGCGTCCTTCATGTTGTGGGTGACCATCATGGTGGTGAGGTGATTTTCCGCCACAATGCGGTCAGACAGCTCCAAAACCTTTGCCGCGGTCTTGGGGTCCAGCGCGGCGGTGTGCTCATCCAGCAGCAGCAGCTTGGGCTTTTTCAGGGAGGCCATCAGCAGCGTCAGCGCCTGCCGCTGCCCGCCGGAAAGCAGGCCCACCTTGCTGGTGAGGCGGCTCTCGAGGCCCAAATCCAGATTTTGCAGCATCTGCTGATATTGCTCCTTCTCCGCCTTGGTGATGCCCCAGCCAAGCCCTCGAGACTGACCCCGGCGAGCGGCCAGCGCCAGATTTTCCACGATCTGCATGGTGGGCGCGGTGCCCATCATGGGGTCTTGAAACACGCGGCCGATGAAGGCCGCCCGCCTGTATTCCGGCAGACGGGTCACATCCGTTCCGCCAATGGAGATGGTGCCCGCGTCCACGGTCCACACCCCCGCCACGGCGTTGAGCATGGTGGATTTTCCTGCGCCGTTTCCGCCGATCACCGTGCAGAAATCACCCTCGTTCAGCGTCAGATTCACGCCGCGCAGAGCCTGCTTTTCATTCACCGTGCCGGCGTTGAAGGTTTTAAAGATTTCTTTGATCTCAAGCATTGCGCGCACCTCCTGCCGTGGCTTCCGTATGGGCGGGTTTTACCTTGACATGGACATATTTTCCTCTCCAGTAGGGCACGGCCAAAAACAGGCCCACCACGGTGGCGGAGAGCAGCTTGAGGTAGTTGGAGTTCAGGCCCATGGACAAGACGGCCTGAATGACGATGTAGTACAAAATGGCGCCCACGGAGACAGCCAGTAGGCAAAGACCGAAGTTGCGGAAGAACTTGCCGAAAATGACCTCGCCGATGATGACGGCGGCAAGGCCGATGACGATGGCGCCGCGGCCCATGTTGATGTCGGCATAGCTCTGGTACTGGGCCAGCAGCGCGCCGGAGAGCGCCACCAGACCGTTGGAGATCATCAGCCCCAGGACCTTCGTGAAATCGGTGTTGATGCCCTGTGCCCGCGCCATGTTGGCGTTGGAGCCGGTGGCCCGCAAGGAACAGCCCAGCTCCGTGCCGAAAAACCAGTACAGCAGCAAAATGATGACGGCCGTGAAAAGGCCCACCACAAAGATGGGATGCTGCCAGAAGGGCCGGTTCCCCTTAGCCACGTCCTGCACAAAGCGCAGCGAGACCAGCAGGCGGTCAAGAGATTCCTTGCTGGTGACGTTGATGGACACGTTGGCCTTCATGCTCATGATGGCGAGGTTGACGGACCAGAGACCCAGCTGGGTGAGGATTCCGGCGAGGATGGCGGGAATGCCGCAGAAGGTGTGCAGCAAGCCGGTGACCATGCCCGCCAGCATCCCCAGCGCCACGGCGGCCAGCATGGCAAGCCAGATGTTGACGCCGCTTGAAAAGAGAACCACAAAAATGGCGCCGCCGGTACAGAAGGAACCGTCCACGGTCAGATCGGCGATGTCCAGCAGCTTGTAGGTGATGTACACGCCGATGGCCATGACGCCCCAGACCAGTCCCTGAGAAATGGCACCGGGAAGTGCGTTGATGAAATCCAGCATAATCAAAGTTTCCCCCTCAAAAAAGGTTATAGACTTCAATAGTATAGCAAAAAGCGACGGAAAAGGAAAGCCTTTTTCCGTCGTCTTTTGTTTTTTTATGGAGAAAGGGGCAATTAGCCGATGGCTTCGTACCCGTCGGGCGGGGTGATGCCCAGCTCCGTGCAGATGTCCCCGTTGTACTTCTTCACAAACTGGGGAGCGTACTCGATGGGCATTTCGGAGACATCAGCCTCACCGGTGAGGATCTTGGCGGCCATCTCGCCGGTGGCGACGCCCAGATCGTAATAGCTGATGGAGAGCGTGGCCACGCCGCAGCCCTTGGCAATGCCTTCCTCGCCGCAGAACACGGGGATGCCGTTGGGACGGCAGATGTTATCCACAACGCCGGTGTTGGAGGCCACGGTATTGTCGGTGGGGACATAGATGATCTCGCTGTTGTTGACGGCATTTTGCGTCACAGAGGCGATATCATTGGAGTCGGAGAAGGGATACTGGGCGCAGGTGTAGCCCAGCTTTTCAAGCTCCGACTGCACGGTATCCACCTGATACTGGCTGTTGGCCTCGGCGGAGCAGTAGAGAAGGCCCACGGTCTTGGCGTCCGGGAACCACTCCTTGATCATGGCCGCCTGCTGGTCCAGCGGGGCAAGGTCCGAGGTGCCGGAGACGTTGGTGCCCACCGTGCCAGTGAAGTCCTTGATGCCCAGCGCCACGCCGTATTCCGTGACGGAGGTGCCCAGAATGGGGATGTCGGCGGTGGCGGCGACGGAGGCCTGCAAGGCGGGGGTGGCGTTGGCCATGATGAGGTCCACGCCGGAGGAAGCGAAGCCGTTGGCAATGGTGGCGCAGGTGGCGGGGTCACCGGCGGCATTCTGGAGATCGAACTCCACGGCGTCGCCCAGCTTTTCCTTCAATGCATCCTGAAAACCCTGCGTCGCGGCGTCCAGCGCCTCGTGGGTCACCAGTTGGCAGATGCCGACCTTGTAGGTCTTGGCAGGCGCGTCGGTCTTTCCGGTTTCGGCGGCTTCCTTCGTGCCGCCGCAGGCGGCCAGACTCAGCGCCATGGCGCCAGCCAAAAGGGATGCAAGCAACTTCTTTTTCATCATCAAACTCTCCTTGTGATTGAAGTGCGCGAAACGCTTCATAAAAATGGGGCGGGACATCAGACGCGCCGGAGGACTGTGCACCCGGCGGTTCTTTCAATCCACTTTTACAACATACAGCTTTAAAGGGGTAAAGTCAATCGTCAATTTTTACAAAATATATCCAGCGTATTGCTCGTCCGGACGCCATTTTTAAATAAGGGCTGAAAAATCAAACCCTGAGGCGTTGACAAAACAGAAAAAGGGGAAAGGAACCGCGAAAAACGGAACATTGACAAGGGGGGATGAGGGTGCTATATTGGGAAAGTATTTTGGAAAAGCTTTGGCAGCGGTTTGCGGTTTCGGCCGCATCGGCAACAATCGAACACACCGGCGACACCGTGGATCGCAGCTGAACGTCCCGAAAGAGAGTGGGACTTTTAGCCGCAAAATGGTCCGACGGTGTCTTTTTTGTTTCAAAAAATGGACCGTTTTGTCCGCGGTGCGGGTACAAACCACGCTTTTTGAGGAAACTGTTGTGTGGAAAGGTAAGGTGAGCGGTATGTCAACGAAATTTGTATTTGTGACCGGCGGCGTGGTGTCCGGCCTTGGAAAGGGGATTTGCGCGGCGTCTCTGGGGAGACTCTTGAAGCAGCGCGGCATTCGGGTCCGCAACCAGAAATTCGACCCCTATATCAATGTGGACCCCGGCACGATGAGTCCCTATCAGCACGGGGAGGTATTTGTCACGGACGACGGCGCCGAGACGGATTTGGACCTTGGGCACTACGAGCGCTTTGTGGATGAAAACCTCAGCGGCAACAGCTCCGTCTCCTCCGGAAAGATCTACTGGTCCGTTTTGAACCGGGAGCGCCGGGGGGACTATCTGGGCGCTACCGTCCAGATCATTCCCCACATCACCAATGAGATCAAAAGCCGGGTCTATGCCATGGCGGGGGACGATGTGGACGTGGTCATCAGCGAGATCGGCGGCACCGTGGGCGATATTGAGTCCCAGCCGTTTCTGGAGGCCATCCGGCAGGTGGCGTCGGAGCGGCCCCGGGGGGACGTGGTGTTCATCCATGTGCCCCTGATCGTGCAGATCCCCGGCTCCGGCGAGCTCAAGAGCAAGCCCACTCAGCACTCGGTGAAGGAGCTACTGTCCCTTGGCATCCAGCCGGATGTGCTGGTGTGCCGGTGCGACGCGCCCATCACGGAGGACGTCCGGCGCAAGATCGCTCTTTTTTGCAATGTGGAGCCGGACTGCGTCATCCAAAACACCACGGCGGAGACGCTCTACGAAGTGCCCTTGCTGATGGCCGAAGAGGGACTGGACGAGGTGGTGTGCCGCAAGCTGGGACTCATCACCCACCAGCCTGACCTGCGGGAGTGGAGCGCCATGGTCCGGCGGGAAAAGCAGGCGGTAAGGAAGGTCACCATTGCGCTGGTGGGCAAGTATACGCAGCTGCACGACGCCTATCTCTCCGTGGTGGAGTCCCTCAACCACGCGGGAACCGCCAACGACGCGGCGGTGGAGATCCGGTGGGTGGATTCCGAGGCGCTGGAGGAGAAGAACGCGGCGGAAGTTTTCGCGGGCTGTACCGGCATTCTGGTGCCCGGCGGCTTTGGCGACCGGGGCATCGAGGGCATGATCTGCGCCGTGCGCTATGCCCGGGAGAATCAAATTCCCTTTCTTGGCATCTGCCTTGGGATGCAGATGGCGGTCATTGAGTTTGCCCGCCACGTGCTGGGCTATGGCGACGCCAACTCCGCGGAGTTTTCCGAGACCACGGCCCATCCCGTCATCGCCCTGATGAACGATCAGGTGAATGTGACGGAAAAGGGCGGCACCATGCGCCTTGGCAAATATCCCTGCCAGTTGACTGAGGGCAGCCGCAGCCGCGCCCTCTACGGGGCGGCGGAGATTTCCGAACGGCATCGCCACCGCTTTGAGTTCAACAACGAGTATCGCCAGCAGATGCAGGCCAAGGGAATGGTTCTGGCGGGCCTTTCTCCCAACGGGCGCTTGGTGGAGATCGTGGAGCTGCCGGAGCATCCGTGGTTTGTGGGCGCGCAGTTCCATCCGGAATTTAAAAGCCGCCCGGACCGCCCACACCCCCTGTTTTTTGGGTTTGTGAAGGCTGCCACGGAAAAGCAGGAGCGCGCATAAGACTGCGCGCGGAAAGGACGCAAACGTGAATCGTTTTCAAAAAATTGCCGCCCAGTTGAAGGCTTGGAATCTGGACGCGCTGCTGCTGACGGGAGAGGCCAACCGCTTTTACGCCTCCGGATTCCACTCCGCCGGAGGGGACGGCGCGGCGCTCATCACGGAAAAGAACGCATATTATTTTACGGATTCCCGGTATACGGAGGCCGCCCGGCGGCAGATACAGGGGGCGGAGCTGCGGGAGATCGGCCACGGCCGCGGATACGCCGAGCTGGTATCGGAGGTGGTCTCCCAGCAGCAGATCGGCCGCATGGGCTTTGAGGATGGCTGTATGACCGTGCGGGAGTACGAGCACTACCATAAGGTCCTCCTTTGCGATCTTACCCCGGCGACAGAGCTTTTGATGCGCCTGCGCTCGGTGAAGGACGCCGGGGAGCTGGAGGCCATGACGGCGGCCCAGCGGATCGCGGAGCGGGCCTTGGCGGATATTTTAGAGGAGATCCGCCCCGGCGTCACGGAAAAAGAGCTGGCGGGCCGCTTGCAGTATCTCATGCTGCACTACGGCGCGTCGGACATGTCCTTTGACCCCATCGTGGTCTCCGGCCCCAACGGCAGCCTGCCCCACGGCGTTCCCTCTGAGCGGCCCATCGGGCAGGGGGAGTTCGTCACCATGGATTTTGGCTGCGTGTATCACGGCTACTGCTCGGACATGACCCGGACGGTGGCGGTGGGGTATGCCACGGAGGAGATGGAAAAGGTATATCAAACGGTCCTTTGCGCCCAGCAGGCCGGGATACACGCAGCACGGGCCGGCGTGACCGGGCGGGAGGTGGACGGGGCCGCCCGGGCGGTGATCGACGCCGCCGGATACGGGGCCTTTTTCGGCCACAGCTTTGGCCACGGCGTGGGCGTGGAGATCCACGAAGCCCCCAACGCCTCCCCCATGAATGAAAAACCCCTGCCCGCCGGCGCGGTCATCTCCGCGGAGCCGGGCGTGTATCTGCCGGGGAAGCTGGGCGTTCGGATCGAGGACGTGATCGTGCTGACGGAGGACGGCTGCCGGAACCTCACAAAGGCGCCGAAGGATTTGCTGATTTTGTAAAATTCGGGGAGAAACAAAAAAATTTCTAAAAGTGTGTGGAAGCAATCGTTTCCGCACACTTTTTTTCCAAACACGCCCGTTGACAAAGGGGGGGCGGAACGGCATAATCAGACTATCAGACATTCCAAAGGAGAAAACGTTACTATGGATACCGTCTATATCACCGGACACCGCAACCCTGACACAGACTCCATTGTCTCCGCCATGGCCTATGCGGCGCTGAAAAACGCGCTGGGGGACCGGCAGTACAGAGCCGCCCGTCTGGGTCAGATCAGCGACGAGACCCAAACCGTATTGAACCAATTTGACTTTCAGCCGCCCAAGATCATCGGCGATGTGCGCACACAGGTCAAGGACCTGGATTACGATACGCCGCCCACCCTGTCCGCTACCGCCACCATCAGCCGCGGCTGGCAGGTGATGCAGGCGGATAAAATCTCCGCCATTCCGGTCGCCAACGAGGACGGCACGCTCTACGGAATGCTTTCCGCCGGGGACGTTGCCAACTATGACATGACCTCCGTCCGGGACCCCCGGGTGGCCAACATCCCCGTTTACAACCTGCTCTCCGTGCTGGAGGCGCAAATCCTCAACGAGAGCAGCGAGCTGTGGGAGGAGGTCTCCGGCGCGGTGACCATCGCGCTGCCCGCGGGCCGGGAAAACCTGCTGTTTTCCGGCCGGAATACCATCGTGGTGTGCGGCGACCAGCCGGATATGATCCGCCGGGCGCTGGAGATGGAGGCCAACTGCGTACTGGTTTGTCAGGCGGAGGTCTCTCACGAGCTGCTGGAGCTGGGCAAAAAGACCTGCATCATCTCCACGCCTTACGATCCTTACCGCGCCGTGCGCCTCATCCACCACGCCCAGCCCATCAGCAGAATCTGCAAAAAGCAGGACATGGTGTGCTTCCATCTGGACGACTATGTGGACGACGTGCAAAACACCGTGCTGGAAAGCCGGTTCCGGTCCTACCCCATTCTGGATGAGAATGAGCGGGTGGTGGGAACGCTCTCCCGCTTCCATTTGCTGCGCCCCCGCCGCAAGCGGGTGATCCTGATGGACCACAACGAGCGGGCCCAGTCCGTCAACGGGCTGGAGCAGGCGGAAATTCTGGAGATCGTGGACCACCACCGTCTGGCGGATATCGAGACGAAAAACCCCATCTATGTCCGGAACGAGCCGGTGGGGAGCACCACCACCATCGTGGGCGGGATGTATCAGGAAAAGGGGCTGATGCCCACTGCCAAGATGGCCGGCTTGATGGCCGCCGCCATCGTGTCCGACACGGTGATGTTCAAGTCGCCCACCTGCACCAAGCGGGATGTCGACATGGCAAACCGGATGGCCCGCATCGCCAATGTCTCGCTGGAGGAGCTGGGCACCGCCATTTTCTCCGCCACCAGCAGCGACGACAAAACCGTGGAAGCCATGCTGCGCACGGACTATAAAGAGTTCCACATTGCCGGACACGATCTGGCCGTCAGCCAAATCACCTGCATGGACTCCGAGCGGCTGCTGGGCCGGAAGGAGGAATTCCTTGCGGCTATGGGCACCGTCCGGAAGGAGCGCCACTTCAACACCGTGGTTTTGATGATTACCGACGTGCTGCTGGAGGGGACGCAGCTGCTGTTTGTGGGGGACGAGGACACCATTCGGCAGGCGTTCAACATCCGGGGCGCGGAAAACTGTGCGTTTTTGCCCAAAATCATGTCGCGGAAAAAGCAGGTCATTCCCATGCTGTCCGCCCTGTGGGGCTGAGAAAGCGCCAAATGGCCCGATAAGAATATTGCGAAAAGCGGCAGCCATGATGCTTCATGGCTGCCGCTTTTTGTCCATAGGGGCGGATGAGTTGGCGGTAGTCCGCCAAAAGGGCTTCAAACCCCCCGTTCTTTTTCGTCTTGCCGAAAGATTGCACATCCGTAAGGCGGCTTCGCCGCCTTACGGATGTGGCATACCCCTTGCGGGTAGAACGCGCCGTTTGATCGGTGTAAGAAAAAGGCGCTTTGGACACACCCCACCGCAAAGCCTTGCGGCGGGGACCTCGTGTCCGCGTGGGGCTTTTGCGCAGCATGAATTTGCAGCCCTTAAGCGCCAAGTTTGATGCCGGAAAAAGGCAAAGCCAGAGAGCGTTGGGATGCCCCCTGCGTCTCTTTTCGCTGCCGCTGGCTTAATTTTAACCCGCGAGCGGCAGCGGCGCAGAAGCAGAGACGATGCGATTTTCTGCGCCAGACTTTCGCAAATGAGTAGTTTCGCGTCTATTGGATGCACCAAAGGTTTGCGAAAGACAAAACCCCCAAGCGCTTTTCTTTTGTACCGTGCACGGCACGTTTTCTTTGCACAAGAGCAAAGAAAATGTGGGGTGCATTCCCATACTGCAAAGCAGTACCCCCCCACGCCGATGGCGGGGTGCAAATGGCTCCCCGGCTCTTTATTTCAAAAGCGCCTTGCCCAGCAGCTCCAGCAGGGCGGTCAAATCCTCCGGCGTGAGCACCGGCGTTTTTCCCTCCATGGCGGCGCGCCTCAGCGCTGCCGGCGGCCATACAGCCACACGGACAGCGGCAGGGACACCAGCGTGAGGACAACCGCCAAAAGGGGCAGTCCCAGCAGCGCCACATCTCGGTAGGCGGTGAGAAAGTTTGCGCCCGAGTCGGAGATGGAGCCGATGGTCCCGGCGCTGGCACAGACCAGAAAGATGAGGAAGAACATGGCGAGCCGCCCCTTCTCCACACCGAAGCGGAACATCAGCGGCAGAGTGATGGAGAGAATGCACACGCCGCTGCAAACGGACACCAACAGGACAATGGGGGAGAAGGCACCAAAATACGGGAAGATGCTCAGCAGCAGCTGGACCACTGCGGACAGACCCGCCGCCGCCAGAATGCACAGCCAGCCAAAGGCGTATTTGCCCAGCACCACGTCCCGGCGGGAGTAGGGCATCATAGCCGTCATCTGGTCCCATCGGCTCCGCTCGTCGTAGGCCATGGCAGTATAGGGCAGCATGGCGGCGTATACCACGGCGAAGGCGTTGTTAAAGGAGCTGGGAATCGCGGACATGATGAGGATGAACAGCAGAAAAAATTTCAGCTGCTTTCCGATGACGTAACAATCCTTTAAAACCAATGCCCTCATGACGCTCTGCCTCCTTTTACGGTAAAGAGAATGATATCTTCCAGCGTGGGCTTTTCCAGCGTCAGGCTGTCCGGCACGTCAGCGCGCCGCACCAGCGCCCGGACGCCGCCAAGTCCGCTTGCCTCCCGGCCCACCACCGCCTCCCGCAGGAGACTGTCCGCCTGCTCCGCCGTGCCCACAAAGATGCCGTATTTCTCCAGCAGCGCGTCCTTTTCCTCGCAAAACAGCAGCCGTCCCTGGTGGAGAAACGCAATGTAGTCGCAAAGCTTTTCAAGGTCCGAGAGAATGTGGGAGGAGATGAGGATGGAGTGGTCCTCCTCCCGGGTAAACTCGTTAAACAGCTCCAGTACCTCGTCCCGGACGATGGGGTCCAGCCCGGAGGTGGCTTCGTCCAAAATGAGCAGTCGCGGCTGGTGACTCAGTGCCACGGCGATGGCCAGCTTCATTTTCATGCCCCGGGAAAAATCCTTAAAGGCTTTATTTGGCGGCAGGGCAAAGCGGTCCAGATAAGCGTCGTAGCAGGCTCCGTCCCAGCGGCGATAGGTTTTGGCCATGATTTTTCCCACCTGCGCGGCGCTGAGCACCTCCGGGAAATAGGCCTCGTCCAGCACCACGCCCACGTCCTCCTTCACCGCCAGAAACTCCGGTGAGGCGGTGTCCACGCCCAGCACCGCGGCAAAGCCGCTGTCGGGCCGCAGAGCATTCATCAAAAGACGGATGGTGGTGGATTTTCCGGCCCCGTTTTCACCGGCCAGTCCGCAGATGGTGCCGCGGGGCACCGTCAGGCACAGGTCCTCAATGGAAAAGGAGCCGAAGGATTTGCAAATATGCGAAAGCTCGATGGCGTTCATGGTCATTCCTCCTCTGACAGGATGCGCAGCATGTTGATAAGTTCCTCTTTGGAAAGCGCGCAGCTTTTGGCCGCTTCCACCGCGGCGCTCAGGTGGGCTTCCAGATCTCGGAGCCGCTGTTCTCGGATCAGCTCCAGATTTTTTTCCGCCACAAAGCAGCCCTTGCCCGCCACGGTGTTCAAAAGCCCCTGGGCTTCCAGCTCGTCATAGGCCCGCTTGGTGGTGATGACGGAGATCCGCAGGTCCTTGGCAAGGGAGCGGATAGAGGGCAGTGCTTCCCCCGGCGTAAGCGTGCCGGAGAGAATCTGCGCTTTGATTTGGGATACGATCTGCTCGTAGATGGGCTGACTGGTCGTATTTCGGATAATGAGTTCCATGGCGTCCTCCGTTCGTACTGTACATGAACAGTATATACAGCATGCACGGAATGTCAAGAGGATTTGAAAAATTTTTTTGTGGGCATTGCACCTGTTAAAGTGCGAAATAATATGATATACTTTCAATTCAGATAAAATTTTACGAAACCGGGGGCCATGGAGGAGATCCAGAGCCGGTTTGTGGAGAATTTCGGCTGCGACGCCTGCTTATTGTTTGACGATACCCGGCATCGCATCCGGGAGGAAATTCAGGCCGCCGGAGCGGCAGAAACGGAGGAATCCCCACATGAATGAGGAGTTGAAACGGATCGAGGCGGTCCTTGATGAGAAGGTGCGGCCCACTCTGCACTCTCACGGCGGAGAGATCAAAGTGGATCGGCTGGAGGACGGCGTGCTGCACGTGAATCTGCTGGGGCAGTGCGCGGGTTGTCCCTCGGCGGACCTGACCACGGAATCTCTGGTGCAGGCGGAGCTGGTAAGCGCCCTGCCGGAGCTGGTGCGTCAGGTGGTCGTGGTGCAGGAGGTCAGCGACGAGCTGTGGGAGCAGGCGAAAAAGCTCCTGCGGGACCATCATCTGTAAAAAAAGGAGCGCCTCCGTATAGGAGACGCTCCTTTGCCATTCGGCAGGGGCGCTGAGATGTGGGTGCTGAGACAGGGGTTTCCGTGAAGGTACGGCTCAATCCGGCAAATAGAGAAACTTCCTCTCCATTGCCAACTTTCGCAAAAGGTCTACCATGCGCCCCACGTCCTGCCCCCGCAGGACGTCCCGGGACACCGTGGCGGCGACCTTTCCGTCCCGCCGCAGGCACAACAGCGGCTGGTGGGCGTTCAGACCCGCGCCATGGCCGGAGGTCGGGTTGTGCATCCGAAGCTCCATCGTGAGGCCTTCATAGAAATAGACCTTTGCGGAAAACCACGTGCGGATCTCCATGCGGTCCGGGTAGAGGAGCAGGCGGTACCGTCTCCGCCATTGCAGAAAGAAAAACGCCGACAGCGGAAAAATCACGGACAGTGCAGGTTCCCAAACGCCGCAGACACAGGCGATTATCAGCAAAATGAGGGAAAAGAAGGCGGTCAGCATCAGGACGATGGTGGGAAAGATGGTCTCTCCCCGGCACTCCAGCGCTTCCAAACAGCCACTTCCTTTCAAAAACCGGCCCGGCAGAGACGCCGGGCCGGTTTTTTTATTTCATCAGCTCACAAACAAGGTCTGCGTAGCCGGAGGGGTCGTCCAGGGGCAGCCCCGCGATCAGCAGTGCCTGATCGTAGAGGAGCGAAGCGTACTTCTTCGCCTTCTCCGGGTCCGCCGTGACGGCGTTTTCCAAAGCCTCGAACGCGGGATGATCCACATTCAGCTCCAGAATGCGCTCCGCCTTGATGGCGGAATCCGGCTGGACGGCCTGAAAATACTTTTCCATCTCAAAGCTCAGGCCCTCTCCGGCGGTGAGGCACACGGGATGGGATTTAAGGCGCGCGGAGGCCTTGACTTCCTTCACGGCGTCGCCCAGCGCTTCCTTCACAAAGTCCAGCGCAGCCTTGTGGGCGTCGGCGGCCTCCTCGGCGCGTTTGGCAGCGCCCTCCTCGATCTCCTGATCCAGTACGGAGCGGAACTCCTTTTCCTTGTATGCGTGCAGCACCTGCGCGCAGAACTCGTCCGCCTCCTCCGTGAAATAGAGGATCTCCGTGCCGTTTTCCTTCAAAAGCTCCGTCTGGGGCAGCCTGTCAATTTTGTCCAGCGTTTCGCCGGCGGCAAAATAAATGAACTTCTGGTCCTCTTTCATCCGGGACACGTACTCGTCTAGCGTGACAGGCTTTTTCTCCGTGGAGGAGTAGAAGAGCAGCAGCTCGGAAAGCAGGTCCTTGTGGGCGCCGTATTCGCCCACCACGCCGTACTTCAGCTGGCGGCCGAAGTTCTTCCAGAAGGTCTCGTAGCCCGCCCGATCCTCCGTGAGGAGTTTTACAAGCTCGCTTTTGATCTTCTTTTCCAGATTCGCGGCAATCACCTTGAGCTGGCGGTCGTGCTGCAAAAGCTCCCGGGAGATGTTCAGCGAGAGGTCGGGGGAGTCCACCACGCCCCGGATGAAGCGGAAATGCTCCGGCAGCAGGTCCGCGCACTTTTCCATGATGAGCACGCCGTTGGAGTAAAGCTGCAAGCCCTTTTCATAGTCCTTGGTGTAATAGTCAAAGGGGGTGGCGCCGGGAATGAACAGCAGCGCCTTGTAGGTGACGGCGCCCTCGGCGGAGACGGCGATGACCCTCTGGGGGTCCGCGTAATCGTGGAACTTGTCCCGATAAAATTTGTTGTATTCCTCCGGCTTGACGCTGGATTTGCGCCGCTGCCAGATGGGCACCATGGAGTTGAGGGTCTCCACCTCGGTGTAGGTCTCGTATTCGGGCTTGTCCTCCGGAGAATCCTCTTTCTTCTTCGTCTTGCTGACCTCCATGCGGATGGGGAAGCGGATATAGTCGGAATACTTGCGCACCAGCTCCTGCAGCCGCCAGGACTCCAGAAACTCGCCGTACTTTTCGTCGTCGGTGTCCGGCGCGATGTGCATGATGATGTCGGTGCCCACAGTTTCCTTCTCGCACTCCGTAATGGTATAGCCGTCCGCGCCGTCGGACTGCCACATGAAGGCTTGGTCGCTGCCGTATTTCCGCGTGACCACGCTGATGTGGTCCGCCACCATGAAGGCGGAATAGAAGCCCACGCCGAACTGGCCGATGACGTCGGTATCCTTGGCGTCGTCGCCCACTTCCTGCTTGAACTTATAGGACCCGGAGGAGGCGATCACGCCCAGATTGTTTTCCAGATCCTCCCGATTCATGCCGATGCCGTTGTCGCTGACGGTGAGCAGCCGGTTTTCCCGGTCCACCTTCAGCTCGATTTTGAAATCCTTGCGGCCAAGGCCCACGGAATCGTCCGTCAGCGCCTGATAGCAGAGCTTGTCGCAGGCGTCGCTGGCGTTGGAGACGATCTCCCGCAGGAAAATTTCCTTATGGGTGTAGATGGAGTGAATCATCAGGTCCAGCAGCCGCTTGGATTCCGCTTTGAATTGTTTCTTTGCCATGGGTAAAGCACTCCTTTATATTTATATTTTATCTAAACAGTCAATATAGCACAGGCGGGACAAAAAAGAAATGACCATTTTGTAAATTCCCTCGCAAAGCGGTTGTGCGCGGAAGGGTTTGCGAGTAAAATAGAAAAAAACAGGAAATCAGGGGATGTTCCCTTGAGCAAAGGAGTTTTTGCGCATGGGCGTTTTCCAGAGAATGAAAAATGGGCTGATTCGATTCATGTACGGACGCAACGGCACGGACCAGCTGAATATGGCGCTGCTGTGGGGCTATCTGGGCCTTTGCATCGGACGGACGGTTTTTGCGCTGCTGCGCATGAAGGCCCCCGTGACCGTGGTGGACGCGCTGCTTCCAGTCGTGGCGGTCATCCTGCTGTTTCGCATGTTCTCCAAGAACCTTTATAAGCGGCGAGAGGAAAACCAAAAGTTCGTGAACTGGCAGTGGCGTGTCAAAAACCGCAGCGCCGGCGCGAAGGAGCGCCACGCGGACAAAAGCCACAAGTATTTCACCTGCAAAAGCTGCAAGACCATCTGCCGGGTCCCGGTGGGCAAGGGGAAAATCGAGATCACCTGCCCCAAATGCGGAACCAAGATACAGGGAAAAACGTAAACGATTGGGCCGCGAGAGCGGCGTCAAAAGAGGAGGGAGGAGCCGCGCGGCTCCTCCCTCCGTTTCCGTTTCTCCGGAAAACCTGTCAAAAGCCGCTCAGCCCTTGCACACGGGCACGATCCAGCCCTTGGTGTCAGGGAGCTTGCCCCACTGCACGCCGGTCATGGTATCATAGAGCTTCTGCGTCACGGGGCCGATCTTGCCCCCGCCGATAAAGACCTTGTCGCCCTTCCAGTCCAGCTCCTTGACGGGGGAGACCACGGCGGCGGTGCCGGTGCCAAACACCTCTTCCAGCGTGCCGTCATGACCGGCCTTCATCACGTCGGTGATGGCCAGTCTGTCCTCCACCACCTCGTAGCCCCAGTCCTTCAGCAGTTCGATGCAGCTGCGCCGGGTGACGCCGGGCAGCACGGTGCCGGTGCAGGGAGCGGTGTAGATCTTGCCGGCGATCTTGAACATGATGTTCATGCTGCCGACTTCCTCAACGTATTTCTTCTCTACGCCGTCCAGCCACAAAACCTGGGCGAAGCCCTGCTCCGCGGCCAGCTCACCGGCCTTGATGGACGCGGCGTAGTTGCCGCCGCACTTGGTGAAGCCCGTGAGGCCCGGCGCGGCGCGGATATAGTCATCCTCCACGTAGATGTTCACGGGATTGATGCCCTCGGCGTAGTAAGCGCCGGAGGGAGAGCAGATGATGCAAAACACATACTCGCGGCTGGCGTGGACGCCCAGCCCCACGTCGGAGGCAAAGACGAAGGGACGAATGTACAGGGAGGAACCGTCGTTGTGGGGGACCCAGTCCTTCTCCACCTCCACCAGCGCCTTGACGGCCTGCACATAGTCCTCCACGGGAATGGCGGGGACGCACAGGCGGTCCGCGGAATCCTGCATCCGCAGGGCGTTGCACTCGGGACGGAAGAGCTGAATGCCGCCCTGCGCCGTGCGGTAAGCCTTCATGCCCTCAAAAATCTCCTGCGCATAGTGCAGCACCACGCAGGCGGGGTCCATCTGGAAGGGCTGATAAGGAACGATGCGGGCTGAATGCCAGCCCTGCCCATCCGTGTAGTCCATGAGAAACATGTGGTCCGTAAAAATTTTGCCGAAGCCCAGCTGACTCTCGTCGGCGGGCTTTGCCTTCGGGGCAGTGGTTTTGGTGATTTTGATATCCAGCATTTCAATACGCTCCCTTATTCCTTTGAATTGAAGTTTCTAAAAGCCGTATAAAAAAGACTCTCACCGCACCTGCGCTTTGCAGGAGAGGCGAAAGTCAAACTTCCGTGGTACCACTCTCGTTGCCGCCTGAGGGCGGCCGCTTATTGACCCCGATATCGGTGGGTGGCCGGTGAAACGTACTGCGGGAAGCACTCCCGTTTCCGCCCACTGCTCCCGGGTGACGCCGCCGAAAGCGTTCCCACTGCCTCGCACCGGTGCGGCAGCTCTCTGAAGGGCCGTTTTTTCGTGACCTGTCCCGTTCATCACGTTGGAATGATGAGAATTTATTACCTTTATACGCTGATTATGCGGCAAAGTCAATTGTGAAAATGCACAGAATGGATAAAAAATGGAAAAGAGACGGCGGACCGGGGGAGAGATTCCGGTCCGCCGTGCAGGTTGGTAAGAGAAAAGGTTTACTCGACGCAGGCCATGCCCCGCCGGAACGCTTCGATATTCAGGGGG
Source organism: Oscillibacter sp. (assembly GCF_028693505.1). Lineage (GTDB taxonomy): Bacteria > Bacillota > Clostridia > Oscillospirales > Oscillospiraceae > Oscillibacter. The sequence continues at coordinate 77,307 of NZ_JAQUVF010000003.1, forward strand.
ACCAGCTTGGCCTTGGCGCCGGTGAACATCTCGCGGATCATGACCTCAATGGTCTCCGGCTTCAAAATCTCGGTGGCCGCCACGTAAGCGCCCAGCATCACCATGTTGCCCACCTTGGGGTTGCCCACCTCCTCGGCAATTTTGCTGCAGGGGATGTAGTAGGCAGTGAGGTCCGGGCGGGAGACCCGGTCCGTGACCACGTCGCTGTTGACGAACACGATGCCGCCGGACTGCACGCCCGCCTCGAATTTTTCAAGAGACGGGGCGTTCATGGCGATGAGCTCGGTGGGGTGGGCGAACACGGGGGAGCCCACCGGCTTGTCGGAGAGCACCACGGAGCAGTTGGCGGTGCCGCCCCGCATTTCGGGGCCGTAGGAGGGCGCCCAGGTGACATTCAGCCCCTCGGCCATGCCGGCCTCCGCCAGATTTTTGCCGATGGCCAGACCGCCTTGTCCGCCGAAACCGGAAATGATGATTTCTTTCTTCATCTTATTTCACCTCCGCGCCGGTATCCTTGATGACGCCCAAGGGATAGTAAGGGATCATATTCTCCTTCAGCCAGTCAACGGCCTTGAGCGGCGTCATGCCCCAGTTGGTGGGGCAGGTGGACAGGATCTCCACAAAGGTGAAGCCCTCCCGGTTCATCTGCTTTTCAAAGGCCTTTTTGATGGCGCGCTTGGCCTTATTGATGTTGGCAATGTCGGTGACGCACACCCGCTCGGCGTAGACGCAACCGTCCAGCGTGGAGAGCATCTCCGCCACCCGGATGGGCATACCGGCCTGCTCCACGGTGCGGCCGCTCTGGCAGGTGGTGGCCCGTTGCCCGATGAGGGTGGTGGGGGCCATCTGGCCGCCGGTCATACCGTAAATCGCGTTGTTGATAAAAATGGTGGTGAATTTCTCGCCCCGCATGGCGGCGTGGACGATCTCCGCCGCGCCGATGGAGGCAAGGTCTCCGTCGCCCTGATAGGTGAACACGGCCTGGGTGGGATGGGTGCGCTTGATGCCGGTGGCGACGGCGGGGGCCCGGCCGTGGGCGGCCTCCTGCATATCGCAGTTAAAATAGTTGTACGCAAAGACGGAGCAGCCCACGGGGCACACGCCGATGGCGCCGTCCAAAAGACCCAGCTCCACCAGAGACTCCGCTACCAGCTTGTGGATGATGCCGTGGTTGCAGCCGGGGCAGTAATGCATCTCCTTGTCGGTTAGCCCCGCGGACTTTTGATAGACGATCGCCATATCACTTGACCTCCTTCAGGGCCTTCTTGGCCGATTGGACCATCTCTTCCACCGTGGGCATCACGCCGCCGGCGTGACCCAGATAGGAGATGGGCTTTTGCCCCTCCACAGAAAGGCGCACATCGTCCAGCATCTGACCGGAGGAGCTCATTTCCACGTCCAAAAACGCCTTCACGTGGGGATTGCCCGCCAAGTCGTGCAGCGCTTTTTCGGGGAAGGGCCACAGGGTGATGGGGCGGAACAGGCCAACCTTCAGCCCGGCGGACCGAAGCGTTTCCAAGGCAGTGAGCGCAATGCGGGCGGGGGTGCCGTAAGCGGTGATGATGATCTCGGCCCCGTCGCAGTCCACTTCTTCCCAGCGGGTCTCGTTTTTGGCGATCTCCGCGTACTTTTCATCCAAATGGACGTTATGTTGGTCGCAGTCCTCGGGCGCCATGTAAAGGGAGTTGATGACGTTGGTGTGGTCGCGGCCGTATTTGCCGGAGGTGGCCCAGTCCTTGGGCGGCAGCTTCCGCTTGGGGACGGGATGCCACTCGATGGGTTCCATCATCTGGCCGATCAGTCCGTCGCACACCACCATGACGGGGTTGCGGTACTGGTCGGCAATGTCGAAGGCCTCCTGCACGAAGTCCACAGTCTCCTGCACGTTGGAGGGCGCCAGCACCAGCGTCCGGTAATCGCCGTTGCCGCCGCCGCGGGTGGCCTGAAAGTAATCGCCCTGACTTGGCTGGATGGTGCCAAGGCCCGGGCCGCCGCGCATACAGTTGATGATGACGGCGGGAACCTCCGCGCCGGCAAGATATGTAATGCCCTCCTGCTTGAGACTGACGCCGGGAGAGGAGGAGGAGGTCATGGCCCGCTTGCCGGAGCCTGCCGCGCCGTATACCATGTTGATGGCGGCCACCTCGGACTCGGACTGGACGAACACGCCCCCGGCCTTGGGCAGGTGGGCGGACATATACTCGGGGACCTCGCTTTGCGGGGTGATGGGATAACCGAAGAAACAATCGCAGCCGGCCCGAATGGCGGCCTCGGCAATGGCTTCATTGCCCTTCCAAAGTTCCTTTTCCACGAATGACGACCTCCTTTTTCTAAAATTTCTCCACTGTGATGATGGAGTCGGGGCAGATTTTCGCGCAGCTGGCGCAGGCGATGCACTGACTGATGTCGGTCACCGCGGCGGGATGATAGCCCTTGCGGTTGATGACGGACTTGTCGATTGCGAGGATGTGCTTGGGACACACGGTGGTGCACAGCTCACAGCCTTTGCAGCGGTCAGAATCAAACGTTACTTTTGCACTCATGTTGAGATGGTCCTCCTTCCCCTTCTTCGTGGTCATTCCCACGGCTTCTTCATGCGGATGGTGATTGGAAATACCGTTTCCGGCAGATCGGACAAACAAGGGACAAACCGCTCCTGCGCCACATGGCAGAGAATCGGAATGCCGGTTTCCTGAGAGACCGCGCTGGAAAGCGCGGCGCCCTTGCGAATCTCGGCTTCGGTGGTCTCCTGACAAAGGTGGGTGTTGTTGACAAGCCCGGAGCAGGTGAGACCGGTGATGGTCTCAATGTCCCGGAGATAACGGACGGCGTCGTCCACAGTGCGGACCTCCGGCCGATTGGCGTTGAGCACGTAGATGAGCTGATAGTCCTCCGCCTGGATCTTGGGCTGGAACCGGGCCAGCACTCTCGCGCCCACCGGGTCTCCGCCGATATCCAAAACGCCCTTGATTTCCCGATTTTCAAAAATGGTGAAAAGCTCCGCCGGCAGGGACGGCACATCCGCGTCGGTGCAGGCCTGAGAGGAGGAGATCAGATGGACGCCGGCGTCCTCCAAAAGCGTTTTCCGCTCCCGGGAGCGGAAGTAGGGATTCACAATGTCCAGGTCTGCCAGCATGACGTGATCGCATTCCCGTGCCAAGGCCAGCGCCAGGTTGACGGCAAATTCCGTTTTTCCGGTACCGTAGTGCCCCGTGATAATGGAGATGCGGTGGGAACAGATGCTTGCGGCGTTCAAGGGCGACCCTCCTCATCAAACTATTTTTGAATTTATGTTGTATTATTTTGCGATAAGTTGTATGATGTCATTGTACATCCGGAGAAATACGATGTCAATAGCCCGCTTGTGTTTTTTGGTAAAAGCATTTATGATAAATAAACCGCTCTGCGGCAAGCAGAGAAAATCGTGTGGAGGGGTGAATATGGCGGAGATCAAGAAGGTAAAGCTGTCGGAGCAGACGGCGGATCGCCTGTATGAGATGATCGTGGAGGAGCGGTGCTATGCGCCGGGCAGCAAGCTGCCAAACGAAAACGAGCTGAGCGCGGCGCTGCGGGTCAGCCGCACCACGCTGCGGGAGGCAATTTCCTTTCTCGTGGCGCAGGAGGTTTTGGAGATCCGCCGGGGCAAGGGGACCTTTGTGGCGGAGCGATTGCCGGCGGCGGGGCTGGATCTCACGGGCCTTGCCGGGATGCGCTCCAGAGTGCGGGCCAAGGACCTTTTTGAGATGCGGCTCATCTTTGAACCGGCCACGGTGGCACTGGCCTGCATCCGGGCCAGCGACGAAGAATTGCAGCAAATCCGGAAAAAGGCCGAGCGGATGGAGCGTATTTCCGCAGAGGGCGGGGACTGGCCGCTGGCGGATCAGGAGTTTCACTGGGCCATCATCAAGGCGTCCCACAATGAGTATATGCGCCGCCTGTATCCCCTCATCAACAGCGCCGTCAATGAGATTTTAAAGATTTCTCAGAATCGACAGCAGATGCAGGATATTGCCGTGGCGGACAACCGGATGATCCTGGACTTTCTGCTCCAGCGGGACGAGGCCGGCGCCCGTCACGCCATGAGCATCCATATGAAGCATCTCATCAATACCCTTTACCCCTGAATAAAAAGCTGTTAAGAACGGTCCGGAGCCAAAAGCCCCGGACCGTTCTTTATGCAAAGGAAAAAGAAAATTGGGTGGAATATACAAAAGTAAAACGATTAAATTGTAAAATATTCATAAAAGAAAGAAAAACGGTGAAAGAATATTTCGCAAAGTTCACAATTTTTTCCATCTTATTCACAAAATGTACACAAATTTAACGTACCCCCCTTAACAAATTCAAAACGGAAGTGTATAATAGCAACCATAAAAACCGCTTTTCTTAACGGAACATTGGCACGAAGCGAAAATCCCTTAACAAAAGAGAACAGGAACAACGATATGGACATGACGCTGCAGGAGCGATTGGAAAAACTGCTGGAAGCATATACGCGCCATTTCGACATTGAACGGGATGTGTCCATGCAGGGCGGTGGGTTTCCCGCCACAGCGGTTTACCACCTTCGCGAGGAAAATTATGTGGCCACCAAGGCCCATGTGATCTACGCCACGGAACAGCATGAATATGTCTATTTTTACGTGGCGGAGCACTTGGACGAGGAAACGCTGCGCCGGCAGATCGCGCTTTCCCGCGAGGCGGGGCTGGCGGCCATTCGGCCCAGCGGCGAGCACATGTTTTCGTTTGTCACGCTGGTGATTCTGGCGGACACCATTGATCCGGAGGCGACGCGGCTTTTAAAAAAGACCCGCTACCGGAAAAACTTTCGGCTGGCACTCCACGGCTGGATGGAGTATCACATAGCAGCAATGGAATGTTCCACGCAAAGCTTCTTTTCCAATCCAGCCGGGAAAGAAGTACGTAAGACCTTGGAACGCAATTTTGCGCCCAAGGCAAAATAAGAAGGGAGAGTATACTATGAACTCGCTCGTAATTTTAGTGGTCAGTCTTGTCGTACTGGTTTGCGGTTATCTGTTCTATGGCAGATGGCTGGCAAAGCAGTGGGGGGTCGATCCCTCCAAGGAGACTCCCGCACACACCATGGCCGACGGCAACGACTACTGCGCTGCCAAGGCTCCCGTCCTGCTGGGACATCACTTCGCCTCCATCGCAGGCGCCGGCCCCATCAACGGCCCCATTCAGGCCGCCATTTTCGGCTGGATGCCGGTACTGCTGTGGGTTTTGATCGGCGGTGTGTTCTTTGGCGCCACCCATGACTTCGCAGCCCTGTTTGCCTCCATCCGTCATGAGGGCAAATCCATCGGCCACGTCATCGAAATCAACATCGGCCGCAGAGGCAAGAAGCTGTTTTTGGTGTTCGCGTATCTGACGCTGCTGCTGGTGGTCGCCGCCTTCGGCTCCATCGTGGTGGGCACCTTCGCCTCCGGCGCGGAGGGGACCGACGCCTACAATCTGGCCAATGGCCGGACGGCGATGATCTCCATCCTGTTCATCGCCCTGGCCATCGTGTTCGGCTTCCTGGTGTATCGCCGCAACGCGCCGCTGGGCATCTCCACCGTCATCGGTGTTGCCGCTCTGGTGGCCTGCATTGCCATCGGCTACAATGTGCCTGTGCACATGAGCGCCGGGTTCTGGACGATCTTTGTCATGGTTTACATCCTGATCGCCTCCGTCACCCCCGTGTGGATTCTGCTGCAGCCCCGTGACTACCTCAACAGCTTCCTGCTGTACGGCATGATTATTCTGGCAGTCCTGGGCATCGTGGTGGCGCATCCCACCATGAACCTGCCCGCCTTCACCGGCTTTGGCGGTATAGGCGGCAAGAGCCAGCTCTTCCCCGTGCTGTTCATCACCGTGGCCTGCGGCGCCATTTCCGGCTTCCATTCTCTGGTCGGCTCCGGCACCACTGCCAAGCAGCTGGATAACGAGAAGGACGCCATGGCCATCGGTTACGGCGGCATGCTCATCGAGTGCGCGCTGGCTGTCATTTCCCTGATTTGCGTCAGCTTCCTGTTTGCGGACGGGGCCATGCCCGCCGGCACCCCCACCGTGGTGTTTGCCACCGGCGTCGCCACCATGCTCAACGCCGTGGGACTGCCCTATGACGTGATGTATTCCGTGCTGATTCTGGCAGTCTCCGCCTTCTGCCTGACCTCTCTGGATACCGCCACCCGTCTGGCCCGCTATATGCTCCAGGAGTTCTTTGTGGACGAGGGCGAGAGTGCCGAAAACCTGACCGGCTTTAAGAAGCTCATTGCCAATCCCTTTGTTGCCACGCTCATCACCGTCATTCTGGGCGGCATCCTGATGACCGGCGGTTACAGCCTGATCTGGCCGCTCTTCGGCGCTGCCAACCAGCTGCTGGCCGCTCTGGCCCTGCTGGCCTGCGCCGCCTGGCTGGGCAACATCGGCAAGAACAACAAGATGTTCTTCATCCCCATGGTGTTCATGCTGCTGGCCACCCTGACCTCTTTGGCCATCACCTTCAAGACCAAGGTTGGCCGTCTCATCACGCCTCCCGAGACGCCCTCTGTTCTGGCTGACGTGCTGCAGGCCGGCTTCTCCGTCGTCCTGTTCGTTCTGGCCATCGTGTTGGTTGTGGAAGGCTGGAAGGCCCTCACCAATAAAAAGACCGCTGCGAAGTAAGCAGCAAAACTTCAACAACGGAGTTTTGCCAGTCTCCGCTGCTCAAAAAGGACTGCCGCAGCTGCGGCAGTCTTTTTTTGCGGAAAGGCTTGAAAAAGTGCCGCTGTGCGGGAAGTTTCTTTCCCACACAGCGGTACTTTTTATTGGAATGCGCAGGATAAAATGCGCCCTGAGACTCACATGGGTTCGGCGGATCTTATTTTCCGCACAGGAAGTGCAGCGCCTCCAGATAGCCCGGCAGGCCGTGGCCCCGAATGGTCGCGGCGCAGGCGGCGCGGATGTAGGACGTGTGCCGGAAGTCGTCCCGACTGTCCGGATCGGAGATGTGCACCTCCACCGTGGGGATGCCCACGGCCTTTACCGCGTCCAAAATCGCAATGCTGGTGTGGGTGTAGGCGCCGGGATTGATGATGATGCCGTCCGCCTTGTTAAAATAACACTGCTGAATGTCGTCTACCAAGGCGCCCTCGTGGTTGGATTGCGCAAAGGAGACCCGAACGCCCAGACTGTCCGCCTCCTTTTGAATCATGGCCTTGAGGTCCTCGTAGGAGGTGTGCCCGTAAATTTCGGGCTGGCGAATCCCAAGCATATTCATATTGGGTCCGTTAATCACCGCAATGTACAACAAAATCCCTCCAAATCGCGGCGGCGGCTTGCTCCACCGTGCCGCTGTTGTTGATGGCTGCATCCCGGAACCGGGCATAGAGCGGTGCGCGCTGTTCCCACATGGCGGAAAGGTCCGCCCCCTGCGAGAGGGGTCGCCCGTCTGTGGACAGGGCCGAGAGGTTCCGGACCAGCTGATAGATGCGCCCGTTTTGACGCAGCGCGCCGTAGTTTTGCGGGTCCTTCACCACGCCGCCGCCGGTGAGCAAAATTTTGCCGGAGAGCTTGCCAGCCTCCGCCGTTTCCTCCCGCTCCAGCGCCCGGAAGGCGCGCTCGCCCCCTTGGGCAAAGAGTTCCGGAATGGAGCAGCCCGCCCGCTGCGCAATGCGCGCGTCGATGTCCACGGCCTCCCGGCCCGTCAGCGCGGAGAGCGCCGCGCCCACCGTGGATTTGCCGCAGCCGGGCATGCCGATGAGAACGATGTTGGCAGTGTCCCGGCGCAGCAGGGAGAGAATGCGCTCGGTCTCACTTTCCGGAATGGCCTTTTCAAAAAAGTGCTCCTCCGCCGCCTTTGCCTGAGATACCAGCATGGGAAGCCCGTCGGAGCAGGGGATGCCAAGGGATTCCGCCTGCAAGAGAAGCGCCGTGCGCCGTGGGTTGTATACCACGTCCAGAACGCCCCGGCAGCGGGGGAAGGCGGTAAGGTCCACCGCCGACGCGCCGTTGCCGGGATAGGTCCCTACCGGGGTGGTGTTCACCACGATTTCGGCGTCGGCGTGGCGGCTTAAGTTTTCGTAGTTGTCAGGTCCCGTGCGGGAAATGACCGCGACGGCGCGGGCGCCCAGCGCCCGCGCCATGGCCTGCGCGGTGAGGGAGGCCCCGCCGCTGCCGAGGATCGCGACCTTGCGCCCCGCAAACGAGATGCCGGCCCGCCGGGCCATGGTGCAAAAGCCCACGGCGTCGGTGTTCCAGGCGTAGAGCTTCCCGTCGGCGCGGCGGGAGAGGGTGTTCACGCAGCCGATGGCCCGGGCGGCGTCGTCAATGACGTCGCAATAGGGCATCACTTCCCGTTTGTAGGGGATGGTGACGTTGATCCCGCCCAGATCGCCTTGGCCCAGAAAGGCGGGTACGTCCCCAGGTTCCAGCTGAAAAAGACGGTAATTCTCGCAGCCCAGCGCCGTGTGGATGGGGACGGACCAGCTGTGCCCCAGCTTCCGGCCCAGCAGACCGTAGAGCTTCTCCCCCATGGGTTACACTTCCGCGTAGCTGCCCAGCAGGTTAAACCCGGCGCAGCTGCGCTCCAGCTCCTCCAGCATGGCCAGTACGCTGGCCTCGTGCAGATCGGCCTCCAGCTCCAGAAAGAAGATAAATTCAAAATTCCGGCCGCTGACGGGGCAGGATTCCAGCTTCGTCATGTTGATATCCAGCGCCGCCAGCTTGGAGAGAATCTCGTACAGCGCGCCGGGGCGGTTGTTGCAGGCGAGAATTAAGCTGATGCGGTTGGCGCCTGCGTAGATGACCGGGTCCTTGGAGATGCAGAAAAAGCGAGTGTAGTTGTTGTCGCTATCTTGAATGGCGTCGCTGAGGCAGGTGAGACCGTACAGCTCCGCGCAGGGGTGGGAGGAGATGGCGGCGGCGTGGCGGCTGCCGCTCTCGGAGACCATCTCCGCGGCCATGGCGGTGTTGTCGCAGGGGACGACCCGCACGCCGTTGAGGGCGTTTAAGAATTTGCTGCACTGGCCGATGGCCTGCTGGTGGGAGTAAATCTCCGTGATGTCGGACATCTGCACGCCGGGCAGGGCCAGCAGCTCGTGGCGGATGCAAAGGCGGGTGGAGCGGACGACGGAGAGCCGGTGGTCCTGCAACAGCTCATACACCGCTCTGACCGAGCCGTTGGAGCTGTTTTCAATGGGCAGCATGCCGAATTTGCACAGGCCCGATTCCACGGCGGAGACCACCGCTTCAAAGGTCTTGACATAGACGATGTTGCCCCGGGGCAGCACGCGGTCGCAGGCCACCTGGGAGTTGGCCCCCTCCACGCCCTGACAGGCGATCAGCCCCGTCTGGGGGAAGATGGCGCTGCCAGCCGCCAGAGAGGCCTTCACCTGCGCCGCCACATGGGTGGGGGCGGAGATCAGCTCCGCCTGCCGGGAGCGGGCCAGCTCAAAGAGCGTGGAGAAGAGGTGGTAGGCGTAGCGCTCCCGCTCCCCCGCGTTTTCCGTCACCTTGGCCAGAACGGAGCGTTCCCGCTCCCGATTCAAAATGGGCAGGTGGTGCTCGTTTTTATAAGCGGCAACCTCTTCCGCCAAATCCATGCGCTGGAGAAACAGCGATAAGAGCTGGTCATCTACCTGATCGATTTTCGTGCGAATTTCAGAAAGTTCCATGATTTCCCTCCAACAATAAATCTAAAACCACCGCCGCAGTGACGGCTTCCACCACCGGGACCGCCCGGTGGGCAATGCAGGGGTCGTGCCGACCCTGAACGATCAGCTCCGCCGCGTCTCCCCGGGAGAGGCTGACGGTTGCTTGAGGCCGGGAAATGGATGGGGTGGGCTTCAGGCCCACCCGCACCGTGACGGGCATCCCGGTGGTGATTCCGCCTAAGATGCCGCCACAGCGGTTGCCGGTGGTGACGATTTTCCCGTTTTCCACGGCGAAGGGGTCGTTGTTTTCAGACCCCCGGAGACGGGCGGAGCCAAAGCCCAGCCCGAATTCCACGCCCTTGACAGCGGGAATGCCGAACAGCGCTAGCGCGAGGCGGTTTTCCACGCCCTCGAACATGGGGTCCCCCAGTCCCGCGGGCAGCCCGATGGCGGCGCACTCCACGATGCCGCCCACGGAGTCCCCGTCCTTCCGGGCGGAGAGAATGAGGGATTGCATGCGTTCCCCCGCGCAATCGTCCAGCACGGGAAAGGCTTTGGCGGCAACCGCATCAAAAAGCGCCGGGGTGGGATGCAGGGGGAAGGGGGCGTCCTCCTCCGTGCCCACGGCGTGCAGATGTGCGCCCACGAAAATGCCCCGCCGAGAAAGAATCTGCTTGGCGATGCCGCCGGCGATGCACAAAGGCGCCGTCAGGCGGCCGGAAAAGTGGCCGCCGCCCCGCATATCCGCCATGCCGCCCCATTTAATAAAGGCGGTGTAGTCCGCGTGAGAGGGCCGGGGCTTGTCCGCAAGCTCCCGATAGTCCCCGGAGTGCTGGTCGGCGTTTTCAATCACGGCGCACAAGGGCGCGCCGCAGGTGACGCCGTTTTCAAGACCCGAGAGAAAGACCGGCGCGTCGGCTTCCCGCCGGGAGGTGGAAAGGGGACTGGTGCCGGGCTTGCGCCGGGCGAGAAACGCGTCCAGCGCCGCAAGGTCGATTTTCTCCCCGGCGGGCAGGCCGTCCATGATCACGCCGATGGCCCGCCCGTGGGACTGACCGAACACGGAGATCCGCAGCAGTTTTCCAAACTCAGAGGACATGGATATCACCTCCCAGTTCTTGATAGACCTCCCAGAAGTCGGGATAGGACTTGGCCACCGCCTCCGCGCCTCGGATGGTGACGGGGTCTTGGGCGCGGGTGGCGGCAATGGCCGCCGCCATCACAATGCGGTGGTCGTTGGCGCCGTCCACCGTGCCCCCGCAAAGCGGCTTCCCGCCGCGGACGGTGAGTCCGTCCGCCTGTTCCACGGCGTCGGCGCCCAGCGCCGTGAGCATGGCGGCGGTGGTGGTAAGCCGGTCGCTCTCCTTCAGCCGCAGCCGGGCAGCGCCGGTAAATTGCGTGTCGCCCTTCCGCGCCGCCGCCATCACCGCAAGGGGCGGCAGCAGGTCCGGACAGCCCGAAAGATCGATCTCCAAGTCCGTCCCGGGTCGGGCCAGCTTCCAGTAGAGGTCGCCCACGATGCGGTCGCCCTGCGCGGTGTCGGGATTTAAGCCGCTGCAAACCACGGCGTTGTCCAAAAATGCGGCGGCGTACCAGAAAGCCGCCTGCGACCAGTCCGCCTCCACCGCTGCGTTAAAGGGTGCGTAGGCATGGGGCGAGACGGTAAAGCGCCGCTCCGCCGCCTCCGTCGGGACGCCGGAGAGCTCCATGGCCTGCCGCGTCATGGCGAGATAGTCGGCGGATTCCAGCGCCGTGGTGCTCACCACCGTGGAAGGTCCGTCCAGCAGCGGCAGGGCAAACAGCAGCCCCGAAAAAAACTGGCTGGACACGTTGCCCGGCAGGCGGTATTCCCCCGGCGTCAGGCGGCCCTGCACGGTCAGTGCGCCGCCGTCTAGCCGGTAGGAAATGCCTTTTTCCGCGAAGAGGTCAAAGTAGGGGGTCTGGGGCCGCTCCATCAGCCGTCCCCGCCCGGTAAAAACGCCGCCCCCCGCCACTGCCAGCGCGACGGGAATCAAGAAGCGGAGGGTGGAGCCGGATTCCCCGCAGTCGAACCGGGGCAGCTGCGCGTCCGTTCCGCTGTTTCTCCGGCCCCCGATGCCGGTGATCGACAGGCGGTCTCCCGTCCGTTCCCACCTTGCGCCCAGCGCCGCCATGCAGCGCAGCGTCGCCTCGATGTCTTGGGAGAGGGCCGCGCCGCTGATAGAGGAAACGCCGTCCGCCAGCGCGGTGGCAAGCAGCAGCCGGTGGGCCATGGACTTGCTGGGCGGCGGCGTGACCGTGCCGGAGAGGGGGGAGGGGGTAATTTGAATGTCCATCTACGCCTCCAGTCCCGCTGCGATGATGGCGGGAAGGTCTGTGAGGGGCAGCCGTTTCAGCTCGCACTGGCCGATCCGCCGGGGAATCACCAGCGTGATGTCTCCCCCCGTCCGCTTTTTATCGGCGGCGGCGGCTTCGGACAGGTCTTTTGCGGAAAAGTCCGTCCCGGTGGGGAGACCGTTTTTTGCAAGGCAGGCGGCAATGCGCCCGGCAATGGGTTCCGTGGTCCAGCCCAGTGCCTCGGCGGCCCGGGCGATGATCGCCAGGCCCGCCGCCACGGCGTGCCCGTGGGGAATGGTGTAGCCGCTGCACGTTTCGATGGCGTGGCCCACGGTGTGGCCCAAATTCAAAAGGCGGCGCTCGCCCTGCTCCTTTTCGTCCCGCTCCACCACGCCGGCCTTGTAGGAAACGCACCGGGCGATGACCTTGGCGGCGTCCGCTGCAAGGCAGTCGGTCTCAAAGAGGGAAAACAGCGTTTCGTCGCAGAGCACCCCGGTTTTGATGGCCTCCGCCGCCCCGTCGGCAAAGACGGCGGCGGGCAGGGAGGCAAGGCAGTCCGTGTCGCACAGCACGGCGGCGGGCTGCAAAAAGGCGCCTGCCAGATTCTTTCCGGCGCACAGGTCGATGGCGGTCTTGCCGCCCACGGAGGAATCCACGGCGGAGAGCAGGGTGGTGGGCAGCTGGATGTAGCGAATGCCCCGCAGATACACGGCGGCGGCGAAGCCTGCCATGTCCCCGGTGACGCCGCCGCCCAGCGCTGCCACGCAGTCCGTGCGGGTGAGGTGCTCCCGCGCCAGAAATTCCAGAATCGCGGAGAGCGTCGTGAGATTCTTATGCGCCTCCCCGGCGGGGAACACGTAGGAACAGACGGAGAACCCGGCGCGGCGCAGACTCTCCCCCACCGTCTCCAGATACAATTTTTCCACGGTGGAGTCTGTGACGATGGCCACGCGGCAGGTGGGCATTTTCAAATACTCCCCGCAGCGACACAGCAGCCCGCTGCCGATGGAAACCGTGTAGGGCGGCGCGGTGCGCACCGGGATGGTTTGGATGGAACCGGACATGGGACCACTCCTCTATACAATAAATTGAAAGCTGCCGCCGGTTTTGTCCCCGACTGCGCCGGGGGCGAAGCGGCTGGGGCGGCGACGTCAATTGCCCCCTGCGGTGGCCTTTTTCTCCCGGCCGTCCTTCAAAAGGCCGCGCAGTCTTTGCGCGTCCTTGGCCTTGAGGGCGTCGGCATACTCGCTCAGGTGGGCGATCAGCTCGTCCAGCTCTGCGGTGAGGTAGTCGGCGTCGTCCAAAAACAGCTCCGTCCACATGTCCTCGTCCAGCCGGGCCACCCGGGTCATGTCCTGAAAGCTTCCGGCGGAAAAGCCCCGGCGCTTTTGCGCCTCCGGGGATTTCACGTAGGCGCTGGAGGCGATGTGGGCCAGCTGGGAGGTGAAGGCAATGATGCGGTCGTGCTCCGCGGGATCGGAGAAGGTAAGCCCCGCGAAGCCCAGGTCCAGAAAGAAGGCTTTCAAACGCTCCAGCAGCTGCATGTCCGTCCGCTCATTGGGGGTTAAAATCATGGAGGAGCCGACGTACAGGTCGTCGGCGGCGGAGGTGAAACCGCCCCGCTCCTTACCGGCCATGGGATGGCCGCCGATGTAGGAAAAGCCGTATTGCTCGGCAATGGGGGCGATGCCCGCCACCACCGTTCGCTTCACGCCGCACAGGTCCACCACGATGGCGGAGCGGGAGATGGTGGCGGCGTGGCTGCGGACCCATTCAATGGCCGCCCCGGGACGGACGGCAATCAAAATGAGATCGCACAGCGGCAGAGTCTCCTCCGTCAGGGGGCCGTCGATGGCCCCGCACATGCGGGCCATGGTCATGGTCTCCTTGTCCAGATCAATGCCCCAAACGGTATGGGCCGTGCGGGCCTTGGCGCTTTTTGCCATGGAGCCGCCGATCAGCCCCAAACCGACAATGCCGACATTCATAAAATCACTCCTCCATGGAACGGACGAATTCGTGGAGCTTTAAAAGCTTCCGGGCCAGCGGGTCAAACACCTCCGGCTTCAGGGACTGGGGCCCGTCGCAAAGGGCGTGGGCCGGGTCGTTGTGGACCTCGATTTGTAATCCGTCCGCGCCGGTTGCCACGGCGCCCATGGCCAGAGGCTCCACCAGCCAGCTCTTGCCGGTGGCGTGGCTGGGGTCGATGATGATGGGCAGATGGGTCAGCTTGCGCAAAACCGGGATGGCGGCAAGGTCCAGCGTGTTGCGGGTGTAGCTTTCAAAGGTGCGAATGCCCCGCTCGCAGAGAATGACGTTTTCGTTGCCGCCGGCCATCACGTACTCGGCGCTCATCAGCCACTCTTCGTAGGTGGCGGACATGCCCCGCTTGATCATGATGGGCTTCTCCTGATGGCCGACGGCCTTCAGAAGGTCAAAATTCTGCATGTTCCGGGCACCGATCTGAATGACGTCCACATCCTTGAAAAGGGGCAGCTGGCTCAGGTCCATCAGCTCCGTCACGATGGGAAGGCCGGTTTCCTCCCGGGCTACCTTTAAGTATGCAAGGCCGGTGGCGCCCAGTCCCTGGAAGGCGTAGGGGGAGGTACGGGGCTTGAACGCGCCACCCCGGAGCATGGTGGCGCCGCTTTGCTTCACGGCCCTGGCAATGGAGACCACCTGCTCCTCTGATTCCACGGAGCAGGGGCCTGCCATGATGGTCAGCGTACCGCCGCCGATCTGGGTGTTGCCCACGGTGATCACCGTGTCCTGGGGGTGGAATTTGCGGTTGGCGTTTTTGTAGGGCTCCTGTACCCGTTTCACGTCCTCCACGATGTCCAGCGAGGAGATCAGGTCGATGTCCAGCTGGGAGGTGTCGCCCACCAGACCCAAAATGGTGTTGTCCTGCCCGATGCTGGTGTGGATGATGATGCCCTTTTCCTGCAGCCAGGAGATCAGGCTTTCCAGCTGGTCGCGGTTTGGATCATGTTTCAGAATGACAATCATAAAAATGCCTCCTCAATTGTTGAAAAGATACAAAAAAACCCGCAGCCGGTTCGGCTGCGGGTCGTCATGTACAGACAGTTTTTTTCACAAAACCGGCATTACACGCGCTTGCTTTCAGCCAAACCGAAATAAGCCTTACCATAAAAATAGGTAAAGCTAAAGTAGCGGTATTCAGCTGCACGGGTAAGACTGGTCATGTGTCGGTCCCTCACGGTCTCTTTAGATGTTTAAAGCATAACACTTTTGAAAGAAAATGGAAACTGTAAATTCTTCCAAACAACATGGAAATGTTCTGACAATCCTGTCAAATTCGACGAAATCAGGCAGCGCCGGGGAGACACCCGGCCATGAGAAGCTCGGTGGCCTGCAAAATAAAGCGCACATCCCGCCGCATGTCGGCCACCGTTTCCATATACTGGCGGTGCAGCTCGTCAATGGCGGCGATCAGATCCTGACGGCGCTTGGCCTGGCGCAGCGTGCAGCTTTCCAGATAGCTTGAAAGATACCCGCGCAGATCGTCCTCGTACTGCCGATGGGCGATCAGACTTTCGGAATAGTTTTCGTTGTGCGGATAAGTAAAGGCGTCCGCCAGATAGTGGGTGAGTTTTCCCAGCGTGTAATACTGCCAGACGCTCCACCGGGTGCGCTGCTGCAAATGAGCGATGTGGGCGTTGATGTATCGCTGGGAGTTGGAGAAATTATGCCCCCGGAGCGTACTGGCCCTGCGGGAACCCTTTAAGTAGGTCAGGGGGTTGCAGTCCGGCTGAAAGGAGCCGAACAGAAATGCCAATTCGTAGCGTCTGGCAGAAAATCCGTGCTCGCTTTTGAGCAGCGTGGAAGCCAGTAACTTATGACTGCGTTTTTGCAAAACAACACCTCCGGAAATTTCTTTCGATGAACGGCAACAGTATACCATGATGATGGGGAGTGTGCAAGAGAGATTTTATGAAAAGTGCATGAATTCTGTGGAAAGTGCCCTGTTGCGTCAAGCGGGGAAATACGGTATAATAACGCAAAACGAGAGAGAAGATGCGGGTTCGGATGGCCGACTTTTGCAGCGAGGCCCCGCAATGGAGGGAAACAACGTGGCAGGAGAGATTCCAAGCCGTCAAAGCCGCTGGGCGGACGGCGGCGACTGGCAGGAGCAATATCAAAAGCGGGTCATGACGGCGGATG
>NZ_JAQUVF010000027.1 GCF_028693505.1 Oscillibacter sp.
TGTGCCGCTCAGCAACTTTTTAAGGTTACCACACTTTCGTTCGCTTGTCAACTGTTTTTTTGAATCTTTTCAAAATCAGTTCCGGCCAACCAGTGTTTCTCGCGGACAGCTTAGTTAGAATACCAGAGCGGGTTCAAAAAGTCAACCCTCTTTTTTGCGGTTTGTCGATGTTTTCCAACTCTCTTCCTGTATTTGGAATTATCCGGATTGGACATCCGCGTCACGCTAATTTCTTTTATATTTTCCATTAGCTGTTCTTATTGATTCTTTTTCTCTTTACTGTATTCTTTCGTCATTTTTACTTTTTATGCAAAAAAGGAAGCCAGGCGTTTGCCTGGCCTCCCTTTTATGCCTGGAGCAAAATCGGCTGCAATTGCTCGCCGCGCAGGGCGGCGTCCACCGTTTCCGGCAGTTTTTCCAGATCTGCCATCAGGGAACATGGCTTTGAAATTGCGCTGTCCTGACCGAAGGGGACGAAATAGTAGTTCTTTCGAACCAGCAGTTCTCCGATATTTCGTGCTCCGGCGGACAAACCGTCGTTGCTGGCCATTGCGATGACTACCGGCCGTCCGTTTCTCAGATGCGCCTTTGCCGCCATCGTTACCGCTGTATCCGTAATTCCGGCGGCCAATTTTGCGATGGTATTGCCTGTGGCGGGCGCGATTACCAAAATGTCCAGCAGACCTTTGGGTCCGATGGGCTCCACCGACGGAATGTCGCAGAGGACCTTTCGCCCCGTCAGCGCCTCCATTCGCTCCAGCAGATCTTCGGAGGAACCGAACCGGGTGTCGGTAAAGGCCGATGTCTCTGATGCGATCGGCGTAACGTTTTCATAGATTTTCGTGAGGACTTCCAATGCCTGCAACACTTTTTCATGGGTACAGAAGGACCCGCACACTGCAAATCCGACCCGTTCTTTTCTCACGCAGGGTCACCTCGTTCTTCCAATATGATGTAATACACCGCGTCCCGAATGATTTCTGCCGCAGTGAGGGGAACCAGCCTACCGGGCAGGGCTCGCGCCCAGACCGCCGGCAATTTTTGCTTTTCGGCTGCCGCCATATCGATTCCCTGCGCGGAAGCAAGGTCCACGCAAAGGCAATCCGGCGGCAGCTGCGCGAGCAGAGGCTTCGTCAGGACCGGTGCCGGGATTGTGTTGAACACAGTGCCAAAGGTGTGAAGCTGCCCATCCAGTTTTCCGGTCTCCACGCTCTGATAGCCATACGCGCGGATCCACGCCAAATCTGCCGGGTTTCTGGCGGCTGCCGTTACATGGGCGCCCAAGCCGTGCAGACGGTGGCACAACAGCTTTCCGATCCGCCCGAAGCCCAGCACCAGACAGTCCATCCCCAGCAGTGTGCGCCGGAGCTGTTCCATGGCAACCTGAATGGCCGCCTCCGCCGTGGCGGCAGCATTTGCGACAGTCAAATCCTCCCGTTGGAAATAATCCAGCAGCCGCAATCCGCACTCCGCTGCCTGTTGCTGCTGCTGCGATTTCACCTGTCCTGCCAAAATCAGCTGATCCGGCCGCAAAAGCGGAAAGAAATCCTGCGTTGGGATTGCCTTCTTCTCGCAGCTCAGTATCCCCTCCGCCTTGCAAAGCGGTAACGGCAGGATGACGATATCCGCCGCAGCCGCGCGCTCCAAAGACGCTTCGCTCTCCGCGTCCCAATTCTCCAAACCGTATGCCGCCACGCAATGACCGTCCGCCGCCAGCAGCTTTGCCAGCTCCGACTGGCGCCGGTCGCCTCCGATTACACCAAAGGACCTCTTCATTGAACACTCCCCCTCGCTTCATGGTATGGCGAAGGCCGCCAAGGGGTGATTGTCTTTTTCCCCCCGCCATGATAAAATAAAACATCTCACTGAAAGGACCCGTTTTCATGAAGTATCCCTACCTGCTTTTTGACGCGGACGATACCTTATTTGACTTCCCCAAGGCCTCTGCCCGCGCATTTTCCACCATGTGTCAGACCCACCGCATCCCAAACACCCCGGAGACCCGGCAGTTGTATCACGCCATCAATCTGGAGCTGTGGGCCGCCTTTGACCGGGGAGAGGTGGATAAGGCGTATGTGACACTGGAGCGTTACGTCCGTTTTCTCTCGGCGCTGCATCTTGACCGGGACCCATTCCAGTGCAACCGTGACTATCTCACATCGCTTGGCTCGACGGTCTATCCGCTGCCCTACGCCGAGGAGGTTTGCCAAACGCTTCACGCCCGGGGGCACCGGATGTACCTCATTACCAACGCGGTGGCCTCCGTCCAGCGCAGCCGCCTGGCCGGGAGCGTTTTTGCGGAGCTTTTTCTGGATGCCTTTATTTCCGAGGAAGCCGGGGCCGCCAAGCCCGATCCGGCCTATTACCGCTATGTGCGCGCCCGCGTTCCAGCCATCACGGCGGAAAACACGCTGGTGATCGGCGATTCCCTCTCCACCGACATCCGTGGAGCCAACAATGCGCATCTCCCCTGCTGCTGGTTCAATCCCGATAAGAACCCCCGGCCCGCGGATTTGGAAATCAACTACGAAATCACGGATCTGCGGCAGCTGCTGCAAATCGTCTAAACCGGGCAAGCACAGCTCTCAGGCTGTTTTCCCCGGTTCATCGTAAAAAAGCGGCGTCGGGAAAATCCCGGCGCCGCTTTTCATGGTTCTCTATTATATATAATGTATGTCCGCGAACTCCGCGCACAGCCAAAGGGGGGAAACACCGTCCCTCGGCTTCAGTAACAGCGGCTATTGGATGCGATTTTTGCAAATTGCGGGAAACGGGTATACTCATACCCGCAGTTCATTGCCCCTCCTGCGCCATCAGGCGGGCCAGCTCCAAAAGACACGTCCGCTCATTGGGCGCGTCTCCCTCTACCACGCGATCCAGCAGAGCATTCAGCGTCCTTCCCACCGCCGGACCTTTCAGCCCCAGCTCCAGCAAATCTTTTCCGTGGACGGCGAGCTGTTTCAGGGAAAAGCAGGCGTCCTCCGTCAACAGCTCTTCCAGCGTTTTCTCCGCCAGCTCGATTTCCTTTTGTCTGCCGTGAAACGCCGGAGCCTGCGCCAGATTGTCCGCCCGTTTGATTGCCAGCAGCCGCCTGAGGTCCCTCTCCCCCAGCACTCGAAGCGCCCTGCGGAGGGATTTTTCCCCCTGAAAGATATTGCGGTCATGCCATTCCACCAACCGCACCACCGTCTGGCGAAAGTCGTTGCTGCATTTGAGCCGTCGGAGCATCCCATCCGCCATTTCTCCGCCCACCGCCTGATGTCCCCGGAAATGTCCGTGACCCTCCGCGTCGAGAAGAAAGGTTGGCGGCTTTCCAACGTCGTGCAGCAGCACCGCGCAGCGCAAAACCAAATCCGGCGCCGCCTCCTCCAGCGCGTGGAGCGTGTGCTCCCACACATCATAGCAGTGGTGGCGGTTTCTCTGGTCGAAGCCCACCATGGCAAGGACTTCCGGCCAGAACACCCCCGCCACATCCGGAAATTCCCGCAGCGCCTGCGCCGCCTTCTCCCCGGTCAGCAGCTTCAAAAACTCGGTCTGCACACGCTCGGCGGCAATGCCACGCAAAAGCTCCCGGTTTTTGTGGATGCCGGCTGCGGTAGCATCCTCCACCGCAAAGCCCAGCGTCGCGGAAAACCGGACGCCCCGCAGGATGCGCAGCGCGTCCTCCGCAAACCGTCGGTCCGGCTCTCCCACGCAGCGCAAAAGACCCCGGCGCAGGTCCTCTTTTCCGTGGAAGGGATCGCAAAAGGTCCCCCGCAGGTCCATGGCCATGGCATTCACGGTAAAATCCCGCCGCCCAAGGTCCTCCTCCAGCGAGGGGGTAAAGGTGACGCACACCGGCCGACGATGATCCCGATAAGCGCCGTCCACCCGGTACGTGGTGACCTCCACACGGTTTCCTTTGGTCAGCACCGTCACGGTGCCGTGTTCCAGTCCCGTGGGGACAGCCTGCTTCCCGAAAAGCTCCAGCAGCGCATCGGGCAGCGCGGCGGTAGTCACGTCCCAGTCCAGCGGTGTCCGGCCCAGCAGGGAATCCCGTACGCAGCCGCCCACGCACCAAGCCTCATATCCTGCCGCCTCCAGACGTTCAAGGACGTCCCGAACGAATTCCGGAAGATTCTCCACTGTTTTCACCGCCCTTTCGGTTGCAATTCACATCTCTGTGTACTATAATAAATCGTTAATGTTATGATTATACATCGCTTTTCCCGTTTGTGCAATGTGAAAGCGATTTGAAAGGAAGTCCGTTTCCATGATGAACAATCCCACCCCCATTCGCGACTATCTGGTCCCCGGCAAGCGGGTCCATCTGGTCGGTATCGGCGGCGTTTCCATGTGTCCCCTGGCGGAGGTCCTGTTGGGGATGGGCCTGCGGGTGCAGGGCTCCGACATGACGGAGGGCGACACGGTCAGGCACCTGCGCACCCTCGGCGTCACCATTGCCATCGGACATAACGCCGACAATCTGGGCGACTGCGATTTTGTGGTCCGCACAGCCGCCGTCCATGACGGCAATCCCGAGATTTCCGGCGCTGTGGCCCGGGGCATTCCCGTCTACGAGCGCGCGCAGGCGTGGGGCGCCATCATGCAGCGCTATCCCAACGCGCTGTGCGTCTCCGGCACCCACGGGAAAACCACCACCACCTCCATGTGCACCCACATCTTCATGGCGGCGCAGCAGGACCCCACGGTCATGATCGGCGGAACGCTGCCCCTGCTCCACTCCGGCTACCGGGTGGGACAGGGAGACACCATCATTCTGGAATCCTGCGAATACTGCAACAGCTTCCTCTACTTCTGCCCCACCGTCGCGGTGATTTTAAATGTGGAAGCCGACCATCTGGACTTTTTCAAGGACCTTGGCGACATCAAGCACTCCTTCCGCCAGTTCGCCCAGCTGGTCCCTCCCGCGGGGCACGTTGTGGTGAACGCCGATAACGACGGCGCCATGGACGCCGTGGCGGGGCTTGCCCACCCCGTATTTACCTTCGGTCTGGATCATAGCGCCGACTGCACCGCCGCAAATTTGACGGACACGGACGGCGCTCCCACCTTTGACATCTTGGTGCACGGGCAGCGGTACGCCCACGCCGTTCTCCACGTCTATGGACGTCATAATATCTCAAACGCGCTGGCCGCCGCTGCCGCCGCTTACACGCTGGGCATTCCCGGCGAGGCCGTGGAAGAGGGGCTGGCCGCCTTCACCGGCGCAGGCCGCCGTTTTGAGCGCAAGGGCAGCTTTCATGGCGCCGAGGTCTACGATGACTACGCCCACCACCCGGATGAACTCCACGCCCTGCTGACCACCGCCCGGACCTTGGGCTATCAGCGGCTGGTGGTGGCGTTCCAGCCCCACACCTACACCCGCACTGCCAAGCTCTTCGACCGCTTTGTGGAGGAGCTGAAAATGGCGGACGTGGCGGTTCTTGCGGAAATTTATGCCGCTCGGGAGCAAAACACGCTGGGAATTTCCTCGGCGGACCTGTGCCGCAACATCCCCGGCGCGGTCTACTGCTCCACGCTGGATAAGGTGACCGACCGTCTGCGACAGCTGGCCCAGCCCGGCGACCTGATTTTGACCGTGGGAGCCGGCGATATCTACCGGGCGGGCGAAAAGCTTGTAAAAGAGGTGTGAGCGCATGGAGATCTCTCCCCTCTTTCACAATACCCGGCCCGAAGGAACGCTTCTTGCGCAGGAGGAGTCCGCCTTTGCACTGCTGGAAACGCTGGGCATCGACTATGATCGTGTCTCCAGTGAGAGCGCGGACACCATGGAAAAGTGCGCGGAAGTCAGCAAAGTGCTGGGCGTGCCCATCTGCAAGAACCTCTTCCTCTGCAACCGGCAGAAAACCCAGTTCTACCTCCTCTGCATGGGTCCTGATAAGCCCTTTCACACCAAAGATCTCAGCTGCCAGATCGGCTCAGCCCGCCTGTCCTTTGCGCCCGAGGACGCGCTTTGGGACCTGCTCCACTGCACGCCCGGCTCCGCCACGATTCTGGGACTGATGCACGACCGGGAACATCAGGTGCGGCTTTTGATGGAGCGCGGCGTTTACGAAGCGGAGTATCTCAGCTGTCACCCCTGCATCTGCACCAGCAGTTTAAAACTGCGTACGCAGGATGTTCTGCGCAAATTCCTCCCCTACACCGGCCACGAGGCAACGGTTGTGGAGCTTTAAAAGGAAGCCGTACGCGCCAAAAGCGCGTACGGCTTCCTTTATGAGATCATCAGTTCCGCTTCCTCCCCAAGAGCCGCTTGCAGCAGCATGCGGATGCTCCCCCTGGCCTTTTCCCCGGCCTGCTCCAAAAGGCCCCGGTCCAGCGCTTTTTCCTCCATGACCTTTTTCTGCTCCGCCTGAAAGGCGGTGAAGTCCTCCACCGTAAAGGGATTGAAAATACTGGCCCTCTCGTCGAAGATCTCCACGCTCTCCTCCTCGATCTCATGGGAGAGGATCTGGGCCCGGGGCAGCCGGACCCGGACCTTATTTCCGGAAACCTCCACGGAAACCCGGCTCATATCGATGCCTGCCTTGATGGTACCGTCGTAGGTGAGCAGAAAGCGCTTCGTGGTAAAGGGCAGCGTCATGCCGTAAAAGTCATTGCTGTTTTCAAACTGGGCCATATTCGTATAGCCGTACGTCAGGCTGGCCAGCTCACTGATCTCAGTGAGCTGATTTTCCAGCACCACGGCGCTAAGCGCCGTCTCCCCGCCCGACGACCACCGCCCGCCCAGAAAGCCGGCCACGCCCACGATGAGACACAAAAGCATTCCAAACGTAAGATATTTGACCGTTTTAAAGGGATGGGGCCGCTCTCTTTTTTCTGTCGCGTCCATAGAATACCTCCCGCATGGTGTTTTCATCAGTTTACCACAGACTCCGCATTAAAAAAAGAGGCGGACAACTCTGTAAGACTTTCGGGGCAAAAAAAGAGGCGGACAGAATGTCCGCCTCTTTTCCATGCCAATTTATTTCCGGGAAATCGCCTCGTCGATGGCCTTTGCAGCGGTTTTTCCCGCGCCCATCGCAAGGATCACGGTAGCGGCGCCGGTGACGGCGTCACCGCCCGCATAGACGTTCTCCCGGGATGTCAGGCCGTCCTCGTTGACCACGATACCGCCCTTTTTATTGATCTCCAGACCCTTGGTGGTGGACTTGATGAGGGGGTTGGGGCTGGTGCCCAGCGCCATGATCACGCTGTCCACGTCCAACTCAAACTCGCTGTCGGGGATCTCCACCGGGCGGCGGCGGCCGGAGGCATCCGGCTCGCCCAGCTCCATGCGGATGCAGCGCAGACGGCAAACGTCGTCGTTCTCGTCCGCCAGAATCGCCACAGGGTTATGCAGCGTCTTGAATACGATGCCCTCTTCCTCGGCGTGCTCCACCTCTTCCTTCCGGGCGGGCAGCTCTTCCATGCCGCGGCGGTACACCACGTACACCTCGGCGCCCAGCCGCTTGGCGCAGCGGGCGGCGTCCATCGCCACGTTTCCGCCGCCTACCACAGCCACCTTTTTCGGGTGCTGAATGGGCGTGTCGGAATCCGGGAGATAGGCCTTCATGAGATTGATCCGAGTCAAAAACTCATTGGCGGAGTAGACCCCGCGGTAGTTGATGCCCGGGATATCCATAAACATGGGCAGTCCCGCGCCGGAGCCGACAAACACGGCCTCGAACCCATACTCCTCCATCAGCTCGTCGATGGAAAGAGTCCGGCCCACGACGGTGTCGGTGGCGATGGTGACGCCCAGCGCCTTCAGTCCGTCCACTTCCTTTTGCACGATGGACTTGGGCAGACGGAACTCGGGAATGCCGTATACCAGCACGCCGCCGGCAAGGTGCAGTGCCTCAAATACGGTGACCTCATACCCCTTCCGGGCCAAATCACCGGCGCAGGTCAGTCCGGAGGGGCCGGAGCCAACCACAGCGACCTTGTGCCCGTTGGAGGCGGGCTTTTCCGGTGCGACGGTGGAATGGGCATTGTGCCAGTCGGCAACAAAGCGCTCCAGACGGCCGATTGCCACGCTCTCGCCTTTTTTGCCCCGGACGCAGTACATCTCGCACTGGCTCTCCTGGGGGCAAACCCGTCCGCACACGGCGGGGAGGGCGCTGGTGTGAGAGATGATCTGGTAGGCCTCCTCGAAATTGCCCTTGGCGGTCTCCGCAATAAACTCGGGAATATGTACCATCACAGGGCAGCCGGCCATGCAGGGCTTGTTCTTGCAGTGCAGGCAGCGCTGCGCCTCGTCCAGCGCCTGTTCCTCGGTGTAGCCCAGCGCCACTTCCTCAAAGTTCCGGTTGCGGACGTTGGGGTCCTGTGCCAGCATGGGATTCTTGGTTAAAGACATATTGGCCATGTTTATTCGGCCTCCTTCTTGAACAGGTTGCAGGTTTCCTCGTGCTTGTGCATTTCAAACTCCTGGTACATCTGGTTGCGCTTGACCGCCAGATCCCAGTCCACCTTGTGCCCGTCAAAATCAGGGCCGTCCACGCAGGCAAACTTCATCTCGCCGCCAACGGACAACCGGCACCCGCCGCACATGCCCGTGCCGTCGATCATGATGGGGCTCATGGAAACGGTGGTGGGAATGCCGTAAGGCTCCGTGGTCTTGGAGACGAACTTCATCATGATCATGGGACCGATGGCAAACACCTCGTCATACTGATTGCCCTCTTCGATCAGCTCCTTAAGCGCCTCGGTGACAAGGCCCTTGCGGCCGTAAGAACCGTCGTCCGTGCAGATTTTCAGCACGTCGCTGGAAGAACGGAAATCGTCCTCCAGAATCACCAGATCCCGGCTCTTAAAGCCGATCACGGCATGGACCTCAGCGCCGTCGTCATGGAACTTTTTCAGCACGGGATAGGCAATGGCGCAGCCCACGCCGCCGCCCACCACGCAGACCTTCTTCTTTCCTTCCGTCTCCGTGGCTTTTCCCAGCGGTCCAACGAAATCCTGCAGGCAGTCGCCCGCGTTCAGATGGCTGAGTTTTTCGGTGGTGGCGCCCACAGTTTGTACTATAATGGTAACGGTGCCCTTTTCAGGGTCGTGGTTATTGATCGTAATGGGAATCCGCTCGCCATTTTCATCCACGCGGAGAATGATGAACTGTCCCGGCTGTGCCTTCTTTGCAATCAAAGGGGCCTCGATCTCATAGAGATTCACCGTGGGACGGAGACTCTCTTTTCTCACGATACGATACATATTCTTCCTTCTTTCCAAAATGATGGGATTCTGGAGCAACGGAGGGCGCAATTCGCCCACTCCACACATTGTTTACATTTTAACATACCAGTGGAAGAGCGTCAATGAGTTTTTGCCGTTAATGCGCCAAAATTTTCACAAATTGTTTGGTATATTTGTGAGGGAATTATAGATGCAGTGTAAATTGCCGTCCGTCGGAGTGAACCACGCCGTCCTCCCGCAGCCGTTTGAGTTCCCGCATCATGGCGCTGCGGTCGGTTGCGATGTAGTCCGCCAGCATACTGAGGGAAAAGGGCAGGACAAACGAGTCGCCACCGCGCTTTTCCGCCAGCTGGCGAAAGTAGCACAGCAGCTTGTCCCGAATGGACCGGCGGGAGAGCACATCCACCCGCTCCGAAAGGGACTGGGCCTTGTCCGCCATCAGCTGCAGCATGTTTTGCACCAGCAGACTGTGGTGGTGACAGGCATTTTCACACCGTTTCAGGATATGGGCATAGTCGATAAACAGGACGTCGCAGCCCGTTCGGCACACAACCTCCAGACTGTCTCCGCCGCTGCCGGCAAACGCCAGAT
The DNA here is from genome assembly GCF_028693505.1 of Oscillibacter sp. GTDB lineage: Bacteria > Bacillota > Clostridia > Oscillospirales > Oscillospiraceae > Oscillibacter. The sequence continues at coordinate 9,772 of NZ_JAQUVF010000027.1, forward strand.
TCTTTCCAAACACACTGCCGCTGCCCAATTCCTCCAGCACGGTGGAAACGCCGTCCTCATCGATGCGGATCAAGGACGCCTCTCCCCGCTCCACAATCCCCACGGCGTTTTGCCTTGGTCCGGTAAAATCATAGACCAGCTCCTCCGGCCGGTAAGATTTCTGCACCGCCTGAAAGCAGGTCAACATCCGGCAGTACTCCTCATAGCTGATATCCTTAAACAACGGGCTTTTTTCCAGTTCCTGCTGTGTCAGCATATTGCGCTCCCCTCTCTGTTGCATATATCACAGCAAAATCTTAGCAGGTTTCCCCGGAAATGTAAACCCCTCTTTCGGTCAGATTTTATAAATTGTTCATCAAATGTCCTGTGGGTTCTTGTATAGTAATGATAGCAAGGACCCGTAAAATCACGGCGGCGATGCCGCCTTTAAGAAAAGAGGCTGCGATGTGAATATTGCTTATTTTCTGCTCCCCAAGAATCGTGTTGCCTATCTCTACGATGACTGCACCTTCCGTCAGGGTCTGGAGAAAATGCGGCATCATGGCTATACGGCCATCCCCGTCATCACCCGGGACGGGCAATATGTAGGAACCGTCAGCGAGGGTGATTTCCTCTGGCAGCTTTTAAACGAGGTCCCCGCGGAGCGGCAGGTCTGCTCCATGAAGGATCTGGAGCAGCTGCGGGTCCGGGATATTTTGCAGGACCACCACTATCCCCCGGTCCGCATTACCGTCAGTATGGAAGAATTACTGAACAGCGCCATGCAGCAGAACTTTATTCCCGTCGTGGACGATCTGGGCAATTTCACCGGCATCGTCACCCGGAAAGATATCATCCATTATTTTGCCCAGCAAAAGAGTGCGGAAAAGCCGCTGGCGCTGCGCAAGATTGTATAAAGAGCATACATAGAAAAGGACGCCCTGTCGGGCGTCCTTTTCAAGTCAATCTTCGGCCTGACTTTTTTGGCAGTGCCGGTTTACTTTTGGAACATGGGGGTGGAGAGATAGCGCTCGCCGGTATCCGGCAGGAGGACCACGATCACCTTGCCCCGGTTTTCGGGGCGCATCGCCAGCTGCGCCGCTGCCCAGACGGCGGCGCCTGAGGTAATACCCACCAGAACGCCCTCTCTTTGCGCCAGCTCCCGCCCTGCGGCGTAGGCGTCCTCGTCCGTTACCGGGATGATCTCGTCCACCACGCTCCGGCAGAAGTTTTTCGGCACGAAGTTCGCGCCGATTCCCTGCAAGCCGTGGGGACCGGCGTGACCTGCCGTCAGCAGCGGCGAAGCGGCCGGCTCCACACCGACAACCTGAACGGCGGGATTTTGCCCCTTGAGATACCCACCGGTGCCGCTGATGGTACCCCCCGTGCCGATGCCCGCCACGAAGATGTCCACGCGTCCCTCCGTGTCCGCCCAAATTTCCGGGCCGGTGGTGAGGACATGAGCCTCCGGATTTGCCGGGTTATCAAACTGACCTGCCACGATGCTGCCGGGAATCTCCCGGCGCAGCGCCTCCACCTTTTCCACCGCACCGGCCATACCGGCGGCCCCGGGCGTCAGCACGATCTCCGCACCGTAGGCGGCGATCAGCTTCTGCCGCTCCACGCTCATGGTGTCCGGCATGGTGAGGATCACGTGGTATCCCTTCGCCGCGCCCATGGCCGCAAGGCCGATGCCCGTGTTGCCGGATGTCGGCTCGATGATGGTGCCGCCGGGGGCGAGACGCCCCTGCTCCTCCGCTTTTTCGATCATATGGGCCGCCACCCGGTCCTTGGCGCTCCCTGCGGGGTTCATGCACTCCAGCTTGGCCAGCACCGTGGCGCGCAGCGCGTGGGCGGCTTCATAGTGTGTCAGCTCCAGCAGCGGCGTATGGCCGATCAGGTCCTGAATACTGTGGGCAATCTTCATCAAAAGTCCTCCTTGCTTCAATTGTCCACATCATACACCCATTTTTTTCTCCACGCAACGAAAAGAGACCGGCAAAGCCGGTCTCTTTTCGTTTCTCATTTTACAATTTCAAATTCCACCGTGCCCATGGCGCCGATGGCAACGCTGGCCCGGGGAAACACCACCACCGGGTTTCCGTTTTCGCCGATATAGAACTCGGTGCCTTCATCCACCGTGGAAAAGCCGCCCATGGAAGCGTCAAAATACACGCTGGGGTCCTCCGCCGCGGCCATTTGGGCCCGGATGGAATCGTTGCAGACCGTCGCCCAATCCGCTCCCAGCAGGTCCGCCAGCGTCAGTTCTCTTCCTTCCTTCAGGTCCAGATTGTAGAAAAACTGCTCTTGATAAGCGCTGGCCACCGACACCATGCTGTTCACCACAAAGGAAACGGCAGTGTCCGTTTGGGACTTCACGTCATAATCCACCTTGACCGTGGTGTCCCGCTGGGCCCATTCCGCCTCGGTGCCGCCGGTGGCAAGGAAGGCCGCCTTGGTCTCCGAGACGATTTTCTCGCCCTCGGCCAGCTTCTCGTCCACACGGGATTGAATCTGCGCGTCGATCTCCTGGGCAAAGTCCGTGCCGCTCAGGCCGGGCACTTCCACCTCCACAGTGCGGTCCGCATTGGTATCCGTAAAGCTGCGAACCGTCAAAAGCTGAAAGAATCCGCCCAGCACCGGCACCTCCGCCGCAGCCGCCGCCACCGTGGGACTGAGATTCAGCGCCCCCACCGCCACTGCGAAGCAGGCCGCCGCGCCGGTGAAAAAGCGGCGTCTTTTTTGCATGGCGCGTCTGGCCCGGCCCTGCCGGATACCTCTTTGCACCCGCTCTCCCAGCTCCGCCGGGACAGGGGTCTCCTCATACGTGTCTTTCGCCTCTTTGAATTCGTTCATAGTTCTGTTTCTCCTTCCATTGATACCCGCAATTTTTTCAATCCGCCGTACAGCCTGGTCTTGACCGTGCTCAAATTCCAGCCCGTGACGGCGCTGATCTCCTGTAAGGAAAGGTCCTCGTAAAACCGCAGCTTGATGACGGTCCCCAGCGTCGGACCCAGCGCCTCCACCCGCTGGGCAAGGGTGCCGTCCTGGGGCAGGGGGTCCTCATAACTGCCCACATCCAATTGCTCGTCGGGCGTGGGGATCATCCGTCCGCGCCGGCGCAGGGCGTCCAGACAGGTATGGACCAAAATCCGGTAAAACCAGACCCGCATAGCCTCCGCCGCCCGGAGGGCTTCCTGTTTTTCCAGCGCCTGGCATACCGCCGTCTGCACCGCGTCCAAGGCTTCCTCCCGATTGGCGAGGTAGCTGTACGCCAGGCGGTAAAACGACGCCTGCCCCGCGATGAGAAATGCCGTCAGCTCTTCTTCCCGTATCTTCGTCATGTGTGATCGGGTCCTTTCTGTTTGTTTCTACTGTATAGACGGGCGGCCGCCCGCAAAAGTTTGGAGTCGCGCAAAAAAATTTCCGCAGGCGAAATTCGCCTGCGGAAACCGTCTTACTCGTATCGCAGCGCGTCGATGGGATTCAGCTTGGCCGCCTTGTTGGCGGGCAGATAGCCGAAGAGCACGCCGATCCCCACGCTGACGCCAAAACTCACCGCCACGGCTCCCAGCGTGGGCGTCGCGCTGAATACCGCGCCATTCATCTGGGAGGAGAGGTATCCGCCCACCAGCGTCCCCACCAGCGTCGCCAGAGCGCAGCCGAACAGGATGCCCAGCATCCCGCCGATGGCGGAGGTGGTGCCCGCCTCAATGATGAACTGACGGCGGATGTCCCGGCGCTTGGCCCCCAGCGATTTGCGGATGCCGATCTCCCGGGTCCGCTCCGTGACGGAGACCAGCATGATGTTCATAATGCCGATGCCGCCCACCAGCAGTGAGATGGCGGCGATGGCCACCAGCACCAGCATGGCGGTGCCCATCATGGCGTTGATCATGGTCACCTGCTCGGCCATGGTCATGGTGTAGTAGGCGTCATCGCTTTGAAAGAACTGATACAGCTTGGCGTCCACCAGCTCCTTGGCGGCGGCGGCCGTATCCCGGCTGGTGCTGGTAAAGAGGTACATAGACACATTCCGGCTGCCGGTCAGCTCCAACGCGTTGCCGTAGGGGATGTAGATCTGGTCGTCCCGGCCCCCCTCCTGCATGGGGGAATCGCCGCTTTGCTCAAACACGCCGATGACGGTATAAGGAACGCCGCCGACGTTGATGTTCTTTCCCAGCGCGTCGCCCCGGAAGGCGTCCTGCGCCAGAAAAGCGCCGATCACACACACGTTCTGCCGCCGATCCACATCGATATACTGGATGAAGCGCCCCTGCGCCAGCTTCTCTCCGTCCAGCGTCGCCGCCGTCTCCCGCTTGTACATGACCTCGCTGACGCCGTAAATTCTGCTCTTTTTATAAGAGGTGCTCTCGTGCCGGACCTTGGCAGTGGTGGAAATATAGGGGGAGACTCCGGTGAGAACATCGGGATTTTCCGCCACCAGATCATACATCACACTGGGGTCCAGCGTCATTGTGGTGCCGTCGCCCCGTCCGTAGACATAGCTCTGGATGAGGTTGACGCCCATGCTCTCCACCTGCTGGTCCACCATGCCGGTCAGTCCGTTGCCAAGGGAGAGGATCACGATGACCGCTCCTACGCCGATGATGATGCCCAGCATGGTGAGAAAGGCTCTCATTTTGCTGGTGCGCAGCGCCTTGATGGCGAGCTTGAAGGATTGCGTAAAATTCATGCCTCTGCCTCCGTCTCCCCGGACTCCCCGGGCTGGACCACCGCCTTGGGATCGGCGGCGTCCCCGTCGTAAATGACCCGCCCGTCCTGCAAGCGGATGATTCGACGGGCCTTCACCGCGATGGTGTTATCATGGGTGATGAGCACCACGGTGTCTCCCTCCCGGTTCAGCTTCTGTAAAAAGGACAGCACCTCCCGGCCGGTGCGGGAATCCAGTGCGCCGGTAGGCTCGTCGGCCAGAATGACGGAGGGCGCGCCCGCCAGCGCCCGGGCGATGGATACCCGCTGCTGCTGGCCGCCGGAGAGCTGACTGGGAAGGTTTTTCCGCTTCTCGGCAAGGCCCACCCGGTCCAGTGCCTCCACCGCGCGGGTATGCCGCTCCTCCGCGGAGACGCCCGCATACAGCAGCGGCAGCTCCACGTTTTCCTGCACCGTCAGCTTGGGGATCAGGTTGTACTGCTGGAACACAAAGCCCAGCATCCGGTTGCGGATTTCCGCCTGCCGGTCGTCGTCCATGGTGGATACGTCCACGCCTCCCAGATGATAGGTCCCGGAGGTGGGCACATCCAGACAGCCGATGATATTCATGGCGGTGGATTTTCCGGAGCCGGAGGACCCTACGATGGCCACGAATTCCCCCCGGTCGATGGCAAGGCTCACGCCGTCCAGCGCCCGGACCTCCTCCTCGCCCATGCGGTAAATTTTATAGACGTCTCTCAGTTCAATGAGGTGCTCCACGCTTCTCAGCCCCCCATCCCATCCAGGGCCTGATCGAGGATCAGGATGGTGTCGCCCTCATTGACGCCGGAGGTGATCTCAATATACGCATCGTCGTTGCGGCCCAGCGTCACGGGGCGGCTTTCCAGCTTGGTGGGGTCCGCCACGGCCGAGCCGTCCTCCGTCATGGCGCCCTCTCCCGGCACGAGCACCGTGTTTCCCCGGTCCACCGCGCCCACCGGCACGCAGAGCACGTTCACCGCCGTCTCTCCCAGCACATCGGCGGAGACGTTCATGCCGGGCTTCAGATTCCCGTAATCCTCCACGCGGACGGTGACGGGATAGGTGGTGAAGCCGCCGGTGGTGGTGCCGTTGATGCTGACCTTCTCCACAACGCCGGTAAAAGCCTCTCCCGGCAGGGCGTCGGCGGTGATCTCCACCGTCTGCCCCACCTGGATCTTGCCGATATCCAGCTCGTTGACATTCATCTTCATTTTCAGGCAGCTGAGATCGTACACCACCGCCAGCGTGCCGGAGCTTGCGCCGTCTACCTTGTCACCGGCCTTGAAATTCTTTTCGATCACCGTTCCGGAGATGGGGGACTGGATGTTGTAGTCGTCCAGATTTCCGGCGGCGCTGCCGGCGGAGAGCCGGGCGGAATCCACGCTCAGCTTGGCGTTTTGGAGCTGGGTGCGGTTGGTTTCGGACTCAATGGTGCACAGCGCCTCTCCCTTGGTAACGGTAGCGCCGGAGAGCTTTTGGAAACCGGTCACGGTGCCGCTGCCGCTGGCATACACCGTGGCGGCGCCCGACATGGAGACGGGGGCGGTTCCGTAGCTGGAGTAGCTGCCGATCACGGCGGAGGCCGTGAAGGTATCCGACACAACGCCGGGATTTACCACCTTCACCCGGACGGTACAGCTTTCCTTGCCGTTGCTGGTCACGGAGGTCGCGTTGGAGACGGTGGTCACCGTACCCTGCACCGGGCCGTCAAAATTGCCGAAGAACACCGTGGCGCTCTGCCCCACGTAGAACTGATTCGGGTCGGTATAGGTAAAGACGAAGTCAATGGTAAGGTCCGTGCTGGTGACGATCTTCGCCAGCGCCGCTCCGGCGGAAACATTGTCGCCGTTGTGTACAAAGACCTCGTTGATCGTGCCGGACAGGGGGGCGGTGGGGCGCAGCGCCTCCTCCGCCTGCTCGTAACTCAGCTTGGACTGCTCCACGGAGATCTGCGCCCGCTCCACGGAGCTTTTGGCGTCGCCGCTGTCCAGCGTGTAGAGAAGCGCGCCCTGTTCCACCAGATCTTCCTCTTCAAAGGGGGCGCTCCCGATAGCGCCGGAGATCAGCGTGGTCACCTGATAGGAGTCGGCAGGCTCCAGCGTGGCGGTGCCGGAGACCTTCACCGTGAGGTCCCGGCGGCTCACCTGCTCGGCGCGGTAGGCAGGTCCTGTCTCGCCGCCCTTTTTACCCATCAGTTTTGTTCCCCCGATGACAAGGCCCACCGCGACCGCCGCGATGATGATAAGTTTCACAGCCTTGCGGGACTTTTTGCCGCCGGGCAGTGAAACCTTTTTCTTTTTCTTTTCCGCCGTTTCGGCGTCCTTTTCAACCAGTTCTTCCATCTTACGCGCTCCTTATGTCATTGATTTTGCGGCCATGCCGCGTTTGAGAATTTCCAGAATATTTTGCAGCCGTCCCCGGGCATCCGCCGTATGCGCCGCCTGTAAGCCCGCATAAAAGATGGGCACGGTAACTGTCAGCAAAACGCCCAGCATGTCGCCCAAATCCCGCTCCCGCCGCAGCTCCAGCAGCTCCGGATTGATTAGCTGGCGCAAGCGCTCCAGCACTGCGGCGGAATCCATCATCTCCAATAGGGCGTTTTTCTGCATTCCGCTGTTGCGACTGACAATGGCCGCCATGGCTCCCATGCCGCCAAGGTCCCGCTCCTGTCTCTTTTCTGCGATGTAATCAAACAGATACAAAAACGCGGCAAACACGTCGCCCCGCTCTCGCAGCAGCGCCTCCTCCAGCACCATGGTCAGCTGACCCATATATCCCCCCACCAGATACCGGAACAGGTCCTCTTTATCCTGAAAGTACATGTAAAAGCTGCCCCGGGGTACCGCGGCCTCCTGAATGATCTGATTGATGGACGCCTCGTTATACGGCTTCGCGCTAAACTCCCGCGAGGCCGCGTTCATCAGCCGCTCCTGCTTTTCCGGCGGCAGATTAAAAAATGTAGCGGTTGGCATATGCCCCTCCTCCTATCCATACGAACCGGCGCCGCCTTTTTCTTCAGCTCTTAGAATATTCCTTCCACAAGGTGGAAGGTCAAGCCTTTTTTTCATTGAAAAAAGAAAATACGACAACCTGTCAGGTATCATACCCGACAAGTTGTCATATTGCAAGAGGGTCCGGATGAAATTCACAGTTCCTTCACATTCCACGATGCAAACAAGCGGCGATGGCCCGACAGTTTGCGGTCTTTCGACGAACAGAAGCGGCCCGGCAACTGCCGGGCCGCTCCGCTTGTCACGTTGCAAGATGGCTCTCGCCGGTGGCGTAATCGATGGTCACGCCGGGCTGGACGTTGTACACAAAGACGTTGAAGCAAACGCCCTCGCCGCCGTCCTCCACGGAAAGCGCCTCCATCTGCACGCCCCGGGCCACCAGCTCCGCCCCGTCGTATACCGGCGTCACCCGATAGCGCACGTGGTATCCCGTCTCCTTCACGAAGTCGGCCACCAGATTTTCAAAGGGCAGCATCCCATCCACATTGAGATACCGGGTGCCGGTGATGAGATTGCGCTGGTTGGCATTTTCACCGCTGAGCTGATAGCCGATGAGGTGGCAGCGGTTGTAGAGGTACTTCCCGTCCACAACGTCGTATTTCACCGTTTGCCAGCCGGAAAGGCGCACCTGCCCAATCTCTCCCCGTTTCTCCGTGGGCATCAGGTCCACCCCCACATTGGCGTCCGCCGCGCCGCACCGACCAAGGGCGTCCAGCGGGCTGTACTGCTCAAAGGACTCCTCCGTCAGCTCCTCCGGGGAAAAGTCGGGACGGTTGCCGTCCAGCGCCACGTAGGGCGCGCCGTCGTAGTCCGGAAGCTCCGCCAGCGTGGCGGACTGATCGGCGTGGTACCAGTTGAAAAGGCTGACCACCGCCAGCACCAGCAGCGTGACCGCCGTTCCCCAGCCGGACTTTCCCCGCCGTTTCCTACGTGTTTTCGCCATGGTTTTCTCTCCTTTTATAAATTTCCCGGGTGATCCGCCGGTGAGACGACCCCGGGAAATCCCGCTGCTGCGTCAGCACAAAGTCCGCCTCCACGTCCACATCCAGCCGCACATCCGACGGGTACGCCCGATTCCACCGGTAGAGCACCAGACCCTCCATCCGGTGGAGGAATGGGCGGAGGGGGCGGTTTTCCACAAAGCAGATTTCCTTCTCCCCCGCCTGCTCCAGAAAGTCCGCCGACACCCGAAGGCGTTCCGCATGGTCCGCAAACAGCGGCGCGGAAAACGCGTCCACCCAAAGTCTGCCCTCCCCGCAAAGCGCCAGCAGGTCCGCCTGCTGGGCCCGATCCCGGCTGAGTCTGCGCCCGTTGAACGCCACCCCGTTTTCATTCCCCACGCAAACCGCAACGATCAAAGCTCCTCCTCCGGCGCCCGGTGCGCCATCATTGTTATTTTTTCGAATCCTGATGATAGCATATTTTTCCACTTTTTTCAACCGGCGCATAATCGGCGGCAAAGGGGGCAATCTCCTCTCGACCCTTTGAATTTTTGACTGGGAGGTCCTGTCCATGTCTACGCGCCGCCGTCTTGTCATTTTGCTCCTGCCCTGCCTGTTTCTTGCCGGAATGCTCTACCTGAAGGGGCGCTCTCAAAGTCTCCCCGCCGCCGCGCCCGCCGTCGTTCCCGCCTCCGCCGACAACTGGGGGCTGTCCTTCCCCAAGGAGGGCAACTCTCCCGTGGGAAACGCCACCGTCGCCGGTCTTTCGCAGTATGACGCCTATTATCTGGGCGACACCGGGAAAAAGGTCATCTATCTGACCTTTGACTGCGGCTACGAAAACGGGTACACGGAAAAAATTCTGGACACGCTGAAAAAGCACAATGCCCCCGCCGCCTTCTTCGTGGTGGGGAATATGATCAAAACCGCCCCGGACATCATTCGCCGCATGGCCGCCGAGGGGCACATTGTTGGCAATCACACCTATCATCACCCCGACATGTCCGCCATCAGCGATCAGGCGGCCTTTAAAAAGGAGCTGGACGATCTTTCCGCGCTGTATCAGGAGACCACCGGGCAGCCGCTCCCCATGTTTTACAGGCCGCCCCAGGGAAAGTACAGCACCGAAAACCTCAAGCAGGCCCAGGCCCTTGGCTACAAGACCGTTTTCTGGAGCCTTGCCTACGTGGACTGGTACGTGGATAATCAACCCACGCCGGAGCAGGCCTATGGAAAGCTCCTGCCCCGCATTCACAGCGGCGCCATCGTCCTTCTCCACTCCACCTCCAAAACCAACGCGGACATTCTGGACGAGCTGTTGACCAAGTGGGAGGCCATGGGCTATACCTTCGCGTCCCTGACGGAGCTGCCGGACGCGGTTTCCTCCGCCGTTTGACCGGGAAAACCGGGCTGGGAGCGCCGCGCGGCGCTCCCGGCCCGGTTTGTTTTCCTATCTTTTCCTCTTTTCCGGCGCTTTCCCTTGCCCAGGGGCGGGTTTTATGGTAGGATGAGCAGGCGGTCGGCAAAATTTTCTGCCGGGCGCGAAAATTCAAATCACGCGCTGCTGCGTTTGGAGGCGTCATGATTCAGCTGATCGAAACCATCTACAATCTTCTCTGGGGAGATCTCATCACCCTGCCGCTGCCCGGCGGCAGCTCCGTGGGCCTTTCTCTGATGGTCCTGCTTTTGATCCCGGCGGGGATCTACTTCACCATCCGCACCCGGTTTTTGCCCATCCGGCTCTTTCCCGAGATGCTGCGCATCACCGTGGAAAAGCGCACCCGGGAAAGCGGCGCGCTGTCCTCCGTGCAGGCGCTGATCGTCTCCACCGCCACCCGGGTGGGCATGGGAAATCTGGTGGGTGTCGTGGCGGCTATTTCTCTGGGCGGCGCGGGCGCCGTGTTCTGGATGTGGGTCACCGCGCTCATCGGCGCTTCCACCGCCTTTGTAGAGGCCACGCTGGCCCAGATCTACAAGGAGCGGGACCCCCTCTACGGCGGATACCGGGGCGGCCCCGCCTATTTCATCCATCACTTCTTTGCGGATAAACGGACCAAAAACAAGCAGCGCCGCTCCCTCATGGCGGTTCTCTTCGCCATTTCCGGCCTGATCTGCTGGTGCGGCATCAGTCAGGTCATCGGCAACTCCGTCTCTTCGGCGTTTAAAAATGCCTTCCATATTCCCCCGCTCTACACCACCATCGTTCTGGTGCTTATCGCGGCTGTAATCGTGCTGCGGAAAAACGCCACCGTCAAGGTGCTGGACATTCTGGTGCCCATCATGGCGGGGTGCTATTTCTTCATCACCGTGTTCCTGATTTTGAAAAACATCGGACAGCTGCCCTCCGTGTTCTCCCGTATTTTTGCAGAGGCCTTCGGTCTGCGTCAGGCGGCGGCGGGCGGCTTCGGCGCTGTTTTGATGAACGGCGTCAAGCGGGGTCTCTTTTCCAACGAGGCCGGCTCCGGCTCCGCCCCCTGCGCGGCAGCCGCCGCCCAGACCGACCATCCCGCCAAGGCCGGTCTCATGCAGGCGCTGGGTGTATTTATCGACACCATTGTCATTTGCAGCTGCACCGCCATGATCATGCTGCTGGCTCCCGTCGAGGCGATGGAGGGCCTTGCAGGCATGGATCTTCTGCAAGCCGCCATGAATTACCACCTCGGTTCCTTCGGCGTGGTGTTTATCGCCGCGACACTGTGGCTGTTCAGCTTTTCCACCTTTATCGGCATCCTGTTCTACGCCCGTCCCAACATTGCCTACCTTTTCGGGGATAACTGGCTTTCTCAGACGGCCTATAAAATTCTGGACCTCGTCATGCTCTTTATCGGCGGCATGGCGACCTACACCTTTGTGTGGGACTTGGGCGACGTGGGCATCGGTCTCATGACCGTTTTCAATCTGGCGGCACTCTATCTCATGTCCGGTCAGGCGTTGGCCGCCCTGCGGGATTACGAGGCAACGCGCCTCAAGAAAAAATCAGACCCGTCGTAAATTCCTCTGGCTTTTGAAAGCCCCGCCGCAGCGAACCGAACCCCAAAAAACGGGCAACTGACAAAATACCCCCTGATGTAGGAAAACAAAACTACATCAGGGGGTGTTGCTGTGCCCTTCCAAAAGATCGACCCTATTGTAGCTTTTCCAATTTGGGTATGGTAAAATTTCATTGTGGCAGAAATTTCCGATAGTGATAGACCGGATTGTGGAATCACCTAAAAAGAGGTGCATATGAAAAAAAGTTGTGTAACGCCGTGTGTTGTGTTTGTCTCTTCCATATTTGTTATATATCTGGCCATATTCTGGCTTTCTATATCCAACTGGGATGCAGTCACGCTGCCCGAAGTAGTTGATGGGCAGATGGTGCTGGTTCAAGATGCTGCGCTAATCAGCGGCGGGCAACGCACCAAGATCACTCTGCCTGACTATTTTGATGTGACGGGCGAAACGCGGCTGCAATTCACACTGGATTACGCCTTTTCCGGCCGGACGGTTCCGTCTCTGATTTTGCAGGCCAATCATACGTTTATGACGATCCTGCTCGATGGTGAAGTTCTTTACCGCGTCGAGCCACGGCCCTATTCGCCCGGCAACTATTTCACGCGTATCCCCCTGCCGCAGAAAGTGAGCGGCGGACAGTTGGAAATTCGCGTTACCGTGCCTGCAAACGGACTGACGCACGTTTCAATGCCTGCGTTGACCATTGCCAACGAGGCGGTTTTCCTCAGGCAGCAAGTGCTGCTGGACATCCCGGCTCTTTTACTCAACACGCTGATCCTGTTCAGCGGGCTGATACTCTTAGTCCTCGCGCTGATGGCCCGCAAGAGCATTGACCCCTACCGGATGCTGTTGCGCGGCTTGTTGGCGCTCAACTGCGGACTGTATTTCATGTGTGAAACCTATTGCGTCGTATACCTTGCGCACGAAGCGCGGATCGTTTACCTTGTGGACATGCTGTCCTTTGCCATGCTGGGTCCCTCGCTATTGGCGGTGCTTGGCTGGGAGTTGGAGGATTGGCGCGGAAAGCTGTTAAAGCGCATTGCCGGCGTCGGCATGGCTGCGGCGCTGGCGCAGTTGGCGGTGTCGCTGCTCAGCGGCATTGAATTGCGGCGGCTTTTGCCCGTGACGCATGCAGTGCAGGTCGTGGGAATTTTAGCAATAATCACCTGCATTGCGTATGGCTTTATTTGCAAAAAGAATAATCGGAGCCTTTATATTGGAGGGTTGATCGCGCTGTGCGGCGCAGTCGATCTGACGTTGTTTCTGAGCGAGTTTTGGCAAAACAATGTATTCTTTTTAAAAGTCGGTATTTTAGCCTATTTATTTCATCAAATGTATCAATTTGTCCGCTTACTCATGCAGCACAGCGCGGAAGCGGCGCGGGAAGCCTATTACAAAACGCTGGCTATGCAGGATCCGCTTTCACACTGCTACTCACGCGCGGCGTTTGATCTGGACAGGAGCGCCTGGCGCGGGGAGGCTGTGCGCACAGCGTTTTTTCTGGATCTGAATAATTTGAAAGCCACCAACGATCTCTATGGTCACGGCGCAGGCGACCAACTGATTCATGCGTTTGGCGGCGTGTTGAGCCGCGTGTTCTTCTCTACCGGAAAATGCTACCGCGTGGGCGGCGACGAATTCTGGGTGTTCTGCGATGATCTGGCCCCCGGGCAGGCCGGTAAAATGGTACGCACAGTGCAGCGGGAAGTTGAGGCGTACAATCATGACAGCGATTTGCCCGTCAAGCTGAGTTACGCCATCGGCGTGTGCGATACCGAGGAAACGCAGGGCGATTTAGACCGCGTCATCGAGCTTGCTGACGCGCGCATGTATGAAAACAAGCGCGCCGTAAAGCAGCTTATGCAATTTTAAATGCAGGAATGAACGGACGGCTGTCAAAAGTCCGAATATCTCGAACAAAGCAGGGTAACCCCGCCGGTTATGGCTTGGGTACCCTGCTTTTTGTTTCAACATCCATCGTTGTTCTGATTCACTTTTAAACGTGCTGCCAATACGAAAAAGAGGGCGGGCAGCTTTTAATCTACCCGCCAAAAAAGCGGTGGGTGCGCCCTAGTCTGAGAAAGCGGGGTGCTCAACAGGTTTTTCGGGCAAAAGGCTTTCATCAAACTCACTTTTTCCCCGATACCCGCTGCAAAATACGGGCCTGTTTATCACGTGAGAAAACAGTTCGTTCGCCATACGGTCTTCCCCGCACCATGTTTCAAACGCATCAAATTCTTCTCGGGTGATGTGATGGTACTCGGGAATATCGCAGACCCCCGTCAAAACTTCAAAGGCGTAGATATGATCGCCAAATTTCCCCACCGAACAATAGCACCCATTGATATGCATTATCCATAACTATTGCCTCCATTAAATAACTTCCATCAGCTTACGGTTTAACCGGAGCCATTCCTGTGTGTGAATGCTAATATGTATTTGAGCCACTTTTCATAAAAATGCTAGCGAACATTTGAGCCACCCAATAAGCCTCTATATAATGGGATGAACCAGTTATGTGGAGGTGGTGAAAGGTGGTAACAACA
>NZ_JAQUVF010000004.1 GCF_028693505.1 Oscillibacter sp.
CCGTGGACGTGCCAAGAGCCGTCCTTGTGCTGCTCCGGGACTAAGAGCACATCCAGCTTGAAGCCGTAAACCTTACGCCAGTCCCGAATTTTCTGGGACAGTGCAGACATGAAAACGTCCAAAGAGTTGCGGTCCCATTTCTCCTGATTCAGCGTGCCAGTAAAAAAATACTGCCATGGGTTGCAAAGCGCATATTGCAACACCATGGACCGGGCGCGGCTGAAATTGGAATCCAGCTTTATTTCGTTGTGATTCTCGTCCTCCTTGTCACGGAGGACGAGCTTTTCACGGTCCCGATCACCCTTGAATGTAACTACCTTGTAGATATCATCCCGGTACCGGTGAATGACGTGAACGGGGGATGCACAATTCGACATATGGCAAGCACTTCCCGGAATTCGATATGGTGTCAAGTGGCCCTTTTCGGAGCCTTAAAGCTCCGATTTTGGACCGCCCTTGACCGTGCATATCGTCACGACATTCACCGGCAGGGGATAAAGATTACTGTGTTACGCCTTCACAAAATCAACGACCTTGTCGAAGGCGTTCCGAAACACATAGACGGTCTCACCGTACTTGGGGACATAAGAAAGCCCTGCGGCTTTCTCATCGGAGAGAAAAGCCCGCTCCGGTTTTCCCTGCGTCGGGTCCGAAGGGACAAGAAAGAAGTAACTACCTACAACTTCCTTCCCATCATTGCCAGTAAAACTGGCAGGCTCAATCTTGATTACCTTCATCGTTCCCATACTCAAATTACCTCACATTCTTTTTTTTGTTTGGACGCTGGGTAACGCCCTAGAGTAAGTAGCTTTACACTCTCGTCAAGCAAGAAGTCTGGGCTACTCAAAAATAAAGAACAAGCGGACATTCCAATTGATGGAAACCGCTTGTCCATTTTTAATATAAAACGCGCCGCGCCTTCGGGCGCTCTTTTTGCTGTTGCGCCGGGGGCGGAAATTTGCTATACTAGATGGGAATGTAAACCGGAAGGGGAGCGCCATGCGCATTTTAGGCATCGACCCCGGCATCGCCACCATCGGCTTTGGTCTGGTGGAGGCGGAGCGGGGACAAGTCCATATGCTGACCTACGGGGCCATCACCACCCCGGCGGGGCTTCCTCTTTCCCGGCGGCTCTACCAAATTGAGCGGGACATGGAGGAGCTGATCGGCAAGCTGCACCCGGACGTGATCTCCGTGGAGGAGCTGTTTTTCAACACCAACATCACCACCGGCATCGCCGTGGCTCACGGGCGGGGCGTCATTCTCTGCGCCGCGGAAAAGTGCGGCATCCCCCTCTTCGAGTACACGCCCTCGCAGGTGAAGCTGGCGGTGACCGGGTACGGCAAGGCGCAAAAGCGGCAAGTGATGGACATGACCCGGCGGCTTTTAAAGCTTGCCGCCGTCCCCCGGCCCGACGACGCGGCGGACGCGCTGGGGCTGGCGCTTTGCCACGCAAGGAGTTTTACTTCACGGCTCCCGCAAACAAAGGACGTGAAGGAAACGGTATAAGGAGTTTTGACGTATGTTTTACTATCTGGACGGCACCGTGGCGGAAATTTTGCCCGGCCTTGCCGTGATCGACTGCGGCGGCGTGGGCTATGCCTGCATGACCACCAACAACACCCTCGCCCACCTCAAAAAGGGCCAGCGGGGCAAGCTCTATACCTTTTTGAACGTTGGGGAGAACGTCTTTGGGCTGTACGGCTTCGCCACCCAAAGCGAGCTTGCCAGCTTCCGGCTGCTGATCGGGGTTTCCGGCGTGGGACCGAAGGCGGCCATTGCCATTCTCTCCGTGGGTACGCCGGAAACGCTGGCCATGGCCATCGTGACGGAGGACGAGAAAACCCTGACGGCGGCGCCGGGCATCGGCAAAAAAATCGCCCAGCGCATCATTCTGGAGCTGAAGGACAAGATGGCGAAGGAGACCGCCGCCGGGCTGGATTTTTCCGGCGGCAAGGGCGCGCCGGCAGCGGCCCTCTTTTCCAGCAAAGCAACCGAGGCGG
The DNA here is from genome assembly GCF_028693505.1 of Oscillibacter sp. Taxonomy (GTDB): domain Bacteria; phylum Bacillota; class Clostridia; order Oscillospirales; family Oscillospiraceae; genus Oscillibacter. The sequence goes on from NZ_JAQUVF010000004.1 coordinate 2,004, forward strand.
CTGCCGCCCTCGCGGTTTTGGGCTATTCCTCTCAGGAGGTCTCCGCCGCGCTCAAGGGCGTGGACATGGAGAACTTGCCGCTGGAGGAGATCATCCGAGCGAGCCTGAAGAAAATGGTGAAGTGAATGAGCAGTAAAAAGAACGCAAAAGAAAAGGCGCCGGCCCGGAAAGAAGCCGAAAAGAAGGCAAAAAACAAGCGCACCATGGTCAACGGCATCGCCGTGGGCATGCTGTTTGTGGGATTGTGGGCAGGACTGACGATTCCGCCGGCCTTTGCCTCCAACACCTGTGGCAGCTCGGAAACGGCGATGGAAGCGCTTCTGGAAAAGCAGCAGGGCGAGGACGTGGAGCTTTTGCAGGTGACGCAGCGCGGCAGGGAGAAAGAAGTCGTGTACACCGTCGGGGCAGAGCAGTCCACAGCGGTGTTTCAGCGGCGGCTGCTTGGCCTGCGGTGGGCTTACGGCGGCGAAGTGCTGCCATGAAGGAGATGACAAGTTGAGTATCGACTTTGGAAGCGACATCTATGAAGAGCCTCTCGTGACCAAGACCCTTTTGCAGGAGGACGCGCAGGAGGTATCCCTGCGCCCCCGGACCCTCAAGGAGTACATTGGGCAGGAGAAGGCCAAGGAAAACCTCGCCGTTTTCATCGAGGCCGCCCGCAGGCGGGAGGAGGCGCTGGACCACGTGCTGCTCCACGGCCCTCCGGGCCTCGGCAAGACGACGCTGGCGGGCATCATCGCCCAGGAGATGGGCGTGAACATCCGCATCACCTCTGGCCCCGCCATCGAAAAACCGGGAGATCTGGCGGCGCTGCTCACCAACTTAAGCGAGGGGGACATCCTCTTCGTGGATGAGATCCACCGGCTCAACCGCGCCGTGGAGGAGATTTTGTACCCCGCCATGGAGGATTACGCGCTGGACATCATCGTGGGCAAGGGGCCCTCCGCCAACTCCATCCGGCTGGACCTGCCGAAATTCACCCTCATCGGAGCCACCACCCGGGCAGGTCAGCTCTCCGCGCCGTTGCGGGATCGCTTCGGCGTGACGCTGCGGCTGGAGCTGTACACCCCCGAGGAGCTTTCCGAGATTGTAAAACGCTCCGCCGGGATTTTGAATGTGGACATCGTGCCCTCCGGGGCCTACGAGATCGCCCGCCGCAGCCGGGGCACGCCCCGTATCGCCAACCGGATGCTGCGCCGGGTGCGGGACTTCGCCCAGGTGAAGGCCGACGGCGTCATCACCATGGACGTGGCGGATCAGGCGCTGTGCGCGCTGGAGATCGACCATCTGGGCCTTGACACCGTGGACCGGCGGATGCTGGGGGCCATCATCGACAACTATAACGGCGGCCCCGTGGGCCTTGAGACGCTGGCCGCCACCATCGGAGAGGAGTCCGTGACGCTGGAGGACGTGTACGAGCCGTACCTCATGCAGCTGGGCTTTCTCACCCGGACGCCCCGGGGCCGCTGCGTCACGCAGAAGGCTTACGGGCACCTCCACCGCCCCATCCCCGGCGGGGCGACGGAAGGTCCGCTGGACCAGCTGAGCATCTAAAAAAACGCCACCAAGTGGGTGCTGCGGCGCTTTTGCGCCATCAAACGAGAAGGGAATCATCAACATGGGTAAATTATTTGGAACCGACGGCATTCGGGGCGTGGTGGGCGAAAACCTCACCGCCGAAATGGCCTTTCGCGTGGGGCAGGCCATCGCCGCCGTGCTGATGGAGGAGAAGGGGAGCCGTCCCACCGTGGTCATCGGCAAGGACACCCGCATCTCCTCCGATATGCTGGAATCCGCCCTGATGGCGGGCATCTGTGACATGGGGGGCGACGTGAAGCCTCTGGGCACCGTCCCCACCCCCGCCGTGGCGTACCTTGCCCGGCAGGAGAAGGCGGACGCGGGCATCGTCCTCTCCGCCAGCCACAACCCCTACGAGCACAACGGCATCAAGGTGTTCAGCGGGCAGGGCTATAAGCTCTCCGACGAGGTGGAAGCGCGGATCGAGGAAAAAATCCTCTCCGGCGCTCCCCTGAAGCACCGCACCCGGGGCGAGATCGGCCGCCGCCACCACGGGATGCGCCAGCTCAAGCAGGATTACATCGACTTTGTGGCCTCCACCGTGGAATCCGACCTTGCGGGGCTGCGGATTCTGGTGGACTGCGCCAACGGCGCGGCCAGCGCCACCGCGCCGGAGCTGTTTGGCCGCTTCAAGGCCCACACGGACTTCATCCATCGCCAGAGCGACGGCGTGAACATCAACAGCCGCTGCGGCTCCACCCATCTGGAGGACCTCTCCGCCATGGTGGTGCGCGGCGGGTACGACGTGGGCGTGGCCTTTGACGGGGACGCGGACCGGTGTCTGCTGGTGGACGAAACTGGCGCGGAGATCGACGGGGACAAGGTGATGGCGGTGTGCGCGCTGGACATGAAGCGCCGGGGGCTGCTGGTGGGCAACACCATCGTCGCCACCGTCATGAGCAATCTGGGCCTCCACGAGTTCTGCCGGGAAAACGGCATCGACCTTGTCTGCACCGCCGTGGGCGACCGCAACGTACTGGAGGAGATGCTCCGCCACGATTACCGCATCGGCGGCGAGCAGTCGGGCCACACCATCTTCACCGCGCTGGAAACCACCGGCGACGGCGAGGTGACCGCCCTCCAGTTTTTGCAGGTGCTGGCCCGGTCGGGGAAGAAGGCCAGCGCGCTTTCTTCCGTCTGCGCCACCTATCCCCAGGTGCTTTTGAATCTGGAGGTGCCCCACAGCGGCGGCGTCAAGGAAAAGATCATGGCCTCCGACGCGCTCAAGGGCGCCGTGGAGGCGGAGGAGCGTGCGCTCCACGGAAACGGACGGGTGCTGGTTCGTGCTTCCGGCACGGAAGCGCTGATCCGGGTCATGGTGGAGGCCAAGACCGCCGAAATGGCCGACGAGGTGGCCCAGCGGCTGGTGAATTTTATAAAATCACTAAATTTTTAAGGAATTATCCGCGAAATTTTGAACAATTGCTTGACATTTCGGTGGGTAAACAGGTATAATACGAGATGTGTAAATCTTATGAGTCTCCGCAGTCCCGGGAAAATTTCCCAGATGAAGCGCTCTGCCGTCTCAGCGCGGCAGGAGACCGTCTGGCGGAAGAAATTCTGGTCGCCCGGTATAACCGGCTGGTCCGCACCTGCGCCCGCCCCTTTTTTCTGGTGGGCGGCGACAGCGAGGATTTGACGCAGGAGGGCATGGTGGGACTCATCAAGGCCGTTCGGGAATACGACGCGGGCAAAGAGGCGTCGTTCCGGACCTTCGCAGAAATTTGCATTCGCAGCCGACTGTATTCCGTTTTGCGCGCCGCGTCGCGCGATAAGCATTTACCGCTCAATCAGTCGGTTTCTTTGGATACACCCTACTTTGACAGCAATTCCTACACCTCTGGTACCAGTAACTTGGCGCAGCGCAATCCTGAAGATTTTCTGATCGACAGGGAGCACACGGCGGCCCTCTTATCCGGTGTCCGGAAACAGTTGTCCGAATTCGAAGCGAAGATTTTGGGGTACTATTTAGACGGTCTTTCATGCAGGGAAATTGCCGAGACGGTAGGCAAGCCCCCAAAGTCCGTGGACAACGCTGTGCAGCGGATCCGTCGCAAGGTGGCACAGCAACTTCTTTCCGGCGATTTCAGCCAACGCTGAACGCAATATATTTTTCTTTTCAAAGAGAGGGTAAAAATCATGTTCGAAGACAAGACTTTAGTGTGCAAAGAGTGCGGCGAGGAGTTCGTGTTCACTGCCGGTGAGCAGGAGTTCTACGCAGAGCGCGGCTTCCAGAACGAGCCTCAGCGCTGCAAGAACTGCCGTGACGCCCGCAAGAACGCTTCTCGCGGTCCCCGCGAGTACTTCACCGCTGTTTGCGCTTCCTGCGGCGGCGAGGCGAAGGTTCCTTTCGAGCCCAAGTCCGATCGCCCCGTGTATTGCAGCGAGTGCTTCGCCAAGATGCGCGATCAGCAGAGATAACAACCTGCTTTTCCGCGCGGAACGATGCCATTCAAAAGAGACGCCCGATTTTGGGCGTCTCTTTTCCTGTAAACCCTTCGGAAGTGACCAAAAATTACCCGCAGACGGGAAAAGACGACAAAAAAACAAGGTTCCTCGGATTATCTATTGAATTCACGCAAATAATAGAGTATAATACGACCGTTGAATTTTGAATTTGGAGGAACCCTTTTATGATTACCATTACCAAAGATACCATCATCGGGGAAATTCTCGATGTCGCTCCCCAGACCGCGCCCATCTTCCTCTCCATCGGGATGCACTGCCTGGGCTGCCCCTCTTCCCGCGGCGAAACGGTGGAGGAAGCCTGCATGGTCCACGGCGTGGACTGCGAGAAGCTGCTCGCTCTCGTGAACGAGGAAGCCAACAAGGACGCCGAGTAAGGTTTGATCGAACCGGACGCATACGGGAGAGGATTCCGTATGCGTCTTTCCACGGAGGAGGGCCTTTGTTGAAGGATCTGGAACTAACGCCCCGCCTGCGTCTTTTGGCGGACTGGGTACCTCCCGGCGCAAAGCTCGCTGATGTTGGCACGGATCACGCCTACCTTCCCGTGTGGCTTTTGCTGCACGGCCGGGTGCGCTGTGCCATTGCCGGCGATCTGCGCCCCGGCCCGCTGGAGCGGGCAAGGCAGACCGGCGCGCGCTACGGCGCGGAACTCATCGACTTTCGCCTCTGCGACGGCCTTTCCGCCATCGCGCCGGAGGAGGCGGACACCATCGTCATCGCCGGGATGGGGGGCGAGACCATTGCCGCCATCCTCGCCGCCGCCCCATGGACACGCTCCGGCCGCCATACGCTGCTGCTCCAGCCCATGACCAAGGCAGAGGAGCTGCGCCGCTTTCTCGCGGAAAACGGCTATTCCATCACCCGGGAGGCGCTGGTCCGGGACCGGGGCACGCTGTATCCGGTGCTGGAGGCCACGGCGGGGGAGATGACCCTCACCACGGGACAGCTCTACGGCGGGGCAGCGCTTTTGAACGACCCGCTGGGAGACCGGTACCTGATCGAAAAGATCATCCGGCTGCAAGGCGCCGTGGCGGGGCTGAACCACTCCGGCGACGCAGCCGACCGGGCGCGATCGGACGCCCTGCGGGACATACTCACCGCCCTGCTGGAAATGAGAGAGGAGTGGCGTCATGCCCATTGCCGGTGAAATCGAACAGTTTCTCTTCACGCGCGCTCCCCGGGCGGGGGCCATGGAGTGGGACAACGTGGGTCTGCTGCTGGGCGACCCCACAAAGAGCGTCACGCGCTGCCTTGTGGCGCTGGACATCACGGAGGCCGTGGCGGACGAGGCCGTCTCCCTGGGCTGTCAGCTCATCGTCTCCCACCATCCGCTGATGAACTGCCATTGGCTCCCCGTGCAGAGCGTGCGGGAGGACACCCGGCAGGGCCATCTGCTGCGAAAGCTCCTGCGCCACGACGTGGCCGCCATCTGTATGCACACCAATCTGGACGTGGCAGAAGGCGGCGTGAACGATATTCTGGCCCAGACCCTTGGGCTGGAAGGCCCCGGCGTGCTTTGTGAAAACGGACTTGGCCGGGTGGGAACGCTTCCCGCCCCCATGGCGCTGCGGGACTTTGCCCGCTTCGTCTCCCGTACGCTGGGGTGCAACGGCCTTCGCTTTTCCGACGCCGGACGGCCCGTTTCCCGGGTGGCCGTGGGCGGCGGCGCCTGCGGGGACTGCATCGCTCCGGCCATCGCCGCCGGGTGCGACACCTTTGTCACCGCCGATCTCAGCTATCACCAGTTTTTGGACACAGGGGAGATCAATCTCATCGACGCGGGCCATTTCCCCACGGAAAACCCCGTCTGCGCCGCGCTGGTGGATGCGCTGAAAGAGCAGTTTCCCCAACTAAGCGTCATCAAATCCGCTTCCCACCGGGAAGTGATTCAGTACTACGTTGAAGGAGAGTAAACATCATGTCCGGACATTCCAAATGGCATAATATCCAAAAAACCAAAGGAGCTGCCGACGCCAAGCGCTCCGCCGCATTTACCAAGGTCGCCCGCGAGATCATCGTGGCGGTGAAGGAAGGCGGCTCCGGAGACGTCAACAACAACTCCCGTCTCGCCACCGTCATCGCCAAGGCCAAGGCCGTCAACATGCCTAACGACAACATCAAGCGCACCATTGAAAAGGCCCTCGGCTCCGGCAATACCGACAGCTACGAATCCATTACTTACGAGGGATACGGTCCCGGCGGCGTGGCCGTCATCGTGGAGGCCCTGACCGACAACCGCCAGCGCACCGCGCCGGAGGTCCGTCACGCCTTTGATAAGTGCAACGGCAACATGGGCGCCCCCGGCTGCGTCAGCTGGTCCTTCGACCGCAAGGGCGTCATCGTCATCGACAATGAGGACGGCGAGCTGGACGAGGACACCGTCATGATGGACGCGCTGGAATCCGGCGCCGCCGATTTTGAGGCCGACGGCGACGCGCTGGAGATCACCACCGATCCCGACGCCTTCAACGACGTGGTGAAGGCGCTGGAAGGGAAGGGCTACTCCTTTGTCAACGCCGAGATTGAGATGGTGCCCCAGAACGACATCACACTCTCCGACGAGGGCGACGTGAAGAACATGGAAAAGCTCATCGACATGCTGGAGGACAACGACGACGTCCAAAACGTGTTCCACAACTGGAATAACGACTGAGTTTATGGGGGAGTGGACAAACCGCTCTCCCTTTTTCTTTCCACAACTTTTTCAACAAAACTTAACTTTTGTGCAATGGTAAAAAACCCTTGCTCTAACAGAAACACTTTCTCTTGCTTTTGCTCTTGCTCTGGCGGGAAGATTTTTAAACATTCTTGAAAATTTTGCCGTTCGTTGCACGCAAGGGTGCAACTTTCGCGGCCCGTCGGCGGATTACATAGGGAGGGAGTTTCATTGACGGAAAAGAAGAGCTTTTTATTGTACCTGGACATGTACCCGCACATTGCGCGCCTTCCGGCGGAGCAGCGGGGCGAGCTGCTGTCCGCCCTGTTTGAATTTGCCGCGGCGCAGGCAAAGCAGACCGGCACGGCGGGGCTGCCGCCGCACCCAAGGATGACTTTAGAGACGCAGATGGCGTTTTCCTTCATGGCGGAGACCATTCGGCGGGACACGGAAAAGTGGCTGCAAAAGCACGAGCGCTACGTGAAGGCGGCGCGGGAGCGGCGGGGGAGCATCCCGCAAAGCCGGGACGGCAGCGACTGGGAGATGCCTTGAGCGCTGGCGGCGCAAAAGAAAAGTCCCTCCTGCGGATTGCGCAGGAGGGACCCGGTCTTTCGATAAACCCTGAAATTCGGATTTTCGGGAAGGAAGATAGTTACGAAAGAAACCCAGGAAGGGTGTCTTTCGTTTTCAATCAGAAGTTTTTTGAACTTTCATAAGTTCAAAAAATCTTGCTCAGCTTGTCGAAAAGACTTTTCGACAAGCTGAGTCCCTCCTGCGGATTGCGCAGGAGGGACCATATCAGATGCGAGCAAAACTATAAGCCGGGTTCTGTATTTGACAGTCATCTATCTCGACGTACCGTTGCCGGCACGCTCAAGCCACCTCTGGGAAGCGGCCGGGCAGGCCAATGCTTCCAATCACGGTGTTGCTCCGGATAGAGTTTACAGCGTCACGATGTTCCCATGTGACGGGTGAGCTCTTACCTCACCTTTCCACCCTTACCGCGGCCCCCTGCGGGGATACGGCGGTATATCTCTGTTGCACTTTTCCTCAGATCGCTCTGGGCGGGCGTTACCCGTTATCCTTGCCCTGTGGAGCCCGGACTTTCCTCATAGACGGCCTTTCGGCCTGCCCACGCGACTGTCTGTTTTCCTCGTGGAGTTTATTGTACAGGAAAGCGAGGCAGTTGTCAACGGTTGAAAATTTCCATGCCGCGTTGTAATTTTTGAGTGAGTGCGGTATAATGTGAAACTGTATGGACAAAACAATTCCGCCTGCGGGCGGAGCCAATAAGGAGCGATTCCCGTGAAATTTGAGGAATATCTATCATCCTTGCAGCAAAAGACCGTGGCGGTCATCGGCATCGGCGTTTCCAACCTCCCCCTGATCCGCCTGCTGGCGGAGCGCGGCGTGGACGTCACCGCCTGCGACCGGAAGGAGCGCTCGGCTCTGGGCTGCCTTGCCGGGGAACTGGAGGCGCTGGGCGTGAAGCTGCGTCTGGGGGAGGACTATCTACTTGACCTGCGGCAGGACGTCATCTTCCGTACCCCCGGTCTGCGCCCCGACCTTGCGCCGCTTGCCGCAGCGGTGGCCCGGGGCAGCGTGCTGATTAGCGAGATGGAGGTCTTTTTTGAGGTCTGCCCCTGCCCGCTGCTGGCTGTCACCGGAAGCGACGGGAAAACCACCACCACCACCATCATCGCGGAGCTTTTGAAGGCCGCTGGGCGGACGGTCCACCTGGGCGGCAACATCGGCCACCCGCTGCTATCGGAGACGGGGCAGATGAAGCCCAGTGATCTCGCTGTGCTGGAGCTTTCCTCCTTCCAGCTGATGACCATGAAGCGCAGCCCCTTTCTCGCGGTCATGACCAATCTCGCACCCAACCATCTGGATGTGCACAAGGATTTTGCGGAGTATGTTGCCGCAAAGGAAAACATTTTTACACACCAGTCCTTCCATGACATTGCTATTTTTAATGCCGACAACGACACCACCGCAAGCTTGGCGGAGAGGGCAAAGGGCCGGGTACGGCTGTTCTCCCGCAAGCGGGAACTTTCAGACGGCGTCTTTCTGCGCGGCACCTCCATTATCGCCCGCTACAACTGGGATGAGCGGGTGGTGATGGACACGTCGGACATCATGCTGCCCGGCGTTCATAACATTGAAAACTATCTGGCCGCCATCGCCGCAGTGGACGGTCTGGTGGACGATACGACCATCCGGGCGTTTGCCCGGTCCTTTGGCGGCGTGGAGCACCGCATCGAGCTATTCCGCACCCGCAACGGCGTCCGGTGGTACAACGACTCCATTGCCTCCAGCCCCAGCCGCACCATCGCGGGACTCCGGTCCTTTGACCAAACCGTCATCCTGATCGCGGGCGGCAAGGATAAGGGGATCCCCTACGACGCGCTTGGCCCCGTTGTCAACGAGCACGTGAAGCTGCTGATACTCTGCGGCGCCACGGCAGGCGTCATTCGCCGCGCCGTGGAGGAAGCGCCCAACTATAAGGGTTTGAAGATCGTGGACGCGGCGGACTACCGCGAGGCCGTAGCGCTCTCGGACAGGGCCGCGCAATCCGGCGACGTGGTGATGTTGTCCCCCGCCAGCACCTCCTTTGACCGCTTTGCCAACTTCATGGAGCGAGGCAGGGCATTCAAAGAGATCGTAAACCAGCTGCCATAAGGCCAGGCCCCCTTCGCATAGGATAACGGAAGGGGGTGAGGGCGGATGAGACCGGGCTTTTTCTACTATCGCCGGCGGCCGGACCGCCGGACTGTGACCCGCTTTTTGGCATTTCTGGCGGCGGCACTGGTGCTGTGGGCGGCACTGTACGCCACCGCGCAGCTGCGCCCTTTGCTGGAGAGTCTTGCCACCACGCGGGTTTCCAACACCGTCAACCGCATCGTGACCGAGGCGGTGAGAGAGGCCATAGAAAAGGGAGAAATCAGCTACACGCAGCTGATCTCCTTTGAAAAGGACACGGAGGGGCGCATCACGGCCGTTCACAGCAACATGGCCGCCTTCAACCGCCTGCAATCCGACGTGCTGGACATCATCCTCACCCGGGTGAATCAGGTGTCCGCCCGGGAGCTTTCCATCCCCGTGGGCACCCTCACCGGCACGGCGCTGCTGGCAGGCCGGGGCCCCCGCATCACCGTGCGGATGGAGTCGGTTGGCTCCTCGTCGGCGTGGTTTACCAACGAGTTTGAGTCCGCCGGCATCAACCAGACCAAGCACCGCATCGTGCTGCATATCGACGTCTACGTCAGTATCCTGCTGCCCGGCTTCGCCGCCGCCACTAAGATCTCCAACGTCGTCACCGTGGCGGAGACCATCATCGTCGGCTCCGTGCCGGATACGTATACCTATTTCAGCACCACGCCAAGCACCTACGAAGAAGATTTGAAGGATTATATCCTCAACGGGCAATAGGGAGGAACCCCATGGACTACCGCGAGAGAATGAAAGAGCTGCGCACCGCGCTGAATGAAAACGGCTACCGCTATTACGTGCTGGACGCACCCACCATGAGTGATTACGAATACGACCTGCTCAACCGGGAGCTGGAGGAGCTGGAAGCGGCCCATCCGGAGGAAATTACGCCGGATTCCCCCACCCAGCGCATCGGCGGCAAGACGCTGCAAGGCTTTTCGCCTTACACCCATGAAGTCCCGCTGGAGAGCTTGCAGGATGTGTTCAACGCAGAGGAAGTGTCGGACTTCTGCCGTCGTATGGCGGAAAGTCTTGGCAGCGGGGCGGTCTACTCTCTGGAGCCGAAGGTGGACGGTCTGTCCGTGGCGCTGGAGTACCGGGACGGCGTGTTCGTCCGGGGCGGCACCCGGGGAGACGGCCGGGTGGGGGAGGACGTGACGGAGAATCTGAAAACCGTCCGCTCCATCCCCATGACGCTGCCGGAAAAGCTGCCCCGCCTCATCGTCCGGGGCGAGGTGTATATGGCTCGCTCCGTGTTTGAAGAGATCAACGCCCGGCGGGAATTGCAGGGAAAGCCCCTGATGGCCAACCCCCGCAACGCCGCCGCCGGGTCATTGCGCCAGCTGGATTCGAAGATCGCCGCGGAGCGGAAGCTGGATATTCAGGTATTCAACCTCCAACTGGCGGAGGGCCGGACCTTTTCCAATCACGCCGAAACGCTGGAATACCTGAAATCCCAGCGCTTTAAGGTGATTCCCCACAAAACCCTTTCCACGCCCGGCGCGGTCCAGTCGGAGATTGAGCGCATCAACGACGAGCGGCAGGACTATCCCTTCGATATTGACGGTGCGGTTGTAAAGGTAAACTCCTTGTCTGACCGCGAAAAATTAGGCAGCACCGCCAAATTTCCAAAATGGGCGGTGGCGTTTAAGTACCCGCCGGAGAAAAAGCCCTCCACCGTCACGGACATCGTGGTGCAGGTGGGCCGCACCGGCGTGCTGACGCCCCGTGCGGTGCTGACGCCGGTGCGTCTGGCAGGCACCACCGTCACCAGCGCCACGCTGCACAATCAGGATTATATCGCGGAGAAGGACATCCGCGTGGGCGACACCGTCATCGTGCAAAAGGCGGGGGAGATCATCCCGGAGATCGTGGAGGTGGACCTTGCCCGGCGGCCGGAGGGGACGCGGCCCTATTTTCTGCCGGAGAAGTGCCCGGTGTGCGGCGCGCCGGTGGTCCGGGACGAGGACGGCGCGGCGCTGCGCTGCACCGGCGCGGAGTGTCCCGCCCAGCTTTTGCGCAACCTCACCCATTTTGCCAGCCGGGACGCCATGGACATCGACGGCTGCGGCCCCGCCGTGGTGCAGCAGCTGGTGGAAAGTGGCCTTATCCGTAATGCTGCTGACCTTTACAGTCTTCATGAACAGGATGTTGCGCAGCTTGACCGGATGGGTGCGAAGTCGGCGGAAAACCTAATCGCCGCTATCGGGCGCTCCAAGGCCAACGACCTTTCAAAGCTCCTCTACGGACTTGGCATCCGGCAGGTGGGGGAGAAGGCCGCCAAGGTCCTCTCCAGCCATTTCAAAACGCTGGACGCGCTCTGTGCCGCCGACGAAGCGGAGCTGACGGAGATCAACGACGTGGGCGCGGTGACGGCACGGGAGATCGTGGAGTATCTCGCCCAGCCCCAGTCCCGGGACCTGATCGCTCGGCTGCGGGCCGCGGGCGTAAACATGGAGAGCACCGCAGAGCTTGTGGACGAGCGCTTTGCGGGCATGACCTTCGTGCTCACGGGGACACTCACCCGATTCGACCGCAAGGGCGCAACATCCCTCATTGAAGAGCGGGGCGGCAAGGCCGCCACATCCGTCTCCAAGCGCACCACCTACGTGGTGGCGGGGGAGGCCGCAGGCAGCAAGCTCAAGCGTGCCGAGGAACTGGGCATCCCCGTTTTGACGGAGGACGACTTCGCGGCTCTGCTGGAGTGATGGGCCTTTTTCGGCAGTTTATGAGGAAATAAAAGAACGGACAGCGGAAAATCCGCTGTCCGTTTTTTGTATGAAGAAAGCTTTGCCGTTGGCGCGGTCCAGGTCTGCATTACTTTGGAAACCGCAACCCTTTTCGTGGTTTCTACACGTTGTCGCCGCTTCTCTGTGGGATGGTAGCTTTCGCCCGCACCGCCGCAGCCCAGCGGCTGCGGCAGCTTCGCAGGAATTGCCGCCGCACCGCCTTTTTGATTCGGCGGCGAATGAGACGGGCGCCGGGGACGGCTTGCGCGGCGTGGGCGGGTGGCGCGAAGAGCGCGGCGTCCACGGCGGGAAGCAATGCCTCCAGCGCGTCGGAAAGCTCCCGGTCGTCCCGGGCGCTTACCAGCAGGCGGGAGAGGAAGTCCCGTGGCGTTTCGCCGGGCCGCTTGCGCCATTTCCCCCGGCGGCAGCGGCGGACCAGCTGGTAATAGAGTCCGTCGGGCAGGTCCCGCCTGCGCCAAAGGAAAAGAGCCCGCCCCAGTCGCTCCCGCCAGAGGGCAAACAATCGCCCCAGTCCGCCCCGCAGCGAAAGCCTCCGCCGCATTGGCACAAAAGCTTTCTCTGCGGTCTCTCCGCCAACGCGGAAGCGCCCCAGCCAGTGCAACAAAAAAATCACCGCAACCGCCAGCAAAAGGAGTCCCACCGCCGCCACCGCCATCAAAACCGATGGGTCCAGCTTTTCCACCTCCTGCGCAGCCTGAGCGAGGGCAGGGGGGAGCGGGGAGGAAGCGAGTTCTCCATCCGGGACCGGGAAGAGGGAGAGCAGGAACAGTAGCACCTTCGCTAACATTCCGCCCACGAATTTCAAAAAGCCCAGCGCCCCGTTCCAAAGGGCCACCAGTCCCCCTCCCGCCGGGGCGGCGACAAAGCGGACCAGCAGCCACAATGCCAGCGAGAGCAGCACAAATACACACCCGATAAAGCTCCACCCACGGCCGCCCAGATTTCCGCCCGTCCGGCGACAAACGACGCCCACGATGGCGGCGGCGCAGCCTGCGGCGATGGGTGCGCTCCAGCAAAGACCGATCCCCGTGAGGGCGGTATACCCGGTGAGCAGCACCAGCACAAGGAGACTGAGGTCCAGCGCAATAATCATCTGGTGAAGCTTTGGCGTCTGCTGCGCGCCCTGCACGCCCTGCGCCGTGAGCCAGACGCAGAAAATACCGGCAAAGAGCAAAAAGACCAAGCTGCCGCCCGTTATGAGGGCAATGGCGGCAAGAAGGGCGATGGCCGCTGCGCCATTTAGGACCGTCGCTGCCCGCATGGTGCGGCTGCGGCGCAAGAAAAGTCGGTTGATCCAATAGATCAGTGGAGCGTAAAGCAAAAGCACTTGCGGGTAAAAAAGGCCAATGGTCTCCTTTTCCGGCGTCATCAGATAGGTGAGAGAGCAGAAGATCGCGGCGGTGGAGAACTGCATGGACAGGGCGGGAAGCGTCTTTCTTTCATCCATGGGCGCATTCCTCCTTCAGTCCGCAAAGACATACCGTCTCAAATTCTCCAAACGGCGGCGTCTCTTGGTAGGTGAGCAGCGACAAACAGGTGTGGTCCAGCCGCCGCAGCAGCGGCCGCTCCGCCAGCGCGGATGTATCGTAGGCGACGTAGTAAAACCGGCCCACGCTCCGCGTCGCCTCCCAGAGGGGGATTTCATCAAAGACCGGCTCCTGAGGCAAAATCTTCTGATTTTCCACGCCCTTCTTCGGCGGCAAAGGCTGATAGGCCGCCAGCGCGCAAAGCAAGTCCTCCGTTTGGGAGACGGCGGGAAAGAGGTTTACCGCTTCGCTCCCTTCGCCCCGGCACAGGCTCAGCCCGCAGCGCACCTGGGATTGGGCGAGCCGGACCACCTCGGAGGCCAAAATGCTCAGGGCGTCCTCCAGCTCCTCTGGATGGGGCGTGGGGCCGCTGAAGCTCTCTCCGTCGAAGAGGAAGTGGACGCTCTTGGGCAAAATCTCCTCGTAGACGTTCACCGCCAGCGGAAGGCTCCGGGCGGCCAGCCGCCAGTTGATGTGCCGCAGGGAATCGGTGGTCTGGTAGTCCCGGGTGGAGCGGATGATGGTGGGGTCCTCCATCACGCCGCGATCGCCGCTCTCCGCGTTCCAGAGATTGCGCAAAAACAGGTCCGGCGCCACGCTCACAAGCTTTGGGTACACCACAAACCGCCGCACATCCTCCTTTTCGATGGGGCGCTCCACCTGCGTCAAACCGAAGCCGTCCCCGGTCCGCAGCCGCCAGCCCTCCATGGAGTACACCCCCCGGCATTTGGCGGTCCAACGGCTTTCAAAGCGCAGCGTCTCATACCACAGCAAAAAGGAGGCGCGTTTTTCGCCCACCAGCGCGGTGGACGCGCCCTCGGCGGCAAGGGAGACGATCTCCCACTCGTCCGGCTGCCGGTTTTCCGCAGGCGTGAGACAGAGATTTTTTGCAAGTGGGAAAAAGACCTCCAGCCACACCACAGGCAAAAACTTCTCATTGCGCACCTCGATGGTAAACGTGGTCTCCTCGCCGGGGAACAGGCCCCGCAGGGCACTGGAAACGGTGATGGAGACCTTCCGCGCCGAAAGATGCGCCCACAATCGAGAGGTGCCGGAGAGCAGAAACACAAACATCAGCACGGCGGATAACCGCCACTGTCCGAAAAACGCCGCCAGCACACAGCTCAAAAGCTCCGCTCCCAGCGCGGGGAGGGCAACCAGATTGCTGGAGCGGCTGGATACCGTTTTATCCTTCATGGGCGGCGGCTTCCGGAGACGCCTCCGTGCGCTCTAGAATCTCCTTCAAAATAGCTCCTGCGGTGACGCCGGAAAAGCGGGCCCCGCTTTCCAGCACCAGGCGGTGCTCCAGCACCGGGTGGGCCAGCGTCTGCACGTCGTCGGGCGTGACGAAATCCCGGCCCTCCATGGCGGCCCAGACCTTGGCGGCGCGGTAGAGCGCACGGGTGGCGCGGGGACTGGCGCCCATCACCAGCTGGGGGTGGCGGCGGGTGCCCTCCGCCAGGGCCACGATGTAATCCGAAACGGCGTCGGAGACGTAGACCGCTGCGATCTGCCGCTGGGCGTCCACCAGCTCCGCGGCGGAGGTAACGGCGCGCACGGTGTCGAAGGGGATCTCGTCGCCCAGATTGCGCAGCATCGCCCGCTCCTCCTCGGGCTTTGGATAGCCCATGGTGATGCGGATGAGGAAGCGGTCCATCTCGCGGCGGGGAGGCGGAAGGTGCTCTCGGATTCCACAGGGTTTTGGGTCGCCAGCACCAGAAACGGCGCGGGCAGGGGAAACTGCTGGCCGTCGATGGAGATTTGCCGCTCCTCCATGGCCTCCAGCAGGGCGGACTAGGTGCGGGGGATGGCGCGGTTGATTTCGTCAGCCAGCAGCAGATTCGTCATGACCGGCCCCTGACGCAGCTCAAAATCACCGGTTTTCTGGTTAAAGATCTGCATACCGATGATGTCGCTTGGCAGCAGGTCCGGCACGAATTGAATGCGGCCGGAACGGCAGCCCAGCGCCAGAGAAACCGTCTTGACCAGCGTGGTCTTGCCAACGCCGGGCAGGTCGTCCAGCAGGACGTGTCCGTTGGCCAACACCGCCATGATGACCAGGCGGATGCGGTCGGATTTGCCCACGATGATCTTTTCCGTCTCCGTCTGGATGTCGCGGGAGAGCTTGCAGATATCCATGCTTCATACTCCTTTAGAAAAAATGACCGCCTCTCGGCGGTAGGATTCGACAAATATTGTAAGCTTTTTTACTTGAAAAAGCAAGCGCTCCGCCGTTTCTTTAACAGGGGAAGCCTTCCGGATTCGGTAAAAGTTAGAAAACGCGCCGCCGCATCCAGAATCTGGCTGCGGCGGCGCGCTGGTGGGTAATTATTTGTCGAAAGACGGGTTTACATAGTAGACGTTCTTTTCGTTCATCTTGTCCTTTGCCAGTCGAAGCCCCTCGCCGAAGCGCTGGAAGTGGACCACTTCCCGGGCGCGAAGGAATTTGATGACGTCGCTCACATCCGGATCGTCCGAAAGGCGCAGGATGTTGTCGTAGGTAACGCGGGCCTTTTGCTCCGCCGCCAAATCCTCTGTGAGGTCGGCAATGAGATCGCCCTTTACCGCCATGCTGGCAGCACTCCAGGGGAAGCCGGAGGCGGAAGTGGGATACACGCCTGCGGTGCGGTCAACGAAGTAGGTGTCGTACCCGCCTGCGCGAATCTGTTCCTCGGTGAGATCCCGGGTCAGCTGGTGGACGATGGTCCCCACCATTTCCAGATGCCCCAGTTCCTCGGTGCCTGTCGAGGAAGTCTCATGCGCCACCAGTGGTAAAAGCCTTGCAGGACAAGCGTTACATGGTTCCCCAAAGGGTGATTTCCCGACAGTGAAAATTCCGGGTCAGCTGTGTGCGCTGGAGGTTGATCACAGCGTTCGGGGCTGGGACAGGCATTACCATGTGGACGTGCTGGCGGCCCTTCCGATGGGGGTGAGCAGCTGTGAGTGAATTTGTGCAGCAGCTGCCGCCCTCTGCGCTGATGCCCTTCGAGGGGCACCCGTTTCAAGTCCGGGAGGATACAGCATTCGAGGAGCTGACGGAAAGCGTCCGCTCCTACGGCGTCTTGTCACCCCTGCTGGCCCGACCAAAAGGGGAGGGGTACGAGCTATTAAGCGGACATCGACGGCGTCTGGCGGCGCTGAAGCTGGGGTTGGAGACGGTTCCGGTGTTGGTGCGGGAGATGAGTGACGATGAAGCGGTGGTGCTGATGGTGGACAGCAATTTGCAGCGGGAAAATCTGCTTCCCAGTGAGAAGGCCTTTGCGTATAAGATGAAGCTGGATGCCCTGAAGCATCAGGGGAGAGCAACTTCCCGACAACTTGTCGGGAAGTTTGAAAGCGCTGATTTTATTGGAGACAATACCGGCGAAAGCGGTAGAACCATCCAACGCTACATCCGTCTCACCAACCTTGTCAAACCCCTGCTGACCATGGTGGACGAGGGCCGCATTGCCTTCTCTCCAGCTGTGGAGCTATCTTACTTGACACCCGCTGAACAAGCAGAGCTTTGGAGTTTGATTGGGCAGGAGGATGCCACGCCGTCCCTGTCACAGGCCATCCGCATGAAACAGCTCTCCCGCATGGCGAAGCTGACGCCGGAGGTGCTGTTCGCCATCTTGACGGAGGAGAAGCCCAACCAGCGTGAGCAGGTGCGGTTGCGAACCCAACGCCTGCAAAAATACTTCCCCAAGTCTTATTCAGCCCAGCAGATGGAGCAGGCTATTTTGAAGCTCTTAGAGGAGCGCTACCGCAAGACCCACCGGGAGCAGGAGCGGTAGGTTCGTACACTGGCGCTATACGCCGATACCCCTTAAAATAGTGGCAAAAGGGGGACGGGCTATGGACTACCAATTTATCCGGGAATTTTACTACGGCAATCTCACGCTCAATGACCGAGATATGCCCCGCAACTCTGACTTAGGCAAGGCGTGCAACGCCTTCTGCGAGGCCGAGACAACGTTGACCGAAGCACTCACCGGCGCAGAAAATGATGCACTTACAGCGCTGCTCACCGCCCATTCCGAAATCGTGGGCATCTCAGAGCGGGACGGCTTTTGCAGCGGCTTTCGTCTGGGGGCGCTGGCAATGTTGGATATTCTATCTGGAACGGAATAAAGGAGGACGGAAATATGGAATCTTCATTTGAGCAAAACGGCATTCGCTACATATTGGTCGGCGACTATTATTACCCAGATTTGCTGCCGGACCCGGGCGAGGATGCGAAGCAGCGGGACCTGATCGTGCAGCAGATGGCCAAGGCACTGGGCGTCAACGAGGAGCTGAAAGAGCAAGATCCCATGCAATGGGTGGGTCTGATGAACAACCTTCGCAGTGCCGCCCGAGAGTTTTTAAACGAGTGATTTCAACAGACCACCAGCGGAGAGTAGGTAAAATTGCCTGCTCTCCGCTGTTTTTGTTTGGAGGGAACCTATGTGAACTATTTTTATGGCAGCGAAGCGGAACGGTTTGTCTTTTACCGCATTCCAAAAGGGTTAATCACGGAAAAACGTTTTGAATGCTTAAAGTGTGAAGCAAAACTACTTTACGGACTAATGCTGGACAGAATGGCCCTTTCCATAAAAAACAACTGGCTGGATGGGCAGAATCGAGCCTTCATTTACTACACCATTGAGAGCATCACGGAGGACTTGCACTGCGGTCACGGAAAAGCAGGGAAGCTTCTGGCCGAGCTGGAAGCATACGGCTTGCTGCAACGAAAACGTCAGGGGCAGGGGAGACCCGACCGGCTGTATGTCCTCAAATTTTAGTGGTTTTAGACCGCCGATTTTGAATGCCCCAGAAATCCGCTTTTCGGCTTTCTGGACATCCCAAAAGCGGCTGCTAATAAGAACAAGAAGAATGAGACTGAGGGAGTAAGATGATTCACTCAGCCGAAAAAGAATAGGAGACGCATCATGTTTGAACCAAGAAATAGGCAACTCAACATTCGTTTGAATGAAGAAGAGCATCGCAAGCTTACAGAAGCGGCAGCAATGAAGGGTCTGGGCCGTGCCGCCTATCTGCGGATGCTCCTGCTGGAATCCTGGCATCGTCAAGTACTGGAGGAAGCTAAAAGGCTGAAAGGGGACTGATTCCTCTTTCGGCCGGGTAACGGAATATTCGGCACCGCCGAATATTCTGGCAAGCATAGCATTTTGTCACCAAACTGCGGCTTTTAGGGGGTACCCCTAAGACCCCAACTTGAAAAAGGAGTTATATTATGACCCGAACAAAACGCGTTTACGTCTGGCTGACAGATCAGGAATTCGAGTACCTCATGAAAAACGTGAAGAAAAGCGGCCTCTGCCGGGAGACCTACCTGCGGCATCTCATCGAGGGCTACGAGGTAAAAGAAGCACCCACAGCCGAGTGGGTGCAGCTCATCCATCTGCTCTCCGGCATGGCAAATAATTTGAATCAGATTGCAAGGATGTCCCACGCCACCGGCACCGTGGCCGATTGGGGTGCAATTCAACAAATACGAGATGATGTGCGAGACATCTTTGGAAAGGTTAAAAACGTGTAATTTACATACGCCATTTTGGGAGTTTCGTTGACATATACAGTCGATTGCCGTATAATTACTAAAGTTATGCAAAGGTGGAGGTAGACATATGAAGGGAATCGTTCTGGCAGGGGGTAGCGGCACTCGGCTTTACCCGCTGACCATGGTCACCAGCAAGCAGCTCTTACCAATTTATGACAAGCCAATGATCTATTACCCGCTGTCCACACTGATGCTGGCAAGAATTCGTGATATTCTTATTATTTCCACGCCGCAGGATATGCCCAATTTCGAGAAATTACTGGGAGACGGCAGTCGGTACGGCCTACATCTTTCCTACAAGGTACAGCCCTCGCCGGACGGCCTTGCTCAGGCGTTTATTCTGGGAGAAGAATTCGTTGGAAACGACCGCTGCGCCATGGTGCTGGGCGACAACATTTTTTACGGTGCAGGCTTTACCGGTCAGCTGCGCCGTGCCGTGGCACAGGAAACCGGAGCCACGGTGTTCGGCTACTATGTAGAGGATCCGGAGCGCTTTGGCGTGGTTGAATTTGACGTTGAGGGTCGTGCCATCTCCATTGAAGAAAAACCCGCCCAGCCGAAGTCCAACTATGCCGTTACCGGACTGTATTTTTACGACAGTAAGGTGGTGGAACGGGCCAAAGCGCTGAAGCCCTCCGCCCGCGGTGAACTGGAAATTACGGACTTGAACCGCATTTATCTGGAAGAGGGAAGTCTCAATGTGGTGACGCTGGGCCGGGGTTACGCTTGGTTGGACACCGGCACCATGGATTCCATGATGGATGCCTCGGAATTTGTCAAGGTGGCTGAAACGCGTACAGGCATTATGGTAGCAGCGCTGGAGGAAATCGCCTACAACAATGGCTGGATTGATCGGGAGACGCTGCTTGAATCGGCCAAGGCCTACGGCAAATCTCCCTATGGTCAGCACCTCAAGGCGGTTGCAGAGGGAAAGATTCGTTACTGATGATACATACCGCAAATTTAAATAAAGAGGCATTAGACTGATGGATTTTATCAAGACAGCCATTGATGGCGTTTATATCGTAGAGCCAAAGGTGTTCGGCGACCACCGGGGCTTTTTCATGGAGAGCTGGTCGCAGCGTGCCTTTGAAGAAGCGGGGCTTCACTACAATTTTGTTCAGGATAACCATTCTTCCTCCACGGTGAAGGGTACTTTGCGGGGCATTCACTTCCAAAAGGGCGACAAGGCGCAGGCCAAGCTGGTGCGCTGTGCCAGAGGTGCAGTACTGGACGTGGCGGTGGATTTGCGGCCCAATAGCGCAACCTACAAAAAATGGGTGGCTGTGGAGCTTTCCGAAGAAAACAAGCGCCAGCTGCTTATTCCCCGTGGCTTTGGACACGGTTTTGTGACACTAGCAGACGACGTGGAGTTTCTCTACAAGGCTGATAACTACTATGCCCCGGAAGCTGATGGCGGCATCCGCTGGAACGACCCGGAAATTGTCGTGGACTGGGGCATTGAGCGCCCCATTCTCTCGCAGAAAGACGAGACGAACCCGTTTTTGAAGGACGCAGTAACGGGATTTTGAGGAGGAACCGACATGAGGATGCTGATTACCGGCGGCGCCGGATTTATTGGAAGCAACTTTATCTTCCATATGCGCAAGGCACACCCAGACTACGATCTCCTCTGCGTGGACAAACTGACTTATGCGGGCAATCTCGCTACGCTGGAAAGTGTCATGCACGAACCAAAATTCCAGTTTTCCAAGGTAGATATTGCTGACCGCAAAGGGGTATACGACCTGTTTGAAGCGGAGAAGCCGGACGTGGTGGTAAACTTTGCCGCTGAGAGCCACGTAGACCGCTCCATTGAAAACCCCTCCATTTTTCTGGAAACCAATGTCATGGGCACACAGGTGCTGCTGGACGCCTGCCGGAAATATAACGTGGCACGCTACCATCAGGTGTCCACCGACGAGGTCTACGGCGACTTGCCGCTGGACCAGCCCGACCTGTTCTTTACGGAGCAGACTCCGCTACACACGTCCTCGCCCTACTCGGCATCTAAGGCCAGCGCAGATTTGCTGTGCAACGCCTATCAGCGGACATATGGCATGCCCATCACCATCTCCCGCTGCTCCAACAACTATGGGCCCTATCAGTTCCCAGAGAAGCTGATTCCGCTGATGATTGCCAACGCCTTGGCGGACAAGCCGCTACCGGTCTACGGCGAGGGACTGAACGTGCGGGACTGGCTATACGTCGAGGACCACTGCCGGGCCATCGATCTTATTTTGGAGCACGGGGAAGTCGGACAGGTCTACAACATCGGTGGACACAATGAAATGAAAAATATTGACATCGTAAAGCGGATTCTTGCCATTCTGGGCAAGCCGGAGAGCCTAATTACCCACGTGGGTGACCGTAAGGGCCATGATATGCGCTACGCCATTGACCCGGCGTTTATCCATGAGAAGCTGGGCTGGCTGCCGGAGACCAAGTTTGCCGACGGCATCGAAAAGACCGTACAGTGGTACTTGGACAATAAACCCTGGTGGGAGAATATCGTGAACGGAGAGTATCAGAGCTATTATGAGCGGATGTACGCAAATCGGTAAACCGCTGATCTCCATTTTAATGGCGGTTTATGAACCAAATCTGGACTGGCTGCGCATTCAGCTCAAATCGCTCAATGCCCAGACCTATCCGAATCTGCGGCTGTATATCCGGGACGATTGCTCTCCAACGGTGCCGTTTGAGGCAATACAGTCCTGCGTGCAGGACTGTATTGCTGCGTTTCCATGGTCTTTCCAGCGCAACGAGAAGAATCTTGGCTCCAATGGGACATTTGAACAGCTGACGCAAGAAGCAGAAGGAAAACTGTTTGCCTATTGCGATCAGGACGATGAGTGGCTGGCAGATAAGCTCTCCGCGCTGGTATCCGCCATGACGCCCAAAACCACCTTGGCCTACTGTGACCTCTCGGCCATAGACGGAGAAGGGAACACCACCGCAAAAAGCCTGCGGGAGCTTCGGCCCAGGCTGCGGTATGTGCAGGGGAAAGGCCTTTCGGAGACCTATTTCTTCCGCAACTGCTCCGCCGGCTGCACAACCCTCGTGCGGTCGGAAACGGCGAAACGGGCCTTGCCGTTCCCAAAGAACACGGTCTGCGACCAGTGGGTGGCCATGATTGCCGCGCTGGAAGGTAAAATTGAGTTCGTCGATCGTCCTCTGCTCCGCTATCGGATTCACGGCGGAAATCAGACCGGAGTGCTCACCGGCGTCACGGATAAACAGAGTTATTTCAACCGCCGCATTGCCCCTTTGCGGGAGCGTCTGGCGTTTTACAAAAAATACATCCAGCCGTCGTCGGCGCTGGAGGCCTTTGTTTCCGCCCGACTGAATGGGAAGGTGCTTGATCTGATTCGCTATCGGGCGCTATCGCCCATGGAGGCGAAGTTTGAACTGGCCATGCACGTTCTGCCCCGGTCGCTGTTTCGGTGGGTTGTAAGGAAAATTTTAAAATAAAGCAGGAGAAACAGATGAAGATTCTTATCACCGGAGCGACCGGACAGCTTGGATACGATGTGTGCCGGGTGCTCAGCGCCCGGGAAATTGAGTACCGGGGCATTGGTTCCGCCCAACTGGATATTGTCAATGAAAATAAAGTGCACGCCTATCTGGAAAGCTATCGTCCCGATGCCGTGATTCACTGTGCCGCGTATACGGCGGTGGACAAAGCCGAGGACGAGCCGGAACGGTGCTTTGCCGTCAACGAGGGCGGCACGGTAAATCTGGCCCGAGCCTGCCGGGACATCGGCGCAAAGATGCTGTTTCTCTCCACAGATTACGTCTTTCCTGGCGACGGGGAGCGGTTTTACGAAACCGACGATCCCACCGGCCCGCTGAATGTCTATGGTCGTAGCAAGCTGGCTGCCGAACAATCTCTGCGGGAGGTACTGCCGGAGCATTTCATCCTGCGGATTTCGTGGGTGTTCGGCATCAACGGCGGCAACTTTGTGAAAACCATGCTTCGTCTGGCGGAAACCCACGACACGCTGACGGTGGTGGCCGACCAGGTCGGCTCGCCCGCCTATACGGCGGATCTTGCCCCGTTGCTGTGCGACATGATTGCAACAGATAAATACGGCACCTATCATGCCACCAACGAGGGCATTTGCTCCTGGGCCGCGTTCGCAGAGGAAATCTTTCGGCTGGCAGGAAAAGCCGTTACCGTGGTTCCCACCACGACGGATGCTTACGGCGCAAAAGCACTGCGGCCAAAGAACTCACGGCTGAACAAACAGAGTCTGACAGCTGCGGGCTTTGCCCGTCTGCCAGATTGGCAGGATGCGCTGGGACGGTATCTAAGCGAATTAAACTGAGGAAATGGAACAGAACGTATCATGAAACATCTCAATTCCGGTACGAAAAAATTAACCGCCATTCTGGCTGTATATGTGTTGCTGGCCGTTTCGTTTTACGCGCTGGGCGGGCAGCAGCTCCATATCCGGGGCGCAGAGACCGACGATATGGTTACGCCCACCGGTGATGTGGATGAAATCTATGCCAACAGCAAGATTACGCAGCCTTTTTCCATTGATGCCGACCATATTACCGGCGTGACACTGTATACCTCCACCTATGGTCGGCTAAATGACTGCTCTCTGAACGTTTCCATCGAAAGGGCTGGGCAAACGATTGCCAGCGCTACCAAGCCGGCCGGGGAACTGGGAGACAGCGCCGAGACAGTGGTTTCCTTCGCGCAGCCCATAGAGATTACACCCAGTGAACCCCTAACGCTGATCATTTCCTCCCCGGACGGCAGCGGCGGCAACGCCGTCACCGTATACTACGGTAGCAGCATCTCTGTATCCAAGGGCTCCGTGGACAAGGAACTGAATGAAAGTGAACTTGCCAGAGTTGATGGGCAGACGCTCGACGGCATTTTGTGCTTTCAGGTCACTGGGCAGCAGAATTTGCTTTTTGGCAGTATCTACTGGTATGTGGTGGCGGCGCTAGGCGTGGCGCTGGCTGCTTACGGACTGACTTTGGTGCGCAAGATGCGCTCCGGCGCATCTTCACCCACGTTGCGTTTTTTTGCCGCCATCGGGAAATACCGCTTTTTGATGGAGCAGCTGGTAAACCGGGACTTTAAGACCAAATACAAACGCAGCGTGCTGGGTGTCTTGTGGAGCTTTTTAAATCCACTCTTAATGATGTTGGTGCAGTATGTGGTCTTTTCCACTCTGTTTAAGTCCAATATTCCTAACTTTCCGGTATATCTGCTTACGGGCATCGTCTGCTTCAACTTTTTCAATGAGTCCACCAATATGTGCCTCCAGTCCATCTCCGGCAATGCCGGGCTGATTACCAAGGTCTATGTGCCCAAGTATATCTACCCGGTGACACGGGTGCTGTCCAGCTCCATCAACCTGCTGTTGAGCCTGCTTCCGCTGTTTTTGGTGCTGCTCATCACCCGGACTCCGCTGAGCATCCGCGGGGTACTGCTGATTTTCGGCATTCTCTGCCTGGAGGTTTTGGCGCTAGGCGTTGGGTTGATTCTCTGCTCGCTGATGGTCTTTTTCCGGGACACCCAATTTATCTGGGGTGTGCTGATTACTATTTTGAACTTTGCCACCCCTATCTTCTACCCGGAGAGCATCATTCCCGCCCGGTTTATGACGATTTACAAACTCAATCCCCTCTACCATATCGTCCGCTTTTTCCGTATCGTTCTACTGGACGGCGTTTCTCCTGAGCCTAAGGCCTACGGACTGTGCCTGATTGCCGCGCTGGTGCCACTGGCCATCGGCATTGTTGTCTTCAAAAAATCGCAGGACAAGTTTGTCCTGAATATTTAAGGAGGAATACAAATGGAAATGATTCGAGCAGACCATGTATCCATGCGATTCCGCCTGTCCGCAGACCGCATTACCAGCATGAAGGAATATTTGGTTCGGCTGGTTACCGGGCGACTGAAATTTAAGGAATTCGGTGCGCTGAGCGATGTCAGCTTTGCCGTGCAGAAGGGCGAGGTGCTGGGCATCATCGGACACAACGGCGCGGGAAAATCTACGCTGTTAAAGGTGATCTCCGGAATCCTGAAGCCGTCGAACGGCAGCGTCACAGTTCACGGCAACATCGTGCCCATGCTGGAGCTTGGCTCGGGCTTCGACTACGACATGACTGGCCGGGAGAATATTTTTCTCAACGGTGCGATTCTGGGTTACAGCAAGGAGTTTTTGACCGCCAAATGTCAGGAGATTATTGATTTTTCCGAGCTAGGCGAGTTCATTGAGGAACCGATCCGCAACTATTCCTCCGGCATGATGATGCGTCTGGCGTTTTCCATCGCCACGGTGGTAGAACCGGAAATTTTGATCGTGGATGAGATTCTAGCGGTAGGCGATGCAGATTTTCAGGCCAAGAGCAAAGCCAGAATGCTGGAGCTGATGGGCGGGGGTACCACGGTTTTGATGGTGTCCCACACCATGTCCCAGATTCGGGAGCTTTGCGACAAGGTGCTCTGGCTGGAGCACGGCACGGTGCAGGGCTACGGGGAAACGGCGGCGCTGTGTGACAAATACGAGGGGAAACTAAATTCCAGCAAAGGAGACGGCAATGGATCAACAGAAAACGAATGAAAACCGGATCTATTCGGATGGTCCAATTGAGGACCGGATTCTTAGTTACCTAAAAAATCAGTCCCATGATACCAATGAAATTATTCGCGATTTACCGGAAGGAGCTGTTTTTCACAACTTTACCAGTGCACGCGCAGGTTTGCTGCAGTGGTATCCCTTTGAAAAAGATGCTACCGTTTTGGAAATTGGCGCAGGTATGGGTGCGTTGACCCCTCAGCTGGCTTCTCAATGCGGGCAGGTCGTTGCCATCGAACCCTCGCTGACTCGTGCGGCGATTGTTCAGGAACGCTGTAAAGATTTTAAAAATGTTTGTGTTTTATCCTGTGATATAAAGACGTATCAGCCACAGACGCTGTTTGACTATGTCCTGCTGATTGGTGTGTTGGAGTATGCCGCAATCTCCGACCATGAGGGGAATCCGTGGTTTTCCATGCTGACGTCTGCTAAAAAGCTGCTAAAACCAACCGGAAAGCTGTTGCTTGCCATTGAAAATCAGTACGGCATGAAGTATTGGTGCGGTGCAGCGGAGGATCACACGGGAATTCCCTTTGATTCCCTAAATGATTATGCGTTTAGCCGTGGAAAAACCCAGCGGTACGAGTCTATGAGCGGCGTGCGTACCTTTCACCAGCAGGAGTTACGGGAGCTGTTACATCAGGCTGGCTTTCCGCAGATTGAAGCCTATTACCCGTTTCCGGACTACAAGTTCCCCACATTAATTCTGCGGGATCACAGTCCTGCCGCCGAAAGCCTTCTCAAAGGGGTGAAGTTTCATTATCCCGAGGAGTCCACGCTGATTGCAAATGAACAGCAGCTGTTTCCCGCAGCTGTTCGTAACGGCTGTCTTGGATTTTTTGCGAACTCTTTTCTGCTGGAAGCTGCTGTTCAGCCGCAGACGACGCAGGATATCACGGCAGTTTCGCTCAAGCGGGATTATCGGGAGGAATACCGGCTGGTCACCATTTTACATCCCGATCGTGTAACACGCCGCGCTGCGTCTCCAAAGAGCGAAGCGCATTTGCGTTCGTTAATAGAGAATACGCGGCTGCTGGAGCAGCGCGGCGTGCCCTGTCTTTCTCAAAGCGAGTGTGCCAATGGGGATACCACTGCGGTGTTTGCGTCAGCACCCTGCGGAGATGAGGTGTTTCGCGCCGCAGTGTTAGATGGTAATCAGTCTTTGTGGGAGGAACTTCTTCGGCAGATAAAGGACGCTCTGGTGAAAAGCGGGGGCGAGATGTGCGACCACGGACGCACTCTGCGGGATGGTTTTCTGGATTTGACACTGCGCAACAGCTTCTGGGTGGAAAACCGGCTGGTGTTTTTTGATCAGGAATGGAAACAGTCAGAGGTTCCTCTAAAATACCTGCTGTATCGTTCGATTCGATATGCACTGCCAGAAAACATTTCCCCGGAGATGGTGCGATCGATCTACCAGACTTGCGACATTTCCGAGGTGGAAGCAGCGGAATACGATGTGCGAGAGGACGAATTCCTGCGCAGCTTGATGGACGAGTGTAACTGCAGTTGGTTTGATCGCACGCAATACCAATCCCGGCTGACCTTGTCAGCAAAGCATACTGCGGAGCTGAAAAATCGGGATGCACATATTGCGCAACTGCTCCAAAGCGAGCGGGATTTAAAAGCCACTATTGCGGAAAAAGACTGTAGACTTGCCGAGCAAACGGCTACAATCGCCGAGCAAACGGCTACAATCGCCGAGCAATCAGCTACAATCGCCGAGCAATCAGCTACAATCGCCGAGCAATCAGCTACAATCGCCGAGCAATCAGCTACAATCGCTGAGCAATCAGCTACATTGGCTAGAGACAAGCAGACCATTCGCAATAGGGATGGTCAGATTCTGCAGCTTTTAGAGCCCGAACGGGAACTCAACCGCATCAAGGCGTCTCGTTCCTGGAGGTTTATGGGATATTTCTGGAAACTGAGGGATGCTTTGATTCCAAAGGGCAGCAAGCGACGGCTTCTGGGAAAGATGCTGGTGAAATTTGTCAAGCATCCGCTGCGCTTTCTGTCCAAATGCACGCCTCACAAGATCTCCAAGTTTTTCAAAACACTACACCGTGAGGGCGTGGAGGATACCTCCCGTCGTCTGGACGACTGTCTGATTGGCAACGCAATTCCTACGCAGGAATTGACTATTCAGGCTGTTCCTGCCGCAGTGCCGGACGCACCGCCCAAGACAACGGCGGACTACGCACCGCTGCACGTTCCCCAGTGGGACAAACCCACGGTCTCCATCGTCATTCCGGTTTACAACCAGTTTGACTTTACCTATGCCTGCGTGAAATCCATTTTGCAAAACAGCGGGGAGATGACCTATGAAATTCTCATCGCGGATGACTGTTCCACAGACGTAACGCGGGAGATTGACCGGGTTATTACCGGATTGCGCACCATTCACAACGAAGAAAATTTGCGTTTCCTGTTAAACTGCAACCATGCGGCTGCGTTCGCCAAGGGCGAGTACATCCTCTTTTTGAACAACGACACCCAAGTGCAGAAAAACTGGCTTGCGCCGCTGGTGTCCCTGATGGAAAAAGACAGCACCATCGGCATGACCGGCAGCAAGCTGGTGTATCCAGACGGACGGCTGCAGGAGGCCGGCGGCATTTTTTGGAAGGACGCCAGCGCCTGGAACTACGGCAACCGCTCCGACCCGGCGGAACCGGAGTACAACTATGTCAAGGACGTGGACTATATTTCCGGTGCCTCCATCTGCATCCGCAAAACGCTGTGGGAGGAAATCGGCGGCTTTGACCAGCGCTTTGTACCCGCCTACTGCGAGGACAGCGACCTTGCCTTCGAGGTGCGTTCCCACGGATACCGCGTGGTCTATCAGCCGCTCTCGGTGGTGGTGCATTTCGAGGGGGTCTCCAACGGAACCGATACCTCCACCGGACAAAAGCAGTATCAGGTCATCAACCAGAAAAAGTTCCATGAGAAGTGGAAGGACGTGCTGGAGCGGGAGCATTTCCCCAACGGCAAAAATGTTTTTCAGGCTCGGGACCGCAGCCGGAATAAAAAGGTTTTGCTGATGGTGGATCACTATGTCCCCCAGTATGACAAGGATGCCGGCAGCCGCACGGTGTTTGCCTATCTGAAGCTGTTCGCTGAGAACGGCTATCAGGTCAAATTTATCGGCGACAACTTCTATCCCCATCAGCCCTACACCCAGACTCTGCAGCAACTGGGTATTGAGGTGCTCTACGGCCCTTATTACGCAAAGAACTGGCAGGACTGGCTGAAGGAAAATGGCGCGTGCATCGGCTATGCGTTTTTAAACCGGCCCCATATTTCCGAGAAGTACATCGACGCCGTACGCAAGTTAACCCCCGCCCGCATTGTTTACTACGGTCATGATCTGCATTTCCTGCGTGAGCAGCGGGAGTATGAGCTGACCGGAGATTCCAAAACTCTGAAATCCTCGGAGGAGTGGAAGGAAAAGGAACTGGATTTGATGCACAGGGCGGACATGTCCTACTATCCCTCCTGCGTGGAGGAGGAAGCCATTCACGGGATTGACCGCTCGATTCAGGTGAAGGCGATTCCGGCCTATCTCTTTGACAATATTCAGGAAATTCCCTACACCGCACAGGGGCGGAAGGATCTGATGTTCATCGGCGGCTTTGGCCATCATCCCAACGTGGACGGGGTGAAATGGCTGGCAGCGGAAATTCTTCCAACGCTCAGCGAGTTGCTGCCTGGCGTACAGGTGCACATTCTTGGCTCTAATCCGCCGTTGGAGATCAAGGCATTGGAGAGCGACGTGCTGCACATTGCCGGTTTCGTTACTGACGAGGAGTTGGCGGAGTATTACAGAACCTGCCGTCTGGTGATTGTCCCGCTGCGCTATGGCGCGGGGATCAAGGGAAAGGTTGTGGAGGCCATGCGCTACGGAATGCCAGTGGTCACAACCTCCATC
The DNA here is from genome assembly GCF_028693505.1 of Oscillibacter sp. Classification (GTDB taxonomy): domain Bacteria; phylum Bacillota; class Clostridia; order Oscillospirales; family Oscillospiraceae; genus Oscillibacter. The sequence goes on from NZ_JAQUVF010000004.1 coordinate 31,776, forward strand.
GGCGCGGAGGGAATCGCCGGTGCGGAAAATATTCTGGACATTGCAGACGCACCGGAGGATTTTGCCAGGGTGACCGCTGCACTTTATAACAACCCTGCATCGCTGATGACGCGCAGCGCACAATCCTATCAGTACATCCGGGAGAATTTCTCTCCGGAGAATGCGAAACAGGTTATCGGACCCGAATTCGATATGAAATAAGGAGCCTTTCCATGATTATTCGTTCCAAAGCGCCGCTGCGGCTGGGACTGGCCGGCGGCGGCACAGACGTGTCGCCCTACTGCGATACCTTCGGCGGTGTCGTGCTGAACGCCACCATCGATTTGTACGCTTACTGTACGATTGAGCCCACCGATGATGGCAAGGTGGAGTTTTATGCTGCCGACCGCAACGAGCGGCTCACCGCCCCCGCCGGCGCTCTGCCGCTGGAAGGCGCTCTGCCGCTGCACCGGGGGATGTACAACCGCATTGTTCAGGATTTCTGCAATGGAAAGCCGCTGTCGCTGCGGATGACCACCTATTCCGACGCTCCCGCAGGCAGCGGTCTCGGCTCCTCCTCCACCATGGTGGTGGCCATGCTGAAGGCTTATATGGAGTGGCTGAATCTGCCTCTGGGTGAGTATGACATGGCGGCGCTGGCCTATCAGGTGGAGCGGGAGGATCTGAAGCTCTCCGGCGGCAAGCAGGATCAGTACGCGGCCACCTTTGGCGGCTTCAATTATATGGAGTTTTATGGGGACGATCGGGTCATCGTCAATCCGTTGCGGCTGAAAAACTGGATCAAAAACGAACTGGAAAGCTCTCTGGTGCTGTACTATACCGGCACCTCCCGGGACAGTGCCAAGATTATCGACGAGCAGGTGCGCTGTCAAAGCAGCGAGAAATCGATGGAGGGAATGCACGAGCTGAAGCGCCAGGCATCGTTGATGAAGGAGGCCATTCTTAAAGGCGATTTCGACGGGTTCGCGGACTGTCTGCGCGCTGGGTGGGAGGCTAAGAAAAAGACCTCCTCCGTGATCTCTAATCCCCAGATTGATGAAATGTATCGCTACATTATGGAAAACGGCGGCAAGGCCGCCAAGATCAGCGGTGCCGGTGGCGGCGGCTTTATGATGGTGGTCTGCGACCCCAAGCGGCGCTTCCAGCTGGTGGAAAAGCTGAAACAAACAGACGGGCGTGTCATGGTGACCAGCTTTACAGAGCGTGGCACACAGGCCTGGACGCTGTATTGACATTTAAAAGGCTATTCTTTTTGAAACAGGAGGGCATACCCATGCGGAACACCACTCGTGCCATCATTTCGGATCTGGCAGTGCGCTACCCGGCGCTGGCGGTTTGCGAACCGTCTGTCATGGCGGCAGCGGAGGCACTGCTGCGCTGCTTCTCCGGCGGCGGACAGCTGCTGGTCTGCGGCAACGGCGGCAGTGCTTCGGACAGCGAGCACATCGTGGGCGAGCTGATGAAAACCTTTATGCTGGATCGCCCTCTGGACGAGACCATGTGCGAAAAGCTCCGCATGGCATACCCGGATCATGCGGAGAATATGATCGCCAATCTGCAGCGAGCGGTACCCGCCATCTCGCTGGTCAGCGAGACGGCACTCATGACAGCCTACACCAACGATAATTCTGCGGAGATGGCCTTTGCCCAGCAGGTTTTAAGCTATGGCCGCCCCGGCGATATATTGCTGGCCATCACGACCTCTGGTAATTCCGCCAACGTGCTCAATGCCGCCCGGATTGCCCGGGTGATCGGCGTGGAGGTGCTGGGGTTAACGGGGGAGAGCGGCGGCAGGCTGAAAGCCCTCAGCGATCAGTGCATCTGCGCACCCTCTGCCGTGACCTATCAGATTCAGGAATATCATCTGCCGATTTACCACTGCCTGTGCGCCTGTGTAGAAAACGAGCTGTTTGGAGGGATCGCATGAGAGAGGCGATCGTACTTGCAGGCGGGTTCGGCACCCGGCTTGCCCATATTGTCTCGGACGTGCCAAAGCCCATGGCCCCGGTCTGCGGCCGGCCGTTTCTGCGCTTTCTTCTGGATGACCTCCAGCAAAAGGGCACGGAGCGGGTGATTTTGGCCACCGGCTATAAGCACTCGTGCATCGAGGATTTTTTCGGCACCCACTACCGGGGCATGGAAATCCTCTACTCTCCGGAGAATACCCCATTGGGCACCGGCGGTGCCATCAAGCAGGCGCTGTCGCTGTGCCGGGAGGATTGGGTGGCCGTTTTAAACGGCGATACTTATTTTGATGTGGATTTTGCTGCGCTGGAGCAGGCGAAACGCCCTGACGCCATCGTGCTGGCGGCCAAGCGGATGCACGATTTTGATCGCTACGGTGCGTTGGAATTGACTGGCGGCGCAGTGACGGCTTTTCGGGAAAAAGCGCCCTGCCGGGAGGGACTCATCAACGGCGGCGTGTATCTCATGGAGCGCACGTCGATGGAATCTGTTCCGGAGGAGCAGTTTTCCTTTGAAACGGCGGTTCTGGAGCCGTTGGCGCAGAGGAGAAACGTGCTGGCGGTGGAAAGCGGCGGCTATTTCATCGACATCGGTGTTCCGGAGGATTATGCAACCGCACAGGAGACCATGAAAGCGCTTGCGCCTGTCAACAAGGCGGCTTTTTTTGATCGGGACGGCACCATCAATGTGGATGTGCACTATCTCCACCGTCCGGAGGATCTGCGCTTTATCGATGGAATGCCCCAGTTTCTGAAGAAGTGGAACGACTGGGGCTACCAGGTGATCGTGGTCACCAATCAGGCAGGGATCGCGCGGGGGTACTACACTGCAGATGAGATGCGGGCGCTTCACCGGTACATGAATGAGCGGCTGTCGGAATACGGTGCCCATATCGACGCGTTTTACTTCTGTCCCCATCACCCGGATTTTACCGGCCCTTGCCATTGCCGTAAGCCGGAACCGGGCATGCTTGAGGACGCCATCTGGGAGTTCGATTTAAATCCGGCGCAGTGCGTCCTGTTCGGCGATCAGCCGTGGGACGTGGAGGCGGGGGAATCCTGCGGTGTAAAGAGTTTCTTTCTGGGAAAGGACTCGAACTAAACGACAACCCGTATAGATTTTTTTCGAAACGAGAGGAAAACACATGAAAGTGGCGGCGGCTAATTTACAAAAAGAGCGTTTCCTGTGGATGGATGTTTTACGCGGATTGCTGATTCTTTCAGTGGTCATCGGGCATTCCACCGGCCGGTTCAATTCGCATATTTATCAATTTCATATGGGTGCCTTTTTCTTTGTATCCGGTTATATGGCCAGACAGGAGAGACGATCCGTTCTGGAAACTTTGTACCATCGTATGTTGACCACCCTGCTGCCGGTAGTGAGTTCAGCGATCTTGTTGCTCGGCGTAACAGCTCTTATGAATGCTACAGGAGTCTATACCATTTTCTTCAGTAGCAATCTTGCCTATGCAGGTGCTTCTTTCACAATCAAGGAGTTGTTTTTTCATGGACGCTTTTATGTTTGGTGGCTAGGCGCCTGCTGGTTTATTCTGGCATTATTTAACGCCGCAATTTTCAATCGATTGTTGTTTCAAATCTGTGGCAAACGTTATAGCCTCCTTTATATGGTCGGACTTGTGATCATGTTTCTGTTTGGATATTCCGCTACTACAACCGGCTCCCATAATTTTGATTGGGATTTGGCGCTGATTGCATCTTTTTATTATGGGATTGGTTCAATTTCAGCTAAATACACGCTCATGGAAAGGCTTTCGAAAAATCGGCTGCTGTGCGGAATAGGGCTGCTGATTTCCGGAGGATTGGCTTATCTGGTTGCGCATCACTTTTTCCTGCGAATGGATTGGCCTTCCAGATCCTTTAATCATCCAGCAGTGGATATCCTGTTGGTGTTAAACGGATTGACGCTTATGTTTTTTTTAGCAGTGTTTCTCATAAAAGCTCCCGTGGTTTGCCCAATTCTGTCCTACCTTGGAAAGAACACCCTGCCCATAGTTCTCTTTCATTTTATGTGGTTTAACCTCGGATTTTATATATTGTATTTAATGGGACAGGTTTCCTTTTCCTATCTTCAAAATTTTACTCCGCAGGATGATATTTCCTATATCTGGTGGTGGCTGTTTGTGTTGATTGGCATTATTGGAAGTATTTTACTATGGCAGCCTGTTCAGCATTGCAAACCGCTTCGAATTATTTTTGGGCAGGAAAAATCTCTGTATCTGCAGGGTTGGAAAAAAATAAATTCGTTTGAAAATGTTCAAAAAGTGGATCACGCCGTGGATTCAGCATTGACTTTCATAGATGGGCAACAGCTGCACGCGGTAAAAGCCAAACTTTTACGTCATAAAAGAGTTGTCATTTTTGTAATGGCACTGATTTCTTTGGTTGCAGTAACCACTGTTGTTGCCCTGACCAACGCAAGCAGGATGCCTTCTATCATCGAATTTCCAACAAATAGCAGCGAATCCATCGGTGAAGGCTGGTTACCTCAGTCAGAGAATGAAGATTATCGTTGGACTTCCAAGCAGAGCACGGTCACTCTTGAAGCTAATGATCATGTAACAACTTTTGTTTTGGAAGGTTATATTCCGGAAACCTATACTGAAGTTAACAAGATTTCCATTTATATGGAAGACAATTTAATTTATGACCAGGAACTTTCTGCTGGTGAGGGGATTTCCATTGCGCAGGAAATTTCTCCGAATTTTACGACGAATCAAACGGTAAAAATTCAGTTGGAATTTAATGCTGAGCATAACCCTGATGCAAATGATCCAGATCAAAGAATAATGAGTATGCTTGTAACGAAAATTGGTTTTCAATAAGCCTCATTTCAACATCAAGTGCAGGCTATATTTTTTGATTGAGAGAATGACTGAACTTATCAACTACTGTGCAGCATCCTTGATTGGAAAGACGGCAGCATCAATGTCGGTATGTAATACCGCGGCGCATGGTTTGGGAGAACCGTGCTGTTTGGATACTCAAATATATAAAATGTGTGGAATTAGCTTCGGAGGAGAATAACATGGAAAAAATGCAGGAAATTTGGCAGAAGAAACGAAAACGACTGGGGTTATGGATTCCTCTGGGGCTCTTTCTGGTGCTGAGTATTCTTGTACTGGGGTTGTTCTGCGCGGATTACGGGACGGTCAATGCCACCTCCGGTGAGAAGTACCGCAGCATGGATGAATATTTGTTTCCGGATTATCTGAAAACGCCGGATGATGGGATCACACAGTATTTTGTGCCGCAGCATTCGAATCTGAAGGATATTCAAATTCGTCTGGCCTTTGCAAGCCCGGAGTTGCTGGAAGAATTTGGCGCCACCATCGCGCTGACGATCCGTGATGCACAGGGCAATGAACTGCAGCGCGTAGAGGTTCCGGATGAAGATGCTCCCAACTGGGGGTACTATGTTCTGTCGATGGATATGTCGCTGAAAAAGGGACAAACCTACAGTTTGACCCTTCAGCAGCTACAGGCCTACTGCGAAGAAAGCACCGGTGAATTCCGGCTCTCCTACGAACCGTTTATCTATTCGGACGGGAATGCAGGGGAGATACCGGCGGAAAATCTCCGCTGCGAATGGAACGGGGTCGAACAGGACTACCAGATGGATCTCTACTATGAATACACCTGCAGAAATGACAACTTGTTTCATTTGACTCTCTTAATTCTGGTACTGCTGGCGGTTCTGGTTTTGGCCGGTCTGTTTTCCGAGACGCGCGGCGCCAAAATTACGGCCGCACTGCTGGTTGTTCTCTCTCCGCTTCTCTGGTTCATCCTTACCGAGCTAATTACCGGAAATCTGGATACAATCGAACATTCCTATTGGAAAATCAATCTGGCAATCTACTATTCCGTTCTTCTGTTGGGTTATTTTCTGATCCGGAATTCGAAAATTGTACTGGCGCTGGGCTATGCGTTTTTCCCGCTGCTGGCGCTGGTGCAGTACTATGTAAATTCGTTCCGGGGGCGTCCATTCCTGATAATTGATATTGCCAGTCTGAAAACTGCCGCCAGCGTCATGGGCAGCTATGATTTCAGTATCGGGACAGCCTCCTGTCTGATTGCCTTGGTGTGCAGCGCAGGTTTGCTCTGCGGTTCGATTCTGCTGCCAAATATCTGCGGAAAACGCTTTTGCGCTTTTGGTAGAGTGCTGTCCGCTGTCTGTATAGTTGCCGTCTGCGCCGGTCTGTGCAGTCGTAGCGTCATGGCTCATTTCAGCTGTTTCTCTATTAATAATTGGGATCCTTCTGTCCCGTATACACACCGTGGATACCTTTGCGCATTGCTGCCACAGCTACAATATATCCACACAGAGATCCCGGATGGTTATTCCTCGGAAGCCGTGGAGGATATAGCACAGTCTGAGGAAACGCCGTCCCCTGTAACAAACACAAAGGCTCAAAATCTTATTCTGATCATGAATGAGAGCTGGTCAGATTTCCGGGTAATCGGGGAATTTGATCAGCAGGACACCATCATGCCAAACATTGATGCCTTAACAGAAAATGTAATCCAAGGCCATCTTTATATGTCCGGCTTTGGTGCCTGCACAGCAAATTCCGAATATCAGGCACTGACCGGAAACTGTATGCAGCTGTTTGACACGCCTTCGCTGGTTCCCTACCATTTTTATATACACGATCATGAAACGGGACTGGTTTCAACACTGAAATCACAGGGCTTTTCGTCGCAGGCACTGCATCCGAATAATGCCACCAACTATAATCGAAACATTGTGTATTCCCAGATGGGATTTGATGAGTTTCTGTCTATTACAGAGTGGCCCGGCAAGTGGAACAAGCCCCTCCGGGGCGTAGTGACGGATTCTGCAGCCTACGGCCTGTTAATTGAAGAATATGAGCAACAGGAAGCAGGGAAGCCGTTCTTTTCGTTTATGGTCACCATGCAAAATCACGGCGGATACACCAACGCAGAGTTTGAATCCACCGTGGATTTGAACTTAGACCAGGAGTATCCGCAGGCGGAACAGTATTTGTCAATTCAAAAATACAGCGATACAGCATTTATGGAGCTGATTGAGTATTTTGAAAATGTGGACGAGCCCACCATGGTGGTCATGTTCGGTGACCACATGCCCTCTATCGAACAGGGTTTTTATGAGGAACTGTACGGAGCGCCGCTGAGCGAACTCTCCTTTGAAGAACTGCAGCAGCGCTACTGCACGCCCATGGTAATCTGGGCGAACTACGACATTGATGAGGCCGCAGGCGTCGAGATGAGTGCAAATTATCTGGGCAGCTATCTGCTGGAGCAGGCCGGTCTGGAGATGACTGACTATAATCGTTTCCTGCTGGCAGCGATGGAGGAAATCCCGGTGATCAACAACCAAGCCGTGCGGGATGCAGCAGGGGAGTGGTATTCCTTTGCAGAACTCCCGGATCATCTGGCAGAGTTGCTGCAAAAATATCGCATCTTGCAATACAACAATGTCTTTGGCGCAAACGAAAAGGTTGCGGACGCGTTCTCCCTGTCAGACGGAGGAAACTAAACAGCACTTACCCGATTGATTGGAAAAATTAAGGAGTTATTTATGGAAGAACTGTCCGCAGAGAAATTAGCAGCCACGAACCGGATTCACATTGCTCCGATTTTGCTGGGCTACATCATTTACGTCATTTTTTTGTCCATGACAGATCTGCTGGCACTGCCGCTGTACTATCTGGATGCCAACCGGTTTTTGCCGGTGGCAATCGGACTTGCGGCAGCGCTGACTGTGTTGCTGGTGGTGCGGACAAGGAAATATATCAGCATTGAGACGCTTCGCCTGCAAAAATCTTGGCTTGTGTACGGTGGAATTCTTTTGGCAATTGCCTTTTTGCGCGGTCTTGCGCCGGATCTGTCCCACGATGTCAGCATGGCACGTGTATTTTGGCAGTACCCCGGTTTTGCTGATAATATCAGCTATAATGTTTTCCCCGCCGGATTCACCTTTTTCTTTCCGTTGAGCGACCGCATTTTCTATTACCCACGGCTGCTGCTGGGCTGCCGGCTCGGTATGCTGATGAATGCTTTTTTGCTGATTTTAATCTACCGGCAGGTTTGGGATCTGCTGCATCGGCTCGTAGGGAGCCGTCTTGAAGAGATCCGCACTGCATATGCCGAAAGAGCGGTTCAACAACCGCTCATAGGGATTCTAAACTATTTAATCAGCGAAGAATTTCTGGCTTTTATGGCGGTAACGCTGTATTATTCGCTGGCAGATCTTGGCACCTATATGATTGATCTGGTTGCCATTCCGCTGTTGCTCTGGCTGGTGAAGCGGGTTCTGGACGGACGTCGTCATGATGCCGCCGTTGCAGAGTTGATCTTTGTTGCGGTGCTCTGCGGTCTCTGCTTCGCTCTGAAGTTCACAAATGTTATTTTTGTTGCGCCCCTGCTGCTGATTTATCTGTGGCAGAACCGCAAAGCCATTCACCCCGGCATTTTTTGTTTGTGCCTGCTGCTGGGACTGCTTCCCTCTGTGCCCTATTTGCTGTACGCCTACACCAGTACGGGAAATCCGGTTTTCTGGACATTTAATTCCATTTTTAAATCCCCTTACTACCCAGATACGGACTTCAAGGATACTCGCTGGGGCCCGCAAAACTGGAAGGACTTTCTGCTCTGGCCGTTTCATCTGATTTTTAATTACAGTGAAAATGTAGCCGAAATCTCATTTCTCCCCCAAGTCTATCTGCTGTTTGGCTATGTGGGGGCAGGGTGTGCCGCGCTGCGCTACCGTAAGCACAAAGAGGAGAAACCCTTGCTGCTGGTGGCAGCGGTATTTATGATTTTCACACTCTTTTGGCTGAAAAGTACCGGGTATCCCCGCTATGCGATTCTCTGCGAAATTCTGGCTCTGCTTCTGGCAGCCGCATGGCTGATTTCCTTTCTGGAGTCCAAAAAACGTTGGAAGCGAGCCGTGGCCGTCCTGTCCCTGCTTGTCCTTTTCGCACAATGCATGGTAAACACGGGAGCGGCTGCGTTGAATCTTTATGACTGGAGTTTTCGGGAAAGGATTGTATCCACAAGTGCAATTACCAGCTATTATAGATTAAATGCTGCGGAGCTGTTCACCGATCGCGGCTTAATCGGCACGGAGGAGCAGCGGGAGCGGGTGGATGTGTTTCTCTCCACCCATATTCGTCATAGTATGATGAAGGTGCTGGACCCCGACGCGGCAATTGTGAACGGTAGCTATATCGTGAATTACTTATTGGCGCTTAAAGATGAAAAGGGCATTGATTATGTTTCTTATTATTTTGGAAAATTAAAAGAAGAAGAGGCAAATGGCGCAAGAATTTATGATATGGCAATAGCCGGCGAATATGATTCTTTTTGCGACAGTGCCAATTCCGTCGGTGCGGAAATCATTTCCCTGGAGGAAGTAGACGGATACTTTGTAGGCAAAGATACGCCTATTTTAATAGGTTATTCCATGACAGGAAAAGAAAATACTTGTACGGATTTATCAACTCAACCAAGTTTTGAAATTCCGGCAGGAAGCGCAGCTGTTCATATTTCCGGTATCGCCTGTCTGCCCTCCTATGTACAATGGGATGCGGTTAACCCAATTGTGCAGATTTGTATATCTGCAGCTGGAGAAAGCGTTGCGTTGCTGACCCTTGAAATTCCTCAGCATGAGTATATTCAAATTGATCAACTACTTGACGTGTCCCAGTATACACAATCGGGTTCGGCAACGCTCTCTATCAGCGACGTGTCCGAACAATCAATAGCCGGTAATATATTTAATCTGGAGGTATTACCGCAATGAGAAGCCTTGTCATGATTCCGGCGTACAACGAGGAATGCAATATCCTCAATACCATTGCCGACATTCGACGGCACGCCCCGGAAATGGATTATATTGTCATTAACGACTGCTCCACGGACCACACTGAGGAAATTCTGAAAGAGAATGGGATTCCCTATCTGAATCATCCAGTTAATTTGGGTATCGGCGGCGGCGTCCAAAGCGGCTATCGTTACGCGAAAGACAACGGGTATGACATTGCCATTCAGTTTGACGGTGACGGTCAGCACGAAGCGCAGTATTTACATACGCTGATTGCTCCCATCGAAACGGATGCCGCGGACTTTGCGATTGGATCTCGTTTCCTTGAAAATGAAGGCTTCCAGTCCTCTTTTTTGCGGCGGTTCGGAATTAATTTTTTAAGCGGAATGATTCATCTGCTGTGCGGTATTCGAGTCAATGATGTCACCAGCGGAATGCGAGCCGTCAACCGATCGCTGATTGAAGCGTTTGCACAGGATTATGCACAGGATTATCCCGAGCCTGAGGCGATTTTGGCCGCGGGTTTGAAGGGGGCACGGATTCTGGAAATTCCGGTACAGATGCGGGAACGACAGGGCGGGACAAGCTCTATCAATGCGCTGCGCTCGGTCTATTACATGATTAAAGTAACCTTGGCGCTGTTTTTCTCTGCGATGTCAGCGCCGAGAGACAGGAGGAAGCTGCATGAGTAAAACATTGCAGATCGCGATGCTGCTGGCAGTACTGCTGTATTTCATCCTGCTCATCAGAATGTTGAAGAAGAAAACGCTCAACCTGAAATACACGCTGCTGTGGCTGTTTTCCGGGGTTTTGATGCTGCTGCTGGCGACATTCCCCGGTTTTCTGGATTGGTTTTCAAAGCTGGTGGGGATCTATGAACCGACCAATGCTTTGTTTGCAATCATCTTCTTCTGCGTGATCATCATTCTGATGTCGCTGACGGCGATTGTCTCAAAGTTGAACGAAAAAAATAAGCGGCTGATCCAATCTGTTGCCCTCTTGGAAAAGCGGGTTCGTGAACTGGAGGAAAGAACATGAAAATGACGTTGCTCTGCCTGTTAAATACGTGCCTGATGGCCACCGGACAGATGCTGTTCAAGGTCGGTTCCGGCGGCAAAGAGCTGCACGGCGTTGTGGATATTATCCGCCTGTTCTTTACCCCGGTGGTTCTGGTTGCTCTGTGCCTGTATGCCGCCACCACAGGGCTGTGGCTCTATATTCTCAGCAGAATGCCAATCAGTCATGCCTATCCCATTCAGGCGCTTGCGTTTCCGCTGGTGCTGCTGGCGTCAATGGTTTTCTTCCACGAACAGATCTCTGTTACCAAATGGATTGGCATTGCAGTGATTGTCTGCGGTGTATTCATTGCAACGAGAGGATGATACGTCATGGAAAAACCAAAGGACTGGGAGGCCATCATCGGTCTCCGGGAACATCTGGATCAAATGCTGGAGATGGCGTGTGAATACTATTGTCAGGACACTGACATTTCTAAAAAGGACTTCATCCAGCATGAAAATTTTGAAAATCCGGCAGGGCTGCTCTGATTGACCTTGCGTGGGATAAAGCGACCTGCCATCTGGCAGGTCAGTATGTGATCTGGCCAATGCGTTTTTTACCATGGGCGATTATGATGTAATCTGAGGAAATTATGAAAAATATATTTACAATTGATACAGAAGATTGGTTTCATGCAAATTATGAGGACGGATTATTTTAAAATGATGCATTCGTAAAGTCAACGGTAGAGCGTAATACCGCGTTTTATCTGGAAGTACTTGCTAAAAATTACTTCACAGCAGCATCCTTTGTTCTTGGTTTTGTGGCAGAGCAGCATCCCCAGCTGGTCAGGCGCATTGCCGAAGCCGGGCATGAAATTACGAGCCATGGATATGGACACCAATTGGTATATCGGCAGACCCACGCAGAATTCCGTGAGGATCTTCGACGCAGCAAGAGGATGCTGGAGGATCTGATTGTGAAACCGGTGTGCGGCTACCGTGCGCCCTGCTGATCGATTACGGAAAACGGCTTCTGGGCGCTCTCCGTTCTGGAAGAAGAGGGCGTTTCCGTTGACAGCAGTATTTTCCCGTTTAAAAACTTCCTTTATGGGGCAGCTAGGGCGCCACGTTTTCCGTATCAGGCGGTCAAGTGTGCTCCCACGGCGCAAATGCTCATTGAGATTCCCCCTCCACCATTCATGTGCCGGGATTAAATGTTCCGTTTTCAGGCAGGTTTTATTTCCGCACAATGCTGTATGGGTTTATCAACGTGTTTACGCACCGGATCAATTCTCAGTGCAAGCCGGTTGTCTTTTATCTGCATCCTCGGAAAATTGACCCGGAACAGCCCCGGCTGAACTTGAGCCGGTGGGATGCCTTAATTCACTATTACAGAATCAGTCACTGCAGAGCGAAAAGGGAGCATCTTCTCGAAAAGTTTTCCTGTGAATCAATTGGAAGTGTATTGCAGAGTGATTTTTATTTATATATATAATGAATGGAATGATATCTTATTTGAAACTTTTGCTTACTACCATTCCTGGCAAGTTACTCTCTACATTCCTACTATCGATGGTACCCGTCATCGAGCTACGGGGCGGGCTGCCTTATGGTATTGCGCTGGGGTTAGATTATCCGCTGGCATTGGCAGCAGCGGTACTGGGAAATATGGTGCCTGTTCCGTTTATTGTCCTGTACATTCGCCATATTTTTGCCTGGCTGCGGAAGCGGAGTGTCTGGTGGAATGAAAAGATTACCAAGTTGGAGAAGAGGGCCCACCTGAAGGGCCGTCTCGTACATAAGTACAGTGCCATTGGACTTTGCGTCTTGGTGGCAATCCCGTTACCCGGCACTGGTGCGTGGACCGGAGCGCTGGTAGCCGCACTCTTGGATATGCGACTAAAAAGTGCCATTCCATCTATCTTTTTAGGCGTCTGCATTGCAGCAGGGATTATGACCGTTGTGACGACGGGCATCATTCATATCTTATGATTTCAAGCCACTTGATGCCGCGAAGCGTTTGATATTGTGCCAATTCCCACAGGCTTAGTTCTCCGTCCACATGCCACTCCATGACAACTTCTGCAGCTGGCCTCCACGCCCGATACTCCGCCTCCTGACCAATTGCCAGGGCACGGCTAAAACGCATGACATAAGCTTTATTTCGCCGCTGATAGAGGGATGAGCCCTCGTCAGCGGCGATTTTTTTGTATTTTTCCTTGGTCAACAGCTTGCCATTTGATACTCTCCGCCTTTTGTGGTATACTAAATCCATAAGATTGCCGCCCAGGAATATCTGGAGCTGTTTCGAGAGGGTGCGGGGGACCGCACGACGATTGCGACAAGCTGACGGCACAAGAACGGAGAATCATTTTCATGACCTTTGAGCAATTGCAACTATCTCAGCCGCTGCTGAATGCCATTCGGCATCAGGGCTACATAGAGCCCACTCCCATTCAGCAGCAGGCCATCCCACACCTTTTGGAAAAACAAGATCTGATTGGCTGTGCGCAGACCGGCACCGGAAAAACCGCCGCATTTGCCCTGCCAATCCTTCAACTTTTGTCTCAATCGCGCGCCAAGCAGGTGCGTGCACTGATTTTAACGCCGACCAGAGAGCTGGCGATTCAGATTTTGGAGTGTTTTCAAAGCTATGGAGAAAACCTGCCCCTGCGAGCTGCGGCCATCTTCGGCGGCGTTGGGCAGGAGCCGCAGGTAACGGCGCTGCAGCGCGGTGTGGATGTCCTCATCGCCACGCCGGGCCGTCTGTGCGATTTAATGCAGCAGGGCTACGTAAAGCTGGACCGACTGGAAATTTTCGTGCTGGACGAAGCGGACCGGATGCTGGACATGGGCTTTTTGCGGGATGTGAAAAAGGTGCTGGCCGCCTTACCGAAGCAGCGCCAGACCTTGCTCTTTAGCGCCACCATGCCTCGAGAGATCGAGTCGCTGGCCCGCACCATGCTCCATGAGCCGGTGACGGTAAAGGTAAACCCCGTCACCGACACCGCCACCGCCGTACAGCAGAGCGTGTACCTGATCGATAAGAAAAACAAAAAATATCTGCTTCAGGAAATCCTTAAGCGTGGCATTACCAGCGCTCTGGTTTTCACCAGAACCAAGTATGGTGCCAACGACGTGGTCAAGGACCTCGCCAAGGCGGGCATCGAGGCAATGGCCATCCACGGAAACAAGAGCCAGACCGCCAGACAGACAGCACTTAGCAGCTTCAAAAGCGGGAAAATCAAGGTGCTGGTCGCCACAGACATTGCCGCTCGCGGCATCGATGTGCCGGAATTGTCCCACGTCATCAACTACGAGCTGCCCAACGAGCCGGAGACCTACATCCATCGGGTGGGCCGAACGGGCCGAGCAGGACTGGGCGGCATCGCCATCAGCTTTTGCGACTATGACGAGCTGGATTATCTAAAGGATATTGAAAAGCTCATCGGAAAGACCATTCCGCGGGAAACCTCCAAGTGGCCCATGGAAATTTTGCAAAAGACGGTGAAGCAGCCCCGCACAGCGCCATCTTCCGTCAGACGGCGGACCGCTGCTGCGTCCGGGGAAGTGCACGCAGCAAAACGGAGCGCACCCAGACGGCAGCCGTCGGTGGTGAAGAGCCGTCCGGTAGAAAAGCGGCAGAGACGGCGTCCGTAAAGGTAAAGCACTTTATTTATTTACAAATTTAGGCTTTACTGGGACAAACTCCCATGGTATTCTATTTCCCGGTGATAAAATTGACAAAGGAAAAAATTTGCGCCGTAGGGAAGGGCATCGCAGGGAAGCTGCCGGTATTTTTGTTCTGCGTTCTCTTCATCAACGGCTACAACACATGGTTTGGAAAAGAAAATAGCATCGTTGGCGTCATTTTACTGATGGGACTGCTGATGTTCCTGAAGGCTGATTTCGGCATAGACGCAAAATACAGCGCCGTGCTGGTGCCGTTGCTGTTTGTTTCGATGGGACTATGCGCCAAGCTCTCCGCATGGAATCCGTTGGTGGGGCTGGTGGTGGATGCGGTTTTTTTGAGCGCCGCCCTGCTGTTTACCCGGTTGGACGCCACCCACAGCGCATATCTGCCGTTTTTCATGGGGTTTCTCATGCTCCGGGGCTACGATGTGACCGGCGAGTTATTTGTCAAGCGAATGGTGAGTCTGGCGGTCATCGGCTACGTGGTCGGTCTGCTGCACTTTCTGGGCAGTCGCAAAACCTGCGGACACGCCCAGCCAAGCGCTTTACTAAGAGGCCTTTCCTTGTATGGTCCGTGGGAGCGCTGGGCCTTGAGTTTGACGGTCACGCTGCTGGTAACGCTGCTTTTTGGCGATTTGCTGAGCATTCCAAAAAGCATGTGGGTAAACCTGACCGTGCTATCTTTGATGATGCCCATTGAGGACGATTTGGTCCGTCGGCGGCGACTGCGCATTCCTGCCACTATTTTAGGCTGTGTGCTGTTTATCGCGCTGTTTGGCTGGCTGATTCCCCCGGATTACCAGACGGCGGCGCTGTTGTTGGCAGGATTTCTGTCCATGTTCATCACGTCCTATTTCATCAAAACGGTCTATAATTCCTTTAGCGCACTGGTCACAGCCACGTTGCTGCTGCCCGCCAAGGCAGCAGTCTTGACCCGCATTGGCAATAATTTAATTGGTGCGGCCGTGGCGCTTTTGAGTTTGTTCCTGTTTAACCGAATCTTCCTTCGGTTGGACCAGCGACGCCAGAACGCTGCCTGATGACATGTAAAACCGCCGGAACGATTTTCTTCGTTCCGGCGGTCAATCGATTTCAGTGGGAACGGACAGCCTTGGCGTTTGGGATTTCCAAAATCTGCGTCAAGCGTTCTAAATCCAGCGTGCCATCCACATACTGTTTCACTGCCGCTTCGGCGGCTTGTTTCCATGCCTGATACTCCGCATCCTGATAAATGGCCGGGGCACGGCTGACACGCATGGCATAGGCTTTATTTCGCCGCTGATAGAGGGACAAACCCTCGTCGGCGGCGATTTTCTTTTCGTATTTTTCCTTGGCTGCCAGCTCCTTGCAGGTCTTGCCGGCTTTGCCTGCCAAACGGTCGCAGTAGACTGTCCGAGAGGAGAAGGGCTGGAAATAGCCGCCGCAGTAGGCGCATTTTTTAAGCCTTACGTTCTGCTGTGCCATCTCCTGAATCTCCGTCAGTAGCACCGCTTGCAAATCATCAGCCCCCAAAAATAGGCGGCTGGTGATGTCCTCCGGCGGCTTCATTTCCTGAGCAGGGGAGAGGATGGGCACAAACTCATGTCCGCCGATGTAGATGCGCCGCTCGACACGCAGATAATCGCTTAACCCCGCCAGTTTGGCCGCCAGCAGCTTATCCCGGCTCTGGCGCATACAAAGCCGCTGCAAAGGGCTTTCTTTGCGCTCGTCCATCAGGAAAACATCATCGACTAACGCGCACAAGTCCGAACGGAGCTTTTCTAGCTCCAGTAGGCGGTATCGCAGCCAAATGACCTTTTTCTTTTCAAAGGACATTGGAAGCAGAGCGCTGGTCAAAAAGGGATACTGGGATTTTATTTTGGCTGCAACCGCCTCCGCCAGCTTTTCCCGATCGGTTGGGTGGTTCAAATCATCTGCAGTTACGACCAACTCGTTCAAGAAAGTGTCAAAATCTGTGGAAAGAAAGGTCAGCAGGGCAGTGCCAAGTTGATCCTCCACAAGCTTCAGTCCATCGTCGATCCATTCTGTTTTCTTGTCAAAACTCAAGCAGTACAAGGCTTTCATGGCATTTCCTCCGTGGTAAACGCAGTCACAGTCAATGTGTCATATCATTTGTAACACAATCACTCTACCACATCTTGAAAAGTGCGTCAACGGTTGCTATGCTCATTGTAGCGGATGAATCTCAAATGAGATCATCCGTTACAATTGAATGACCGTTCGGATGAGACGCCGCTTTGGGGAAGTAGGCCGTGACCCGCCGTTTTTGAAATGGCGGCAGCCTGCCAAGAAGAGCACCGGCGTCAGGGATAGGCAACCCACATCCGGGGAGACGGCAACAAGTTTTCTGTGCAGCACGCATACGTTAGCAGAAGGGAGGGGAGCAGAATGATCAAAAAAGCGGAGTTTTTAGAGCGTCAAGGGGACCCATCGGCAAATCCAGAATTTCTACTGGAGTATCAGAGGGCCGTTCTGCGTTCCCTCCAAGAAAACGGAATTTTGACCAGTGAGCAGATGGCAGATTGCATTTCCTTACTGGTAAAACAATGCCATTAAAGCTGTTTTACTTTACAGATATTTCTATTCCGCACAATTGCAAAAAACCACGTTCAGCCGTAAACTTTCGAGAAAGGAGGCGGTTTTATGATTCGTGTTGCGGCCTATTGCCGTGTATCCACCGACAAGGACGATCAGGCGAACTCATTTGAAAGTCAGCAGAAATATTTCCGGGAGTGTATTGACCGCAACCCGGACTGGGAGTTGCAGGACATCTACGCAGACGAGGGCCTGTCCGGCACCAGCACCAAAAAGCGCAAGCGCTTCAACCAGATGATTGCGGCGGCCCGAAGCGAGAAAATTGACCTGATTATCACCAAGGAAGTCAGCCGCTTTGCCCGTAATACCGTAGACACGTTGGAATACACCCGGGAGCTACGCAAGCGGGGCGTGGGCGTTTTGTTCCTGCTGGACAACATCAACACCATGGACACCGACGGGGAGCTGCGGCTGACCATCATGTCCTCCATGGCGCAGGATGAGAGCCGCAAGACCTCGGAGCGAGTCAAGTGGGGCCAGACCCGGCGCATGGAGCAAGGCGTGGTCTTTGGCCGGGAGCCGCTGGGCTACGATGTGAAGAACGGCTGCATGACGGTGAATCCCGAGGGGGCCGCCGTGGTGCGCTACATCTTTCACAAGTACCTCGTGGAGCGAAAGGGCACGCCTACGATTGCAAAGGAACTCTGTGCTGAGGGGATTCTATCCAGCCGGGGCAATCTGAAATGGTCCAGCGCAACCGTGCTGAAGCTCCTACGAAATGAGAAATACTGCGGCGACCTGATTCAAAAAAAAACCTATACGCCGGATTTTCTTACCCACGAAAAAAAGTACAACAAGGGGCAGGAGGAACTGGTGATTCTTCGAGATCACCACGAGGCCATCATCGACCGGGAGACGTGGGAGACCGTGCAGCGGGAGCTGAATCGGAGGAGCCATCACAATTCCGCCACCGACAACGGCCACGGCAATCGATACCCGCTTTCCGGAAAAATGAAATGCGGCAATTGCGGCAGCAGCTTCTTGTCCCGCAAAAAGAAAACCCGCTCCGGCAAACCCAAAAAAATCTGGCGCTGCGGCAAAGCCACCATCGAGGGCAAGCTCCGCGCCGATGCCCAAGGCAATCCCATCGGCTGTGACTTCGGCCATCAAATCCGAGAAGAGGTGGCCATGGACATTCTGCGCCGCTCCATCGAGGCGGTGCAGCTGGACGCAGAGGGCGTCATTGCAAACCTGACCCACATTGTGGAGACGGTGCTAAAAGACGCTCAGGATGACGGCAGCGGTCAGCAGCGACGCTTGGAGCTGGATTTGGAAGCAGAGCGCCAGAAAAAGCAAAAAACCTTGGAGGGATTCTTGAATCAATCCATCTCCAAGGCAGACTACAAATTTATGAACGACCGCTACGATGCCGCCATTGCCGGCCTTCTTCAAAAGCTGGACGCCATTGAGGAGCGCCGCAAGCTGGACACCCAAGCAACCGGCGCACGGCGGGACATCAAAGCCGCTATCCGCAAAATCGTGACCGAGAAAAAGTCCGATAACTTCTGCGGGCAGCTGCTGGATCGCATGACGATTTACGCCGACGGCAGGGTGGAGGTAGCCTTGAAACTACTGCCTTCCCGGTGGTTTTTCCTGCTGGAAGGCGTATGGAACTTTCGCACCCAAATGCAGGAGCAGCAGCCTTCCGAGTTGCCGATATCGGTCAGCAGCGCTTTCAACTCCGGATAGGGCATGGTGTAGCGCTGGCTCAGGTACCGCAATGACGCGCCAAGCTCGCCGTCAGGTCCACCGTACTGAGAGATGATGATCGACGCCAGCTTGGGGTTGGTCGTCTTAATTTTTACCGGGTACTGCAATTTCTTTTCGTATACAAACATTACTCGTTCCCTCCTTCGTCCCAGGGCCACGGGTCTTTCAGCCAGGCGTAGCCGTCCTCGGGCGTAAGGTCTGTTTGCAGCAGGGGACCGTACATTTTCTGATACTTCTCCCGGCCTTCCTTGGAAAGCTTGATATAGGACCAAAACAGCTGTAAAACCTCCTGATCCTGCGCGTGGGTGACCAGATACAATCCCAGCTCGTCAATGGCAAAATCCAGTGCCATCAATTCTACCAGAGCCGTATTGGACATCTTGGTCTTTGCCTGCATGGCCGCTTTGAAGGGCAGGTCCAGTCCGGGAAACAGCGTGCCGGTCTGCAATGCCTCCATCCGGCTGAAGCGGACGGGATTGGGCTCCTGCATGGGAATATAGGGAAACGCCAGCGAAGCGCAGCTACCGGGCAGCGAGCCCTTGTCAGCGCCGCAGGACGGAGTGGATGGGTTCTGATTTTCCATGTTCCATGGATTCCTCCTTTTGAAAGGATGGCGCGCGGAGGCTCCACGCGCTCAGTTCAGTATATGCTCCAAACCGGGAGAAGGCGCCTGCCCTTGATTTCCCATGGCGGAGGCGCTATAATCAGGCATATGGGATAAGCAGGCGGGCATACCCTCTTCCGGGGGTGTTGAATTTGATCATCTGCATTCGAAGGCGTCACCTGCGGGCGGCGGCCCTGCTGGTTTGCTTGCTGCTGGGTCTTGGGGTGTTTCTCCAGTGGGACAGTGGACCGTCCCAGCCGGTTTTTGCCGTGCGGGAGGGCGTCCCCATCACGGTGGTGGTGGACCCCGGCCACGGCGGGGAGGACGGCGGCGCCGTTTCGCCCGGCGGGGTGGAGGAGAGCCACATCAATTTGGTGATTGCGTCACAGGTGAATGATCTGCTGCGCTTTTCCGGCTGGCAGACCCGCATGACACGGACGGAGGACGTCTCCATCCACAATGCGGAGGCTTCGTCCGCCCGGGAGAAAAAGGTTTCCGACATCCATAATCGGGTGGAAATCGTCAACGGCACGGAAAACGCTGTTCTTTTGAGCATCCACCAAAACAGTTTGCCATCCTCCAGGGTGACCCATGGCGCGCAGGTGTTCTATAACGGGCAGGCGGGGGCGGATACGCTTGCAAAGGCGGTGCAGGAGACGCTGAACACCGCCATCAATACGGAACGCGCCAAGCAGACCAAGGCCATCCCACCCACCATCTATTTAATGAACAAGGCGCTGGCCCCGGCGATTTTGGTGGAGTGCGGCTTCCTCTCCAACGAAGAGGAGACCGTCCTGCTTCAAAACGACGTCTATCAACGAAAGCTATCCGCCGCCATCACCGCGGGATTTTTGCGGGGCATGACTGCGGGAGAGGAAGTAGCATGAAGCAAAAAACGCTCTTTTACTGCACAGAATGCGGAAATGAGACGCCGAAGTGGGCGGGGAAGTGCCCCGCCTGCGGCGCTTGGAATACCATTGTAGAGCAGCCGGAATCCAAACCCATCGCGGTCAAGGGCGGCAGGGGAGCCGTCCGGTCCGCGGGAGCGGTCCGGCGCGCCTGCGCGGTGACGGATTTGCAGACGGATGAAGAAATTCGCTTTCCCACCGGCATGGGGGAGTTGGACCGGGTCCTTGGCGGCGGCGCGGTGAAAGGCTCGCTGGTGCTGGTGGGCGGCGCGCCCGGCATCGGAAAATCCACGCTGATGCTGCAAATTTGCAGTAAGCTGTGCGAATTTTCCAAGGTTTTGTATGTATCCGGCGAGGAGTCGGAGCACCAGCTCAAACTCCGCGCCGGGCGGCTGCATGTGGATAGCCCCAGCTTGTTCGTGATTTCGGAAACCGGTCTGGGAGACCTGCTGGAATCCGTTGCGGCGGAGCGTCCGGACGTTTTGATCGTGGACTCCATCCAGACGCTCTACAATTCCGCGCTGGACTCGCCGGCGGGCAGCGTCAGTCAGGTGAAGGAGTGTACCATGGCCCTGATGCAGCTGGCAAAGGGGCAAAACATCACCGTGTTCGTCATTGGGCACGTGAATAAGGAAGGCTCCATCGCCGGTCCCAAGGTGCTGGAGCACATGGTGGACTGCGTGCTGTACTTCGAGGGCGACCAGCACACGTCCTATCGCATCCTCCGGGCAGCCAAAAACCGTTTTGGCGCCACCAACGAGATCGGCGTGTTTGAAATGCGGGACGCGGGGCTTGTGGAGGTGGAAAATCCGTCGGAGATGCTGCTCTCCGGCCGACCGGAGGACGCGCCGGGCACCTGCGTCACCTGCGTGATGGAAGGCGTGCGGCCGGTGCTGGCGGAGATTCAGGCGCTGGTGGTCAGCTCTGCCGGTGGAAATCCGCGCCGCACCAGCAACGGCTTTGACTTCAACCGGGCCGCCATGCTGCTGGCAGTGCTGGAAAAGCGGGGCGGATTGAAAGTGTCCGCCTGCGATGCATACCTGAACATCATCGGAGGACTTTCGCTGGACGAGCCTGCCGCCGACCTTGCGGCGGTGGTGGCGCTGGCCTCCAGCTATTTGGACCGTCCCGTGCCAAGCGATCTGGTGGCCATCGGGGAAGTGGGGCTGACAGGGGAGCTGCGGACCGTCAATCAGCTGGACCAGCGCATTTCCGAGGTGCAGCGGCTGGGCTTTCGCAAGTGCGTCATTCCGTTTCACCGCGCGGCGGATGCGCAGGCGTTTCCCGGATTGCAGCTGCTTCCGGTGCGCAATATCGGTGAGGCGATCCGAGCCGCGCTGCGTCCGTCGGAATAAAATGGACGCAGGCGCCGCCAAGAGACGGCACACCGGCAGCCGCCGCGCTGTCCAGCGTGCACACGCCGTCACACTGGTAGATACAACCGCTGGTACAGGGAATCAAACTCATTCGTCATCATCCGTTCTTTTTGTGATGGCATTAGCTTGACCGGAAGTACCGCGTTTTATGAATCCATACAGAGAGAGGAGGGTTTGGAACCAGACACCAAATTGAACAAAATAAAAATTTTGTTCAATTTAGGGGAGAGCAATTTGCCCTTTTCCCCGGGAAAGTCCTTTTTCAAGCCCTCATTGGCTACGCGGCTATCCCGGTGATTTTGGACAATCTGTGCTTTCCGAATGGTTCCCACCAAATCATATGATCGATTACCGCACCGAAGCGCCGCCGATTTTGCGGGATTTTTTATCCTATCACGAAACCATCAAGGCGCACTCCCGGCGCACTGTGGACGAATATTTCTTGGACCTGCGCAATTTTTTTCGCTATCTCACGCAGCTGCGCGACCCGTCGCTTGCCGGCAAAGCGCTGGACGAAATCGACATCTCGGGCGTGGATCTGGAGTTTGTCGGCTCCGTGACGCTGACGGACATTTACGGCTATATGACCTATTTAAGCCGCGACCGCGTCCAGCACCTCAACAGCCCCCAATCCGATTACGGACTCTCCGCCGCGTCCCGCGCTCGGAAAATCGCCACCATCCGCTCGTTTTACGGGTACCTGACCAATAAGGCCCACCTACTTCGTGAAAATCCTGTCAAAGATATGGATTCGCCCAAGCTGCGTAAAACGCTGCCAAAATACCTGACGCTGGACGAGAGCTTGCAGCTGCTGGACGCTGTGGACGGGAAAAATCAGGAGCGGGACTACTGTATTTTGACGCTGTTTCTCAACTGCGGCCTGCGGATTTCGGAGCTGGTGGGCCTCAATCGCCGGGATATCCAGGAGGATGCGCTTCGGATCCTCGGCAAAGGCAACAAGGTCCGCATCATCTACCTCAACGACGCCTGTCAGGCGTCCATCAACCGCTATCTCGCCGTGCGGCGGCCCATCACCGGCCGGGACGCCGACGCGCTGTTTCTCTCCTCGCAAAATGAGCGTGTCAGCCGGTCCACCGTTCACGCCATGGTGAAAAAGCGGCTTTCGGAGGCCGGCATCGACTCCCGGGAGTACTCCTCCCACAAGCTGCGCCATACCGCCGCCACGCTGATGCTGCAAAACGGCGTGGACGTGCGGGCCGTGCAGGAGGTTCTGGGCCACGATCATCTCAACACCACGGAAATCTACACCCATATTGACAACGAGGCCCTCCGGGTTGCTGCAAAGGCAAATCCCTTGTCACATGTTAAGAAATCAAAGAAAACTTGATATAGAAGCTGAAAGGCGTCATCGTTTGGAACGATGACGCCTTCTCTTAAACATATATATTCTTCGCAGCAACGTGGAAATTTACTGCATCTGCTTCTGGAGACGCTTGCCAAATGCCCAGCACAGGATGGTGGTGTAGGCTGGAACAAACAGTAAAAATAGCAAAATTTGATTTACGGTAAACGCAGCCTCGAAAAAATTTTCTCCGTACTCAGCGGCATAGCGGAGCAGTAAGCCGAAACACGATGACAACAGCACGATTCCATAAACAAAAAGCATGGTCTTTTTGCGTGTGGAAGCGCCATGGACCCTGCAAAGCAAATAGGCAACAAGTCCATAGCGCACACAGGCAGAAAGGACTCCGCTGATGCCTCTATGCAACGGGAGTGGATATCCCATATAACCGATTCCTATTAAAAATACCGTTTCCACAAAAATACACAACAAAAATGTTCTGGATTTCATCTGACCGCCTCCCAGTCCCAGCAAATTTCAATATGGCGGCGCCATTGCGGCAGGCTCGCTTCATCGCACCACAACATTTTCCTCGCCCAGCGTTTGCTTAGCCTCCTCCAAAAGAGCCGGATGGAGCAGCGCCCGGGTGAGAAACACCTTCCGAGTATCCGCCATGACCAGCTTGACCTGGGCGGTACCGGGGAACATCTGAAAGACCAACTTCATGTGCCGCACCGACGGATGGTCCAGCCCCGGAAATTTCAAAAACAGCGTAGCGCTCTCCTCCGGCGGTTTGTCGGATGGCGCCGCGGCGGGCAGACCGGCATCCACGCCGGAAAGCGGATACGCGGAGTCGCACAGAATCTGGGGTGCCTTCTCGTCCCGGACGGAAAGCTTCCCCTGCACAACCACCGCCTGATTTTCCCGCAGATAAGCTCCACAGGTATCCAGCACCCGGGAAAAACACAAAAGCTCCATGGAAGCGGAATCGTCCTCCACCGTCACATAGGCCATCAGCGTGTTGTTCTTGGTGGTTTTCGTCTTGCTGGAGGTCACCACGCCGCAGATGGTCACCCGCTGGTTGTCTGCAAAACGCACCGGTCCCCCCTCTTGGGAAAAATCCTCCAAAATGGAACCGATGGTCGGCGCTTTGAGCTTGCGCACCTGCTCCCGATAAGCGTCCATCGGATGGCCGGAGAGATACAGCCCCGTGGTCTCTTTCTCCATGGTCATCAGTTCCTGAGGGGCGAACTCAGGAATATCTGGCAGCGGTATTTCCTTTACAGCTCTTGACCCACCGCCGCTGTCCGCCGCCATGGAGAAGAAGTCCATCTGCCCCTCCAGATTCTTTCGCTGCTGGTCGGCAACGGAGTCCATCACCTTCTCATAGACCTGCATGAGCTGGGACCTGCGGGCGCCCAGCGCGTCAAACGCCCCGGCGCGGATCAGATTTTCCACGGCCCGCTTGTTCATATCGCTGCCGTTCATCCGCTGGCAGAAATCCGTCAGGGACGTGAAGGGCGCGTTTTCCCGCTCACGCATGGCGGCGAGGATAAAGACCCGGCCGATATTTTTGATGGCCACCAGTCCGAAACGAATGCCCCCCTCCTCCACAGTAAAGCAGTCGGAGGAGCGGTTGATGTCCGGCGGCAGCAGCGCGATGCCGCAGTCCCGGCACTCCGTGATGTACCCCGCGATCTTGTCGGAGTTGTCCAGCACGCTTGTCAGCAGCGCCGCCATATATTCCCGGGGAAAGTGGCACTTGAAATAAGCCGTCTGATAGGCCACCACCGCATAGGAAACGGCGTGAGCCTTGTTGAAGGCATAGTTGGCAAAATCATAGATTTCCTGATAAATGGCCTCTGCGGTTTCCTCTGGAATTCCTTTTGCCATGCAGCCTGTAATGTTTCTTTCCTTGTCACCACGAATAAAGGCTTCCTTCTCCTTTTGAATCTGAGATGCCTTCTTTTTGGAGATGGCGCGGCGCACCATATCCGCCTGTCCCAGCGAGTAGCCCGCCAGCTGCTGGAAAATCTGGATAACCTGCTCCTGGTAGACGATGCACCCGTAAGTGACGGAGAGGATAGCTTCCAGCGCCGGGTGCTTATAGCGGATGAGGGCGGGCTTCTGCTTGCAGGCAATGAAACGCGGAATGGAATCCATGGGGCCGGGCCGGTAGAGCGCGATGATGGCGGTGATATCCTCAATGTTCTGGGGCTTCAAGCCCACGCACACGCCGGTCATGCCGGTGGATTCCATCTGGAACACGCCGGCGGTCTGCCCCCGGGAGATCATCTCGAAGGTCTCTTTGTCGTCTTCGGGAATCTGCGCGAGACGGAACTCCGGCAGGTGGACTTGCAGCATCTTCACAGCGTCATCCAGCACCGTCAGGTTCCGCAGGCCCAGAAAGTCCATTTTTAAAAGGCCCAGTTCCTCCAGCGTGGTCATCACATACTGGCAGACCACGGACTCATCGTTTTTGGCAAGGGGCACGTACTCGTAGACGGGCCGTTTGGTGATGACCACGCCGGCGGCGTGGGTGGAGGCATGGCGTGGCATCCCCTCCAGCGCCCGGGCGGTGTCGATCAGCGCGCGGATCCGCTCGTCGCCCTCGTAGAGCTCACTGAGGGGTTTACTCAGCCGCAGGGCGTCGCTCAGCGTGATATGGAGGGTGGTTGGCACCTGCTTTGCGATCTGATCCACCTCGGCGTAGGGGATGTTCATGACCCGGCCCACGTCCCGGATGACACCCCGGGCCGCCATGGTGCCGAAGGTGACGATCTGGGCCACGTGGTCGTCGCCGTACTTCCGGCGCACATAGTCCACCACTTCTCCCCGGCGGGTGTCGCCAAAGTCCATGTCGATATCCGGCATGCTGACCCGTTCCGGGTTCAAAAAGCGCTCAAAATACAACTGGTACTGCATGGGGTCGATGTCCGTGATGCCAAGGCAGTAGCTCACCATGGACCCCGCCGCGCTGCCGCGGCCCGGCCCCACCGGGATGTCCGCGCTTCTGGCATAGCGGACGAAGTCTGAAACAATGAGAAAATAGTCCGTAAAGCCCATTTTCTCGATCATATCCTGCTCGTAGGTCAGCTGGGCGCAATATTGCTCATCGTCTCCGTAACGCGAGCGATAGCCCTCGTCACAGAGCTTTTTCAGGTAGGAAAAGCTGTCATACCCCGGCGGGAGCTGAAATTCCGGCAGGTGGTACTTGCCAAAAGTGAATTCCAGATTGCACATTTGCGCAATTTTCCCCGTGTTCTCCACCGCGCCCTCATACCCGGAAAACAGCGCCGCCATTTCCGCCTCGCTGCGCAGGTAAAAATTCCGAGGCTCGTAGCGCATCCGGTTTTCATCGTCCAGCGTCTTTCCGGTTTGGATGCACAGCAGCACATCGTGGGCCTGCGCATCCTCCTTGCGGAGATAGTGGGCGTCGTTGCTGCACACCATGGGCAGTCCCGTCTCCTGATGGAGCCGTAAAATTCCCTGATTCACCACGGCCTGCTCCCGGATGCCGTGGTCCTGCAGCTCCAGATAAAAGCGGTCGGAGCCGAAAATCCCGCTCATTTCCAGGGCGTAGGCCTTCGCGTTTTCATACTCTCCGTTGCGCAGCAGCCTTGGAATTTCCCCGGCAAGGCACGCCGAGAGGGCGATCAGTCCCGCGCTGTGCTCTTTCAAAAGGGCAAGATCGATGCGGGGCTTCACGTAAAACCCCTCCGTCCACGCCATGGAGACCATGTAGGAGAGGTTCCGATACCCCTCCTCATTCTCGCAAAGCAGCACCAGATGGCGGCTCTCCGCGTCAAATTCGTGGACCTTGTCAAATCGGGAGCGGCCCCTTGGCGTTACGTAAACCTCGCAGCCGATGATGGGCTTGACGCCCTCCGCCTTGCAGGCGCGGTAGAAGTCAATGACGCCGTACATGACGCCGTGGTCCGTGACGGCGCAGGCGGTCTGCCCCATGGCCTTCACAATGCCGGGCAGGTCCTTGATGCGGCAAGCGCCGTCCAGCAGGCTGAATTCGGTATGGACATGAAGGTGGACAAAGGACATATGGCCGCTCCTATTCTCTCAGTAAATTTTCTTCCACAAACTTAAGCGTCTCTTCCTGCTCCCGGTGAGCAAACAACGGGGCAAAGCGGGTCCAGAGAAGCCAGCCCCCGCCGCCCCAAAGCGGGACCATCACGCAGGCCGCCGCCACCGCAAAGGGATCGCCGCCACTCACAGCCAGTATCATGCAAAAAACTGCCAGCATCACACCCAGCAGCGCGTTTTTCATGCCCTTTGGCGGCAGGAAACCGCCGGAGACATAGCAGCCGCCCTCCGCAGGGACGATCTGCCCCACAAAGGGCAGCAAAGGCCGCACCTGCCACATGCCGCCGGTTTTTATCACATAAAACCGCCCGTCCGGCAGCAGCTTTGCAAAGACCTGATGCTCTTCATAGGCCCAGCCGCTTTTCATGGGTCTTGCCCGCACCAGTAGCCTCGCGCGGAGCTGCTCCGGCGTCAGGGCGCTGTAAAATTCATAGCGCCGCGCCATCCGCCGCACCTCCCTGCGTCTCTCAGCGCAGCTCTTTTAAAATCTCTTCCACGATCTCCACCGCGGTGACGATCATGATGTCGCAGTGCCCGGTAAGCCCCATGTGGGCCGCAGCGGGCGTCATGGCTTCGTTCGGTTCCAGTCGGCTTTTGAGCAGGTCCTGACAGCGCAGCGCGCCGAATTTCCCGGAAAAGCGGTTTTGCAGGTCCTTTCCCAGCGCCACCGTCCGCTTTTTGCTGCCCACGGGATCGGCGGTATCCACCGGGGTCAGCAGCCCCAGCGTCATGACGGCGCCCACCACGGCGCCGCAAAGCTCCCCGGTCCCGGCGCCGGCTCCAAAGCCGCCCGCTATGTTAAAGCTCTCCTGCTCACCCAGTCCCGTCAGGTCCGAAAACGCCGCCACCACGCTCTGGCAGCAGTTAAATCCTCTTTTATGGTAGGCACTGGCCCGTTCAAAATGATTCACAAATCGTTGCTCCTGTCTTATTAGAATTGTACTTTTTTCCGCCGTGCAGTCAGGGACAAAGTCCCTCCTCCGACAAAAACTCTTCCAGAATGCGCACCGCCTCCACAATGAATACGGCGCAGATGCGGCGGCTGCCCAGCGCCTGTGCCATTTCGCGATCCGCCACGGACGGCTCCGTGGCCAAAAGCGCCCCGCAGCGGGTGCAGCCAAACCGCGAGACAAAGCGGCGGCGCAGTTCCGCCGCCTTGTCGTATACCCTCCGCTTAGCGGCAAGGTCATTTTCTCCGGTGTGAGGAACCAGCATCCCCAGCACCAAAAGCGCGCCGCTGAGCGCGCCGCACAGCTCTTCCTGCGTACCGCCGACGCCGCCGCCAAGACCCCCGGCAATGGAGAGCGCGGTCTCCTCCGGAACGCCGGTGAGATCGCCGAAGGCGGCCAGGACGCATTGGGCGCAGTTGAAATCCCGCTTTCGATACGCATCCGCCCGTTCCCGGCGCGTCATACGCACTCCGTCCTTTCCGGTTTTCCCGCCAGCTCCAGCAGCTTGCGCAGCCGGTGGTTCAGACAGGATTTCGTGACCGGCGGATCAAATTCCTCCGCCAGCTCGGAGAGGGTCAGCTCCGGATTTTCCAGCCGCAGCGCCGCCGTTTGGCGCAGCTTGTCCGGCAGAGTTTCCAGCATGCCCGCCCCACGGAGCCGCCGAATGGCCTCCAGCTGCTCCTGCGACGCCAGCACCGCCTTATCAAGATTCGCGCTGTCGCAGTTGAGACGGCGGTTCACGCTGTTGCGCAGGTCCTTTTCCATCTTGGCGGACATCATGTTCATGGCGGCCACCGGCGCGCCGATCAGGGTGAGGAAATCCTCGATCTGGTCGCTTTGCTTGAAATAAGTAACGAAGCTGCCGTTTCGGCTGATACTTTTGGGCGGATAGCCGCTCTCCCGCAGCAAAACCTCCAGTTCCCGGCTGGCCTGCAAATGGGAGGTGGTCAGCTCCAGATGGTACCGCTTGGCGGGGTCTGTGATGCTGCCGCCCGCGAAAAAGATGCCCCGCAGGAAGGACGCCCGGCAGCACTCCTCCTCCAGCATGGCAAAGTTGATGTGCAGCACGGCGTTTTGCCGGGGATCGTAGCCCAGCAAATTGACAATGTGGTCCATCTTTTGGCTGTCCGTGATTTGAAAAACCAGCTTGCCGGATTCTCTTTGCGGCGTTTCCGTCTTTTCGTCGTCCGTTCCGGCCAGCCGAAGAGCCTTCTCCGGCTGGCGGTCGAAGTGCAGGGCGAAGGCGCGGTGAAAGAGCTTGGGAAGCCGGGCTGCAAAGTTCTGGTTTTCCGTCACGATGCGCACCTCGGCGGGGTTAAAGGTATTGCAGTAAAGCAAAATACCGTATGCCTCCGCCCGGACGCAGCAAAGCCGCTGCACCGGCAGCTTACAAAGCTCGTTTTTGGTGTCGAAGGAAAAAGACATGAGCGTCTCCTTTCGTCGGATTCTTAAGGGCGGCAGGCAGTTTATACCTGCTTTTCCACCCGGTAGCTCTCGCCCTGAAAGTTTTTCCCGGCGATGCGGACGCTGCGCTCCGCGTGGAGCAAAACCAGCTCTCTTGCGAGATGACCGGGATCGTGGCGGACAAAGCCGTTATCCACTGTGGCGATGGGGCGCTTCACCACCTCCACACCCAGCGCCGCGCAGTTTTCCACGTCGCAGAAAAGCGGGGCCGCGCCCTCTTGGGCGTATCGGGCGGCAACGCCCTTGGGAATGGGGGAGGAATTTGCAAGGCACAGATTGAAAAGGCCCTGGGCAGAGTGGTGGAACAGCGCCGCGATATGGTCGGAGACCGTGTACCCCTCGGTCTCCCCTTCTTGTGTCATGATATTGCAGATGTAAATTTTCAGCGCGTCGGAGTCCGCAATGGCCTCTGAGATGCCGTCCACCAAGAGATTGGGGATGATGCTGGTATAGAGGCTGCCCGGTCCCAGAACGATCATGTCCGCTTCCTGGATGGCCGTCAGCGCCGCGGGCAGCGCTGCGGGACGCTCCGGCAGCAGACGCACGCAGCGGATGCGGCAGTCCTCCCGCTTCTTGCAGTAAGAAATCTTGGACTCCCCCACCACCGACGCGCCGTTTTCAAACTCCGCCTCCAGTGCCACATTGGCCGTGGTCACCGGCAGCACCCGGCCGGTAATGGCCAAAACCTCGCTCATGCGGCTCACCGCCACGTCGAAGGAGGGGGAAATGCCGTTGAGCGCAGCCAGAAACAGGTTGCCAAAGCTCTGCCCGGTCAGGGACCCGTCGGTGAAGCGATAATGCATCAGCTCGCTCATCAGCGGCTCGGTGTTTGCCAGCGCCTCCATACAGTTGCGGATATCGCCCGGCGGAGGCATGCCCAAGTCCTGACGCAGCATCCCGGAGCCCCCGCCGTCGTCCGCTACCGTCACGATGGCGGAGAGATTCTCCGTGTACTGCTTCAGCCCCCGCAGCATGGTGGAAAGACCGTGACCGCCGCCGATCACGGCGATTCTCGGTCCGTGGGCGCGGGGGAGGCGGTATGATACGCGATTGTCCATCGTCTCTCCTTTTTCTCAGCCGCCCCGGCTCATATCCCGGTGGTTTTCCGTCACCTGATACCCCAGCTCCCGGATATACGCCGTCAGGGCGTGGGTCACCGCCACAGAGCGGTGGTGTCCGCCGGTGCAGCCCACGGCAATGACCAGTCCGGTCTTGCCCTCCTCGGCATACAGCGGCAGCGTGAAGGCCAGCAGGTCCTCCAGCCGGGTAAGGAACTCCCTGCTTTGCTGAAAGTCAAACACATAGTCGGAGACGGCTGCATCCAGCCCCGTTTGCCCACGGAGCGTGTCGATATAGTAAGGATTTGGCAGGAAGCGGACGTCAAAAACCAGATCCGCCTCCATGGGAAGGCCGTACTTAAAGCCAAAGGAGGTCACCCTCACGGACATGCCGCCCTTTTCCCCGGTCTTGTCAAACCGCTGTAAAAGCTCGCTGCGGAGCTGGGCGGTGGAGGTGTGGGAGGTGTCGATCACAAAGTCGGCACGTTTCCGCACCGGCTCCATCAGCTCCCGTTCCTGCCGGACGGCCTCCTCCAGCGAGTCCGTCCGCCCCAGCAGCGGATGGCGCCGCCGGGTCTCCTTATAGCGGTTGATGATCGTCTCGGGGGACGCCTCCAAAAACAGCATCCGGCACACGCAGTCCATGGTTTTCAGATGGTCCAGCACGTCGAACAGCTCCGCAAAGGAGCTGCCGGTGCGCACGTCGTATACCAGCGCAACCCGGTCGTACCGCCCGTTTCCGCCGGCGCAGAACTCCGCAAATTTCAAGATCATGGCGGCGGGCATATTGTCCACGATGTAAAAGCCCATGTCCTCCAAAAAGGACGCCGTCTTGCTCTTTCCGCCGCCGGAAAGGCCGGAGATAATCAGAATTTCCATATGGTTTTTGCCCTCTTTCACCCCTGGATGATGCGGACCTCCGGCTCCAGACGGACGCCGGTTTGCGCAAAGACGCGCGCCTGCACCGCTTCGATCAGCGCCGTCACATCCGCGCAGGTGGCGCCGCCCCGATTGATGAGGAAGCCCGCGTGCTTTTCGGACACCTGCGCGCCGCCCACCTGTAGGCCCTTGAGTCCACACTGGTCGATCAGCGTCCCGGCGAAGTGCCCCGTGGGGCGTTTAAAGGTGCTGCCGGCACTGGGCCATTCCAGCGGCTGGCTGGCCTTTCGGCGGGCCATCAAATCCCGCATATTTTCTCGAATCTTTGTTGCGTCCCCCACTGTCAGCTGGAAGGTCGCCCGCAGGACCACCGCATCCGGCCGGTCGGTAAGGAGACTGTGGCGGTAACTTAAATCCAATGCATCGCAGGAAAGCGTCCGAACGCCCTCCTCCGGAAAAAGGACCACGGCACTTTGCAGCACCTGCTTCATCTCTCCCCCGTAGGCCCCGGCATTCATGCACACGCCGCCGCCCACCGTGCCGGGGATGCCGTGGGCGAATTCCAGACCGCCAAGGCCCCGGCGGCAGGCAAAGTCCGCAAGACGGGCAAGGGACGCGCCCGCCGCCGCCGTGACAGCGGCGGGCGTCTCCCCCTCCGTGATCTCTTGGAACGCCGCCGAGGTCTCGATCACCAGACGGTCCACGCCCTCGTCCGGCGAGAGCAGATTGGTGCCGTTGCCGATGACCAGCGGTCTCCCTCCGCAGCGCTGCCCGATGGCGCGCAGCAGCACCAGCTGCTCCCCGTTTTTCGGGAAAGCCATGCGCCGGGCCGGACCGCCGATGCGAAAGGAGGTGTGGCGGCTCATCGGCTCGTCGCACGCCACCGTCACATCCGGCAGCTCACCGGCAAGTTGTTTGTCAAATTCCGCTGTCCAATCCATAGGGACCCTCCCAAAATTCAGAGTGCGCGGCCCAGCAGAGCCGCGCCGATGATGCCTGCGTCGTTTCCAAGCTCCGCCCGCAAAATGCGGGGCAGCTTTCCGGTGTGGCGGGGATAGCATTCCCGTTCCACGATCTGGCGCAGCGGCTCCATCAAAAGGGCCTCCGGCGCACCGGCCACGCCGCCGCCGATGGCCACCGCCTCGGGCTGCAAAATGTTCACCAGATTGGTGACGCCACAGGCAAGATAGTCCACATACGTCCGGCAAAGCGCCTTCGCGGCGCAATCGCCCTGCTGCGCCGCCAGAAAGGCCGTCCGGCCCTCCACGCCGTCTTTTTCCGCGAGTCGGTGGAGCAGGCTCTCCGGGTGACGCGCCATCGTCTCCCGAGTCATCCGGATCAATCCGGTGGCGGAGGCGTAGGCCTCCCAGCACCCGCGCCTGCCGCAGTTGCAGGGCGCGCCGTCCTTTTCCACCACCATGTGTCCCACCTCGCCCACCATGCCGCTCCCGGCGTAAAGCTTTCCGTTCAGGATGAAGCCGCCGCCCACGCCGGTTCCCAGCGTGACGATGGCAAATTGCTCCGTTCCCCGGCCCGCGCCGCACAGCCACTCACCCACCGCCGCGCAGTTGGCGTCGTTTTCCAGCAGCACGGGAAGGTCCAGATATTTCCGAAAGAGATCGCTCAGAGGCACATTTTGCAGCGGAATGTTGCAGGTGTAGCAAATTTTCCCCTCTGCCACAGCCCCCGGGATGCCGATGCCCACATACGCGATCTCCCCCGGCGCCGCGCCGCCTTTTTCCAGCACGGCCCCCGCCAGCGCGGCGAGGGTCTTTGCAAAGTCCTCCGCGCCGTGAAAGACCAGCGGCGTGCGCTCCGCGGCAAGGATCGCTCCGCTCTCCGACACCAGACCGGCTTTCAGATTCGTGCCGCCCACATCGATTCCGATGTACATGCGCTCCCTCCTCTTCTCACACCCGTCCGCTGCCGGAATCCGCCCGCATGTCGACCTTGCGCGCCAGCTCCTGGGCGGCGTTGAACCCAAATTTCCGGTGGCGGTTGTTCATGGCCGCCACCTCCACGATACTGGCAAGGTTTCTGCCCGGCCGCACCGGGATGGTGATGATGGGCACCTGAATATCCAGTATCTCCGTAAAATGGTCCTCAATGCCCAGCCGGTCGTAAAACTTCGTCTGGTCCCACTGCTCAAAATGGACCACAAGGTCCAGCTGGGATTCCACCTTGATGGCCCGCATCCCAAAGAGCTGGCGCACGTCGATGACGCCGATGCCCCGCAGCTCGATATAGTGGCGAATGACCTCCGGCGCGGTGCCGATGAGCTGGTTGGAAATGCGCCGCAGCTCCACCGCGTCGTCCGCCACCAGACGGTGGCCCCGCATGATCAGCTCGATGGCGCTCTCGCTCTTGCCCACGCCGGAATCGCCGGTGATCATCACGCCCTCGCCGTAAATGTCCAGCAGGACGCCGTGACGGGTGATGCAGGGCGCCAGCTCCCGGTTGAGATACTCGATGGTGTGGCTGGTGAATTCCACCGTGGTCTCCTGAGTCCGCAGCAGCGTCTTTTCATGCTCCACCGCGCTGTCCAGACACTCCGGAAAGCACTCCAGCCCCCGGGAGATCACCAGCGCGGGAATGTCATACAGGAAGAGATCGTCAAAGCACTTGCGGCGCTGTTCGCTGGAGAGGCCCTTGAGATAAGTGTCCTCCGCCTTGCCGATCACCTGCAGACGGCGGGGATCGAAATAGTCGTAAAAATCGTGAAACTGGAGGCCGGGCCGGTTCACATCCGTGATGGTCAGCAGAGCCGCGCCGAAATCGCTGCCCTGATTCAAAACCTCCAAATCAAAAAGAGCCACAAACGCTGTGATTTTCATACCATTTTCACTCATGGCCTATCCTTCCCTTTCCGATGGGAAACGAGAGCTCCGCACCCATCCTGCCAGCCGGAAAACGCCCGGCAAAGCGGTTAAAAATTTCTAAGCTTCCATGTTTTTTATTATATATGAATCCGCCGGATTTCGCAACACTTTCGCTTGATTGGCGCCCAGAATGTCCCCTAAAAAAAGAAAGTAAATTTTTTGAAATTTCCACTTGCTTTTTTGGAATATTTCTGTTATTATATCAGCTGTGCCTGTTTAACAGCACGGAATACGCAACAGCAAGGAGGTGCAACGGATGGCAAAGTGCGAGTTTTGCGACAAGGGCGTAACCTTCGGTATTCAGGTTTCTCACTCTCATCGGCGTTCCAATCGTCCCTGGAAGCCCAATGTGAAGCGTGTGAAGGCAATCGTCGACGGTTCTCCCCGCCATGTGTATGTTTGTACCCGGTGTATGCGTTCCGGTAAAGTCACCAGAGCGGTTTAACTTGGACAAACAGGATC
The DNA here is from genome assembly GCF_028693505.1 of Oscillibacter sp. Lineage (GTDB taxonomy): Bacteria > Bacillota > Clostridia > Oscillospirales > Oscillospiraceae > Oscillibacter. Next base: position 66,548 of record NZ_JAQUVF010000004.1, read on the forward strand.
CCGGACTTCGGTCCGGGATTTTCTTTTTATCTTTTCCGGTGACTTTTTTAAGGGGAGGACCTTCGTCCTCCCCTTTTTTATTCCATTTACAGCCAGGCAGTCTCCAGAAGTTCGTCCTTCTTCGCCCGGGTCATCAGCTCCGAGACGACGTCCTTCACCTGCTTGCCATGGTAGAGCACCTCGTAGGCACAGCGGCAAATGGGCATCTCCACGCCCTCCCGCCGGCTGAGCTGGTACACGCTTTCTGCGGCGTAATACCCCTCCACCACGGCGCCGACCTCCTCCATGGCCTCCTGCACGTCCTTGCCCTGTCCGATCAGGATGCCCGCCCGGTTGTTCCTGGAGTGCAGGGACGTGCACGTGACGATGAGGTCGCCCATGCCCGCAAGGCCGCCGAAGGTGCGCCGGGTGCCGCCCAGCCGCTCTCCCAGCCGCGTGATCTCCGCCATGGCCCGGGTCATAAGAAGGGCCTTGGTGTTGTCCTGAAAGCCCAGCCCCGTGCAGATGCCGCAGCTGAGGGCAATCACGTTTTTCAGCGCCGCCGCCAGCTCCACGCCCACGATATCGTCGCTGGTATACACCCGGAAATAGTCGTTCATGAAAGCGTCCTGCACGAAGCGGGCCGCAGCCCGGTCCGGACACGCGCTCACGCAGCCGGTGGGCATCCGAATAATAACTTCCTCTGCGTGAGAAGGGCCGGAAAGTGCAACCACTTTACAGATGTTTCCCGTGACTTCCTGCAAAATCTGGCTCATACGGAGGTTGGTATCCCGCTCAATGCCCTTGGAAACGGAGACCAGCACGGTTTCCGACCGCAGATAGGGCGCGGCCTTCTTCCCCGTCTCCCGGACGGCAAAGGACGGCGACGCGCACACCACCAAATCCGCTCCTTCGAGACAGGCGAGATCCCCGGTGATGTGCAGGCTGTCCGGCAGGCGGACGCCCTGAAGCAGGGGATTTTCCCGGCTTTGTTCCATCTCCGCCGCCTTGGCGGCATTGCGGGACCAAAGGCAGGTGGTATGTCCGTTGTCGCAAAGGACCCGGCTCAATGCCGTACCCCAGCCGCCGCTGCCTAAGACCACTGCTTTCATGATTTGCCCTCCGATCGATGATGGAGCGAAAACTTCCGCTCGGTCCCGTTCAAAAGCCGTTGGAGATTGCCCCGGTGCTGCCACACGATCAAGCCCCCGATGACAAAGCTCAGCGCCACAACCGGTAGCTCTGGATAGCACGCCCACGTGGCAAAGGGGAAACTGGCCCCGGCCCACAAAGAACCCAGCGAGACGTACCGGGTCAGAATCGTCAGCAGCAAAAATCCGCCCCAGACCACCAGCGCGATGCGCCAGTCGATCATGATGGCGATGGTGCCGCCGGAGAGGATGCCCTTGCCGCCCTTAAAGTGGAACATGCAGGGGAACATATGGCCCAGCAGGCAGAAAAGGCCTGCCCAGTATTTCCCCAGCAGGGCCCAGCCGCCAAAAAGCCACACGCCCAGCAGCAGTGCCGCCACGGCCTTCAAAACGTCGCAGAGGATAACAACGAAGGTCAGCGGACCGCCAAAGGTGCGAAAAAAATTGGTGAGGCCCGCGTTGCCGCTGCCGTGGGTGCGCACGTCGTCCCGCAGGATATACTTGGAGACGATGACGGCCCCGTTGAAGCAGCCCAAAAGATAGCCTGCGGCGGCGGTGACGAGCAGCACCGCGAGCAAGGCGGGTCCGGAGGGGACCGCCAGAATATCCACGGTGACCTGACCGCTCAAAAACGTGGGCATGACCTCACTCCTCCTCCTTGTCGCCCTTTTGCCGGATGGAGAGAATGATCGGCGTACCCTCCAGACCGAAGGTATTGCGGATGCAGTTTTCCAGATACCGCCGGTAGGAGAAGTGGAAGAGTTTGCCGTCGTTGCAGAAAACGACGAAATGGGGCGGGCGGATGCCCACCTGCGTCATATAGTAAATTTTCAGGCGGCGGCCCTTGTCGGAGGGGGGCTGCACCCGGGTCTGGGCGTCCGCCAGAACATTGTTGAGCATGCCGGTGGTGATGCGGGTAGAGGCCTGATTGGAAACATAGTCGATCAGCTCAAACAGCCGGTCCACCCGCTGGCCGGTCTTGGCGGAGATGAAGAGGATGGGGGCGTAGGTCATGAAGGCCAGATCCTGCCGGACCTTTTCCCGCATCTTATCCATGGTCTTTTCGTCTTTTTCCACAAGGTCCCACTTGTTCACCACGATGATGCTGGCCTTGCCCGCCTCGTGGGCAAGACCTGCCACCTTGGTGTCCTGCTCCGTGACGCCCTCAACGGCGTCGATCATGATGAGGCACACATCCGCCCGCTCAATGGCCATGGTGGCCCGCAGAACGCTGTACCGCTCGATATCCTCGTCCACCTTGGATTTTCTGCGCATACCGGCGGTGTCGATGAACACGAAGGTACCCTTGTCGTTTTCAAAGCGGGAGTCGATGGCGTCCCGGGTGGTGCCCGCCACGTCGGAGACGATCATCCGCTCCTCCCCCAGAATATTGTTGACGAGAGAGGATTTGCCCGCGTTGGGCTTGCCGATGACGGCCACCTTGATGGCGTCGTCCTCCTCCGCCTCTTCCTCCTCCGGCGGGAAATAACCCACGCAGGCGTCCAGCAGGTCGCCGGTACCGTGTCCGTGGACGGCGGAGACGGCGATGGGATCGCCGAGACCCAGATTGTAAAATTCGTAAAAATCCGGGTTGGGATTGCCGGTGGAGTCCATCTTGTTCACCGCCAGCACGATGGGCTTTCCGCTGCGCAGCAGCATATTTGCCACCTCGTGGTCGGAGGCGGTGAGTCCCGTCTTGATGTCCGTCAGGAACACAATGACAGTGGCGTTGTCAATGGCGATTTGGGCCTGCTGGCGCATAAATTCCAGAATCTGATTGTCAGTCCGCGGCTCAATTCCGCCGGTATCAATCAGTGTAAAGGGCCGCCCATTCCAGTCCGCCTCTCCGTAAATGCGGTCCCGGGTAACGCCCGGCGTATCCTCCACGATGGAAAGCCGCTTGCCGATCAATTTATTGAACAGCATGGACTTGCCCACATTCGGCCGTCCTACGATGGCGATGATGGGTTTCATCGGCTCTCACTTCCTTTCGTTTCTTTCTAATGATAACTCTTCTTTATTATACCCACCCGTGCGCGGGATAGCAAGATAAAAAGCAAGGAGGGAAGAGATCGTCTCTTCCCTCCAAAAGCAAGCATGCAAATCCTTATTTCGCGACGACGGACTTGACAACCTTGACCTCGCGGCCATTGTAAGTTCCGCACTCCTGGCACATTCTGTGAGGCAGGTGCAGCGCACCGCATTTCGGGCATGCGACGAGACCGGGAGCCGTCAGCTTCCACGTGGAGCTGCGGCGCTTATCGCGTCTTGATTTGGATACTTTCCCCTTAGGTACTGCCATTGTGACACCTCCTTGATCTGTAAAGGCTCGGGAGTGTAGCCCGTCCTTATGGATTCCTTTATTTGTTCTCTAAAAGCTTGGCCAGGACCGCCAGCCGCGGGTCCGCCTCCTTTTTACAGGAGCAGGGGCCGAGGTTCAGATCGGCACCGCATCGCGGGCACAGTCCCTTACAATCTTCCGAACACAATGTTTTGGTGTCCATTCCGAGAATGAACGCGGTACGGGCCAAGTCGCCCAGATCGATTTCTCCGTTCTCCAGAAGCACGATCTCGTCGTTGTCCTCGTTCTGAAGCTCCTCTGCCAGCATACAGCCGTATGGGATTTCCTTCTCCTGCGAAAATTCCTTTCCGCAGCGGTCGCACATGGCGTCCACCGTTGTCCGGGCGGACATCGTGAGATCCAGAACATCAGCGCTGTTGCGCACAAAGCCACTGACAGCGACCTTGTTGCAAAGTGGATATCGACCGGAAAACTCCACATCGGAAAGGTCCAGCTCGAACTGAAAGTCCAACTGTTTTCCGGGAGTATGCAAAATTGGTTTTACATTTAAAAGCATAGGTTACCTCGTAATGACACGATTAGTATTATAAGGGATTGCTTCCCCGTTGTCAAACTATTTTTTCGTTTTTTTCTTGGTTTTTTGCGTCAAGACCGAATATCGATGCCGAGAATGGCGTTGCGGAATCCGCTTTGGATCTCCGCATAGGTCGCCAGCTGGTATTCGTCCTTCGGCCGCCGGGCGATCCAGCCATCGTGCAGGGACTGGGCAAGGTCCGCGCAGCCCGGCGCTGAAAGCCCCAGCAGCATAGGCGTGAGATACATCACCAGCATCTGCTTTTCCTCCGCCTGCGCCGCGCCCCGGTTCCAAAAGCGCCGCTGGGCCCAGCCCTTTTCCATCTCGTCCAGCAGCGCCGCCGCCAGTGCCGCCGCCCCCCGCTGCGTCACAGCGCTGGCATAGAGCGGGCCAAAACGCTCCGTATACGCCAAAAAAGCATCCCGGTACTGCCGCCGCTGAAAGCGCCTGAGCCAAGTCCGCCCCTCCCGAATTGCCGGGAGCAGTTCCTCATTATTCATATCCGCCCTCCATAAAACCGCGCAACCGGCTTTACAATCCGGCGGTAAACGGTTAAAATACAATCAATTCATACGAGGAGGCCCATCATGCGGGAATTCACCATCGGAAAAAATGACGCTGGGCAGCGTCTGGACCGCTTCGTGTCCAAGAACCTGCCCCTGCTGCCCCCTGCTCTGCTGCAAAAATATATCCGCCTCAAGCGCATCAAGGTCAACGGCAAGGGTTCTCAGCGGGACGCCCGCCTTCTCGCCGGCGATCTTTTACAATTATATATCAACGATGAGTTCTTTGACAAGCCCAATGAGGAAAATCTCTTTCTCACCGTGTTCAAACCCCAGCTAAGCATTGTCTACGAGGACGAAAATCTCCTGCTGGTGGACAAACGGCCGGGACTGGTGGTCCACGCAGACGAGCAGGAGAAGGTCAACACGCTCATCAATCATATTCAGGCGTACCTGTATCAGAAAAAAGAGTGGAACCCCAAGTGGGAGAATGCCTTCGCCCCCGCACTGTGCAACCGCATCGACCGGAACACCGGCGGCATTGTCATCGCGGCGAAAAACGCGGAGACGCTGCGGGTCATCAACGAGAAGATTAAAAACCACGAGCTGGAGAAATCCTACCTCTGTGTCACCGTGGGCCATCCCCGCCCGGCGGAGGGAAAAATTGAGGGATTTTTGCTCAAGGACGAGGTGAAAAAGCAGGTCTCCTTTTATCATAAGCCCGTTCCCGGCGGAAAAACCGCCGTCACGCTCTACCGCACGCTGGCAAATCGGGGCGAGCTTTCCCTGGTGGAATGCCGCCTGCTGACAGGCCGGACCCACCAGATCCGCGCCTCCATGGCGGAGATCGGCTGCCCGCTGCTGGGAGACGGGAAATACGGCCGGGGCGATGTGAACCGGCGATATCACGAGACCCGTCAGGCGCTGTATTCCTATAAGCTGCAGTTCGATTTCACCACCGGCGCGGGGGCGCTGGAGTACTTGCGGGGCAAGGAATTCACCGTGGATGACGTTCCTTTTCTGGAGAAGTATTTCCCGTCCGCGCAAAATTCCGGAGAAATCGGGTAATTCCCTTGACTTTTCCGGACAGTTCCGATATAGTTCAAATTGCTGAATTTCGACGAGAAAGGTTCCCCCTCAACAGAGAGAAGAGGCGTTATTATCACGATTATGAAATGGGGGAGGATACATGTCCAAAGAGTTGATTCGCCTGCGCAACCTCTGCATGGCGTTTGACGATGATCCTGTATTGAACAACATCAACCTTTATATCAATGACAAAGAATTCCTCACACTGCTCGGACCCAGCGGGTGTGGCAAAACCACGACGCTGCGGATCATCGGCGGCTTCACGACACCAACGTCGGGAGACGTCCTGTTCGACGGTGTGAGGATTAATGACGTTCCGCCCTATCGGCGGAAGATCAACACCGTCTTTCAAAAGTATGCCCTGTTCCCGCATCTGAATGTATTTGAAAACATTGCCTTCGGTCTGCGGATGCAGCGACGGAGTGACAGTGCCGATCCCGCCGGGAAAAAGCAGGTGCGGATTCCGGAATCGGAGATTCAGGAGCGGGTCATGGAGATGCTGGAGATCATCAGTCTCAAGGGCTTCGAGCATCGAAAGCCCGACGCGCTCTCCGGCGGTCAGCAGCAGCGGGTGGCCATCGCCCGGGCGCTGGTGAACCGGCCCAAGGTGCTGCTTTTGGACGAACCCCTGGGCGCGCTGGACCTGAAGCTGCGCAAGGATATGCAGATCGAGCTCAAGCGCATCCAGCAGCAGGTGGGCATCACCTTTATCTATGTCACCCACGATCAGGAGGAGGCCCTCACCATGTCCGACACCATCGTGGTGATGGACAAGGGCTCCATCCAGCAGATCGGCACGCCGGAGGATATTTACAACGAGCCGAAAAACGCCTTTGTGGCGGATTTTATCGGCGAGTCCAACATCATCGACGGGCTGATGGTCCGGGACAATCTGGTCCAGATGTACGGCAAGCAGTTCCCCTGTCTGGACGGCGGCTTTGCTGATAATGAGCCGGTGGACGTGGTCATCCGGCCGGAGGACATCGATATCGTCTCCGTGGAGCAGGGCCAGCTGGCCGGCACCGTCACCAACGTGACCTTCAAGGGGATGCAATACGACATCATTGTGGATTTCCGGGGCTTCAAGTGGCTGATTCAAACCACGGACCACTGCCCTGTTGGCGCGCGGATCGGCATTAAAATCGATCCGGACGGCATCCATGTCATGAAGAAAAGTTCCTACTCCGGCATGTTCGGAGATTACTCCTCCTTCTCCGAGGAGTACGACGAGCTGGACGACGCCAGCATCGGATCGGACGAGGAGGAACGCGGGGATGAAACATAAGCTCTCCCGGTTCGCCATCCCCTATGTAATTTGGATGGCGCTGTTTGTGGTAATCCCCATCATTCTGGTGGTGGTGTACGCTTTTTCCTCCGCCTCCGGCGGCTTTACACTGGAAAACTTTTCCCGGCTGGGCACCTACACCGTGGTATTCACCCGCTCGTTCCGTCTGGCGCTGATCGCCACCTTGATCTGTCTACTCATCGGCTATCCCGTCTCCTATATGATGAGCAAGGAGGGTCCCCGCTTTCAGCGCATCGCCATGGTGCTCATCATGCTGCCCATGTGGATGAATTTTCTGCTGCGGACCTATTCGTGGATGTCCATTTTGGAAAACAACGGACTTTTGAACCAGCTCTTTCAAAAAATCGGGCTGATCGCGCTGTACAATCAGGTTTTCGGCACCGATCTGACCTTTTTCCGGATGCTGAACACCCAGGGCGCCGTGGTGCTGGGCATGGTGTATAACTACCTGCCCTTTATGATCCTGCCCATTTACTCCGTCATCGTGAAGCTGGACTCCTCTCTCATCGAGGCGGCCCGGGACCTTGGCGCCAACACCTTCCACGTGTTTCGCCGGGTGATTTTGCCCCTTTCCCTGCCGGGGGTGCTCTCCGGCATCACCATGGTGTTCGTCCCCTCCGTCTCCACCTTCGCCATCAGCAAAATGCTGGGCGGCGGCACGGAGATGATGCTGGGCGATCTCATTGAACAGCAATTTCTGGGCGGGGCCTACAATCCCCAGCTGGGCGCAGCCATCTCGCTGGTGATGATGCTGATCGTGGTGGCGTGCATGGTGGTCATGAATCGCTTTGGCGAGGGCGAGGAACAGGCGGTGATGCTGTGAAACGGAACAATTCCGCGGGTAACCGCATCTTTATGGCGCTGGTGTTCGTCTTTCTGTACGCGCCCATCCTGCTGCTGATCGTCTTTTCCTTCAACGCAGGCACCAGCAGCAGCGTGTGGAAAGGGTTTTCCCTTGACTGGTATGGGAAGCTGTTCCACAACCGGATCATCATGCAAAGCGTGTATACCACGCTGCTGGTCTCCTTTTTGGCAACGATCATCGCCACCTTTGCCGGCACCTTCGCCGCCATCGGCTTTTATGCCATGCGCCGCCGGGTGCGGGAGCCGCTGATGACCGTGAACAACATCCCCATGATGAACGCGGACATCGTCACCGGCGTTTCGCTGTGCCTGTTTTTTGTGGCCTTCTTTACCTTCTGGGGCGATTTTGCCCGCTGGTTCAACGGCGTCCAGAGCTTCATCGATCTGCCGGTGCGGCTGACCATGGGCTTTGGAACGCTGCTGCTGGCTCACATCACCTTCAATATCCCCTATATCATTTTGTCCGTGGGACCGAAGCTGCGGCAGATGGACAAAAACCTCATCGACGCCGCGCAGGACCTTGGCTGCACCTGGATGCAGGCGTTCTGGAAGGTCATCATTCCAGAGATCAAACCCGGCATCGTCTCCGGCGCGCTGACGGCCTTCACCATGAGCATCGACGATTTCGTCATCAGCTATTTTACCGCCGGCTCGTCGGCCTCCACACTGGCCATGACCATCTACGGTATGACCAAAAAACGGGTCAGCCCCCAGATCAACGCCATCTCCACCCTGCTTTTCATCACGGTGCTGGTGCTGCTGGCCATTGTGAATATCCGGGAAGCCCGGCAGGAGCGTCTGCGGGCAAGCCGCCTTTGAGTTCTTAAACGCGGCCTCATCCATTTTTAATCAAACGGGAGGAATGATCCATTGAAAAAGATTCTTGCCTTGGCCATGGCGCTCTCTGTCGTATTGTCGCTCACTGCCTGCGGAGGCGGGGAGGAACAGCGGGTCGTCAATGTGTGCAGCTGGGGTGAATACATTGATGAAGATTTGATTTATCAATTCGAGGATGAAACCGGTATCAAGGTCAACTATCAGGTGGCCGAGAGCAACGAGGTCCTCTATTCCCAGCTGAAAACCGGCGGCGCGGACTATGACGTCATCGTCCCCTCCGACTATATGATCGCCCGCCTCATCAGCGAGGGAATGCTGGCAGAACTGGATTACGCCAACATTCCCAATTACGATCTGATTGATGACCAGTACAAGCATCTGAGCTTTGATCCGGACAACAAGTACACCGTGCCCTACACCTTCGGCACGTTGGGAATCATCTACAATACCACCATGGTGGATGGGCCCATCACCAGCTGGGACGCCATGTTCGACGAAAAATACGCCGGTAACGTCCTGATGATCCGCAACTCCCGGGACGCGCTGGCCGCCGCCTTGCTGGACCTTGGCTACGACATCAACACCACCGACAAAGCGGAGATTCAGGCGGCCTATCAGCTGCTCTCAGACGCCAAGGACAAGGGCGTGTATCAAGCCTTCGTCATGGACGAGGTGTTCAACAAAATGGAAGGCGGAAACGCCGCCATCGCCATGTACTACGCCGGCGACTATCTCACCATGCTGGAAAACAATCCGGACCTCGCCTTTGTGGTGCCCAAGGAGGGCAGCAACTGGTTTGTGGACGCGATGTGCGTTTTGAAGGACGCGCAGCACCAGGAAGAAGCCGAGGAATGGATCAACTTCATCGCCTCCACCTCCTCCAGCCTCGCCAATATGGACTATATCTGGTACGCTTCCCCCAACAAAGAGGCGCTGGAGGAATATCCCGCCTACTATCAGGAAACATACAGCGAGGATTTGGACATGGGTCTTTATGAGATTATGGCCGCGCCCAAGGATGTGCTGGACCGGTGCACGCTGTATGAAAACCTGCCTTCCGACACACTGACGCTGTATAACGATCTTTGGACCGAGCTTGGCATCTGATTGCAGGGCAGCGCCGTTTTCCGGCGCTGCCTTTCCCACCTACATTTTATAAAGGAGGACTTTCCCATGATTCTCATTGGAGCAAAGTGTCAACTGGAGCAGACGGTAACGGAGGAGCTTACCGCCGCGGCTGTCGGCTCCGGCGCATTGCCGGTGCTGGGCACCCCCTTCATGGCCGCGATGATGGAAAATGCCGCCATGACGGTTCTGCAAAGCTTTCTGGACGAGGGCCTTGGCAGCGTCGGCATCCATCTGGACATCACCCACGACGCCCCTACCCCCATCGGCATGAAGGTCTGGGCGGAGGCGGAGATCCTCGCCGTCTCCGAAAACAGCCGGATCGTGGATTTCAAAGTCAAGGCGTGGGACGAAAAAGGCCCCGTCGGACAGGGCGTCCACACCCGGGCGGTCATTCAGAACGAGAAATTTCTTGCCAAGTGCAATGAAAAGCTGACAAAGTGACAGCAAGGAGGATGCCGCAGCGGCGTCTCGAATCCAGAAACCCTGCATAAAAGCCGGGGCGCGGACCATGTGGTCCCCGCCCCGGCTTTTGTTTGTCCGTTTTAAAACAGTGTGATCTGACTGGTCTCCGCCATCCCCGCGAAGGAGCCCAGCGCCTTGAGCTGCTCGATATGCGTCTTGGAGAGCTTGCTGCAGCAAAGGGCAAACTCCTCGATGGAGATGAAGGTCTTGCCCTTTCGCTTTTCCACGGTGTCAATGGCAGCCGCCTCGCCAAGGCCGTGGACCGTGGTGAAGGGCGGCAGCAGCCCACCCTCCGTCACCTTGAATTTCGTGGCTTCGGATTCGTAGATGCTGATGGTGTCAAAGTGGAAGCCTCGGAGGTAAAATTCGTAGCAAACCTCCAGCGTAGTCATCATGGACTGTTCCACGGCGGTGGCGTCCTTGTTGTTTTCGATCTCCCGAATTTTTCGTTTCACCTTGTCCTTCCCCGCGCAGCAAAACTCCGCGTCAAAGGCTTTGGCCCGGACGGAGAAGAAGGTTGCGTAGAAGGCCAGCGGCTCGTGGACCTTGTACCACGCGATACGGAAGGCCATCATCACGTACGCCACAGCGTGGGCCTTCGGGAAGAGGTAGCCAATCTTGGCCAGCGATTCGATGTACCACGCGGGCACATCGTGGGACTGCATGGCCTCCACCCAGCCCTCGTCAAAGCCGCCCTTTTTCACCTTGCCCTTTCGCACCTTCTCCATAATCTTGAAGGACATCTTCGGGTCCAGGCCCTTGGCGATCAGGTAAAGCATGATATCGTCACGGCAGCCCACCGTTTCCAAAACGGAGGCGGTGCCGCTGACGATCAGCTCCCGGGCGTTGCCCATCCATACGTCGGTACCGTGGGAGAAGCCGGACAGCCGCACCAGCGTGTTGAAATCCTTGGGCTGGGTGTCGATGAGCATTTGACGGGTAAAGCGGGTGTTGAACTCCGGGATGGCAACCGCCCCGGTGGGGCCCAGCACCTCGTCGTTGGTATAGCCCAGCACCTTGCTGGAAATAAAAATGGACATGGTGTCCGGGTCATCCAGCGGGATGGAGTGGGGGTCCACACCGGTGAGGTCCTGCATCATGCGGACCATGGTGGGGTCATCATGGCCCAGCATGTCCAGCTTGAGGATGTTGGCCTCCATGGAGTGGTATTCAAAATGGGTGGTGATGGTGTCGGAATCGTCGGCGTCCGCCGGATGCTGGACGGGGCAAAAATCCTCCATATCCTTGTCATCCGGGACAACCACAAGGCCGCCGGGGTGCTGGCCGGTGGTGCGCCGAACACCCACACAGCCGACGGTCAGCCGGTTTTCCTCCGCCCTGCCCGCCACGATCCCATTCTCCTCCAGATACTTTTTGACAAAGCCGTAGGCCGTCTTTTCCGCAAGCGTCCCGATGGTACCGGCGCGAAACACCTGGGTCACGCCGAACATCTCAATGGCGTGGCGGTGGGCGCGGGCCTGATACTCGCCGGAAAAGTTCAAATCGATATCAGGCACCTTGCCGCCGCCAAAGCCCAAAAACGTCTCGAAGGGAATGTCAAACCCGTCCTTGACATAGGGCGTGCCGCACACGGGACACACCTTGTCCTCCATATCCGCGCCGCAGCCAAAGGAGCCGTCCAGGATAAATTCGCTGTTTTTACAGTTGGGGCAGCGGTAGTGGGGCGGCAGAGAGTTGACCTCCGTGATGCCGGACATATAGGCCACCAGCGACGAGCCGACGGACCCTCGGGAGCCGACCAGATACCCGTTTTCCAGCGACCGCTGCACCAGCTTCTGGGCGGACATATACACCACGTCGTACTTGCCCAGAATGCCGCCCAGCTCCACATTCAAGCGGTCCACGATGAGCTTGGGCGGGTCCTCTCCGTAGAGCGCATGGACCTTTTCCCAGACGAGGCGGTTGAGGTCCTCCTCCGAATTTTCAAGGCGGGGCGGAAACAGCTCGGATGGCAGCAGCTCGAAGCTCTCCACCTGATCGGCAACCAGACGCGTGTTTTCCACCACCACCTCGTAGGCCTTCTTCTCCCCCAGATACCGGAATTCCTCCAGCATTTCGTCGGTGGTCTTGAAGTAGATGGGCAGTGACTCGTTGGCGTCCGGAAATTTTTTGGACGCCAGCAGGATGTGGCGGTACACCTCGTCCTCCGGCTCCCGGAAGTGAACGTCGCCGGTGGCGCAGACGGGTTTTCCCAGCTCCTCCCCCAGCTTGACGATGGTGCGGTTCAGCTCCTTCAAATCCTCCTCGGACTGCACGTCGCCGTTGCGCAGCATGAAGCGGTTGTTGCAAAGGGGCTGAATTTCCAGATAGTCGTAAAAGGACGCGATGCGGCGCAGCTCGTCCCAGTCCTTGTGGTCCGCCACGGCGCGAAACAGCTCTCCCGCTTCGCAGGCGGAGCCGACGATGATGCCCTCCCGATGCTCGCGCAGCAAGCTCTTGGGGATGATGGGCACCCGCTTGAAATACTTCAGGTTGGACGCGGAGATCATCTGATAGAGATTTTTCAGCCCCACCTTGTTCCGGGCGATGAGGATGATATGCTTGGGAAAGCGGTTGGACTTGCTGCCTTGGGGACGCAGCTTCTCCATCTCCGGATTCACCGATTGCAGCGTGGAAATCCCCCGGTCCCGGAGCATTTTCCAAAAGGGGAGCAGCATATACCCCACCGTGGCCGCGTCGTCGCTGGCCCGGTGGTGGTTGAAGGCGGGCAGGTCCAGATGCTCCGCCACAATGTCCAGCTTGTATTTTCCAAGGCCCGGCAGCAGATTTTGGGCCAGAATCAAAGAGTCCACATAGGTGGGCTGAAAGGCAAGCCCCGTCTTTTTACAGCCCGCCCGGATAAAGCCGATATCAAACTCCGCGTTGTGGGCCGCCAGTGGCCGCCCGTTTACAAAGTTTAAAAACGCCGTCAGCGCCTCCTTGAGGGGCGGCGCGTCCTTGAGCATGTCGTCCGTGATGCCGGTGAGACCGATGATCTCCGGCGTCAAGCGGCGGTTGGGGTTGACGAAGGTTTGGAACCGCTCCGTGATCTCCCCGTCCTTCACCACCACCGCGCCGATCTCCGTAATGGCCTCCCGGTCCACCTTGAGGCCCGTTGTCTCGATATCAAAGCAGACGATCTCGCCCTCCAACGGGCAATCCAGCGTGCCGTGGACGGCCACGCGGTCGTCAATGTTGTTGAGAAAATACCCCTCCACGCCGTAGAGCAGCTTGATTTTATCCCCGGCTGCGTGCCACGCGTCCGGGAAGGACTGGGCCACGCCGTGGTCCGTGATGGCGATGGCGGGGTGGCCCCAGCGGATGGCCTCCTGCACCACCTCCTTGGTGTCGGTGAGGGCGTCCATATTGCTCATCTTGGTATGCAGATGCAGCTCCACCCGCTTCACCGGGGCGGTATCCTTGCGCTCCTCGCGGGTAAACGTATTGATGTGATAGGGGTTGAGCTGCATGTCCTTGCCGTCCCAGGTAGGCTCCATCTTCCCCTGCACGCAAAGCCACATCCCCGGCTGCACCGCGCTCTCCAGCGCCTGCGCCTCCTTGGCGGTAAGATTTTTCTGCACGGTAACGGAGTTGGTGTAATCCGTCATATCAAAGCTTAGGCGCCACATGCCGGGCCGCCGGGTCTCCCGGCACTCGAAGGAAAAGACCTTTCCCGCCACGGTGACGTTGCCCATTTTCAAATCCAGCGCCTTCATGGGAACGCTCTTTCCCTTGATGGGGTTTCCCATGAGCACCTTCCCTGTCGGCTTTTGCGCCTTTGCGCCGGGGGCTGACGCAAAGGAGGCCGATGGAAGCGGCGCTTCCGGGGCCTTGCACGTCACGTCCATCTCCACGGCGGAAAAACCGTACACCAGCCGGATCGCCTCCCGAATTCCCTGGGCGTCCTCCTCCGACAGCGGCGTTTTCACCGTCAGATGCAGCGCCATGGAAAGCGCCGTCTGGTCGATGCAGGCGCCCGTCAGTACGGCCCCCGCCAGCTTCAGCCGCAGCTCTCCCGAGAGCTGCAGCTCCGCAAACATCTCAAAAAAAGGAATGTTTCTTGACATCGCGTTCCTCTCCTGGTTACAAAAGGGCGCCGGCAGGAATTCCTGCCGGACGATCCCCTCACTTTTTAAAGTTGCTCAATTTCTTTCATCAAAGCGTCTACAAGCTGCTCTTGCGGAACTTTGTAAAGGATTTCTCCTTTGCGGAAAAGCAGTCCTTCCCCGTTCCCACCGGCAATGCCGATGTCGGCGGCGGAGGCCTCGCCGGGACCGTTCACCGCGCAGCCCATCACCGCCACGGTGATGTTTTTTTTGCACCCGGCAAGGCGGCGCTCCACTTCCTCCGCAATGGGGATGAGGTCGATGCGGGTACGGCCGCAGGTGGGGCAGGCGATGAGATTCACGCCCTCTCTCCGCAATCCGGCGGCCTTCAAAATCTTGTGGGCGGCGTAAATCTCCTCCACCGGGTCCGCGGTCAGCGTCACCCGCATGGTGTCTCCGATGCCGAGGCACAAAAGGCCCCCGATGCCCATGGCGGATTTCACCATGCCCATGGAGGGGGTGCCCGCCTCCGTCACGCCCAGATGCAGGGGATACTCTGTCTCCTCGTGGAGCAGCCGGTAGGCCGCCATGGTCAGCGGCACGTCGGAGCACTTCACGGAAATGCAGATATCGTCGAAGTCAAATTTGTTCAGCAGATGTACGTGGCCCATGGCGCTTTCCACCAGAGCCTCGGCGGTGACGCCGCCGTATTTCGCCCGCAGTTCCTTTTCCAAAGAGCCGCCGTTGACGCCGATTCGGATGGGGATGCCCTTCTGGCGGCACAAATCGGCCACGGCCTTCACCTTGTCCTCGCCGCCGATGTTGCCGGGGTTGATGCGGATGGCGTCAATGCCCCGCTGGGCGCAGATGAGGGCGTAGCGATAGTTGAAGTGAATATCCGCGATCAGTGGGATATGGATTTGCGCCTTGATTTGGTCCACCGCCTCCGCCGCCGCTTCATCGGGGATGGCCACGCGGATGATCTCGCATCCGGCAGATTCCAGCGCGTGGATCTGGGCAACGGTGGCATCAACGTCGTCTGTTTTCGTATTGCACATGGACTGCACGGAAACGGGGGCGCCGCCGCCCACGGGAACGTTTCCCACCAGTAATTGTTTGGTCATGGTCCGCCTCCTATTGTATTAGCCGAAACACATCATGGAATGTGACGAGCAGCATAAAGCCCATCAGCAGCACGAAGCCCGCCGTATTCACCGCCGATTGATAGCGCTCCGGCACGGTTTTGTGGAACAGCGCCATGGAAATGGCGTCCACCAGGAGGAAGAAAATGCGGCCGCCATCCAGCGCGGGAATGGGCAGCAGATTCATCACCGACAGGTTCACCGCCAGCAGCGCCGCAAAGTAAAAGATTTGGCTCCAGGCGTCCACGGCGCTTTCCGCCTCGTTGCCCACCTCGGTCATGGTGGAGACGATGCCCACCGGTCCGCTGAGGTCCTGCATTCCGGCGTTGCCGGTAATGAGCTGCCCCAGACTAAACCACACCAGCTGCACGAAATCCATGGCGGAATTCCAGGTGTACTGCAATTTTCCGGAAAGGGTGGCCTCTTTTGCCGCCACGCCCACGTAGAGGCCAAACCCGGAATACGTGGTTTTTCCGTCGGTGCTGGTGCAGATTTGACGGGGCACATCCGTAAGGCGGATATGCCGCCCGTCGCGGACCACCTCGATGTCCACGCTTTCTCCTGCGTACTGGAGAAAGAGCTTGGTATCTCCCCGCAAAAAGGTGCGGTAACCGTTTACCTTGTAGAGGAGGTCCCCCTCCATCAATCCGTTCTCCCCGGTCTGGGCAAACTCTGGCGCAAGGCCGGTCACCTGATCGGCATAAAGGAAGGTGGCGCCGGCATAGAGCGCCAGTAAAATCAAAACGCCCGTGAGGAAATTCATGAGGGAGCCGGCAGCGAGAATGAAGAATTTTTTCCAGAAGCCCTGCCGGACAAAGGACCGCCGGTCGCCGGTGTCCTCGTCCTCCCCCTCCATGGCGCAAAAGCCGCCGATGGGCAGGGCGCGCAGGGAGTACTGGGTCTCCCCCTTCTCCCGTTCCCAGATCAAGGGACCCATCCCGATGGAAAACTCGTTGACGCGCACGCCGCAAAGCTTCGCCGCCAGGAAGTGCCCCAGCTCATGGACGGCGATCAGCACGCCGAAGATGAGAATTGCCGCGATAATATAAACGATGGTCATGCAAAAACTCCTTATTTGCCCTCCAGCACAACAGCGCGCGCCTGCGCGTCCGCCGTCAGGATTTCCTCCAGCGACGGATTTTGCACCACGCCGACTGCCGAGCGTGCCCGGTCGACCAAACGCGGAATGTCATGAAAGCGGATGCGCTCCGCCAAAAACAGCCGGACCGCTTCTTCGTTGGCGCCGTTCAAAACGGCGCAGGCCGTGCCGCCCGCGGCGGCGGCTTCCTCCGCAAGGCGCAGGCAGGGAAAGGCCTCCCGGTCCGGCGCGGCAAAGGTCAGTGGCGGACAGGACATCAGGTCCAGCGGCTCCGCCGGGTTTTCCCCCCGATGGGGATAGGTCATGGCATACCGGATGGGCAGACGCATATCCGGCGTGCCCAGCTGAGCCAGCACGGCCCCGTCCCGATACTCCACCAGCGAGTGGACGATGCTCTGGCGGTGGATCGCCACAGAAACCTGCTTTAGCGGCAGGCGGTAAAGGCGCATGGCCTCGATGACCTCCAGCCCCTTGTTCATCAGTGTGGCGCAGTCCACGGTGATCTTGGGTCCCATGGTCCAGTTGGGATGCTTCAAGGCATCCGCCTTTGTCATTTTGCCCACTTCGTCGAAACTCATGCCGTAAAAAGGACCGCCGGAGCAGGTAAGGATCAGACGCCGGATCTCCCCCCGGTCGGCGCAGCCCTGCACGCACTGGAAAATGGCGGAATGTTCGGAATCCACCGGCACGATCTCCGCGCCGCTGCGCACAGCCGCGTCCATCACCAGTTCTCCCGCGCACACCAGCGTCTCCTTATTGGCAAGGGCGATGCGCTTTTTCTCCCCAATGGCGGCAAGCGTGGGCGTTAATCCCACCATGCCCACCACGGCGGTCACCACCGTGTCCGCCTCCGGAATGGTCGCCGCATCCTCCAGCGCCGCAGTGCCGCCCAGCACCTTCGTCTCCGTGTCCCCCACCCGGACCGCCAAATCCCGGGCGGCGGTCTCGTTCGTCAAAACGGCCAGCCGGGGGTGGAATTCGCGAATCTGCGCTTCCATGCGCTCCACGCTTTTGTTGGCTGTCAGGGCCGCCACCGGAAGGCGCATCTGCCGCGCCACCTCCAAACTCTGGCGGCCGATGGAGCCGGTGGAGCCCAATATGGAAATCATATTCGTCATAGGCACATCCTATCTCACAAAGCTTAAAACAATCTCGATGAGCGGCGTTACAAAGAGCACGCTGTCAAACCGGTCCAGCACGCCGCCGTGCTCTAAAAACAGGTGTCCGTAGTCCTTGATGCCAAACTCCCGCTTGATGAGGGAAAAGCTCAGATCGCCCACCTGCGCCGCCGCACTGCACAAGACGCCCAGCAGCACCATCGGCCCGTAACCGATGCCGCCGCCCAAAAAGCGGTCCATCACGAAGGTAAATGCCACCGCGCCCAGAACGTTGCCGACGACTCCGCCCACGGAGCCCTCCACCGTCTTTTTGGGGCTGACCTTGGGCGCCAGCTTGTGCTTGCCGAAGGCGCGGCCCGCAAAATAGCCGCCGGTATCGCTCATAAAGCTCAAAATGAACGGCAGCAGCAGGTAAGATCGATGGATGCCTGCGTCCTCCATGCGAACGAAGGCGGAAAAGGCGTAGGGAATCACCACCACGGCGAAAATGCCCGCCGTGATGTGGAAGAAGCGGACTTCTCCGGCCTTAAAAATCGCGTAGAGGAACGCCACCGCCACATAGAGGAACCACAAAATCTCCATGTGGTCCGGCCGGTCATAATACCATGTGACGGAAAACACCGCGCAGATCATGGTCCAGCCGAAAAGGTAGTTGTTCTTTTGGACGCCCACGCATTGCATCAGCTCCATGGCCGCAATGCCCGCAAGGATGCACAGCGCCCCCATCATCACAAGGGGCGGCGCCCACAGCACCACATATAAAAGCACTGGGATTCCCACTGCGGAAACCAGCAGTCTCGACTTCATAGTACGCCTTCTTTCCCGTGAAGGATTATTTCTTTACACCGCCAAAGCGGCGGTCTCTTTGCTGATATTCAGCGATGGCGCGGTCCAGCTGCGCCTCATCAAAATCGGGCCACAGCGTATCGGTGACGTAAAACTCCGAATAAGCGCACTGCCACAAAAGGAAATTGCTCAGCCGCAGCTCTCCGCTGGGGCGGATGATCAGCTCCGGGTCCGGAATGCCCCGGGAATCCAGATAGGAGGAAAACAGCGCCTCGCTTAGCTCCTCCGGTTTCCTTGCCCCGGACACGCAATCCGCGCCAAAGCGGCGCACCGCCCGCAAAATCTCATCCCGCCCGCCGTAATTCAAGCAGACGTTGGCCTGAAAATCCCCCGGGGGCAGATGGGTGGAGATCTCGTCGGTCTCGTGGGCCAGCGCCCGCAGCTCCGGCGAGATGGGCGTCATGTCTCCGAAAAAGCGAAGGCGGATATGGTCCTTTTCCATCGTGTCCACGGCTTCCTGCAAATAGCGCTTCAAAAGCCCCATGAGGGCGCCCACCTCGTCGGCGGAGCGCTTCCAGTTTTCCGTGGAAAAGGCGTAAACCGTCAAATACTCCACGCCCAGATTCTTGCAATGGGTGGCAATGCGGCGGAACGTCTCCGCCCCGGCCTTATGGCCGACGGTCCGGGGCAGCCCCCGCTGCGTCGCCCAGCGGCCGTTCCCGTCCATAATAATCGCAATATGGCGAGGCAGACGTGCCGTCTGCCCCGCCGTATCGTTGCTTTTCCAACTATTTGCCATCAGACCGCCATCAATTCCTTTTCTTTTTTGGCCAGCAGCTCATCGATTTTCTTGCAGCTGTCGTCCGTCATCTTCTGCAAGTCCTTTTCGGCCTGCTTCATCTCGTCCTCCGTGATCTCGGTGGCCTTCTCCAGCTTTTTGAAATGCTCAATGGCATCCCGGCGGATGTTGCGAATGGCCACCTTGCCCGCCTCGGCATATTTATGGATCTGCTTGACCAGCTCCTTGCGGCGCTCCTCCGTCAACTGGGGGAAATTGAGGCGGATGCCCTTGCCGTCGTTCTGGGGGTTGATGCCCAGCTCGGAGTTTTGGATCGCCTTCTCAATGGCCTTGAGGGCGGAGGCATCCCAAGGGGTGATCACCAGCGCCCGGGGATCGGGGGAGGCAATGGCCGCGATCTGCTGGATGGGGGTGGGGCTGCCGTAATAATCCACCACAATGCGGTCCAGCACGGCCGCATTGGCCCGCCCGGCGCGCACAGAGGCAAAATCCGCCCCGACAGAGTCGATGCTCTTCCCCATTTTCTCTTCGTAAACCTTGTATTCGTCCTTCAACATGATAAAGTCCTTCCTTTCACTTTGTGTTCTGGGAGGCGCTTACGCGCATGGATTTGTGCTGTCCGTCATTCCTTGACGACAGTGCCGACCTTCTCGCCGCACAGGGCACGGATGATGTTTTGCGGGTCCTTCAGTGCAAAGAGCAGTACCGGGATTCGATTGTCCATGGAAAGAGAGGTCGCCGTGGAGTCCATCACCATCAGGTGCTGGGAGAGGACCTCGTCATAGCTGATGGTATCGTATTTGACGGCGGAAGGGTCCTTCACCGGGTCGGCGTTGTAAACGCCGTCCACATTTTTCGCCAGCAAAATCACGTCCGCGTTGATCTCCGCGGCCCGCAGCACAGCGGCGGTATCCGTGGAGAAATAGGGATTGCCCGTACCGGCGCCGAAAATGACCACTCTGCCCTTTTCCAGATGCCGGATGGCCCGGGAGCGAATATAAGGCTCCGCCACGGCGCGCATCTCAAGAGCCGTCTGGACCCGGACGGGGATACCCTTTTGCTCACACACGTCCGCCACCGCCAGACAGTTCATGACCGTGGCCAGCATGCCCATGTGATCGGCACGGGTGCGCTCCATTTTGCCGCCGCTGTTCTTCGCGCCGCGCCAGAAGTTTCCGCCGCCGACCACCAGTCCAACCTGAACGCCCATTTCCAAGCAGCCCTTCAAAACGTCGCAGACCTGACCGATGACCTCGAAATCCAGGCCGGTATGCTTGTCTCCGGCCAGGGCCTCACCGCTGATTTTCAGCAGCACGCGCTGATAAACAGGTTTTGCCATGATGAAACAACCTCCATCGTATCCTTTTTGATTTCAACGTTCTTATTTTAACGTATTTTTCCGCTTTTGCATAGGGGGTTCCGAAAGATTTTCCCAAAAAAAGCAGCGCCTTTGCCATCTCCTGTCGGTCGGCTTGACAAGTTTGGAGGGATATGCTATGGTTAAAACAATTAAATAAAAAAGAACCGTCCATGCAGCATCGCATAGAAGGGCTTTTTAGTATTGTTACTGTGAGGTAAGCGTATGAAGAAAGCCGCTTCTATTTTTTTATGCTCTGATATTACCCCTCCGGACGTGCAGAAACTGGCGCTTTGGCTTCAAAATCGGCACGTGACCCGTTATCTGAATGAGGATACGGACGTGGTTGCAAACCTGCATGGCCTGCTGTCCACGGTGTCGCCCCCCATGCTCCGCTATCATTTTAACCAGTACGGACGCTTTTTCCTGGTCCGCACGCAAACCGATGACCCCATCGGCTTTGTAAAACTGCGGCAGCTGTCTCTTCCGCAGGAATATGAAATCGTATTCGTGATCGGAGACGAGACGCTCTGGGGCAACGGCTACGGCGTGGAAGCCGTTGCCGCGGCGCAGCGGCAGGTATTTTTGGAATGGCGTGCCCGGAAGCTGGTTGCCAAAATCTATCACGGCAATGCCCGTTCCGAGGCGGTGGTGCAGCGCTGCGGCTTCCAGGCGGAACAGGAAACGGAGACGCTCAGCTATTTCAGTATTTCCGCAGAGCGCTATTTAGAGCTGCAAATGCAGCAGTCCAAAGCCAAAATTTCCGGAATCTGAGCCGCTCTTCCCTTTTTCGCGGCACGATTGTTTTCATTAACCCCTGCGCCCGAAGCGTTTATCCGCTTCGGGCGCAATTTTTTGTGCAGAAAAAGCCGGCCGGATGTTTCCGGCGGGCTTTTGAGAACGCGCTCACTTTGGACAGAACACTTTCTGCGCGGGAGCGCGATCTGCCAAAGTTCCAAATGAAAGAGCCACTCCGCAGACCGGTTCTCCTTGTTGTTTGGTATTCTATAAAAAGATGCCGCCTGCGTCCCGCCTCTTGTTTCCCCGTCCCTTCCAACCGCAAAGCAGCGAAGCATTTGCGGTTGGAAGGCGAAGAAACACCCCGTCCGGCGCAGTTTTCCGCGAAGCGGGAAACGGAGCGGGAAGGGGTGTTTCTGAGCTGGAGCTGATGGTGGGAATCGAACCCACAACCGTGTGTTGTTGATAAGGGTAGGTAATTGCTGCAAAGGCCATCCCGTCAGACATTTTTGTTTTAAACTCTTTTTCGTCTGAGTACCACCAGCGCAATGGTACCGCCCAAAATTGCCAAAGCCCCTATACAAGAAACAACCAGTATCCAATTTGCACACACCCATTTAGCAGTCCAGATCACGCCATAGGTGATTGCCCAAATGATTATGAATGTCGGGATTCTGACTGCCCAATGTATTTCTGAGCCCCACCGGCCTCCGGGGGATGCATTCCAAGCTATTTGAAAGGCAATTTCATTTAGGACAAGCAAAATCAGATACTCGTACAAGGGCGATATTGGAAGTCCAAGTGGGCTGGTAATAAGCTGAAATACAAAACTGTACATTCAATTCCTCCTGCAAGCCTTACGCCCGATGTTTAGCTTCTTTCCTCGCCCCTTTGCTCCGCTTCATAGCCAAGCTGCCAAAAGCACATATCTAAAACCTTCATGGGCATGTACTCTATTTTATTCTTACTGATTTTGTTTCTAAATGCTTCAAATTCAGTGAGATGCTGTATGTAATAGTCGGCCAGTCCGAGCATTGAGTTTGGTGTATAGCCTTGCTGCGCAACACCGCTGATTCGCAGCCCGGACTTAAAGTAACGATCATAGGCCGGTGTGCAGCCAATCGTACCAAGAAGGATTTTCGTAATCAGAGTGTCGCTGGCAATGCTGCCTTGGTCATCTTCGCTTGTTTTCGTTTCAGCCGCATATAGGCTTGAAATTTCATTACTTAAAGCAAATATGTCAGTTACAACATTTTCATCGGTCAGTTCCTCAATAGAGAGGCTATACAAGTTTGCACATCGGTCGGAGGTGAGCAAACGAACCACGGGCATGTGGATCAGATAATCCTTCTGCAGAAGGAATGCACCGCCGCGCAGCATCCCCCAGCTTGCCAGATACCACGCTAAGTGCAAGCACAGCAGATCCAGCGTTTCCTCAGATGGATGCGTTCGATTCTTTTGAAAGAATGTATAGCAGTGCTCCCATGATAAATATCGTGCATGGGCGTCCTTCTTCAAATCGTCAAAATACCTTGCTGCAAGAGCAAAAGTTACACCGTGTTTTGAAAACGGAAATATTGCTATAGCATCTAAATTGCGAAACGGATATGGATTGGGAAGCTCTGAATTGTATGTTATTAGACCGACAAAAATCGATCCCAAGTTTTTGTTCTATCTGCTGCAAGAACATGATTTCAAACAGCAAGCAACCGCAAGCATGTATGGGGCAGGTGGGCTAAAAAGAGTTCCCGTTGAGATGATAAAAAATTTTTCACTGAACACTTCTACTTTAGAAAATCAGCGAACTGTTGCTACGTATATTGACCGAAAAACCGCACGAATTGACAGTATCATTGCCGACAAGGAAAAGCTGATTGAGCTACTAAAAGAAAAACGGCAGGCAATTATCAGTGAAGCAGTTACCAGAGGACTTGACCCCTCTGTGCCGATGAAAGACAGCGGCGTTGATTGGATTGGGGAGGTTCCAGCGCATTGGGAAATGTCACAAAGTAGATGGCTGTTTTCTTCGCGAAAAGATAGGGTTTTTCCTGATGATGAACAACTTACCGCATCACAACAGCTCGGAATAGTGTATCAAAAAGATTATATGGAACAAGGTTCTCGAGTTGTGCAGGTAATCACTGGTGCAGATATATTAAAACATGTTGAACCGAACGATTTTGTAATAAGCATGAGAAGCTTCCAAGGCGGTATTGAATGGAGCGGATTGCAAGGCAAAATCAGTTCAGCGTATGTGATGCTGATTCCTGACCAAAGCCTTGTATATAGTCCGTTTTTTAAATGGTTATTGAAATCAGATAATCGCCCTTTGTATCCATATGGAAAGCCATGAGCCCAACACACCAATTATAGAGCCTGCTAAAGCAGCAATGGCCGGGATAAGAGCAATCTGCATTTCTGTCAATTGCACTACATTTACCACTTCGGTCCCATTCATGAAGCATCACCTCCACAGACCTTAACCTTGCCGGTTACCGCTTCGCTGATAATGGATTGACGGTATTCTTTCAGAAGAACAAGTTGAGATGCAATATCTTGAATCAGACCATCTATTTGAGATGTTTTCATGTCTAAATAGTTAGAGATTTGCTCTTGCTCATCCAAAGAGATGATAGGTAAATCAACCTGTTTAAAATTGCTATATCTTAATGCTTGTCCATCTCTCACAAGATTAGATGTACTTTGCAACAGTCAACAAGAACGGCCAAATTTAAAATGTCGGGATGATGCTATCTCTCGATTGCCATACAGTATATTGGGGACGGTACCTTGCTTTCTTTTATCATTACCATTCCTGTACCACAAAACGGGATTGCGCATTTTTTAAATCAGTCAAAAGTTGCAAAAACCGCCTAAAACTTTCGTTTTAGGCGGTTTTTGTGGAGCTGATGGTGGGAATCGAACCCACAACCTTCTCATTACGAGT
>NZ_JAQUVF010000028.1 GCF_028693505.1 Oscillibacter sp.
GGGGCGCTGGGCTCCTCGGAAGGAGTGCTGGGCTGCTCGGCGGGGGCACTGGGCTCCTCGGAAGGAGCACTGGGCTCCTCGGAAGGAGCACTGGGCTCCTCGGAAGGAGCACTGGGCTCCTCGGAAGGAGCACTGGGCTCCTCGGAAGGAGTGCCGGACTCCTCGGCGGGATCATTGAATACCAGCAGGCCGCTCAGCATACCGCTGCCCACGCTGGGAACCGTTGCGGGAGCGCTGGGCTCCTCCACGGGAGCGCTGGGCTGCTCGACGGGAGTGCTGGGCTGCTCCACAGGAGTGCTGGGCTCCTCGACAGGAGTGCTGGGCTCCTCCACGGGAGTGCTGGGCTCCTCGGAAGGAACACTGGGCTCCTCGGAAGGAACGCTGGGCTCCTCGGAAGGAACGCTGGGCTCCTCGGAAGGAACGCTGGGTTCCTTGGAAGGAACGCTGGGTTCCTCGGAAGGAACGCCGGGCTCCTCGGAAGGAACGCTGGGCTCCTCGACGGGAGTCGTTGCGCCGCTGTTACCACCGTTGCCGGCGGTCTCTTTTTCAACAAAATACGTATGGGTCACAATGGCCTCTCCGACCGCAAGGCCAGTGACCATTCCGTCCTCCACAGAGACGATGTCCTCGTTCTTGACGGACCAGGTATCGCCCTCCTTGGCGCTTTTTGTGACGCCGGGGAGAGTCTTTGTCTCACCGACATACACCTCTACGATGTTTTCGTCTCCTGCCAATGCGCTGATCGGCAGTAGGCTAAAGCACATGACAAATGCCATAAACAGCGCCATCATTCTCTTTCTCGTGTTTGCCATGATTTGTTGCTCCTTTCATACTCGAACATTTGAATTCCGACGTATTGGCAACCGGGCCGGCATAGCTTTCGCTTTAGCCCCCTTGCTTTGCGTCCCGGGGTTTCCCACCGGTTTGCTGGTTCAGTCGTTTCGGATTATGGGCGGCGCCCGCCGCGTTGGGTTTTTCTCTGATGCTCTTGTCACGCCTCGCATGACGGGGAAGGCTGTTGATTCTCTTCTTTTGCCGCCGTGTTCAATGCGCTGTCCAGCAGCAGGACAAGCTCCAGTACGCTGCGAAAGCTCTCTTCCCGGTTGCCTTCCAGCCAGGTAACCGATCCTTGCCAGCTGGCGTTTTGTCGGAAGAGTACCCGTACCGCAAAGGTGGCGCACGCTCCTTCCTGGACTTGCAGATCCGTCGGTTTTCTCACCATGGAAGGCGGCGGCGAAAAAGCCCGCAGCGCAGTGAAGGATTGTGGAAACTGCATGGCATCCAGTAAATTCTCCATCTTCCGGAGAAATTCTATCAGGCTTTTAAATGTGTCTCCGTTTGGCAGATACGGATTGTACATTCTGCCCACCAGCACACCGTCCCGACAGCTATCCATACACACCATGGTCGTCCGATATTCATTGCCGTACACGCTGCTTTGCATTCAGGGAATACCCCCCTTCTGTTTTATCTATGATGGCAGTATACCATCCACCGGTTACAGCCCCGGTTACATTTTCCATTTCTTCCTTCAAATTAAAAGAAAATATTGCTCAATTTTAAGGGGTACATTTTTGTAAATATTACACAAATCAACCAAAACGGAGCGCCTGTTTTAAAAATGTAACGCGCCGTCCGACCTCTTGTCGAACGGCGCGTTGCGCTTTTCATTCAGTTTGCTATGCGGCGGCGAAGCTGCTCCGGATTTTCCGCATAGTTCAATGCGGTCTCCAGCGTGATCGTACCCGCCTGATACAGCGCGAGAATGGACTGGTCCATGGAGATCATGCCCTCACCGCCGCCGGCGGAGACGGTATTGTCGATCTGGTGATTTTTGCTGTCCCGGATCATGCTGCGGATAGCGGGGTTCACGTGCATGATCTCTATGGCCGGGACCAAACCGCCGTTTTTATCCGGCAGCAGCTGCTGGGAGACCACCGTGCGCAGCACCATGCTCAGCTGGACTCGAATCTGTGCCTGCTGGGCCGGCGGAAAGGCGTCGATCACCCGGTCGATGGTGTTGACCACCCCTCTGGTATGGAGGGTCGCAATCAGCAAATGCCCGGTCTCCGCCGCCGTCATGGCGGTGCGGATGGTCTCGTGGTCCCGCATCTCCCCCAGCAAAATCACATCCGGCGCCTGCCGCAAACAGGCCCGCAGCGCGGAGAGGTAATCCTCCGTGTCAATGGCGATCTCCCGCTGGCTGACAATGCTTTTGCAGTCCCGGTGGAGGAACTCGATGGGGTCCTCCAGCGTGATGATGTGCGCTTCCCGGGTGCGGTTGATGCGGTCGATGATGCAGGCCTGGGTGGTGGATTTTCCGCTGCCGGCGGTTCCGGTGACCAGCACCATGCCGTGGGCCGTGTCGGCAAGGTCCATCACCGCCGAAGGAATGCGGAGGCTTTGCCAGTCCGGGATGTCAAACGCCACCACCCGGACCACCGCCGCCAGGGACCCCCGCTGGCGGTACGCATTCACCCGGAACCGGGCCAGCCCCGAAACGGCAAAGGAAAAATCGTCGTCTCCGGTGGCGCGGTACCGGTCCATCGGGCGGCTTGCCAGCTCGTAGATCCCGGAGATCAGCCGCTCCGTCTCCGCGGGAAACATCTTTTCCGCGCTGATGGGATACAGATGGCCCTCCACCTTCTCGCTCACCGGACCGCCGGCCACCAAAAAGAGGTCCGAAGCCCGGTCCTCCACCGCCCGTTTCAAATACTCCAACAAGTCCGCCATGATTGCTTCCTCCTTATGATGGTCCCAGATCCGTCACGGGATCTCCGTCCCACAGGTCCAGTGTGGTCTCCGGCTGCCAATCGGCGGCGGACGATGCCTGCCAGCGCAAAACGGTATAGTCCGTTCCCTTTACCCGCACCTCGACGTTCAAAACCTGCGTGTCGGAAATCGGGCAGGTATAGGAGTAGAGGTCCTGATCCACGGAAACGCCGTCGGGTACCTCGCCCCCACGAAGCTGGGCAAGTATGCGCTCGGCCTGCGCGTCCGCCGCATAGTAGGCCGCCACCGCCTCGTGGGAAGCGTCCGCCAGCCGCCCGTCCGCCTGCACGGTGGAAAGCCCCAGCAGCGCAAACACGCTCAGGCACAGCACCGCGAAGATGACCAGCAGCGAGCTGCCGCCCACAGCGGGGGAGGAGGTCCTCTCACCCATTGCCGTCCACCTCCTGCCATCCCACTGGCAGCGTGCAAAGCAGCGCGCCGTCCGCCGTGTAGATCGTCACATCCGCCGCTCCCAGCAGCGCATTGCCCCCCTCTGCCGGGGTCACCAGCATATGGTAGGCAGGCGCAGCGCTTGCTGCGACGGGGGTCCAGCTCGCGTCCCAGGAAAGGCCCCACATCGCTCCGTTCCACTCTCCGCCCCATTCCCGGGCGGCTTTTTCATAGTCTCCATGGTCATTTTTCAGAATTTCCGCCGCGTTCTGCGCTTCCAGCAGCGCCCGATCCATGGTCTCGTTTTGGCGGGAGATACGGTCCGAGAGGGCAAACACCTGCATGCAAAGTGCCGCCGCCAGGGCAAACACCAGCACCATGACCAGCTGCTCCATGAGCGCCAGGGGCGCTTTGCTTCTCATGACACCCCCTCCCTTCCGCTGCGCAGGGACAGCACCACGCGTTCCACGCCGCCGTCTGCATCCGTCACTTCCGCCGTCAAAAGGCTTCCCGGGGCCCCGGTGGGGGTCCAGTCAAAGGTCAGTCCCCGGGCCTCCAGAATTTTTTCCCCGTCCTCCGGGGCCATCTCCGCGGCGGCGTCACTAAACAGCTCCCGGAGATAGCCGTCGTAATAATAGACCCGGGTATAATAGGGCGCGCCGTCGATGATTTCCTCTAAAAAGAGGGTATCGCCCCCGGTGGGCCACATGCCCACGCCGTTTACCGGCATTTCGCCGTCAAAGGACGTGACCATGGCCACGCCGCCGTCCGCGTCCGCCTGACGGACCTTGGTGGCAAGATACTGGGCGGCGGTGCGGCGGTCGTAAGACGCCTCATCCCGCTGCTTCAGGCGCCCATAAGTGTCCGCCCCTGTCAAAAGCACCGCGAGGATGCACACGGCAAACACGCTCAGCACCAGCAGGGCCAGCAGCCCGTCCATCTGTGATTTTTTCACTCGTCCAATCATGGCTTATTTTCCAGAACCGTGATGTCCGGCATCAGGTTCGATCCAAAAATGTCATAAGTAACCGTGAATCGCTCCGCATCCACCTGAACGCCGTAGCGCTCCTCCAGATAGGAAAGCTCCGGCGGATAAACGCCCTCGGCGGCGTAGCAGGCCACCGCGGCCCGGCGGAGCGCATCTTCCAGCTGCTGCTTGCCCTTGTCGTCCCGGCCGGCGGTCAGATTGGAAAGCGCAGTCAAAAAGCACAGCAGCGCCAGCGCTCCCGCCGCAGGAGCCAAGAGGCCGTCCAGCTTTCCAAGCCCCCATCCATGTCTTTTCATTCGCTCACCCAATGGCCGTCATGATGTTCATGAGCGGCAGCATCACGGAGAGCAGAATCGCCCCCACCAGAATGGAGCTGACCAGAACGAGGGCGGGTTCCACCTGCGCCACGCGGTTCTCCACGGCCTGATCGGCATCTCGGGAAAGGCGGCGGGCAATCTCCTCCATCACCGTGTCCGCCCTGCCGCCCCGGACACCCAGCGCCAGCAGGCGGCACACCGACGGCGCCAGCACGCCCGTATCCCGCATTGCCCCGGCAAGGTCCGTCCCCTGCTCCAGTTGGGCGCGGCACGCCTCGCACCGGTTCACGGCAGCGGGTACCTGCGCAAGAAGCCGGGCGGCCAGCTCCATGGCTTCCTCCAGCCTTAGCCCGCTGCCAAGTCCCATGGACAGGGCCTGTGCAAACTGGGCGTCGTTGAGCTTTCTGGACACGCCCCGGTCCCCCCACCGCTTCTGCCAGAGGGCCGCCAGACGGTCCCGAAACGCGCCGCTGACGGAAAACGCCCACAAAAACGCCACCGCAAGTCCCAAAAGCACACACAAAACCGGCATGGCGGCATCCAGCCACCCGCCAAGGGTCAGCAGCCCCCCCGCAACGCCGGTCAGATGCCCGCCAAGGGACGCATATACCTCGTTGAATACCGGCAGCACGCGGGTCAAAAGCACCACGATCACCACCAGCATCAAAACCATCAATACGCAGGGATACAGCAGCGCGCTGCGGATGCGGCGGCTCATCTGCTCCCGCGTCTCATAATAGCGCCCCAGCGACTCCAGCGCTTCTTCCGTTCGTCCGGAGCGCTCTCCAACCTCGATGAGGCCGGGCACATACACCGGAAAGCGGCCCGACTCCTTCAGCGCGGCGGAAAGGGCGCCGCCTTCATCCACCCGGCGGGCCATGGTCTCCAGCATTTCCCGATACGCGCCGGAGGGATCCTCCTCGCTCAAAAGCGCAATGCCGTCCCCCACGCTCACGCCGGCGTGAAGCAGCAGCGCCAGCTCCCGGCACAGGTCCGCGGTCTCCATATAGGACATGGTACTCTGTTTCATACGCGCTCCACCCGATCTCATTTAAAAAAATAGGCTTGCAGACAGCCTGCAAGCCTATTTTAAACCAATCTTTCCGTTTCGTAAAGGGGTTCTCTCAATAGAGATATTTCACCGTGTAGTTGGCCCCGTCCCCGATGTATTTCATAACGGACGGGCTTTCCTTTCCGGAGGAGGCAAAGGTGGGGTCCATCCGCTGCCAGGTGGTGCCGTCAAAATACACGACCCCCTCGACCCATCCGGTCTCCTCAGACCACACGCTGATCCAGGCGTGGTACGCGCTTCCGGCATAGCCCACCACCAGCTTGCAGGGCACCCCCTGGCTGCGGAGCATGCCGGCCATCAGCGCGGCATAGTCAAAGCAAATGCCCGTCTTTTTTTCCAGCACCGTATCCAGCACCGGCAGGTATCCGCTTTGGACCGTGGCCGCCAGTTTTGTATCATAGGTAATGTTGTTTACCACAAAGTCGTAGACTGCCGTCACCTTGTCCAGCGGTTCTTCTTTTTTGGCCACCAGCTCCGCGGCCTTGGCCACGGTATTGGGCGCATTCTCATAGTTTACATATTGGTTTGGCCGCAGGAAGGGCGCAAACTCATCCTTCAGCGTCACTGTAAAGGTCTGGGAGAGCACCGATGCATAGCGGGTGCCGGAGACGTTTTCATAGACCGTCACCTGATAGTTGCCGTTTCCGTCGGACAGGGGGAAGGTCGTCCAGCTCTCCCCGGCGGTAATATTATATGTATAGGTCGTCGTGGGACCCTTCACCTGTGTTTTCAGCCGCTTGTCTGTGGATGCGGTATAGCGCACCATGACATAACCGTCGACTATATTGGAATAGTCAATTTTTGCTTTTTCGTTGGATTTCACCTTTGTCCCCGACGCCACCGGCATCAACTCGGTGGAAAGCGCCGGAGTCTCCGCCAAAGCGACGGCCTCTTCCTCCAGCTCCACCTCTTCCGACGAGGCAGTCTCCGCGCCGGAAATTTCCACAGCCGGGGTCGATGAATTTTTCCCGCAGCCGGTCAGCAGCAAAACTGCCAACAGCAGCGGCGCCAGCCGTTTCCAGAACTTTGGCATCGCATTCTGCCTCCTCTCCTCCGTATCCGCCGGGTCCGTCAGTATGTTCTTTTTTATATTATAACAGCTTTCCTCAAAAAAGGAAGTATTTTTTAAAAATTTTACGCATTTTGTATCGACTTGCGTAACCAAGTCTGTTTTCCATTGCAAAAAAATAACGCCTGTGATATAGTGACTATCAATAAGCTATTATATCTCGGTTTCTGCAGGACGGGAGGGGAAGCGCATGGAGACGGGCAATCCGCGGGTGTTGATGTTGGGCGAATTTTCCATTACTCTGGACAATACATCCGTTACCGGCAGTGACAACCGGTCCCGAAAGATCTGGCTGCTTTTGGCGTACATGATCTACTGCCGCAACCGCGTCGTCTCACAGGAGGATTTGGTGAATCTGCTTTGGGGCGAAGAAGGCGGCAGCTCCAATCCCCTCAACGCGCTCAAGACCATGTTCCACAGGGTGCGCTCCATGCTCAATCAGCTGGGCAATTCCGTCGGTCAGGATCTGATTATCCGCAAGGACGGCAACTATGCCTGGAACACCGAGATTCCCACTTCGCTGGACGTGGATGACTTTGAGGCGCTTTGCAAAGCCGGCAGCGCCGCCGAAGAGGACGCCGAGCGTCTGGAAAAGTACCGGGAGGCGCTGGCCTTATATCAGGGAGATTTTCTCTCCAAGCTCTCCTCGGAGCCATGGGTCGTCCCCATCGCCGCCTATTTCCACAATCTCTATGTCTCAACCGCGCTGGAAACGCTCTTTTTGCTGGAGGCGCGCCATCTGTCCGACGAGGCAGTGTCCCTTTGCCGCAGCGCCATTGCCAGGGAGCCTTACAACGAAGCCCTTTATCAATGCCTGATGCGTAATCTTCTGGCCACCGGGGACCAGCGGGGCGTCTTAACTGTTTATGAGGACCTGAGCAGCCTTCTTTTATCCGATTTTGGCATTTTGCCGGCGGAGGAGACCCGCGCACTTTACCGGGATGCCGTCCGCATTGTCAACGACCGCGCCGTTTCCATAGACACCATTCAGGTCCAGTTGCAGGAATCGGAAGCCTCTCAGGGCGCCCTGCTGTGTGATTACGACTCCTTCCGGGCGATCTATCACTCCGAGGCCAGAGCCATCGTCCGCAGCGGCAGAGCAGCCCATATCGCGCTGCTCTCCCTCTCCGGTGAAGCGGGGCAGGAGCTTCCCCGGCGCAGTCTGGACCGGGCCATGGAAAACCTGCAGGACATTGTATGCATCAACCTGCGCAAAGGTGATATTGCCGCCCGGTGCAGCGTCTCCCAATTCATCGTGCTGCTCCGGCAGGCCAATTACGAAAACAGCTGCAAGGTCTGTCAGCGGATCGTCCGCTCCTTCTCTCGCCAGTACCCCCACTCTCCGGCGCAGCTGCACCATTCCGTGCACGCTCTGGACCCAAATGTATAACAAAAAAGGACGCCCATTTCACTGAAATGAGCGTCCTTTTTTTATTTGAATATTCGCCGGTCCGGGAAAGGGCTTCGCCGCTTCCCACTGGGGCATCAGGCGGCCTTGTTGCGATGGATGCGCTTGATGACCAGAAGCGTTGCGAGCATCAATACAATCGCCACCGGCAGCGCAATGAACGCATTGGGAATGAATCCCGCCACCACATAGGAGACAAAACTCACCGCCGCCGCGGTAAACGCATAGGGCAGCTGGGTGGAAACATGGTTCACATGGTCGCACTGGGCGCCGGCGGAAGCCATGATGGTGGTGTCGGAAATGGGCGAGCAGTGGTCGCCGCAAACAGCGCCCGCCATGCAGGCGGAAATGCACACGATGGCCAGCGGGTGATCCACGGGGAACACATTTTGCACAATGGGGATCAGCATACCGAAGGTCCCCCAGCTGGTGCCGGTGGCAAAGGCCAGCAGACACCCGATGACAAACACGATGGCCGGCAAAAACATCTGCGCGCCCGCCGCGTTGTTCCACACGAAGTCCCGGACGAAATACTTGGCGCCCAGAGAATCCGTCATGGCTTTCAGGCTCCACGCAAAGGTCAAGATCATGATGGCGGGGACCATGGCCTTGAACCCCTCGGGAATGCAGCCCATCATATCCCGGAAGGACATGGCGCGGCGGATGCTGTAATAGACCAATGTAAAGACCAGCGCGAAGGCAGAGCCCAGCAGCAGTCCCACGGAAGCGTCGGAATTGGAGAATGCCTCCACAAATCCCGCGCCGGCGAAGAAGCCGCCGGAGTAGATCATGCCCAGAACGCAGCAGATCACCAGCACCACGATGGGCAGCACCAGATCCAAAACCCGGCCCTTATTCTCCTCCATTTCTTCATCCATGGCGGCATAGGGGTTGGCGCCGGAGAACAGATCGCCCGTCTCCTCCGCATTGCTCTCAAAGATCGCCATGGGGCCAAACTCCACCTTCATCAGCGCCATGCCCACCATCATCACCACCGTCAAGATGGCGTAGAAGTTGAAGGGGATGGCCCGGATGAAGAGACTCAATCCCTGCCCCTCCTCCGCAAAGGCGGCGACGGCGGCAGCCCA
Source organism: Oscillibacter sp. (assembly GCF_028693505.1). Taxonomy (GTDB): domain Bacteria; phylum Bacillota; class Clostridia; order Oscillospirales; family Oscillospiraceae; genus Oscillibacter. Next base: position 9,105 of record NZ_JAQUVF010000028.1, read on the forward strand.
GGAGGAGATGGGCGCGATGATGCACACCGGCGCAGCGGTGGCGTCGATCAAATACGCCAGCTTGGCCCGGGAGATGCGGTGCTTATCCGTGATGGGCCGCATCACACTGCCCACAGTCAGGCAGTTGAAATAGTCGTCAATGAAGATTAGGCACCCCAGCACAATGGTGGCCAGCTGCGCGCCCACCCGGGTCTTGATGTGGGTCTGCGCCCAGCGGCCGAAGGCGGCGGAGCCGCCGGCCTTGTTCATCAGGCACACCATGGCCCCCAGAATGACGAGGAAGATCAAAATGCCCACATTGTAACCGTCGGACAGCACGGAGACGATCCCGTCCTGAAAGACGTGGAGCACCGCGCCCTCAAAGGCAAAGTTCGCATACAGCGCGCCGCCCGCCAGAATGCCGATGAACAACGAGCTGTACACTTCCTTTGTGATGAGCGCCAGCGCAATGGCGATGACCGGCGGAAGCAGGGACCAGAGGGTGTTATAAAACCGGCTGGGGGATTCCACATAGCCGCTGCCGCCGCAATCGGCGCAGGCATTGGTCCCGCCGCAGCTCTCGCAGAGTGCATCCAGTCCGTAACACTCCATGCACGCGCCGCTTCCACCGCAGGTGGGGCATTCGATCATTTTTGTGCCGCTTTCGTCCGTAGGGTCCGCCGCCAGCGCCGTGCCGGCCATGGCTCCGCACAGCACCAGCACCGTTGCCAGCAGCGGCAAGATCCGTCGCATCCGCAATTTCATGATTCTCTCTCCTAAAAAAATGAAGTCATGACAGAGTCATGACTTCATACGACGCACAGAGCGTATGGAACCACGACAGCGCTCCGCCCCGCCGGGGCGACAGTCTGCGGCATCTTCTCCCGCAGCCCGGCCGTTTCCCCCACAGGCTTGGGGTCCACAACCTCGGCGGACGTCCCTTTCCTCCTCCCCCGCAGCCTGTCCATGTGGGGAGAACTACTCTTGGCATCCGCGCCTCTATCATGCTTAGCTCAATCATTATATAAAACTTTTGGGGAAAGTCAACCGAATTCCCCGTTTTTTTGTAAAATATCCAAAAAAGGGGGGGCGCAGCGAAAGCCGCATCCCCTTTTTCTCATTTGCAGATCAATACTTGCCCAGAGAACCGGCGTCGTCGGAATTCGCGGTCTTGCCAAACTCAAAGTCGTTGCCCGGCAGGATGGCGTTGAGCACGATGCCGGAGATGGCGGCAATGGCGAGACTGGTCAGCGTGATGGAAGCGCTGCCCAGCTGGAAGGTCAGCCCGCTGGTGAAGCCCAGGCCGCACACCAGAATGACGGCGGCAATGATGAGATTGCGGCTGTTGGTGAAGTCCACCTGATTCTCCACCACGTTCCGCACGCCAATGGCGGAGATCATGCCGTAGAGGATGAAGCTGACGCCGCCGATGATGGCGGTGGGGATGGAGTTCACGAAGGCGGCGAACTTGGGGCTGAAGGACAATACCACCGCATAGATGGCGGCCAGCCGGATCACCCGGGGATCGTGGACCCGGGAGAGCACCAGCACGCCGGTATTTTCGCCGTAGGTAGTGTTGGCAGGGCCGCCGAAGAGGCCCGCCATGGCCGTTGCGATACCGTCGCCCACCAGAGTCCGGTGAAGGCCGGGATTTTCAATAAAGTTCTCGCCCACCGTGGCGGAGATGGCGGACATGTCGCCGATGTGCTCCATCATAGAGGCGATGGCAATGGGGGCCATGACCAAGATGGCAGAAACGTCAAACTTTGCAACGCTGCCACCGAAATTCGTGATGAAGGGCTGGAAGCCGAAAAGGTTCGCCTCCGCCATGGCGGCGAAGCTCAGCATGGGGCCGGTGGCGCCGGAAGCCGCGTCCGTGATAACGGTTGCGCCCATGGCGTTGCCGATGACAGCGATCGCATAGGACCCCACCACGCCCAGCAGGATGGGAATGATCTTCACCATGCCCCTGCCCCAGATATTGGCAGCGATAATGATGCCCATGGCCACCAGCGCCAGCCACCAGCAGGTGGAGGCGTTGCTCACGGCGGAGGGGGCCAGATTCAGTCCGATCAGAATGATGATGGGGCCGGTGACCACCGGGGGCAGAAAATGCATCACCTTATGGACGCCCACCAGCTTGATGATGAGGGCCAGCAGCACATAGAGAAGGCCCGCCACCACAATGCCGCCGCAGGCGTATTGCAGCTTTTCCGCGCCGTCCATGCCGGCGTAAATACCGGCGTCCATAGACCCCATGGCGGCAAATCCGCCCAAAAAGGCGAAGGAGGACCCCAGGAAGGCAGGCACCTTCAGCTTGGTGCAGACGTGGAAAAACAGCGTGCCGACTCCGGCAAAGAACAGCGTGGTCTGGATGTTCAGGGGCAGTCCGTAGGTATTCACCAAAATGGGCACCAGCACCGTGGCGCCGAACATGGCAAACATGTGCTGCAGCCCCAGGATCAGCATCTTGGGCATTCCCAGGGCCCTGGCGTCCCGAATGGGCTGCTGGCCGACGGTGGAATTCGTTTCTTTCATGAAATTTCTCCTCTCAATTCTCCTCCGCATACAGGCAAAAAAAACACCGGCACCCCGGCCGGTTAAAAAAGAAAATAAGAAAATAAGGAGCCCGTCCCTGTGCTGGCTTTCTTCGTTTCAAACAGCATGATGGTCTCCCCCTCTCATTATTTTGATTCATTATACAGAAAGGGGCCTTGTATTGCAAGGTGGCTTTTTCATGACCGATAGATAAAAAAAGCCTTGATATTTGTCGAAAATGACGGGGCGGCCCCCGTCATTTCAGCAGCTCTTCTATTTGCGACTCGCCAAACACCGGAATTCCCCGCGCGCGCAGCAGCTCCGCCGTCACGCCGTCCCCCTGCGTCAGCACGCCGCGAAACGTTCCGTCATAGATCATTCCCCCGCCGCAGGAGGGGCTGCGCTCCTTCAAAACCGCCGCCTCGCACCCAAGGGCCCGGCAAAGCTTCCAAGTCTCCTCCGCCCCCCGGCGGTAAGCCGCCGTCACGTCGCCTACCTGCGTCACCACCCGGTCCCCCCGCCGCTCCGCAGGCGGTCTGGGCGTGGGAAGGCCGCCCAGCTGCTCCGGGCACACCGGCACGATCTCATGCCGCGCCGCCAGCGCCGCTGCCAACGGATAAGTCTTGGATGCGCCGTCATACCGGCAGCAAGCGCCCAAAAGGCAGGCGGAAACCAAAATCCTCATGCGCTTCGCCTCACTTCTTTTGCATCGCCTGATGTTCCCGCAGCAGCTCAGCATACAAGGTCACCGCGTTCCAATTGCGGTTGGACGGCGTCAGCACCGCCTTTAAGCACTCCGGCCCCGCGCCGGCTTTCGCCAGCGCCGGCAGCAGCGCGTCCAGCTTTCCCTCAAGGCCGCACAGCACCACCATCCGTCCGCCAAGAGACCCTCCGGCAAAGGGCTGCGTTGTGCCGGGCTCCGCGTCCAGACCCGCCAGCACCGCCAGCGTCTTGTTGTAATCTGCCCGGGCCACCGGCACCACAGTGGCCCCCAGCGGGCCCACAGCGGCTTCCAGCGCCAGAATATGCAGCAGGGAATCGAAACCAAACAGCAGTACGGTTCCGTTCATAAAATTCCTCCTCTTTGCGCCTTGCGGCGCGTCTGCTCTCAAATTTTCAAACCCGCGCCTTCACGCGATTTGCTTTCCGTTCAGCACCGCCAGCGCCAGATGCTCCCCCTCATACCGCAGCTTTAAGGAAAAAAAGGGTGCGTCGGAATCCAGCAGCCGCAGAAAAATACGGTCGCCCTCCCACATGGGCAGGGCCGCCAGCGCCCCCTTGTCAATCCACGCAAGCTCCCCCTCGTCGCAGGGGCAGGGCGTGCCGGTCCAGCCGGTGGCGGTGAACAGATGCATGTATTCCGTGGGCGCCTGATCGGAGACAAAGGTCACAAGGCCCCGGTAGCGATACTCCGTCAGCGTTAAGCCGGTTTCCTCCCGTATCTCCCGGAGGATGCAGTCCTCCGGGCTTTCCCCCTCTTCAAACTTCCCGCCCACGCCGATCCACTTATCGCGGTTGAGGTCGTTTTCCTTTTTGATCCGGTGGAGCATCAGGTATTCCCCGCCCCGCTCCAGATAGCACAGTGTGGAGTAGATCATGCATTCTCTCCTTTTTTTGCTTATTATACCCGCATCTTTCCAAAAAGAAAAGCCCCGGCTTTTCGCCGGGGCTGAAACTGTCAAAAAAGTCTGCTGGCTTTTTTGACAAAGGGCTTTCTCTGCGCAATTATTTACGGGTGCGAAGCGCCTTGAGCAGCTGGATGACCAGCATGGAGCCAAAGGAAAGGCCCGCCACGGCGCCCACCAGTCCCATGGAAAGCGGCGCCACCTGAAAGAGCGGCTCCAGCGCCGGGATCAGCAGGACGCTGCCCAAAAGCAGCGTGCCGACGGCAAATGCGCCCAGCAGGAACTTGTTGTTCCAAAAGGCGCGCTTGAGTAGGATGGGCCGACGGGATTTGCAGTTGAAGCCGTGGAACAGCCGGGAGAGGCAAAGCGTTGCAAAGGCCATGGTGCTGCCCGTGGCCGCGCCGCCGCTTGTAAGGCCCAGATGGAAGGCGGCGATGGTGGCGGCAGCGATCACCAGTCCCTCCAGCCCGACGCTGACAAGGAACGTTCGTGTGAGAATGCCCTCGCTGCGGGGGCGGGGCTTCTCCCCCATGACGGCGTCGGTGTGGGGCTCCAGTCCCAGCGCGATGGCGGGCAGGGAGTCCGTCAGCAGATTGATGAACAGCAGATGCACCGCCGCGAAGGGCACCGGCAACCCCAGAAGTGAAGCGTACAGCACCGTCAAAATTCCCGCCGCGTTGCCGGAGAGGAGGAACTGAATGGCCCGCTTGATGTTGGCGTACACGTTGCGTCCGTTTTTCACCGCCTTGACGATGGTGGCGAAGTTATCGTCCGTAAGAACCATGCCGGCGGCGTCCTTGGCCACCTCCGTGCCGGTGACGCCCATGGCCACGCCGATATCCGCCTGCTTCAAAGCCGGGGCGTCGTTCACGCCGTCGCCGGTCATGGCCACCAGATTGCCCCGGTCCTGCCAGGCCCGGACGATGCGAATCTTATGCTCCGGAGACACCCGGGCGTAAACGGAGACGCCGGGCACGAACGCGCGCAGCTCCTCGTCGCTCATGCCGTCGATCACAGCGCCCTCCACCGCTTCCGTGTCCGGCGTCAGGATGCCGATCTCCCGGGCAATGGCGGAGGCGGTGATCTTATGGTCGCCGGTGATCATGATGGGCCGAATCCCGGCGGCAACACATTCCGCCACGGCGGCTTTGGATTCCTCCCGGGGCGGGTCCATCATGGCGATGAGGCCCAGGAAGGTCAAGCCGCTCTCATCTTCCAGTCCCACAGCGGCGCGCTCCACCGTGCGGCAGCCAAAGGCCAGCACCCGCAGTCCCTCGTTGGAGAACGCCTCGTTGACCCGCTCCACCGCCGCCCGCTCGTCAGGCGAGATGATGCTCCGCTCCAGCAGCACGTCCACAGCGCCCTTGGTGACCATCATTAGTCCGCCAGAGAGACGGTGGACCGTGGACATGAGCTTGCGGTCAGAGTCAAAGGGAATCTCCGTCAGGCGGGGCCACTGCCTGCGGGTGTCCTCCTCGTCAATGCCGTAATCCTCCCCCAGCCGGACCAGCGCGGTCTCTGTGGGATCGCCCACCTCGCCGTTTTCATTCACCGTGGCGTCGCTGCACAAAAGGGCGGCCCGCAAGAGCGGCTCCTGTATGGGGTCGCCAAAGTTTGCCTCCTGGGCGGAAATCACTTTGCCGCCGGTATACAGCTTCTTCACCGTCATCTTGTTCTGGGTCAGGGTGCCGGTCTTGTCGGAGGAGATCACAGACACGCTGCCAAGACCCTCCACCGCCTGAAGCTTGCGGATGACGGCATTCTCCTTGGCCATTTTCTGGGTGCCGAAGGAGAGGACGATGGTGACAATGGAGCTCAGCGCCTCCGGGATTGCCGCCACGGCCAGCGCCACGGCGAAGAGGAAGGCGTTCATCACATTTTCATGGCGCAAAAACACGCTCACCCCAAACAGCACGGCGCAAATGCACAAAATACCGATGGAGAGCTTTCGGCCAAACTGGTCAAGGCTCACCTGAAGGGGCGTTTTCTTCTCCTCCGTGCTCTTGAGCAGGGTGGCGATCTTGCCCATTTCCGTTTCCATGCCGGTGGACGTCACCAAAAACTTTGCCCGGCCATAGGTGACAAAGCTGCCGGAAAAGACCATGTTTTTCCGGTCGCCCAGCGGCACGTCTCCAAAAATGTCGCCGTCCTCTTTCTCCACCGGCAGGCTCTCGCCGGTGAGGGCGCTCTCCGCGCACTTCAAGCTGGCGCACTCCAGCACCCGCCCGTCGGCGCACACAAAATCGCCGGCTTCCAGCACCGCCACGTCGCCGGGCACCACTTCCCGTCCCGGAATCTGGAGAACGTGCCCATCCCGCACCACCTTTGCCGTGGGTGCGGACATCTTTTTCAGGCTGTCTAAGGACGCGGCGGCCTTGACCGTCTGCACCGTTCCCAGAATGGCGTTCATGGTGATGACCGCCAAAATGACGATGGTACTCTCCACGTCGCCCAGCACAGCGGATACCGCCGCGGCCAGAATCAAAATGACCACCAGAAAGTCCGCGAACTGCTCCAGAAAAATGCGCAGCGTGCTTTTTTGCTCCCCGCCCCGCAGCTCGTTGGGGCCGTACGTTTCCAGCCGTCCCGCCGCCTCTTCCCCGCTGAGGCCGTCCTCCTTGCACTTCAGATCCCGAAACAGTTCCACGCGTCCCTTTTGCCAAATTTTCTTTTCCGTTTTCATACTATTCTCCTTCCGGCAGCACGCAAAAAAAGCGAGGCTTTTGCGTCAATGCCCTGCATTGATACAAAAGTCTCGCCGTTCCAACCCGTAGCGGAGCCGAAGCTCGTACTGACGCCCGCGGATACACATTTCTGTGCCAGCTACTCCCTTTTCTACCGGGCAATATATCACAGAGTCTGCCCTTCTGTCAATCTCTTATTCCATACAGATTTCGCTAAGGAACCAAGAGGCTCCCTGCGCTTTTTCGATTGCGGACCGGCGGACGCCATGCTATACTGTTTGCAACAGGGGGGATGCTCCATGCGAATTGCTTTGATTCAGATGCCGGTGACGGCGGACAAATCGGAAAATATTGAAGCGGCCTGCCGCCGGGTGCGTGAGGCCGCCAGCGACGGCGCGCAGATCGCCGTGCTGCCGGAGATGTTTTGCTGCCCCTATCAAAACGACTGTTTTCGTCTCTACGGCGAAACGGAGGACGGCCCCGCCCAGCGCGCGCTTTCCGCAGTGGCTGCGGAAAGCGGCATCTATGTGGTGGGCGGCTCTTTGCCGGAGCTTGCGGACGGAAAGGTCTACAACACCAGCTATGTATACGGCCGCCGGGGCGAGCCGCTGGCAAAGCACCGAAAGGTCCACCTCTTTGACATTCAGGTGGCGGGCGGACAGTGCTTTCGGGAGTCGGACGCCCTCTCCCCCGGCGATGCCATCACCACGTTTGAAACGGAATTTGGCGTCATGGGGCTGTGCGTGTGCTTCGACCTGCGCTTTGAGGAGCTCAGCCGCCTGATGTGTCTGCGGGGCGCCAAGGTCCTGTTTGCGCCGGCGGCCTTCAACATGACCACCGGCCCCGCCCACTGGGAGCTGCTGCTGCGCCAGCGGGCGGTGGATAACCAATGCTTCACCGTGGGCGTGTCTCCGGCAAGAGACGAGCGTGCCGGATATGTGGCCTACGGCAACTCCCTGGCGGCGGACCCGTGGGGCAGCGTGCTTTGCCGGGCCGGGGGCGAGGACGCCACGCTGTACGCCGAGCTAAACCTTGCGCGTGTGGAGGAAGTGCGCCGGCAGCTGCCCATTCTCTCCGCCCGGCGGACGGACCTCTACACGCTGACGGAAGCGTAAACCGCCGGGGCTTTCTTCTGCCGCCCCGGCAAGCCGGCTTTGGGTCTTTACGCGCCTCGGCGGCGGATTATGAAAAAAATAAAACAAGGCGGGAGCGCCGTCCCCTCAGTGGGGCAGCGCTCCCGCCTTTTATCCTTCTTTACCGTGCTTTCACTGCCGCTTCCAGCTGTCCCATGGCCTTTTCCAGCACGCTTCTGGGGCAGGCGGCGTTGAGCCGCATGAACCCCGCGAGACTCCGCCCAAAGGAGCAGCCGTCGTTGAGTCCCAGCTTTGCCTTTTGGATCATGAAGTCGTGGAGCTGCCCGTTGTCCATCCCCAGCCCCCGGCAGTCCAGCCACATGAGATAGGTGGCGTCCGGCGCATAGGTCTTGATTTCCGGAATATACTTTTTGCAGTAATCCGTTACAAAATCAAAGTTGGCGCTGAGATAGGGCAGGAGCTGGCTGAGCCACTCCTCTCCCCCGGTAAAGGCCGCCTCCATGGCGGTGAGGGAAAACGCGTTGTTGCGGTGGATATCCATGCACTGCCAGTACTGGTCAAAAACGCGCTTCATATGCCGGTTGGGAAACACCACGGCGCTTGCCTGCAAGCCCGCCAGATTGAAGGTTTTGGTGCCGGAGATGCCGGTGGTCACATAGGCGGCAATCTCTGGGGACAACGACGCCACCGGCGTATGCTTCTTTCCGTGGAACACCAGATCGGAGTGGATCTCGTCGGAGAACATGGGCACATGGTATTTCATGCAAAGCTCCGCCATCCGGGTAAGCTCCTCCGGCGTCCAGACGATGCCCAGCGGATTGTGAGGGCTGCACAGCAAAAAGAGGTCCGCGCTCTTGAGCTTTTCTTCAAAGTCCGCCCAATCCACGCTCCACGTTCCGTCCCGCTCCACAAAGGGGTTTTCCAGCACGTTGCGGTTCCACGCTTCCGCCATGTCGTAAAATTCCGAATAGACCGGCGTCTGGATCAAAACGCTCCCGCCCTCCGGCGTGAAGAGCTTCACCATGGCGGAAATGGTCTGCACCACGCCAAGGCTCCAGCTCATTAGGCTCTGGTCGATCTTCCAGCCGTTGCGCCGCTCCTGCCACGCCCGAATGGCGGCAAAGTAGCTCTCCAGCCGGGCGGTATAGCCCCAGATGCCCTCTTTTGCCCGGGCGGTCAGGGCGTCAATGATGGGCTGCGCGGTCTGAAAGTCCATATCCGCGATCCAAAGGGGGATCACGTCGTCCGTGCCGAATTTTTTTATCCGCTCGTCGTATTTTGCGGCGTGGTTTCCGGCGCGGTCGATCACTCTGTCAAAATTATACTCCATCGTGAGCGCTCCTTCTTTATATGTAATGTCTGCTTGGCAGCGTGGGTTTGTCCAGTGGATATCATTTCGGTTCCATCATGGCGTTTCGGGCGGCGTTTGTCAAGAAAAACGAAACGATACGCCCGGCGCCGTGGGGCGCCGGGCGTCTATTTACCGGTCGGAATGAGACCAGGAATTCGGGATATTATAAGGACGGTACGCGGAGGTGAGCACCTTTTCAAAAATGGGCGCCTCCGGGTCCTCCACCCGCTTGAGAATCTGCTCGCCGGCGGCTTCCCCCAGCTCCTCCACCGGCTGGACAATGCAGTCCATCTGATTGGCGTAGAGCTGATAGAAATTAGAATCGTAGTCCACGAAGCTCACAAGGTCAATGTCCTTTGCCAGCTGAATGCCCTTTTTGTGCAGGTAAATGACGGTCTCCGAGGCCATCAGGCCCTGACACACGATCACGGCGTCGCAGTTTTGCTCCAGCAGCTCGTCCAGACACGTCCGGGCGCTGTTCTCCATGGAATCGCCATAGCGGATCAGCGACGCATCCTGCACCAGTCCGCAGTCCGCCGCCGCCTGCTGATAGGCGGAGATGCGCTCCTTGGTCGAAGAAAGACGGGGCAGCCCGCCGATGATGCCGATGCGCTGGTCCCCCTTGCCTGCCAGACGGCAGACGCTGCGGTAAATGGGCTGGAAGTTGGAAACACAGACGGAGGAGTATTTTTTCGTTTCAAAGGTGCGGTCCACCAGTACCACCGGAAATCCCGCGGGGATCAGGTGGTCGAAGCGGTCAAACTCCTCCATGGTGCTGGCCACCAGAAGTCCGTCCACCAATCCCGTGGTCAAAAGGCGGATGTTGGTCTCCTCCCGCTCCATATCCTCTTTGGTATTGGCAATAATCAAATGATACCCACAGCCGGAGAGATAGTTTTCCACGGACTCGATCATGGTGCCGAAAAACTTGTTGGAGATGTCCGGCACAATGAAGCCGATGGTTTTTTTCTTTCCGGTGCGGAAGCTGCGGGCAGAGGCGTCCGGCGTGTAGCCCAGCTCCGCAATCGCCTGATATACCTTTTCCTTCGTCTCGCCCGAAACATAGCGGGTATTATTAATCGTATGGGAAACGGTGGCCGTGGAGACACCTGCCATCCGGGCCACATCACTGATGGTCACTTTCATATTCGCCCGTCCTTTGCGCAAAAATGTTCTCTTTTGCGTAATCATTTGCACAGACAGTATATGACAGTTTCCCTGGATTCGTCAAGGCCTTTTCGCGGTATTTCGTCAGAAGAGTCGGAGGTTCTCCCCATTTTTTATCAAAATCCCACAATTTCATATTTCAAATGTTATTTGAAATGACAGTTGCAAAATCGTTTACCCTGTGATAGGATACAGCTGAGAAGAAAACTGAAACGTTTACGTAAACGTTTTTGGTGGAGTGTTTTGCACTCCATGTATTGGAAAGGAGTCTATTTTGACTATGAAAACCCGTATTGGCATCAATGGTTTTGGCCGTATCGGCCGTCTTGTTTTTCGCGACGCAATCACCCGTGACGATGTTGAGGTCGTTGCGCTGAACGATCCTTTCATGTCCCCCGACTACATGGCCTACATGCTGCGCTACGACACCATGCACGGCCGCTTCCCCGGGGAGATCTCCTATGAGGAAGGCGCTTTGATCGTCAATGGTCACAAGGTCTCCGTGTTCGCGGAGAAGGAAGTGGCTAACATCCCCTGGGCCAAGGTTGGCGCCGATTATATCGTGGAGTCCACCGGTCAGCATCTGACCAAGGAAAAGTGCCAGGGTCATATCGACGCCGGCGCCAAGCACGTGGTCATGGGCGCCCCCTCCAAGGACGACACCCCCATGTTCGTCATGGGCGTGAACAACCGGAATTACACCTCCGACATGACCTTTGTCTCCAACGCCTCCTGCACCACCAACTGCCTGGCGCCCATCGCCAAGGTTTTGGAGGAGAAGTTTGGCATTAAGGACGGATTGATGACCACCGTCCACTCCGTCACCCCCACCCAGAAGCTGCTGGACGGCGCTTCCATGAAGGATTGGCGCGGCGGCCGGGCGGCCACTGCCAACATCATCCCCTCCTCCACCGGCGCGGCCAAGGCCGTGGGCAAGGTCATTCCCGCCCTGAACGGCAAGCTGACCGGCATGAGCATGCGGGTCCCCACGCTGGACGTGTCCGTGGTGGATTTGACGGTCAATCTGGAAAAGCCCGCCACCTACGAGGAAATCTGCAAGGCCATGAAGGATGCCTCCGAGGGCGAACTCAAGGGCGTTCTGGGCTACACCGACGAGCCCATCGTCTCCTCCGACTTCCTGGGCGATCCCCGCACCTCCATCTTTGACGCCACCGCCGGCATTGCCCTGACGGACACCTTCGTCAAGGTCGTTTCCTGGTACGACAACGAGTGCGGTTACTCCAGCAAGATGGTGGACCTCATCCGCTATATGTCCTCCGTCGATCACAAGTAAGTTTCCAAACAGAAAAGGTCCGGGCTTTGGCCCGGGCCTTTTTTTATCAAAGCAGTCAAAACCGCTTATACACAGCACAACCCCCCATTCGCTCCAGTGACGAATGGGGGGTTCACTCGCTGATTGGATTGTCCAATAGTCAATACCTCGTGCTTTCCTGTATTTCCGTTCGAGTGCCTTGGTCTTTTTCAGTTTGTAACTCTGGTTGCTGCCAATCCATAAAACATCGGGACACGCAGACGTCTGCTTGAAACGCTCTCGTGCGGCTCATCATAGTGAGTGTGTTTCGTCTTTGGGGGTCGTTCCGGGGTTACGTGGGATTTTTCCGAACTCGAACGGTGCCGGGGTCAGGTCTTGGGAATCTCTGAGCTTTCCTAGCCCATGGGACTCACTCCTTTCCTGTGTCTATAATGTACAACGCTTTCTTGTATTTGTCAACTACATTTATGCAATTTTCACATTTTCAACAAAAAAATTTGCTGCGTCATAGCAAAACGCACAAAGCGGCGGGTCAATCGCCCCCCTGCCGCAAAAGCGCCGTCCAGGAAAGCGCCTCCTCCCGGCGAAAAGCGGACAGCAGCGCTTCCAGATTCTCCTCGCTGTGCTCGATCTCGCAGCTGAAGCGGCGCAGGGCCTCCTCCAACGGACACACCGCCGAGAGCCGCTCCACGCACGCCACCGCAAAGACGCAGAGCTGCGCTCTGGAGAGGAAATCCCCGTCGTTGACCGCTTTGAGAAGGTACCGGAACGCAAAATAAACCGCGATCCGTTCCAGCAGCGCTTCCGGCACGGAAACCGACGGTGTGCGCTCCGCCGCTTTTAAAATCTCCGGCCAGTCCGGTTCCAAAATTTCCAGCGTCCCCAGAAAACGAAGCCCCGCGGGGAACAGCGCAGGCATCGCCGGAATCGGCTCCTCCGCCCACACCGCCATGTTCTCCGTGAGCGTTGGCAATTGCTCCGGCCGCTCCTCCTCCAGCAGCGTCTGCGCCCGGGCGGCACAGTGCAAAAACGCCGCCAGCCGACGCTTGAGCGGATAGCGCCGCCATCGCAGCAGGTCCAGCAGACTCTCCCGCAGGGGCGCCAGCCACGAAAGCCACGGGTCCCCCGGCTCCTTCGCCTCCCCTGTCTCCGTCTCCCGGAACCGCAGCGGCTCATTGCTGCCCAGCAGCAGCGCGTTTGCCGCGGGGCAGGAGGCGGAAAAGGTGATCTCCCGGAAGGGGCCGTACTCCTCGATAAACCGAGGATGCTCCCGGCAGGTGACGCTGGTAGCCGCCTCGCCGAGGGTCCGGTGAATCTCGCAGAGATTGTCCCGGTCCAGAAAGGGGCACCGCCCGCCGTCCAGGAGAAAGCAGGCGTCGCCCTCTTCGTCCCGCCGCAAAGCGCCCCGCAGCTTTTCGCCAAGCGCTCCCGGAACGGTTTCGTAGCATCGGGCGGTCTCCTCGTCCACCACCACCTCCCATCCGGCGCAGCAGGTGTGGGGACACGCTCCCGCCAGACAGCGGAACGTGCTTTCATAATCGGGGGTCCGAATCAGCACGGCATTCCTCTCCTCTCATTTTTCTTTTTCTTTTGTTGTAAGAACAACATCTTTTTTTATGGTATTGTACAATACTGTATCTCACAAAGCAAATGCAAAACGACTGAAATGAAAAAAAGGAGGCACACTAGAATGGTGCGAAAAATCATAGAGATCAATCGGGACTTGTGCAACGGGTGCGGAGCCTGCGCCGCAGCCTGTCAGGAAGGGGCCATCGGTATGGTGGACGGCAAGGCGGCGCTGCTGCGGGATGATTACTGCGACGGACTTGGAAACTGCCTGCCAGTCTGCCCCACCGGGGCCATTCAATTTGTGGAGCGGGAGGCGGCCCCCTTTGACGAGGCGGCGGTTTCTAGAGCCGCCGAAAGTTCTCGGCCCGTCAGTGTGGCTGGGGGCGGCAGTCCTTGCGCTGGCGGCTGTCCCGGCAGCCGGAGTCAGTCCCTTCGCCACAGCGGCGAGGCAGCTGTCGCCCCCACCGACGGTCCGGTTTCCATGCTTGCACAGTGGCCCGTGCAGCTAAAACTTCTGCCTGTGGAGGCGCCCTTCTACCAAAACGCCCGGCTGCTGATCGCGGCGGACTGCACCGCCTTTTCCCGGGCGGATTTCCACCGGCGGTTCATGAGAAACCGCATCACCATGATCGGTTGTCCCAAGCTGGACGAGGGGGACTACGCGGAAAAGCTGACGGAGATCCTCCGCCGGAACGACATCCGGGAGGTCACCATCGTGCGCATGGAGGTTCCCTGCTGCGGCGGGCTGCAGCGGGCCGCGGAGACCGCCCTGCGGCAAAGCGGCAAGTTCATTCCCTGGCAAGTGGTGACACTGGGCCGGGATGGAAATATTTTAGAGGAATGATGGAGGTCATTTTATGAAAGCAACGGTCAACGAAAACTGCATCGGCTGCGGCCTGTGTGCCGGTACCTGTCCGGAAGTGTTCACCATGGGAGACGACGGTCTCGCCCACGGCGGCGACTTTGGCGACGAACTGCTTGAAAGCGCCCAGGAGGCCCGGGACGGCTGCCCCGTCAGCGCCATCAGTCTGGACGACTAAATAAAAAACCAGGCTCCGCCAAAAG
>NZ_JAQUVF010000029.1 GCF_028693505.1 Oscillibacter sp.
ACCTGTTTGGTCCCCATAAGTACAGCGTTGGGTCTCCGAGGCCAGTTGAACAAACAATCCATTAGGTGCTCCAAGGTGCTAACCTTTTTGGGGACCTTTTGCTAACATTTTTACTTGACGAACACAACTTTTTAGGGGAATTTTAGTAAAAAAAGGGTTTGACGCCCAAAAATGGGCGTCAAACCTCTTGTTTGCGGACCGATGACGAAATGGACCCGTACAGAAATTTCTTGCTTTTGCGCGGGGATGCCTTAATATTCCCCTTCGCCGGTATAGACCAGCTTGGCGTCTCCCGTGAGGGTAATTTTTTCATCGGTATAGTTCACGGTCAGATCGCCGCCCTGCACCCGGACGGTGATATCACTCCCCTTGGCGCAAAGCCCCTTGGCCACCGCCGCCACCACCGCCGCGCAGGCGCCGGTGCCGCAGGAGCGCGTCTCGCCGCTGCCCCGCTCCCACACCCGCATCTTAATGGTGCTGGGATTCACCACGCGGATAAACTCCGTGTTGATGCGCTCCGGGAAGTAGGGCGCATGCTCAAACCGGGGACCGATAAAGTCCACGTCCACTGCGTCCACCCGGGGGCAGAACACCACGCAGTGGGGGTTGCCCACGTCCACGCAGGTGATTTGATAGGGTCTGCCGCCGATGCGGACGGGATAGTCCACCACGGTCTTTTCCGGAATGGCAAACCGCAGCGCCGCCGTGTCCAGCGTGGCGCGGCCCATGTCCACGCAGGCGGAGGTCACCTTGCCGTTGGTGGTATAGAGCCGGACCTGCTTGACGCCCTTGCCGGTCTCAATGGTGAGCAGCTCGTCCTTGACAAAGCCGTTATCGTAGAGGTACTTTCCCATGCACCGCAGCGCGTTGCCCGCCATGGCGCCCTCGCTGCCGTCGCTGTTGAACATCCGCATTTTGGCGTCCGCCTTGTCGGAATGCTCCATGAGGATGATGCCGTCCGCGCCGATACCGTAGTGCCGGTCGCAGAAAGTCACGCACAGGGACTCGGGGCAGGTGATCTCCCCGTGGAAATTTTCAAGAAAAATATAATCGTTGCCGCAGGTTTGCATTTTGGCGAAGCGCAGCGTCTGCCGCTGAGTGCGCAGGTGGCAGATGTCAATGAGCTCCGTGTTCTGCTGGGTATAGCGGGAGGCCAGAATATCCGCCAGCGCGCCGGCGGTATCCAGCGAGGTGAGGCACGGAATGCCCAGCTGGACGCAGCGGTGGTTCAGATGGATGAAATCCCGGATATAGCTGGGCTCCGTAGAGCCGGTGAGGATGACATAATCGATCTTGCCCTCCTCCAGCATCTGGAACACCCGGTTGTCCTTGCCCAACTTCCCCACGATTTCCACGTCGGTGCCAAGGCGGGAGATCTCGTTGGCGGTGCCTTCGGTGGCGTAAAGCGTAAAGCCCATCTCGTCCAGCTTCCGCGCGATATTCACGATCTCCGGCTGGTCCCGGTGGTTGACGGAGATTAGCACCCCGCCGCGGCTGGCCTTTTCCACCTTGTATCCGGCGGAGACCAGGCCCTTGAACAGCGCCTCCTGCATATTCTTGCCAAGGCCCAGCACCTCGCCGGTGGATTTCATCTCCGGGGAGAGCGCCGCGTTGGCGTCCGTGATCTTTTCAAAGGAGAAAACCGGTACCTTCACGGCAACATAGGGCGGCTGGCGGTAAAGGCCGGTGCCATAGCCCAGAGATTTGAGGCTCTGGCCCACCATGACCCGGGTTGCCAAATCCACCATGGGCACGCCGGTGACCTTGGAGATATAGGGCACGGTGCGGCTGGCCCGGGGGTTCACCTCGATGACGTACAGCTCGCCTTGATAGATGAGGTACTGGATGTTGATGAGGCCGTGGGTCCCCAGGGACAGCGCCAGTTTCTCGGAGCAGTCCGTGATGACCTTGAGCATCTTGTCCCCGATGGAGAAGGGGGGATAGACGGCAATGGAGTCGCCGGAGTGGACGCCGGTGCGCTCAATGTGCTGCATGACGCCGGGAATCAGCACGTCCACGCCGTCGGAGATGACATCCACCTCCAGCTCCTTGCCCATGAGATACTGGTCCACCAGCACCGGGTTTTCGATCTTGCCGGAGAGGATGACCTCCATATACGTGCGCACGTCCTCGTCGTTATGGGCGATAACCATGTTCTGCCCGCCGATGACATAGCTGGGGCGCAGCAGCACGGGATAGCCCAGCTCGTGGGCGGCGTCCAGCGCGCCCTGCATCCCGGTGATGCCCATGCCTCTGGGGCGCTTGATGTGGAAGCGCTCTAATAGCTCGTCAAACCGCTCCCGGTCCTCCGCCATGTCGATGGACTCCGCGCTGGTGCCCAGAATGGGGATGCCGTGGCTGTCTAAAAACTGGGTGAGCTTGATGGCCGTCTGGCCGCCGAAGGCCACCACGACCCCCACCGGCTTCTCTACCTCGATGATGTGCATGACGTCCTCGGGGAAGAGCGGCTCGAAATACAGCCGGTCGGCGGTATCATAGTCGGTGGAAACGGTCTCCGGGTTGTTGTTGACGATGACTACCTCGTAGCCCAGCTCCTTGAGCGTCCACACGCAGTGGACGGAGGAGTAGTCAAACTCGATGCCCTGCCCGATGCGGATGGGGCCGGAGCCAAGCACCATAATGACGGGCTTGCCGGAGCGGGGGAAGGTCCGGGACTCGCAGAAGCGGTCGAAGGAGGAGTAAAAATAGGGGGTCTCCGCGTCAAACTCCGCGCCGCAGGTATCCACCATCTTGTAGACGGCTTCCTTCGCTGTTTCCGGCAAAGAGGCGGCCCCGGAAAGGCGCAGGAGCGTCAAGTCCGGATAGCCCATTTTCTTTCCGGCCTCGTAGTGCTCCGCAGTGAGGCCGTCCTTTGCGATTGCCAGCTCGAAATCCGCCATCTTCTTCAGCTTGGCGAGGAACCACCGGTCGATCCGGGTGATGCCGAAAATCTCACCGATGGAAACGCCGGATTTCAGCGCCTCGAACACCGTGAAGAGCCGATGGTCGTCCACCCGGCGCAGCCGCTCCCAAATGGGGGCATGGTCCTCGGCGCTCACCTTGCGGTTCAGGCTGTCCATCCCGATCTCCGCGCCCCGGACGGCCTTCATCAGCGCCATCTCAAAGCTGGGCGCGATGGACATGACCTCGCCGGTGGCCTTCATCTGGGTGCCCAGCTTGCGGGAGGCGTCCGCAAATTTATCGAAGGGCCACTTGGGCATTTTCACCACGATATAGTCCAGCGTGGGTTCAAAGCAGGCGCAGGTCTTGCCGGTGATGTCGTTTTTGATCTCATCCAGCGTATAGCCCAGCGCGATCTTGGTGGTGATCTTGGCGATGGGATAACCCGTGGCCTTGGAGGCCAGCGCGGAAGAGCGGCTGACACGGGGATTGACCTCGATGACCGCGTATTCAAACGTGTCCGGATTCAGGGCCAGCTGGCAGTTGCACCCGCCCACAATGCCCAGATGGGAAATGATGTCCAGCGACGCGGTGCGGAGCATCTGGAATTCCTTATCCGCCAGCGTCTGGGTGGGCGCCACCACGATGGAGTCGCCGGTATGCACGCCCACCGGGTCCAGATTCTCCATGGAGCAGACGGCAATCACGTTGCCCACGCCATCCCGCATGGTCTCAAACTCGATTTCCTTCCACCCGAAAATGGCCTTTTCCACCAGGATCTGCGTGATGGGCGAGGCGTCCAGCCCCGTCTGGGCGATCACCCGCAGCTCCGCTTCGTCCTCCGCAGCGCCGCCGCCGGCGCCGCCCAGCGTAAAGGCGGGGCGGACGATCACCGGGTAGCCGATGCGCTCCGCCACCTCCAGCGCGTGCTCCACGGTCTCCGCGATGTCGGAGGCAATGACCGGCTGATTGATCTCCGCCATGGCCTCCTTGAAAAGCTCCCGGTCCTCGGCCCGGGAGATGGCACGGGCAGAGGTTCCCAGCAGGCGGATGCCCTCGCGCTCAAAGAAGCCCTCTTTATCCAGCTGCATGGCAAGGGTCAGTCCCGTCTGGCCGCCAAGACCGGCCAAAACGCTGTCCGGCCGTTCTTTTTTGATGATGCGCTTGATGGTCTCCGTGGTCAGCGGTTCCAGATAAATCTCGTCCGCCATGGCCTGATCGGTCATGATGGTGGCGGGGTTGGAGTTGCACAGCACCACATTGACGCCGGCTTCCTTCAAAATCCGGCAGGCCTGCGCGCCGGCATAGTCAAACTCGGCGGCCTGTCCGATGACGATGGGGCCGGAGCCGATGACGAGGACCTTTTTAATACTGGTATCCAGTGGCATTACCGGTCACCACCTTTCATAAGTTCCACAAAGCGGTCGAAGAGGAAGGCCGTATCCTTGGGGCCGGTACAGGCCTCCGGATGGAACTGCACGGTAAAGGCCCGCAATTCCGGATAGTCGATGCCCTCGCAGGTACCGTCGTTGGCGTTGGCAAAGGAGACCTTTCCCACCTTTACGGTGTCGGAGTCCACGGCGTAGCCGTGGTTCTGGCTGGTGATGTAGGTGCGGCTGCCGTTTAAGTCCCTTACCGGCTGGTTGACGCCCCGGTGGCCGTACTTAAGCTTATACGTGGACCCGCCGGCGGCCAGCGCCGTGAGCTGGTGGCCAAGGCAGATGCCAAACAGCGGCACCTTGCCCAAAAGCTTTCCGATCTGCTCGATCTCATAGACGTTTTCCGCCGGGTCGCCGGGACCGTTGGAAAGCATCACGCCGTCGGGGTCCTGCGCAAGGATTTCCTCCGCCGCAGTGGCGGCAGGCAGCACCGTGACGGTGCAGCCCCGCTTTTGCAGTTCCCGGATGATGTTGCGCTTTGCGCCGTAGTCCACGAGGGAAACCCGCAGACGCTCCTCCCCCACCGCCGGATACACGGCGGCTTCCCGGCAGGTGACTTCATCCACCACGCCAGTCACGGCGTAGGTTTTCACCACCTGCAAGTCAGCGGGAATTTCGTCGCAGATCGTGGCGTTCATCACGCCGTGCTCCCGGATGAGCCGGGTCAGCTCCCGGGTATCCACGCCGTAGAGCCCCGGGACCTTCTGCTCTTTCAGGAAGGTATCCAGATCGCAGTCCGTCCGGAAATTGGAGGGCGCGTCGCACCACTCCCGCACCACATAGCCCTTGACGCAGCACGCACCCTCAAAGTCCTCCCGAATGATGCCGTAGTTGCCGATCAGCGGATAGGTCTGCATCACGATCTGCCCTGCATAGCTGGGGTCGGTCAAGGTCTCGATATACCCGCACATACCGGTGGTAAAGACCAGCTCACCCACGGTATCGGCCTCCGCGCCGAACCGGATGCCCTCAAACACCCGGCCGTCCTGTAACACCAAATAGCCTTTCTTCATAGCTTCCTCCCGCTTTTGACCACAATTCAGCAATTTTACCTTATTTTAAATCATTATGACGGGTTTTTCCACAACAGTCAATCTTTTCTCCTCTTTCCCGCCACAGACTTTCCGCCGGAAAGGTATTACTTTTTTGTGCATTTCGCAGAGCATTGCGCCGCAAGCGAAAAGAGCATTGCGGGAACGGGCGCGACGCGATATAATAGAATTGATTTTTTCTGGAGAGGCAGGGGTGGAAATGGCAAAACGGTGGGATCAATTTACGGCGTCTTTTTGCCAAAGCAGCATCCCGTTTTTGGTGGCGGAGGTGGTGGCGGACGGCCGGGGCGAGATGGTGGATCTCATCTGCCGCTTCGCCAACGACGCAGCAGCGGCGCTTTTAAACTTTTCCAGCGGCGACATGAAGGGTCAGCGGCTCACCCACCGCTTCCCCCCCCGGGAGCTGGAGTCCTTTCGCCCGGTGCAATCCGTGGCCTTCTCCGGCTCTTCCGTCTCCTTCCCCTATACCACCGTGCTGGGCGAATCGCTCACCGTCACCTGCTACCAGCTGAGCTACGGCGCGGTGGCCTGCATTTTGGATACCCCCCACGGCAACTATGGGGCAGCGGGACCAAGCGGACTGCCCACAGACCGCTTTCCGGACGCAGCGGCGGTTTTGGAGCTGGGGCGCAGCGGGCTTCGCTGCCTTTCCCTGAACCGCCGGTTGTGCGCCCTGACCGAATGGACGCAAAAGGAGTTGCTGGATCGCTTTGCGGAGGATTTTACGCTTTTGGTTGCGCCGGAGGACCGGCAAAGCCTCATACAGTCCATTTTGGACGCGGTGCGCAGCGGACAGCCTCTGGCTTTGAGCTGCCGCCTGCTGCGGCGGGAGTCCCCGCCGCTGTGGGTAGAGCTGCGGGCAGAAGTGCTGCGCACCCGGGAGGGGGTCTCCACCCTTTATGCCACCTTTTCCGATATTGACCGGGAGCGTCAGGCCCAGTTCCATCTGGAGGAGGCGCTCTCGCAGCTGCAAGACGCCAAGGGACAGCTCGCCTCCCTTTTCAAGCTCCTTCCGGGGGGATACTGTCTACTGCGGCAAACCGCGGACGGCTTTGTCCCCTTGCAGGTCAGCCCCGCTCTGGCGGACCTGCTGGGTGACTCCGTGGAGGGCGTTCAGCAGCGCCTTGCCGCGGACCCGCTGTCCCTGGTGCTGCCCGCCGACCGGGAAAGTCTGGTTGCCGCCGCCGCGAAAGCCCGCGCGCAGGCGCTTCCTTTGCAGCACACGTGCCGCCTGCAGACCAAGGGCGGCCCCCTGTGGGTCTCTCTGGAGGCAGCGCAGCAAACGGGGGACGACAACTCCCGCCTTTTCTACATCGCCTGCTCCGACGAAACCCGCGTGCGGGAGCTGGAAACGCGTCTGGGCTTTCGCACGCAGCTGTGTGATCTGCTTTTGGAGCGGACGCCCGTTTTGCTGCTGGACTACGATCCTTTAGCGGACGTTGCCCGGGTGGAGAGCTGCCGCGCCTCCAGCCGGCGGACGCTCCGGGTGGTGGAGCGCTACATTGCCTCCATGGAGGACGCCGCCTTCATTCATCCGGAGGACCGGCGGCGTCTGGCTGCGGCGGTGAAGCGGGCGGTCACCCAGCCCACTGCGGAGCATCCCGAATACCGTGGGGACTACGACGGGGACGGCTGGCGCTGGTACCGCGTCTCGTGGCTGCGCCAAATCGACACGCAGGGAAACGTGACCCGGCTTCTCGGCAAGGCGGAGGACGTCACCGCCGCAAAAGCGGCGGCGCAGCGCTTTGCGCAGCTGAAGTCCGGGCAAAAGCGACTCACCCCCGGCGTTCTGGCGCTGGCCACGCTGGATCTCACGGAGGACCGGATTTTGGACGCCAAGGCCGCCGGCCGCCATCTCAGCCATGTGCTCTTTGGCAACACGGCGGACGCCTGTCTGCGTCATCTGCGGGAAAACCTTTCAGAGCCGTCCGCCCGGCAGGCATTTGACGCCCTTCTTTCCCGGGACGCGCTCCTCGCCGCTTTCGGGCAGGGACAAACCGCCCTCTCCATGGAACATCGCCTGTTTCTGGACAAGACCCGGGCGGTCTGGGCCAAGCTGGACTTTGCGCTGGCGGAGCACCCCGACACGGGGCGCCTCGTTGCCTTTTGCACCGTCCGCAGCACGGAGGACGCCCATCTTTCGGATGCGGTCCTCGGGGCGCTGGCGGAGGAATTCGACGCGGTTTTGACGGTGGACACCGCCACCGGCAGCTGCCGTCTTTTTTCCCCGCAGCTCTCCGCGCCCGCCCCCCTGACCTACCGAGCTCTGACGGCGATCTGGCTCCGCTCCCAGCCCCCCTCGCCCCAGCGCGCCGCCCTCCGGCGGGCGGTCCGGCTGCAAACCGTCCTCTCCGCGCTGGGAGAGCAGCCCCGCTACCAGCTCGCCTATGAAGCGCCCGCCCCCGGCGGAGCGCAACAGGCGGCGCTTTGCTTCCGCTTTTTAGACCGGGAGAGCGGAACGCTTCTCGTCACCGGCCGGCGCATTTTGCCCTGATTGTTTTTTCGGCAAAAGGGCACACTGCACCCTTTTCGGCAACTATAAAAGAAGAGGTCCGCGTTCGAAACTCGAACGCGGACCTCTTGCTTATTCATCGTTTTTTATTCATCCAGCTTCAAAACGGCCAAAAATGCCTCGGTGGGAATCTGCACGCTGCCCAGCGAGCGCATCTTTTTCTTGCCTTCCTTCTGCTTTTCCAGCAGCTTTTTCTTTCTCGTAATATCGCCGCCGTAGCACTTGGCCAGCACGTCCTTGCGCATGGCCCGCACCGTCTCCCGGGCGATGACCCGGCCGCCGATGGCCGCCTGCACCGGGATCTCGAAGAGCTGGCGGGGGATATTTTCCTTCAGCTTTTCGCAAAGCCGCCGGGCCCGGGGATAGGCCTTGTCCTTATGGGCAATGAAGCTCAGGGCGTCCACGCCGTCTCCGTTCAGCTTCAAATCCACCTTTACCAGCTCGCTGGGCCGGTAGCCGGAAAGCTCATAATCCAGCGAGGCGTAGCCCTTTGTATTGGCTTTTAGGGTATCGAAAAAGTCGTAGATGATCTCGTTCAAGGGCATTTGATAGTGCAGCTCCACCAGATGGGTATCCAGATACTGCATGTCCTTAAACTCGCCCCGGCGATCCTGACACATGGGCATGATATTGCCCACGTACTCATTGGGGCTGATGATGGAGACCTTGACATACGGCTCCTCCGCCCGCTCGATGGCGGTGGGGTCCGGATAGTTGTGGGGGTTATCCACCGTGACCACGGTCCCGTCGGTTTGATAGACGTGGTAAATGACGGAGGGCAGCGTTGTCACAAGGTCCAGATCGAACTCCCGCTCCAGCCGCTCCTGAATGACCTCCATATGGAGCATCCCCAGAAAGCCGCAGCGAAAGCCAAAGCCCAGCGCCGCCGAGGACTCCGGCTCAAAGGAGAGGGAGGCGTCGTTGAGCCGGAGCTTTTCCAGCGCGTCCCGCAGGTCCGGATATTTGGAGCCGTCCTCGGTGTAAATGCCGCAGTACACCATGGGCTGCACCGGCCGATAGCCCGGCAGCGCCTCCGCCGTGGGACGCGCCGCGTCGGTGACCGTGTCGCCCACCCGGGTATCCTGCACGTTTTTGATGCTGGCGGTAAAATAGCCCACCTCGCCGGCTTCCAGAGCGTCGCAGGATTCCATGCCCAGCGGCAGCAGATGCCCGCACTCCAGCACCTGATAGGCAGCGCCGGAGGCCATCAGCCGGATGGTCTGGCCCACGCGCAGCGTCCCCTCCATCACCCGGAGATACACGATGACGCCGCGGTAGCTGTCGTACTGGCTGTCAAAGATCAGCGCTTTGAGCGGCGCGGAGAGGTCCCCCTTGGGCGCGGGAATGCTTTTTACCACGCCCTCCAGCACGGCGTCGATGTTGATGCCCATTTTGGCGGAGATTTCCGGCGCGTCCATGGCGGGCAGGCCGATAATGTCCTCCACTTCGTGCTTGGCCTTCTCCGGGTCGGCGGCGGGCAGGTCGATTTTGTTGAATACCGGCAGGATCTCCAAATCATGCTCCATGGCAAGATAGGTGTTTGCCAGCGTCTGCGCCTCCACGCCCTGGGTGGCGTCCACCACCAGCACCGCGCCCTCACAGGCCGCCAGCGAACGGGACACCTCATAGTTGAAGTCCACGTGTCCCGGCGTGTCGATGAGGTTCAGCTCGTACACCTGGCCGTCTTGCGCCTTGTAGTTCAGCTTCACGGCCCGGGCCTTGATGGTGATGCCCCTCTCCCGCTCCAGATCCATATTGTCCAGCAGTTGATTTTCCATCTGCCGCTGGCTCACCGCCCCGCACGTTTCCAAAAGCCGGTCCGCCAGGGTGGACTTGCCATGGTCAATGTGGGCGATGATGGAAAAATTGCGAATGTTGCTCTGTTTTGTCATATTCGATAAACCTCCGTTTTGGGGTTTTGATCCTTTTTTATTCGTTTTCGCTCTTCCAGACGATGGGCGCGCCGTGATCGATGTTCCACTTCCACCAATAGGCGTCCGTCCACAGCTGGTCGTAGTCATAGTGTACCACAAACTGTCGCCAGTTGTGAAGCATTTCCGTCCACGCCTCCACTCCCGTGACCTCAAAGTCGCCCGCTTGCAGCAGATGAAGCGCTTTGTCGGCGGCATCGCCGGAGTGGTGGATATAATCGCAGTAGTAATCTAAGTTCCCGGTGATCTCCGTTGCCGCCGGCAGGAAAAAGACGCGCAGATTGTGGGCGCTGTTCCCCGCAAGCAAGGCCTTTACCGCCGCGTCCAGCGCGGAAAAGACGGCGTCCGTCTCCCCCAGCCGGGCGGTCTTGTCCCAGTAGAGAATGCTGTACGGCGGGAAAAACACGTCAAATTCCGTGGAGGGGTGGGTCTGCGCCCAGCTTAAAATCGTATTCACGTGGCCCTCCACGTTTGCAAGATACGCCGTCTCGGGGAGGGTTTCCCCCGCCGTGTCCGGGCGCTCATAATTTTCAAGCGCCGTCATGTGATTCCACCAGGTACCCGCGTCCCAGGTATACGCGTCGTCCAGTATCTGCGCCGCCCCCCGGGCCTTTTCCAGCAGCGTATAGGCGCTGTAATAGAGCGCATCCCGGTTGAGCAGATACTTCACGTCGTTCATGGGGTTTTCGTCATAGAGATAGTCCGGCAGCGCCCCCGTCACGCCGCCCTCGTCCCGGGTCAAGATGTTGATATCCAGTCCGAACAGGACCCGCTTTGGCGTGTGGCGGGAAAACGCCTGCCCCAGCACCGCGTCAAACTCGCCAAGGTAGCCGTCCGGCACTGTCAGCTTCACTGCCGTTCCGCCAAAAACCTCCGCCACATGGCTTGCGCGGTAGTTGGCCACCATGGAGGTCCCCAGCAGCACCGTATCCGCCGGGAGATTCCGGGCAAGGCCCGCGTTCTGGTAGCGCTCGTTGAAAAAGACCGCCTTGCCGTCCGCCGGGATGCGAAAGTACAAGCAGGGGTCCACCGCCCAGACCAGCGCCGCGCAGGAAAGCAGCGCCATGAGCACCAGCGCCAGCAGGGCGCAGGCCCAGCGCTTATAGGAATGATTCACAGGGGCCTCCTTAAAAGTTGGAATAGATAAAGCCCGTCACGCCGGTAAAGGAAACCACGCACCACGCAAAGAGGACCGCCAGCGCAAAGCACCTTGGGGCTGTGGGACGGAAGGTATCCATACGGCGGATAGTGTTGCCCGGCAGCAGCGAAGCAAGCAGCGCGGCGGCAAGCAGCGCCGCCAGGGCAAACCACGGGAAAGTCTCTGCCAGCGCGGGAGAGAGCGCCGCGAGCGCCGTCCGCTCCGTGGCAAAAAGGCCCTCCAGCAGCCACGCCTGTGCAGGCCCCCCGCCCCCGGAGAAGGCGGCGGAGAGCACGGCAGACGCAGTGGAAAGGCTTGGCGCCCGAAAAGGCACCCAGGCCACATTTAAAAAGAGGAACGTAGATCCCCAGCGCACCGCCTTGGGCAGTCGCTCCCGCCGCGCTCCCAAGGCCCGCTCCCCGATTTGGGCAAGGCCGTGGGCCGCGCCCCAGAGCAGAAAGGTCCAACCCGCGCCGTGCCAGAAGCCGCTGATTAAAAATACCAGCAAAATATTCCCGTAGGTCCGCGCAGCGCCCCGTCTGCTGCCGCCCAGCGGGATATAAACGCACTCCCGCAGAAAGCCCGTGAGGGTCATGTGCCAGCGCTTCCAGAACTCCCCCACGGACAGCGCCCGGTAGGGAGAGTCAAAGTTCACCGGCAGACGCAGTCCCAGAAGCCGGGCAAGGCCGGAGGCGATGTCGCAGTAGCCCGAAAAATCCAGATAGAGCTGGAGCGTATAGGCCAGCATGATAAGCCACGCCCCGGGGGCGGACAGCTCCGCCGCCGCGGCATAGCCGTTGCCCACCACAATGCCCAATGGGTCCGCCAGCAGCACCTTTTTCGCCATGCCGCAGCAAATGGCGTATAGCCCGGCGGCAATATCTGCCCAGTCCGGGCGCAGAAACCGTCCCTTTGCCAGCTGCGGGAAAAAGGACTTAGGGCGCAGGATTGGTCCGGAGGTCACGGTGGGGAAAAACAGTCCGTAAAGCAGCAGACTGTCCCCCCGGGCGGGAACAAATTCCCCCGTATAGGCCTCCTTTAAAAGCCACAGCTGCTGGAAGGTAAAAAAGCTCAGCCCCAGTGGGACCCAGCCCACCGACACCGCGCCGCCGCTGAAAAATCCGGCGTATTTGAACGCTGCCAGCACGGCGACATGGTATCCGCACCCGGCAAGCAGGACCCGCTTGCGCTTTGCCCCGTCTGTTTCCACTCTGCCAAGACGCCGGATGGCGCACCGGCTGACGGCGCAGCCCGCCAGCAAAACCACGAGACCCCAAAGACTTTCGCTGCCCAGCACGTAAAAGAGGAGGGAGCATACGGCCACCAGCCACCGCCCCACCCGGCGGTCCTTTCCGCCAGCAAGCAGGCACACCGGCACGCTCACCGCCGCGAAGGCAATGAACGCAAGGGATTGAAAATTCATATCACTTCTGGGTAAGTCCGCCCAGTCGGGCGTCGGTGGTGCTTAAAATCTGGGTAAGGCTTTGGCACCGGCCCGGATAGGCGGCGGAAAGTGCATCCGCCGAAAGGTCCGGGAACGCCGCCTTCTGCGCCGATCGGACCCGGAGCGCCCGGGCGTAACGGATCTCCGCAAGCTTCATGTCTGCGTCCGCCGCGCCTTGGGTGCAGGCGGCGGGGTCCAGCGAAAAATAGGCCTCGTTTCCGCCTGCGGCGCGGTAAAGCTGCCGGTAAAGCTGATAGACGGCGGCGGTCAGATACTCCGCCGCGGCATTGATGGCGCCCTTATCCCCCAGCTTGCCCAAAAGGCCAAACAGCACCCCCAGTGCGCCGGAGAGGAGCTTACTTTGCAACGTGGCCAGAACGCTTCCCTGCAGCACGTTGCCCTCATCCGCCGCGCTGAGCACCTCCTCCTGCGTCAGCATGCTGCCCTCCCGGGACAGGGTGCGGCCCAGAATATAGTCCGCGGAAACATGATAATAGTCGCAGGCCTTGACCACGAAGGGCAGACCCGGCTCCCGAATACCGTTTTCATAATGGCTCAAGAGAGCCTGAGAAATGCCAAGATCCCCGGCGGCAGTGCGCTGGGACACGCCCCGCTCCTGCCGCAGCAGCGACAAGGTGCGGGAAAACTCCGTTGTGGATGCCATGATTCTCTCTCCTTTTGCGCTCTTTTTATATACGAGGAGTATATTCTAGCAAATAAGATACGAAATGTAAAGCAATTTTCCGCCGCCCGCGCCATTTTTGCCGCCCCGCCGCCCCGAACCAATCCGCCCCGGGCACGGATGCTGGGCATAAAAAGAGGAGGGCTTTCGCCCTCGCTCAAAAAAGTCCCACCTGATTGGGCAGCACGTCGCCGCCGATGGCGCGAAGCTGCTGGGTGTTTTCCTCCCACAGCCGGTCCGAAATGGCCATTTTGCGCAGGATGTTTTTCACTGTGGCATCCAGCGCGGTGCCCTCCCTGTAATCCGCGGGGAAAATGAAATCCACCCGCCCCTTGGCAAGCAGGTCCTCCACCCCCACGCGGTTGGCCCCCTGATACACGGCGATGGCCTGTCCGCCGTAGGAGCGCATCATCTTCATGCACGGCACGTCGGAAAGGCCGTCCCCCATGTAGATCATATTGGTGAAGGGGACCCGTTTGCTGTCGTCCGGCATGGAATCGTTCAGCGTCTTGTCGTCGGACACGTCCAAAACACCTTTGTTGATGCGGTAGACGAACTGGGTCTTGGCGGTAAAATTGACAGCCAGCTTCGGCCACACGGGCCGCCCCCTGTCGTCATAATAAAATTCGCTGGCGTAAATTTCCTTGAATTCGCTGCCCAGTCCGCAGCCTTCAATGATCTCCCGCAAGCCGGAGGAGATGATATAATGCTCCACCCGCACGCCCTGACGCTCCCCGAAGGCGTTGATGCGGCGAAACCAGTCCGCTACACCGGGAAACAGCACGATCCCCCGTCCCTTTTCCACCAGATCCGCCCGGGTGAAGGGCAGGTTTTTCTTTTCCGCCTCCCGCAGCATCGTATACATATAGGCGAGAATCCCGTCGATGCGGTTGGCCCGGCCAAACCCGTTGGCTTCCGCCCAAAATTCCGCCGGGGTCATGCCGAGAGAGGGGATGAACGCATAATCCTGCATATCCGTGGTGCAAAGGGTCTTGTCAAAGTCATATAAAAACGCCACAATCGGCAGCTGCTTTTCCATTTCTCGTTCCTTTCCAAAAAAAAGCGGCTCCCAAGAGCCGCTTTTTCTTATTCGTCACCCTTGTAGTTGCGGCCGAATTTCAGCTCGCCCAGGTTGATGCGGCGGGTGGGTTCCTCCACCTCGTCGCTGGCGAAGGGGTCCCCCGCAGGATAGGCCGCCGGTTCCGCCTTCTCCTCCGGCTCCTCCGCCTCGGGCTGACGCTCTGGCTCTTCTTCCGCAGACTGCTGGGCAAACGCCGCCATGACTTTTTCTTCGATCTCCTCTACGGGTGCTTCCGGCGCGGGCGCAACCGCGTCCGGAACCGCGATCTGGGGCAGTCCCTCCAAAAATTGCAGCTGCTTTGCACACAGCTCCCTGTTGGAGGCGATGAAGGCGGAGAGCTCCTGCCGTCCCCGCCGCAGCCGGGCGCCGGTCTCCTCAATCTCCTGCTGCATCTGGCCGATCTTTTCCCGGGCGTCGCCCTCCGCCCTGGCCAGCAGCGCTTCCCGCTTGCCCTCGGCCTCATGGACGATGGAGTCCGCCATCTTCTGGGCGGTGAGCAGCGTGGCCCGCATGGAGTCCTCGGTCGCGCGATAGTCCTCCACCTTTTCCACCAAAACCTTCATTTTGGCCTTCAGCGCCGCGTTCTCTTTATACAGAGCTGCATAGTCGTCGGTGAGCTCGTCCAAAAACTCGTCCACCATGGCCATGTTATATCCACCCATCACCGCTTTCGTGAACGAATGGGTGGAAACCTCCTGCGGTGTCAGCATATCGGTCCTTCCTCTCTATCTCAGAAATATAACCCGTTGTTTTCCAGCTCGTCAATCAAATCCCCTTCGATATCCACATGGTAGGGGGTGATGATGTAGGTGTTCGCCGCCACCTTTTTGATCTTGCCTTCTCCGGCATACGCCACGCCGGACAAAAAGTCGATCAGGCGGCGGGCAATGTCCTTATTGGTGGACTCCAGATTCAAAACCACCGTCCGCTTATCCTTCAGATGGTCGGCAATTTCCGAGGCGTTTTCAAACCGCTCCGGCTTTACCAGCACCACCTTCAGCTGGGTCGTGGCGTGGATATTGACCACCTTATTGCGGCGGTCGTCAATCTTGCCCCGGCGGTCGTCGAAGGCGTCCTTCCGGGACGTGTCCTCAAAATCCTCGAATTCCTCATCCTCATCTTCATAGGGGTGCGCCAGTTTTTTCAGTTCGTCAAGAATACTCATGGCAATGCCTCCCATCGGCGTTTCTCAATTATAATGGCGGGCGCCGAAGATGGCGCTCCCTACCCGGACCATGGTGGCGCCAGCGCGGATGGCGTCCTGATAATCGCCGCTCATGCCCATGGACAGATACTTGCATTCATTATGAAACAATTTTGCATTCATGTCAACATAAAGTGCCTGAACTTGGTGGAAATACCGCATATTGGTGTCCCGATCCGCGTCCGCAGGGGGGACGGTCATCAGTCCCCGCACCCGGACGTGGGTTTGGTCCGCGGCGGAAGATGCCGCCGCGAGCAGCGCGTCGGGAGCAAAGCCGCTTTTTGCCGCCTCACCGCCGATATTCACCTCCAGCAGCACCTCCTGCACCACTCCCCGGGCCGCCGCCGCCTTTTCGATCTCAAAAAGCAGCTCCAGTGAGCCAACGGACTCTATCAGCGCCGCCTGTCCCACCACCTTATTGACCTTGTTGCGCTGCAAATGACCGATAAAATGCAGCGGCACGCCGTCATACGCATGTTGGCGCAGCTTTTCCGTCATCTCCTGCACCCGGTTTTCCCCCAGCGCGTCGATGCCGGCCTCCACGGCCTCCCGGCACGCCGCGGCGTCATTCATCTTGCTGGCGCCCACCAGCACAATTTCATGGGGGTCCCGCCCTGTCTCGGCGCAGACGGCGGCGATCTCCTCACGAACGCGGGCAATGTTTTCCGCAATGGACATGGTTTTCCGACTTCCTTTTCTTTGGTTTCTGATGTGATGTCTGCTGCGCAAAATGCATTTGTTCAGCGGACATTATGTGACGATTTTTCCGTCGTACAAATCGTTTGCCGCGATGATGACCGTATCCCCGGGGCGCAGGCGCGTCCCCTCGGTGCTGCCTTCCGCCGTGCGCACCAGCACGAAGCCGTCGCCGTTATACAGCACCTCCACCGGCTTGAACCGGGCTTCCACGCCCACCACGCAATAGAGTCCAAGGCACTCCTCCGTTGTCCGGGCGCCCTCGGAATCCTGCATGGTGCGCGTCGCCCGCAGCGCCTCCTTGGGCACCCGGATGCCGCTGTATGTGGTGCGGATGACCTGTGCGCTCTGCTGACGCAGCAGCGTGAGCTGGGGGAGATAGCTGCGGCCCCGGAAGGTCACCACCACCCGGCCGTTTTCCTCGGGACCCACGGCGTCCACCGTGACCGGCAGGTCCCGCTCCACGCCCTTGGCAAAGCGAAGGCTTAAGTTTTTCCCCGCCCGTTCCAGCTCCGCCGCCGCTTCGGAAAGCTCCTGCGCCGCCGAAGCGCGCATGGTTGCCGCGTAATACCACGCATCCCCCAGAATCAGCTTGCCAACC
This sequence comes from Oscillibacter sp., assembly GCF_028693505.1. Lineage (GTDB taxonomy): Bacteria > Bacillota > Clostridia > Oscillospirales > Oscillospiraceae > Oscillibacter. The sequence continues at coordinate 16,682 of NZ_JAQUVF010000029.1, forward strand.
TGAGAGTGCACGGACTCGTCCGCCCGGAGGGCGGAAAGCGCGGAGGGCGTCAAGCCCGAGAGGCTCTCCGGGGTGAGCACCGTCTCAAATCCGTCCACCACCGCCGAGTAGAGGCCGGAGGATGGCGCCGTGATCCGCCGGACGGAGTTTGCCGCCTGGGATTTCAGCGTTTTAAGCTGGGTTTGCAGCTCGGTGATCTGGGCGGAGAGGTCCTCGTTATCGGTGTATGTATAGTCCCGCTTCAAAACCAGCGAGCGCAGCTGGGAACCCTGCTCCTGCGCGTCGTACAAGCGGTCCGCCGTCACACCGGTCCGGTACCCCAGAATATTGCGCATGATCTGCGCGTCCAGCTTCAGCGAGGCCTCAGACCCCAGCGCTGCCTCCTGCGCGTACTGCACCTGATCCAGCCGCGTTTGCAGGCTTTCCATCTCGTTTTGCCGGTCCAAAGATGCCTGATCCGCGTAGACCGTGGCAACGGTGCCGCCGGTACTCACCCGCTCTCCCTCCGCCCGCTGTAAGCGCAGCAAGCCGCTGGCGTCGTCTGCCAGCACCTGCTCCCGGCGCACCACATAGCCGGAAAGGTCCGTCCCCTCCTCCACCTCGTAGGCGTACGCCAGCGCGGTGGTCAGCGGGTCGTCAAAGTAGCGAAACGCCTCGATACCGAAATACGCCAACACGGCCAGCGTGACCGCCGCCATCAACAATTTACTTCCAAGTGCCCTGTTTTTCATCCTTGTCTCTGCCTCCCGCACCTCTCCATGTGTGGAAGGCGCGCTCTTTAATCCTCCGTCAGGTCTACCGGCCGGATGGGTGCAATCGTTGAGATCGCGTGCTTATAGATGATCTGCTGCCTGCCTTCGCTGTCCAGAACGACCACAAAGGCGTCAAACCCCGTGATGACGCCCCGCATTTGGAAGCCATTCATCAAAAACATGGTCACCGCCAGCTTGTCCCGCTTTGCCCGAAGAAGGAAAAGGTCCTGTAAATTTGCTTTGGTCTGCATATCGTCCGCTCCTTTTTTCTTTATGAGTCGGACGCCGGTCTCTCTGTCGTCCGCCCGTGGTTAGCATACGCCACGGACCGTCAGAATTTCCGTCGAAATTTGTAAAGCTCTCCCAAAATCCCGCTCTTTTTCCCAGAATATCCAGTGGATATCCGGGTTCTTTCGCAGCCACGTCAGCTGGCGCTTGGCGTACTGCCGGGAGCGCAGCTTCACCTGTTCAATGGCCGCCTCCTCCGTCACGCTGCCGTCCGCCACCCCCAGAAATTCCTTGTAGCCGATGGCCTGTAAGGCCGTGGCATCCCGGGGAAGGCCGCTTTGCACCAGCGCGCTCACCTCCGCCAGCAGGCCCGCCGATACCATCCTGTCCACCCGATGGTCGATGAGGGCTTTCATGTCGGCTCGGTCGGCAAATTGCAGGCCGATCCACGTGGCGTCATACCGCCTCGGCATGGCCTTGGTCTCTTCGTTGTGGGCGGTGATGGTCCTGCCGGTTTCAAGATACACCTCCAGCGCCCGAAGGACCCGCTTTTCGTCCGCCGGATGGAGCCGCTCCGCCGCCGCGCTGTCCACCGCCTGTAACTGCTCCCAAAGGGGACCCATGCCCTCCCGGCGCAGCCGCTCCGTCAGCGCACGGCGCACCGCGCTGCCGGCGTGTCCCGGGGCAAACCCGTGCCCCTGCACCACCGCGTCCACCCACAGTCCCGTGCCGCCCACCAGAATGGGCAGCTTCCCACGGGAGAGGATGTCCTCCACCACGGGGACGGCCGTCTCGGCGTATCGGGCCGCGGACCACTGCTCCGCCGGGTCCGCCACGGCGATCATATGATGGGGCACGCCGTCCATTTCCTCCGGCGTGGGGGCGGCGGTGCCGATGGTCATGCCCCGGTAAATCTGCATGGAGTCGGCGGAGACCACCTCTCCTCCCAACCGTTTGGCAAGCAGAACGCCAAGCGTGGTTTTTCCGCAGGCCGTCGGGCCTGCTACACAGACGATCTTCGCCGCCATGGCCTTTTCCTCCTGAGAGATCAAAACATTTCCGCCGCCTGCCGGGCGAGGGTCTTGGCCTCCTCCAGCAGCGCGGGCGTCCGGGCCGGGTTTAAATCCAGTCCCCCGGCAAAGACGTGGGCAAATGTCCCGATGCCAAACATGGCGGCAAGCTGCCGCCAGTACAGCACGCCCAGACTCTCCGCCCGCTCCACATCGCCGCCGGAGGTGAGGTAGACCAGCTTTTCCGCCCGGCAATCCCCGTGGCAGCCGGTCGCGTCATAATGGTAGGCGATGCCGTTGGCGCAGATATACTCGATGTACACCCGCAGGGCGGAGGGAAAGGTCAGGTCCCAGAAGGGCGCGGCCACCACGATGCGATCCGCCCCGCGAAACTGCCGCGCAAGATCGAACAGGGGCGCTTCAAAGGCGCCCACGCCGGAAAGGGCGTCCCGCTCCCGGACCATCTCCGCGTCAAAGGGCCTGAGCGCCAGCAGCGCCGCCGGGGTCACCGTTTCGATCTCGGCCTCGGGATGCCCCGCGCAAAAGGTCTCCAAAAAGGCATCTGCCAAGGCCTTCGTCCGGGAATGTTCTCCTCGCTGGCTCACGCAGGCGTTTACAAATAAAAGCTTCATTGTGCCGCTCCCTTTCTCATGAGGTCATGCCCTCTTAAATAGTTTTTCCAATTCGTATCGGGTGAGCTTCACCGCCACGGGGCGGCCGTGGGGGCAAAAGCGGACCGCTCCGCTTTGAACCTTCTCCACCAGCACCCGCAGCTCCGCCGGATCGCTGACCCAGCCGCCCTTGATGGCGGCTTTGCAGGCCATGGTGTGGAGCAGGTTTTCCCGTCTTTCCGCCAGATTCCGTCCCGTGCGCAGATGCTCGGCAAACTCCTCCAGCGTAGCGGCGGCGTCCCCGGCATCGATATCCGCCGGGACCTCCCGCACCAAAACCGCGCCGTCTCCGAAATCCTCGCAGGCAAAACCGAACTGCTCCAAAAGCGGCAGATTTTCCAGCAGCAGCGCCCCGTCCTCCCGGGAAAGCTCCGCCGCAATGGGCTGAAGCAGCGTTTGCCGCATGGGCGGGTGGGGGTCGGCCTTCAAGCGGTCGAAATTCACCCGCTCGTGGGCGGCATGCTTATCGATCAGCCAAACGCTGCCGTCCGCGCTTTCGCAGACGATATAGGTGTGCAGCACCTCTCCCGCGATGCGCCACGGCTCCTCCGTCGACGGCTCCAGCGTCTGCTGGAGGGGCAGTTCCAGCGCCTGCTGCACCGGGGGAATGGCTGGGGCAAAGGGACGCGTCGGCGTTGCTGGTTTCGCCGTCTCCTCCCTCCGCTCCGGGCCTGCCGCCACGGAGACGGGGGCTTTCCCCAGCGCCGCGGGCAGCTTCCCCTCCGGCGCGGCGCGCTCCGGTTTTCTCGCTCCGCTGTCCGCCACCGGCGCCGTGGCTTTCCACTCGGTGTCCCACCCACGGTGCGCAGGCGGCGTCTGCGGTGCGGAATCTTCCCACGCCCCGGAAACCGCCTTGGGGGAGGTCACGGGGGCGGGGGGCTTTGCCGCCGAGGCAACTGTGCTGCGATAGGTCCCGGCGTCCATGGTGCGAAAGAAGGTCCCCGCCCCGCTCACCGGAGGCGCCGTCTTTGGCGCGGGGACCGGCGCGCCCTTTTCCGCCAGCCCAGCGAGCACGGTGTGATACACCGCGTCGAACACCTCTTTCTCCCGGGCGAACTTGATCTGCGTTTTGGCAGGGTGCACGTTCACATCCACCGCCGTCACCGGCAAAGAAACGGAGAGGACGCAGCCGGGGAACTTCCCCTTCATCATCTGGTTGCGGTACCCCTCCTCCAGCGCCGCCGTGAGCAGCTGGGACTTGATGTACCGCCCGTTGACGAAAAACACCTGCATGGACCGGGACCCCCGGCACAGCAGGGGCGCGGTCACAAAGCCGCTCACCGCCACGTCGCCGCCGCGTCCGCTTATGGGAATCAACCCCCGGGCAAACTCCCGGCCCAGCGCGGCGTAGATTGCCGAGTCCAGTTTTCCGTCGCCGGGGGTGTGGAGCGCCTCCGCGCCGTCTTTCACAAACTGGAAGGAAACGTCCGGGTGGGACAGGGCCAGATGCTGCATGAGACCCGCCACAGCGGCGGTTTCCGCGCTGTCCTTGCGCATGAACTTGAGCCGGGCGGGGGTGTTATAAAAGAGGTCCCGGACCGTGATGGTGGTGCCCTCCGGCGCGCCGGCTTCCTCCACCCTACCCGGCACGCCGCCATCAAGGCCCAGCGACGCCCCTGTGGCGGCGCCGGTTTGGCGGGTGAGAATCTCCACCCGGGCGACTGCCGAAATGGCCGCCAGCGCCTCTCCCCGAAAGCCCAGCGTACCGATCTTCCCAAGGTCCTCCGCCTGGCGCAGCTTGCTGGTGGCGTGGCGCAAAAACGCGGTGGGCAGCTCGCCTGGCGCAATGCCGCAGCCGTTGTCCGTCACGCGGATGAGGCCCATGCCGCCCCGCTGGATCTCCACCACCACGGCGGAAGAGCCCGCGTCGATGGCGTTTTCCACCAGCTCCTTCACCACGCTGGCGGGCCGCTCCACCACCTCGCCGGCGGCGATCAGGTCTGCCACATGGACGTCCAATTGTGCAATATGGGGCACGGAAAACACCTCCAGTCAAAGAATGAGTTTACATAAACAGTGCAGCCGCAATGGGGATGGTAAAGATAGAGAGGACAGTGGTGAGGAACGTGATCTGTGCCATGGATTCCGCGTCGCCGTCAAATTCCAGACACAGCATGGTGCCGTTCACCGCCACCGGCATCGCCATCTGCGCCACAGCCACGCCCAGCACCAGCGATTCCACGTGCAAAAGCCGCAGCACCACCGCCAGCGTCGCCGGCATCAAAATGAGCCGCACAAAGGACAAAATCCACATCCGGGCGGAGGTGAGCACCTGCCGGGCGGGCATACCCGCCAGCATGGACCCCAGCACCAGCAGGGAAAGCGGGATGGTCACATCGCCCACGATGGCCGACATCTCCCCGATGATGGCGGGCAGGCGAATGTTGCCCAGCGCCACCACCAGGGAAATGATTGCCATGATAATACAGGGGGAGAGCAGCTGCTTCCAGTGAAAGCGGAGCTTGCCGCTGAGCATCAAAGGCCCCAGAGAGTAGTTGAGCAAATTGAAGGGCATGACCAGAATCACCGCGTAAAACAGGCCCTTATGACCGAACAGCGCCTCCACCAGCGGATATCCGATGAAGCCGACGTTGGGAAAGCACATCAAAAAGCGCCACACGCCGATTTGCTTGGGCGTTCCGCCCACCACCTTGGGCACGACGAAGGCAAAGCAAAACTCCACCAGATAAAAAACGCCGGCCACCAGCAAAATGGATAAAATTTCCCATGGCCCGGGCAGCGAGGTCTCGTTGGCCACGGCGGAGAGAATCAGCGCCGGGGTGGTGACGTTTATAATCAGCTTGGAGAGCTTTTGATTGGTCTCCCCGCCTAAGTATCCCAGCCGATGGGCAAGGTATCCCACAGCCACCGCAAACAGGATGACCACCATCTCGCTAAATGTGTCAAAAAAGCTCATTCCCAAAGTCCCCTAATCTCTCTCAAAATAGACGCTGTCCCCGGCGCGCTCGCGCCGAAAGCGGCTGTCAGCCCAGAATTCCCCACACAGAAAGCGCATTGGTGGCGGCATGAAGCGCCACGGCGGTCCACAGCGTGCCGCTGTGCTCATATACCCACGCCAGCACCAGCCCCGGCACCAGATACTGGATCATCAGCAGAAAGTACGTGGCGTCCTGTTTCACCACGGCAAACTGCCACACGTGCAAAAGGGCAAACAGCAAACAGCTGACAACATACGCCACAAGGCGGCTTTTCTCCTTCAGATTACCGAACACCAACCCCCGGAACAGCACCTCTTCCACAAAGGGCGCGAGAAACACCACGATCAGCAGCGTCATGTGAGGCGCGGTGTCGATTTGGGCGGAGATGGCGGTGTCGTTCAGATTCGTGTGGTTGCCCACCAGCAGGCGCGTCAGCCGGTACACCAGCTCGTTGAGACCGTACAGGGCGATAAGGCCCACCAGAAACGTTCTGCACGCCCCGCCCAAGTGGTCCGCCAAGTGGCGGGTGGTCCTGCCCAGAAAGCCATGAAAGATAATCACGGTCACGGCAAAGAGCACATAATAGTAAATCGCGTTTTGCAGCGCCGGGGAGATGGTGACCCCCAGCAGCCGCGCCGCCAAGCGGAACAGGGGCGACGTGGCAAAGGGCAGCACCAGCAGATAGATCACGAAAAAGATCACGCCCGCGATCTGCTCTCCCGGCGTCATATAGGTAGTAAATTTCCGTTTGGCCATTGGGCGCCTCCTCCGTCAGGAAAGTTTCTGCTTGAGTTCGTACAAAAGGGACATGGCCTCGATGGGCGTGAGGGTATCCGGCTGGCAGCGGCGCAGCGCGTCCAAAACCTCGCCCTCGCCGATGGCGTCCAGCGAGACCTGCGCCGTCTCCTTCCGGGGGGCGGTATAGCAAACGCCGTTTTCCTCCTCCAGCTCCCGGAGCACCGTCTTTGCCCGCTGGACCACCTTCTCCGGCAGTCCCGCCAGCTTCGCCACCTCGATGCCGTAGCTGCGGTCCGCGCCGCCGGGGAGAATTTTGCGCAGGAAAATGATCTCCTCCCCCCGGGTCTTGACGGCAATGTTGT
>NZ_JAQUVF010000005.1:0-84052 GCF_028693505.1 Oscillibacter sp.
GCAGCGGGGGGAGGACCCATGGTGACCACGGTGACTTTGCAGCCGGTGGCGTCCTTGAGCTTCAGCGCGGCTTCCACCGCGTTCATGTCGTCCGGGTTCGTGATGGTCTGCATGGATGCACGGTTCAGCGTGCCGTCCGGATTCACGGCCACCTTGCCGGAGGTATCGGGGACCTGCTTGACACATACAATAATCTTCATGTCGTTTCTTCCTCCTATCACAGACCCATGTTGGCGGAGATGACGATGCGCTGGACCTCGGAGGTACCCTCGTAGATCTCGGTGATCTTCGCGTCGCGCATCATGCGCTCCATGGGATAATCACAGGTATAGCCGTAGCCGCCGAACATTTGCAGCGCCTTGGTGGTGACCCACATGGCGGTCTCGGAGGCGGACAGCTTGGCCATGGCGGCCTCCTTGCTGCAGCGGACGCCCTGACCCTTCATGGTGGCGGCCTGATAGGCCAGCAACCGGGCGGACTCAATGCGCAGGCACATATCGGCAAAGGTGAACTGGGTGTTCTGGAACTTGCTGATGGGCTTGCCGAACTGGACGCGGCCCTTGGTATACTCAACGGCCTCGGCCATGGCGCCCTCGGCAATGCCCAGCGCCTGGGCGGCGATGCCGATACGGCCGGTATCCAGCGTCTGCATGCAGATCTTGAAGCCGGCGCCTTCCTTGCCCAGCAGGTTCTCCTTGGGGACAATCATGTCCGTGAACACCAGCTCGGAGGTGTGCACGCCGTGGAGACCCATCTTCTCTTCCACCTTACCGATGGAGAAGCCGGGGAAGCTGCTTTCAATGATGAAGGCGGAGAGGCCCTTGTTGCCCTTGGACTTGTCGGTCATGGCGAACACCACGAACACGCCGGCGTCGGGGCCGTTGGTGATGAAGCACTTGGAGCCGTTCATGACGTAGTGGTCGCCATCCAGCTTGGCCTCGGTCTGGCTCTTGGAGGCATCGCTGCCGGCGTTGGGCTCGGTGATGCCCATGCCGCCCAGCACGCCGCCCTTTGTCAGCATGGGGAGGTACTTCTGCTTCTGCTCTTCGGTGCCGTGCTCAAAGATGGGCACGCAGCACAGGGTGTGGCCAGCCACGATATCGCTGGTGGAGGCGCAGGCCTTGGCCAGCTCCTCGGTGCAGATGGCGGCGGAGAGCTGGTCGGCGCCCATGCCGCCGTACTGGGTGGGAATGGTCATGCCCATGACGCCCAGCTTAAACAGCTTGGCAACGTTTTCGGCGGGGTATTCGTGGTTGCGGTCAATCTCGGCCGCGATGGGCTTTACTTCGTTTTCGGTGAAGGCCTGCATCATCTTGCGGACCAGGGCCTGTTCACGAGTGAGAGAAAAATCCATAGTCTTTCTTCATTCCTTCTTTATTATTAGCGCGCCTCCGGCCCCTGACCGGGCATATGTATGGAGCTGCGCTGAGAGGGTTTAAAAATTTGCTTATTCCTTGGTACGGCCCACGCCGGCAATGTTGGCGGCAAACTTCTTCTTCTGCTCCAGACCGGAGAGCTTGCCGTACATGACCTTCTGAGCCTGGGGAGAGCCTGCGCCGTGCATGGATTCCACGAGGGCGGTGCCGCCGGTCATGTTCTCCAGCAGACGGCCCACGCGCATGCGGTCCTCGGTGGGGATGCCGCTGACGCCCTGGAGGTACTTTTCAACCCACTTGCCGATCTCGGGGTTTCTCAAATCGGACTCGGAGGGCATGGTGGCGATGATGCCGCCGCCGATATCCTGGGCCAGACGGTCGATATCATAGATGAGCTTGGTGACGTTGTGCTTGCAGACGTTGGCCATCAGGCGGTCCACAAAGTAGGCGCCGGAGGGGGTCGGCCCGCCCATGCAGGCGGCGGCGACGGCGCAGGCGTACAGCGTTTCCGTCAGGTGCATCATCTCATTGAGCTTATCCTTGATGTGGCTTGCCTTGCTGGTGCCCTGATAGTCGGCCCACAGTGCTGCGGCGCCGATGACAACGTCGCTGACGCCGCCCTTGCATCCGCCGTAGTTGGAGCGGTGATAGCAGGCAAAGCGCTCCACCAGCAGACCGGAGAACTGATACTCGCCGTTCATGAACACATACTCGTTGGGAACGAACACGTCGTCCAGAACCGTCAGGCACTCGCCGCCCACGATACCGTAGTTGGCGTTGCCCTGATCGATCGCGCCCTCGCACTTGCGGTCGTCGTTGGTCTGGCGGCCGAAGATGTGGGTGACGCCCGGGGCGTCCACAGGGATGGCGCAGGAGACGGCGTACTGCGCCTCATCTTCCTGCATGCCCATGGTGGGCATAATGAGCATCCAGTGGGAGTTGACCATGCCGGTCATGTGGGCCTTGGCGCCGCGGATGACAATGCCGTCCGGCCGCTTTTCCACCACGTGGACGAACATGTCGGGGTCCTTCTGCTGGCCGGGACGCAGGCTGCGGTCGCCCTTGGGGTCGGTCATAGCGCCGGCGACCATATAGTCGTTGTCCTGCACCATGATGAGGAACTTCTTGAAGCGCTCGTGATAGTCGGTGCCCAGCGCCTTGTCGCACTCATAGGTCACGGTGTAGGTGGCATTCATGGCGTCAAAGCCCACGCAGCGCTGATAGCAGGTGCCGGTCTTTTGGGAGATGGTACGCAGCATCTTGGCCTTCTTCAGAAGGTCGTCAGTGGACTGGTGGACGTGGGTGAAGCGGTTGATCTTGTGACCGGTGAGGTGGGAGGTGGTGGTCATCAAGTCCTCGTACTCCTTGGTGTTGGCCAGTGCGTAGGTCATGGAGGCGGAGTTCACATGGCCCCGGATAAAGGGATGGTCAATGACCGCGCGGCTGTCCAGCAGCTCGCCCTTTACGTAGACCCGGATGTTCCGCTCGCGCAGGCTATCCTTATACTCCTGAGCAGTTTTCATAATCTATAATCCTCTCTTCGTGCATACTCCCGCGGCGCGGCGAAACCGCCCGCGATTTAATGGAAGGTTTAAGGCGACATTGCCTCCCTCGCCGATCCAGTGATGGAAAACCGGCCCGTCTCTAGGACCGGCCGCTTGCGCGGTCGGTCCAGAGCCGGCTTTCCAACTGGGTTAGGAAAGGGAGGAATGGTATGGATATAGGGGGAAACTTACCGCTTGCTCATGTTGACGTAGTTGTCATAGCGGTCCTGTGCGCCCTGTGCGGCCTCCGCGAAGAGCTTCTTGGCGTCCTCGGGGAACTTGGCCTCCAGAGAGGCAAACCGGCGCTCGGAGCGGATGAAGTCGATGAAGTCGTTGGCGGGAGCCTTGGAATCCAGAGTGAACGGATTCTTGCCCTCTTCCCGCAGCATCGGGTTGTAGCGGTACAGGTGCCAGTAACCGGCCTCCACGGCGCGCTTCATCTCCTGCTGGCAGTTGCTCATGCCCTTGGGGATGCCGTGAGACGTGCAGGGCGCGTAGCAGATGACCACGGAGGGGCCGGGATAGGCCTCGGCTTCGCGGAGGGCCTTGAGGGTCTGGTTGGGATCGGCGCCCATGGCCACCTGTGCCACATAGATGTAGCCGTAGCTCATGAGCATCATGCCCAGATCCTTCTTCTTGGTGCGCTTGCCGGCAGCGGCAAACTGCGCCACGGCGCCCACGTTGGTGGCCTTGGAGGACTGTCCGCCGGTGTTGGAGTACACCTCGGTATCCAGAACCAGCATGTTGATATCCTTGCCGGAGGCCAAGACATGGTCCAGACCGCCGAAGCCGATATCGTAAGCCCAGCCGTCGCCGCCGAAGGCCCAGACGGACTTCTTGGAGAGGAATTCCTTGTTCTGGAGGACGAAGTCTGCGGAAACCTTGGCCTCCGCCTTCACATCGGCGCTCTCAAGAGCGGCCAGCAGGTCGTCGGAGACCTCGCGGGAAACCTCGGCATTGTCCTTGCCGGCGAGATACTTCTCGCAAGCGTCGGCAGCAACGCCGGCGTCCTTGAGCTGCTGGACTGCGTCCACGAGCTCGCTGTTGACGGTCTCGTGGGCCTGCAGGAAGCCGAAGGCAAACTCGGCGTTGTCCTCAAACAGAGACTGCTCCCAGGGAGGTCCGAAGCCCCGGTCGTCCGTGCAGTAGGGCGTGGAGGGCAGAGAGCCGCCGTGGGCCGCGGTGCAGCCGGAGGCATTGGCGATGTACATGCGCTCGCCGAAGAGCTGGGTGACCAGCTTGATGTAAGCGGTCTCGCCGCAGCCGGCGCAGGCGGGTGGGAACTCGTAATAGGGCTTTGCGAACTGGCTGCCCTTGACGGTCTTGACGTTGACGGCGTCCTTCTTGACGGGGACGGTCTCAATGCCGTAGGTCCAGTTCTCGGCCTGCACAGCCTGTGTGGCGGCGGGCTTCAAGGTCAAGGCGTTGTCCTTGGCGAGGCAGGCGTTGACGCAGCAGCCGCAGCCGAGGCAGTCGTAGGGGGAAACCTGAATGCGGAAGCCATACTTCTCGAGGCCGGGGCCCTTGGCGGCGATGGTCTCAAATCCGGCGGGAGCAGCCTTCTTCTCCTCTTCCGTCACCAGCACGGGGCGGATGGCCGCGTGGGGGCAGACGTAGGCGCACTGGTTGCACTGGATGCACTTGCTGGCATCCCACTCGGGAACCATGATGGCGTCGGCACGCTTGTCGTTCTTGGAGGTGCCGTTGGGCCAGGTGCCGTCCACGATGCCGTACTTCTGGAAGATGGACACGGGCAGCTTGTCGCCCTGCATCTGGTCCAGAGGCTTGAAGATATCATGCAGGAAGTCGTGCTTGCCGTCGTCCTTCTCCTCCAGGGGAGCGTTCTTCCAGCTCTCGGGGATCTCCACGGCGTGCAGGGCGTTGACGCCCTCGTCCACGGCGGCGCAGTTCATGTCGACCACCTTCTGGCCGGCCTTCACCAGGTACGTCTTTTTGATGGCGTCCTTCATGGCGGTGATGGCGGTGTCCATGGGGATGATGTCAGCCAGCTTGAAGAAGGCGGACTGCAGCACGGAGTTCGTGCGGTTGCCAAGGCCCAGCTTCATGGCGATATCGGAAGCGTCGATGGTGTAGAATCTGGCGTTCTTCTCGGCAAGGCCGCGCTTGAGGCTGCCGGGCAGGTGCTGTTCCAGCTCGGCCTCGTTCCACTGGCAGTTCAGCAGGAAGGTGCCGCCCTCCTTGAGGTCGCTGTCCACGTCGAACTTTTCGAGGTAGGCGGCGTTATGGACGGCCACAAAGTCAGCGGCCTGGACCAGATAAGTCGCATGGATGGGGTTGTCGCTAAAGCGCAGGTGGCTCTGGGTAACGCCGCCGGACTTCTTCGCGTCATATACAAAGTAGGCCTGGGCGTACTTCTCGGTCTGGCCGCCGATGATCTTGACGGAGTTCTTGTTGGCGCCCACCGTACCGTCGCCGCCGGTACCCCACAGCTTGCAGGAGATCTCACCCTGCTTGGGCAGGATCAGATTCTTGGTGGGCAGAGAGGTAAAGGTCACGTCGTCCTCGATGCCGATGGTGAAATCGGTCTTGGGGGCGGACTGGGCGAGGTTTTCGTACACGGCCACGATCTGGCTGGGGGTGGTGTCCTTGCCGGCAAGGCCGAAGCGGCCGCCAACGATGGAATCAAAGCTGCGCTCGGAGCTGGTCAGAACGGCCTTGACGTCCAGGAACAAAGGCTCGCCCACGGAGCCGGATTCCTTGGTGCGGTCCAGCACGGCGACCTTCTTGACGCTTGCGGGCATGGCAGCGAGGAAATGCTTGGCGGAGAAGGGACGGAACAGGTGCACGGAGATCATGCCGACCTTGCGGCCCTGCTTGTTGAGATAGTCCACGGTCTCGCGCATGGTCTCGGTGCCGGAGCCCATAGCCACCACAACTTCGGTGGCATCCTCGGCGCCGTAATAATCATACAGATGATAGTTGCGGCCCGTCAGCTTGTTGATCTCGTCCATGTAGTGCTGGACGATCTCGGGGATCTCCGCGTAGTGGGAGTTGCCGCCCTCACGGCCCTGGAAATAGGTCTCGGAGCTGGCGGTGGTGCCGCGGACGTGGGGATGCTCGGGGTTCAGGCTGTGCTTGCGGAAGGCGTTAACCTGATCCATGTCCACCAGAGGACGCAGCGCCTCATACTCCAGCGCGTCGATCTTCTGCATCTCGTGAGAGGTGCGGAAGCCGTCGAAGAAATGCATGAAGGGATGACGGGCCTTGATGGCGGCAAGATGCGCCACAGCGCCCAGGTCCATTGCCTCCTGCGGGCAGGAGGACGCCAGCATGGCAAAGCCGATGGAACGGCAGGTCATCACGTCGGAATGATCGCCGAAGATGGACCACATGTTGGAGGCCACGGTCCGGGCAGAGACGTGGAACACCGCGGGCAAAAACTCGCCGGCCATACGGAACATGGGAGGAATCATCAGCAGCAGACCCTGTGCGGCGGTATAGGTGGTGGTCAGCGCACCGGCCTGCAAGGAGCCGTGGCAGGTGCCGGCCGCACCGGCCTCGGACTGCATTTCAATGACCTTTACGGGTTTCCCAAACAAGTTTGTTTTACCCTGAGAGGCCCACTCGTCGACGGCCTCTGCCATCTGGGAGGAGGGGGTGATCGGGTAAATGGCTGCAACCTCAGTAAAAGCGTAAGATGCATAGGCAGCAGCGGTATTACCATCCATTACAACTTTGTGTCCCATTTCTGATCCTCGATTCTTCTTTTTTTCTGCGGGTAACAGTGATAGCAACTTGGGTTTCAATGAAAAACATGCCGATTGTCAAACGATCGCAAGCCCCCTTTATAAAAGCCCGTACTGCGGCGGGCAAAGCGGCCGCAAGTTCAGTTTGCTTGATAATTATTTGACAATAATGGGCAAAAAAACGGGCGTCTGCAGTGAGGTACGATGCGGCGCGGCCGTTCTGAAAGTGGATTTCCGAAGGGCGACGATCGGGGAAGCAAACGCTGAAACAGTAATACAAGCGCCCCAAAAGGAACCAGACACTGCTATCATAACTTAATATACCGTTTTTGCCAAGTGGGGTCGATAACCTTTGTCGCGTTTTTGATTTCAAATGCGGACACTATTTCCGTCGTGCAATTCCACTGAAAAAGGAGGAAAAAAGAACGGCCTTTCGGGAAAAAGCAAAAGAATTTGGGCAAAAAAGCGGGGAATTTCCACAATATTTTTCATTGTATCGGCATAATTGTAATAGGAAACGCAATAAAATGCAAATTATGTTTTTTGATTTTCACTTTAATATTTCATACATTCACCCTGCTTGCCCCCCTATAAAAGGCATTTGCGTGAAAATAAAAACAAAACAGCGCTTTGGAATATTTTTTGGCAAAAAACAGCCCTTTTTTTCAAATATGTAAAAAAACGATTGCGCAAACGGTGGAATTTTTTAGGGCCAAACGGTTTGCCTGCGGAAAAGAATACGGCGGTTCCGCGTGTAAATTTGTGATATTTTTTACCTCCGTTTTTGCTGAAAACAGGGATATTTTTCAGATGAAATCCTCCAAAAAAGCAATTAACAATATGTTAAAATATGATAGTTACATGATAAACTGCGTGAAAAATAAAACGGATACAACAAAAAGAATTTCAAAAAAAGCAGAAAACCTGCAAAAAATAATCTTATTTACAATAAAATCACAAAAATACAGCCAAAAGTACATTGGTCAAATTTCATAAAGTCAAAATTTTGTCAATGTTTCTATCTGAAATCAAAAAGCATATTTTTAGATATCACACAGTTCTTGAAAAGTTGATATCTTGTGGTAAAATAGGCATTGATAGATGTCGATGAAAACACAGATACCAATTGCGCTTGCACCAAAGGAAAGAGAGAATGTGAAAGGGAGGTAGAAAAGGGAGAAGCTTGCGAAACAGACACAGGCAAACGGACCGGGGTCCTCTCCGTGCCGTTTGTCAGGATCCGTGATGCCGGCAGGACGTACGACGTGTTATCACGCATGCGTCCGCTCTCAGCGCTGACGCGGGCGAGTATGCACCCGGGTCGGTGCGGCAATCCGCTTAGCCATGGCGGGAAGTCGCATGCAAGTTCTTATGGCTACGTTAAAATTATAGGAGGTACTACTATCATGACGCAGTTTATTCTGGCGATCATCATCTCCGTCGCTGTGCTGGTTTTCTTAATCGTAAAGATGAACGTTCACCCCGTTATTTCCCTGTTTATCGGTGGCGTTCTGGCCGGTTCGATTCTGGGCATGCCCCTGGTCGATACGGTTGGCACCATTGCCAGCGGTTTTGGTTCCACGCTGGGCAGCATCGGTATGACCATCATCTTCGGCTCCATTATCGCCTGCTCTATTCGCGATTCCGGCGCCGCCAAGTCCATGGTCAACTTCTTTATTAAGCTGTTCCGCGGCAAGAACCTGGAGCTGTCCACCGGTATGGCCGCTTACATCATGTCCATCCCCGTTTTCGGCGATGTGACCATGGTTTTGATCAGCCCCCTGTGCGCCATCATCGGCAAGCGCCAGCACAAGCCCATGGGTCTGATGGCTTCCATGACCATCCTGCCCCTGAACCTGACGCACTCCATGGTGCCCCCCACCCCCGGCATCCTGGCTGTCTCCGTCCTGCTGGGCGCAGACCTGGGCCTTGTCATTCTGTGGGGCATCATTTGCTCTCTGATCGCTTACCTGCTGACCTGGGTCCTCATGAAGGGCTGGGCCGCGAAGGACTTCTATCCCCCCAAGCCCGAGTATGTGGAGGGCATTGAAGAGGTCTCCAGCAGCGATTACCACGATCTGCTCATCAAGGAAGAGGGTCTGCCCAGCGTGCTGGCCGCCATGTCCCCCATCCTGCTGCCCGTTATTCTGATCGCTCTGGCCTCCTTTGCCGACATGACCATGGCCGAGGGCTCTACCGCCCGCGTGATTCTGGATACCATCGGCAACCGGAACATCGCCATGTTCCTGGGCGTTGTGTGCGGCTGGCTGCTGGCTGCTACCCATAAGGAAAAGGCTCTGGCCAGCTTCAACAGAACCACTGGCAAGAAGGAGACCAACCTCTTCCAGATGATGTTCAACGGCTGGGTCGGCGAAGCACTGGAAGTTGCTTTGATCCCCCTGATCGTCACCGGCTTCGGCGGCGGTTTTGCCACCATCATCAAGGGCGCTGAGGCTGCCGGTCAGCTGGGCGACGTTGTCGCCGCCACCGGCTTCCCCGGCATGCTGGTTCCCTTCGTCATCGGTGCCGCTATGGAATGCGCCGTCGGTTCCCGCACCACCGCCGGCATGACCGCCGCCGGTCTGTGCCTGCCCATGCTGGGCTCTCTGGGCATCAGCCCCGTTGCCTGCGCTGTGATGATCGGCGCCGGTACCATGATCGTCTCTCACGTCAACGACTCCGGCTGGTGGGTCAGCATGTCCATGTTCAACATGGATGCTCCCCGTACATTCAAGTACAACACCCTGGTCGGCGGCGTTGCCGGTTTGATCGCCGGTGTTGCCGGCTGCATCTTCATCGTTGCCGGTTTGATGTAATCCACGCAGAGCTTTCGCAATTCGGGAGAAGGCAGATCGCTGCCTGATCCAACAGTCGCATTCTTGACAATTTGGCTTGCGAGCAACCAATGAAGCGCAGAGAGGGCCACCGCTGCCTTTGCCTGTATGGCGGCGGCGGTGACCCTTTCCCAATCAGGACCGGCTTCGTGAAAGCCGGGCGGATTTTTGCGATCCGCCGGATACCATCGGCACATGACATTTGAAAAAAGCGGCGGGCGGAATGGCAAACGTCATGCCACCGCTGTTAATTTAATAAACATAAGGAGTTTACTATGATTCAAAAGAGTTTGAACGAGAGACGCTTTTGGGCGCAGTTCGATGCACTGGAAATGGGCACCGGCTGGGACGATATTGACATCACGAAGCCGCAGATCATGGTGGAGAGCGTTTACGGCGACTCCCATCCCGGCAGCTATCACCTCAATCAGATGGTGGAGCAGGCCGTTTACGGCGTGTATGAAAAAGGCGGTAAGCCTGCCAAGTATTACGCCACCGATATCTGCGACGGCTGCACCCAGGGCCATGACGGCATGAACTTCGTGCTGGCCTCCCGCGAGGCCATTGCCAACATGGTGGAAGTCCACGGCAGCGCAGTGCCCTGGGACGGCATGATCCTTGCCTCCAGCTGCGACAAGTCCATCCCCGCCCACCTGAAGGCGGCGGCCCGTCTGGACATTCCCACCATCTTTATGCCCGGCGGCTCTATGCGGCCCGGTCCCAACATGACCACCTCCATCGTGGCCGGCGACATCTCCCTGCGTGAAAAGCGGGACGGCGCCATCACGCCCCAGGAAGTGCGGGACTACAAGCTGACCGGCTGCCCCTCTGTGGGTGCGTGCACCTTCCTGGGCACCGCCTCCACCATGCAGTGCCTTGCCGAAGCGCTGGGCTTGACCCTGCCCGGCGCCGCGCTGGTGCCCGCCACCATGCGGGACCTGCTGCAATATTCCCGCGAGGCGGGCCGCAAGATCATGGAGCTGGCGGAAAAGGGCATCACTGCCAGCCAGATCATGACCCCTGCCGCCTTCCGCAACGCCATCATCATCCATAGCGCCATCGGCGGTTCCACCAACGCAACGCTCCACCTGCCCTCCATCGCCCGGGAGATGGGCTACGAAATGCCCATCGAGCTGTTTGACGAGATCAACCATCAGGTGCCCCACATCGGCAACATCTATCCCTCCGGCACCCAGCTGACCGAATCCTTCTGGTTCGCCGGCGGCGTGCCCATGGTCCAGTGGCTGTTGCAGGACATGCTGGATATGGATGTCATGACCGCTACCGGCAAGACGCTGGGCGAGAATCTGGAGGACCTGAAAAAGGACAACTGGTTCGAGCGCAACCTCGGCTACCTCGCCAACTACGGCCTCAAGCGCGAGCAGGTGATCTTCCCGGTGGAAAAGGCCCACGAAAAGGGTTCCGTGGCCATTTTGAAGGGCAACATCGCCCCCGACGGCAGCGTGGTGAAGTACGCCGCCTGTGCGGAGAACCAGCGCGAGGTGGTCAACGCCAAGGCTCGCGTGTTCAACAGTGAAGAGGACGCTTACGACGCCGTGGCCAAGAAGCTTATCAATCCCCACGAAATCGTCATCATCCGCTACGAGGGCCCCCGCGGCTGCGGTATGCCCGAAATGGTCGCCACCACGGAGGCTATCTGCTGCGACGAGCGGATCAACGGCACTGTTGCCCTGATTACCGACGGCCGCTTCTCCGGCGCGACCCGCGGCGCCGCCATCGGACACGTTTCTCCCGAGGCTGCTGCCGGCGGCCCCATTGCCTTCCTGGAAGAGGGCGACCTGATTTCTTACAGCGTGGAAAACCGCTCCATCAACATGACCGGCATCCACGGCGTGCCCTGCTCCGTGGAGGAGGCCACCGCCGAGCTTACCCGGCGCTCCGCCAAGGGGATCATCCCCCGCGAGCCGCGCAAGGGCTTCTACAAGATGTATACCGAGCACGCCCACTCCGCTATGCAGGGTGGCGGCTTGGAGTGATTTCCGGCAGAGATGAAACAGACCAAACAAAAACAGGGGAAACCGAATCGAACGAAGAAAGGGAATCAGATTATGAATGCGGCATTTCTTGCTCCCGCAATTACGCTCTTCAACGAGGATGGTACGCTGGACCTCACCAGCCAAGAGCGGCTTTACAACAATTTGATTGAAAACGGCATTGACGGCATTTTAGTGGAGGGCAGCTCCAGCGAATTCTTCGCCCTGAACATGGAACAGCGCCGGGAGATGGCGAAGTTCGCCATTGAAAAAGTGGCCCATCGCGTGAAGCTCATCATCGGCACGTCCAGCATGGTGGCCGATGAGATCATCGCCTTTTCCAATTACGTACTGGATGCCGGCGCTGACGCCGTGATGATTCTGCCTCCCTATTACTTCCATTTCGGACCGGAGGCACTGCTGCAATACTATGACCGTCTTGCCAAGGAGATCCACGGCAACATCTACATCTACAACTTCCCCGACAACACCGGCTATACCATCCCCCCCGAGACGGTGGTGCAGCTGGCGCTGATGCATCCCAACATCGTGGGACTGAAAGACACCATCGGCGGCATGGACCACACCCGGGAACTGATTAAGCTGGTCAAAAGCCGTGTCCCCACCTTTGAAATTTACTCCGGCTTTGACGACAACTTTGCCCGCAACGTCATCTCCGGCGGCAACGGCTGCATCGGCGCACTGAGCAATCTGGTGCCCGAGATCACCTCCGCCTGGGTGCGCGCCTTCCGGGAAAACGATTTGGACGGCATCGCCAAGGGCCAGCAGCGCATTGACCGTCTGATGGACCTGTATGCCATCCGCAATCCGTTCCTGCCTGTTTTGAAGGAAGCCATCAAGCTGCGGGGCATTGCCTCCTCCAGCGCCGGAACCTTCCCGATGCCCAACGCCACCATCGAGGACGACGCACGGATTCTGGAACTGCTGGCAAAAGAAAACCTCCGCTGATTTTCGCGTTATTAAAAAACCCCCGCCACGAATTTCGTGGCGGGGGTTTTTTGCGTCGCCCCAACATTTTATGAAAATTCAAATTCACACGCATGAAAACGCGAAATCCAGAAACCCTAGTTTACAGCGAACTACCCTACTTTTTGACCCTGAAAAGGAGTGAGCCAATTGGAGACGGGAATCCATAACACGTCTGAAATCGGCCGGTTGAAAAAGGTTTTGCTGCACCGCCCCGGCGGAGAGCTGGAAAACCTGATGCCGGAATATCTGGAGCGTCTGCTGTTCGACGATATTCCTTACCTGCGGGAGGCGCAGCGGGAACACGACGCCTTTGCCGACTGTCTGCGCCAGCAGGGCGTGGAGGTCGTGTATCTGACGGACCTTGTGGCAAACTCGCTGACCAGCGACGAGGTCCGGCAGGACTTTATCCGTCAATTTTTAAAGGAGTCCGACGTGCAGGACCCCCGCACGGGAGAGCTTCTGGCGGATTACTTCGGTAAAATGCCGGATAAAGAGATGATCTCCGCCATGATGGCGGGCGTCCGCAAAAGCCAGCTGCGGGGCAAGGGCGGAAAACTGGGAGACTATCTCTCCGCCGCGGAGGATGGGTATCCCTTTGCCGTGGACCCCCTGCCAAACCTCTATTTTACCCGGGACCCCTTTGCCACCATCGGAACGGGCGTTTCCATCCACAAAATGCACACCGCCACCCGGAACCGGGAGACGCTCTTCGGCAAATTTATTTTTGAGCACAATCCGGAGTATCGGAACGCACCCCGCTGGTACGAGCGGGGCGAGACCAGCTCTCTGGAGGGCGGCGACATTCTGATCCTCTCCCCTCAGGTGCTGGGCGTTGGCATCTCCCAGCGCACCCGGGAGGACTCCATCGACACGCTGGCGGAGACGGTGCTCTCCGAGAGTCCCACCTTCCGGAAGGTGCTGGCCTTCAACATTCCCAAAACCCGCTCCTTCATGCATCTGGACACGGTCTTTACCATGGTGGACCGGGACAAGTTCACCGTCCACCCCAACATTCTCTCCAGCATCACCGTGTTCGTAATGGAGCTGGACGAAAACCGGAAGATGAAGATCCGGCAGGAGGACGGGCGGCTGGAGGACATTCTCAAAGAACACCTGAACCTGGACCATGTGACCCTCATTCCCTGCGGACAGGGCAGTGAGATCGACGCCGCACGGGAGCAGTGGAGCGACGGCAGCAACACGCTGGCCATCGCCCCCGGCGAGGTGGTGGTCTACTCCCGCAACTACGTGACTAACCGTTCCCTCGAAGAGGCGGGCATCCGCATCCACACCATCCCCAGCGCGGAACTCAGCCGCGGCCGGGGCGGACCCCGGTGCATGTCCATGCCGCTGTGGCGGGACGATCCGTGAACGTAAGAAAGAGGGAGCACGCTCCCCCTTTCGATTCCCCACCGCCAGTGACCAAGTCACTGGTGAACGCCGCCCAAGGCGGCTGGATCAAGGAAGTTTGCCCACGTACACGCCGCAGTCAAAATCTTAAAATGGATGCCTGCGGCAAGTTCAATCATGACAAGGAGATAATAAGATGGCAGTGAATCTGAAAGGCCGGAGCTTTTTAACTCTGCAAGACTTTACCCCCGAGGAAATCCGGTATCTGCTGGATCTGGGGCATGACCTGAAGGCCAAGCGCCGCGCCGGCATCTGCGACCCCGCTTTGAAAGGCAAGCACATTGTGCTGCTGTTTGAAAAGACGTCCACCCGCACCCGCTGTTCCTTCGAGGTGGCCGCCACACAGGAAAGCGCCCATGTCACGTATCTGGACGCAAACAGCTCCCAGATGGGAAAAAAGGAGTCTCTGGAGGACTCCGCCAAGGTGCTGGGCCGCTTTTTTGACGGCATTGAGTACCGCGGCTACGAGCAAAAAGCCGTAGAGGACCTGGCGAAATTTTCCGGCGTCCCGGTCTGGAACGGCCTGACCGACGCCGACCATCCCACCCAGATTCTGGCGGATATGATGACCATTGAGGAGCATTGCGCGAAGCCCCTGAACAAGGTGAAGGTGGTGTTCCCCGGCGATGTGCGCAACAATATGTGCTACGCGTGGATGATCGGCGCGGCGAAGATGGGCATGCACTTTGTGGGCCTTGGCCCGGAGCAGCTGGCCAAGGAAATGGACCCTGAGATCGTCAAGCGCACCTTTGCCACGGCCCGGGAAAACGGCGGCCTCATTGAGATCACCGACGACAAAAACTGCCTCAAAGACGCCGACGTGATCTACGGCGACATCTGGGCCTCCATGGGCGAGGAAGCGCTGATCCCCGAGCGGGCCAAGCTGCTCTCCCCCTACCGCGTGACGGAGGAGACCCTCAAAGCCACCGGCAATCCGGACGTTTTGTACCTGCACTGCCTGCCTTCCTTCCACGACCTGGACACCAAGCTTGCCAAGGAGTGGGAGGAAAAGGGCGTGGACATTCGGGAGGTCACCGACGAGGTGTTCCGCGGCCGCCACAGCGTGGTGTTTGACGAGGCCGAAAACCGGATGCACTCCATTAAGGCCGTTCTGGTGGCCACCATCGGCAAATAAGGAGGGAGGCCCCTTGGGCAAATCCAAATTCCGCATGCCTACCGCGTATACGATTTTGTTCCTGCTTATCATTTTGGTGGCGGTTGCCACATGGTTCATTCCCTCCGGCGCCTATGAGTATGTGGACGGTGTGCCCATAGCCGGGTCCTACCATCTTGTAGAGCCGACGCCCCAAGGCGTGGGAGACGTGCTGAAGGCCGCGTTTTCCGGGTTTTACGACGCGGTGGACGTGTGCGTGTTTATATTGATGGTAGGCGGTTTCCTGGGCATTGTAATGAAAACCGGCGCGGTGGACGCGGGCGTCGGCAGCGTGATCCACCGGCTGGGCGGCCGGGAAAAATGGCTCATTCCCATTTTGATGCTGCTCTTTGGACTGGGCGGCACCACCTACGGCATGTGGGAGGAGACCATGGCCTTCTACCCGCTGCTCATTCCTGTGTTCCTCGCGGCGGGCTATGACGCGGTGGTGGGCATCTCCGTCATTTTGCTGGGCGCGGGCGCCGGCATCATCGCCTCAACGGTCAACCCCTTTGCAACCGGCATCGCCGCAGGCTTTGCCGGCGTGTCGCTGGGGGAGGGCATTGTGCTGCGGGTACTGCAATGGATCGTGTTCGAGGGGGCGGCCGTCTGGTTTGTAATGGCCTACGCCGCCCGGGTGAAAAAGAACCCGTCCCGGTCCGTGGTGGGCGTGGGCGCGGGCAAGCTCCATGTGAGCATGGAGGAGTCCGTGCCCTTCACCACCCGCCGCAAAGGCATTATGGTGCTCTTCGGCCTGACCTTTCTCGTGATGATCTACGGCGTCATCCCCTTTGACGAAATGGGACTGCCCCTGCCTGCGCTGGGGTGGTGGTTCCCGGAGCTTTCCGCCCTGTTTCTGGTGGGCGGCATTGTCATCGGTCTCATCGACCGCATGGGAGAAGAGGACATCGCCGACACCTTCGTGGCGGGCTGCGCCGACCTTCTGGGCGTGGCCTTCATCATCGGCATCAGCCGCGGCATCACCGTTTTGATGAACGACGGCGGCATCACCGACACCGTCCTCCACTGGGGCGAGCAGGCCCTCTCCGGCGCAGGCAGCATCAGCTTTGTTCTGCTGGTCTACCTCATCTACCTGCCTCTCACCATTTTGATCCCCTCTTCCTTGGGACTTGCCACGCTGTCGGTGCCCATTATGGCGCCGCTGGGCAAATTCGCGGGCGTGGGCGGCGATCTGGTGGTGACGGCGTTCCAGTCCGCGTCGGGCCTTGTGAATATCATCACGCCCACCGCAGCGGTGGTCATGGGCGCGCTGGCGCTGGGCCATGTGCCCTACGACCGGTGGGTCAAATATGTCTGGAAGCTGATTTTGTATTTTCTGGTGCTGACCATGGCGTTTCTGGTGGCGGGCGTGCTGCTGGGATAAAGAAAGCAACAAGCGGGCGCAAATGCGCCCGCTTGTTCGCGCGTGAACGACAGCTCGTATGCAAATATGAAATGCATATTCATTGCAATTATTCACCCGGAACTGAGCAAAACGCACAAACAAACCCTGTAAAACCATGGAAAATGCTGCTATGTTTCACGTCACAGACAAAAACGACCAAATAAATATGCATTTTTTCTGAAAAAGTATTGACAGGGACAGTCGGGCGTGGTAAGGTATCCACAGTCAACGGGAGGAAAACCTTTCCTTCTGGCAAAGACGATTTTACCTCTCCCCGCGAGGGAAGAGAACTTTGATTGGAAAAGGAAGATTGCATCATGAAGAAAGCATTTGCACTGCTGCTGAGCGTAGCAATGGTCCTCTCGCTCGCCGCCTGCGGCGGCAAGAAGGAAGCCGCCCCCGAAAAAACCGACGCTCCCGCTTCGGACGAGACGGTGGATTACGCCGCCATGCCCATTGACGAGCTGAAAAAGAACATCACCACCGTCACCGGCGGCAAGCTGACGGTTGCCACCAGCCCCGACTTCGCCCCCTATGAGTTTTACGCCATTGACGATCAGGGCAACGCCCAGCTTTCCGGCTTTGACATGGCCTTGGCGCAGTACATCGCCGACTATCTGGGTCTGGAGCTGGAAGTGGTCCCCATGGACTTTGACGGCGTTTTGAGCGAGGTCACTGCCGGCAACGTGGATCTGGGCATGGCCGGTCTTTCTCCCGACCCCACCCGGATGGACGCCATGGACTTTTCCGACATCTACTATCAGGGCGGCCAGTCTCTGGTGACCACCCAGGCCAACAAGGATAAGTGGACGGAGCTCTCCCAGCTCAACGATCCCTCTCTGGCCATTGGCGCCCAGCTGGGCTCCATTCAGTACGATCTGGCCGTGTCCAACACCCCCGACGCCGACATCGTGCAGCTGGCCAAGGTGACGGACGTGGTTTCCGAGCTGCTGGGCGGCAAGCTGGACGCGGGCTTCATCGAGACCGTGGTGGCGGAGAGCTATCAGAAGAACTATCCCGATCTGTACATTGCCTTCGATGTGCCTTATGAAGTGGAAGGCTCCGCCGTGGGCGTCGTCAAGGACAATGCGCCGCTGCTGGCGGGCGTCAATCAGGCCATTGCCGCCGTCTTGGCGGACGGCTCTATGGATGACTTTGTGACCCAGGCCAACGAGCTGGCTGCCGGCGACATCCACGAGGGTCTGCTGGAAGGCTAAGCCCCTTTTCAAAGAAATATTCGCGTTTCCTCCCCGCTGATTTGCGGGGAGGATTTGCGCGTTCTAAGAAAGAAGCCCCGAAAGGAGTTCACGCAATGAAAATTTCCGCAGCAGGTTTTGCAAAGGTGTTTCAGTACGCCGACATGTTCAAGGAGGGAATGCTCTGCACCGTCTACCTCTCCTTGTTCACGGTCATTTTGGGTTTTCTGCTGGCGCTGGCGCTGGCCGTGATGCGAATGACCAACTTCCGCCCCTTCCGCGCCCTCGGGCTGGACCGGGACGGGCACTTGCGCGACGGCGGCTTTTTGCTGCTGCTCAGCCGCTTCAATCCCATCAGCTTTCTTGCCACGGTGTATGTGGAGATCATCCGCGCCACGCCCATGCTGGTGCAGCTGTTCATTGTCTATCAGGTGGTGTTCAATAAGAACGTCATCAATCTGCCCTCCGTCACCGTGCTGGGCTTTTTGAAGCTGAACCGCTTTTTGCCCGGCGTCATCGCGCTGGCGTTGAACTCCGGCGCTTATCTCTCCGAGATCATCCGGGCCGGTATCCAGTCCATTGACGGCGGCCAGACGGAGGCGGCCCGTTCTCTGGGTCTCACCCAGGGGCAGAACATGCGCTTCGTGGTGCTGCCCCAGGCCATCAAGAACATTCTTCCCGCCATCGGCAACGAATTTGTGACGATCATTAAGGAATCCGCCATTACATATACCATCGGCGTGCAGGACCTGATGTCCGCTGTGAAGGCGGCGCAGGCGGGCACCTTCCTGGTGCTGGAGCCGCTGCTGGTGGTGGCGGTGATGTACTTCTGCCTGACCTTCCCCACCAGCAAGGTCATTGCCTACTTCGAAAGGAGAATGAGCCGTGGCGACAAGAGATAGTCTCATTCAGGTCACCGACCTGAAGAAATACTACAACAAGGGCGCCATCAAGGCGCTGGACGGCGTCACGGTCAACGTGGAGCGGGGAGACGTGATGGTGGTCATTGGGCCTTCCGGCTCCGGAAAGTCCACGTTTTTGCGCAGCCTGAACCTGCTGGAGGAGCCTACCGGCGGCTCCATCCTCTTTGACGGCGTGGATATTACCAAGCGAAAAGTCAAAAACGCCGAGGGCAAGATCGTGAATCTGGATATCGACCAGCACCGCCAGAAGATGGGCATGGTGTTCCAGCATTTCAACCTCTTCCCCCACATGACCATTCTGGAGAACATGACGCTCGCGCCCATTCAGGTCAAGCACATAAGTCGGGCCGAGGCGGAGGACCGGGCGCTGGCTCTTTTGGACCGGGTGGGCCTCAAGGACCGGGCCGGCGCGTACCCCATCCAGCTCTCCGGCGGTCAGAAGCAGCGGGTGGCCATTGTCCGGGCCCTTGCCATGGAACCCTCCGTCATGCTCTTTGACGAGCCGACCTCCGCGCTGGACCCGGAAATGGTGGGTGAGGTGCTGGAGGTCATGAAACAGCTGGCCCACGAGGGCACGACCATGGTGGTGGTGACCCACGAGATGGGCTTTGCCCGGGAGGTGGGAAACCGGGTTTTGTTCATGGCGGACGGACGTCTTTTAGAGCAGGGCACCCCTGCCGACATTTTTGGAAATCCCCAGCATCCCCGTCTCCGGGATTTCTTAAGCAAGGTCCTTTAAAAGCATATTGCCGGCAAAGGCACGCACGGTGTGCGTGCCTTTGCTGACTCTGTCGCCAAAACCGAAAAAGTGCGAGAATCCAAGAAAGGGAGAAGATGTCTTTGATGAATCAAAACAAACAGGCGGCTCTTGCCGCGGTGGAGAAAAAAGCCCCTCTGGTGGCTGACGTGGCGGATTCCGTCTGGGAATACGCGGAGCTTTCCTTGCAGGAGGAGCGCTCTTGCGCCAAATACTGCGCCGTTTTGGCCCAGGAGGGCTTTACCGTGGAAAAGGGGATCTGCGGCATCCCCACCGCCTTTTCCGCCGCCTACGGCAGCGGGCGCCCGGTGATCGGCCTCCTGGCGGAATACGACGCCCTCTCCGGCCTCTCCCAAAAGGCGGAGAGCCTCACCCGGGAGGAGCGCATTCCCGGCGGCTGCGGACACGGCTGCGGGCACAATCTGCTGGGCGCCGGGGCGTTTGCCGCGGCACTGGGTGTGAAGGCCTATCTTGAAAAGAGCGGCGTCTCCGGCACGGTGGTGCTGTATGGCTGCCCCGGCGAGGAGGGCGGCGCGGCAAAGGCCTTTATGGCCCGGGAGAACCTGTGGCGGGCGCTGGACGCGGCGCTCACATGGCATCCCGATGACGTCAACGAGGTGGTCACCGGCTCCTCCAACTCCTGTATTCAGACCCAATACCACTTTACCGGCGTCGCCGCCCACGCCGCGGGAGACCCGGACCGGGGCCGCAGTGCGCTGGACGCGGTGGAGCTGATGAATCTGGGCGTTCAGTTTCTGCGGGAGCACATGAGCGACAAGGCCCGCGTCCACTATGCCATCACCGACGCCGGCGGTCGCAGTCCCAACGTGGTGCAGCCCCGCTCCAGCGTTTTGTGTATATGGTGCGGTCCAACCATGTGGCGGAGGCGGTAGCCCTACAGGCGCGGGTGGACGACATCGCCCGGGGCGCGGCGCTGATGACGGAGACCACCTACAAAAAGCAGTTTATCGACGCGCTGGCGGACACCGTGCCAAACCACGCGCTGGAGACGGTGCTCTACCGCAATTTCGAGGCGCTGGGCGTTCCCGCCCACACAGCAGATGAGCACGCGTACGCCAACGCCCTCGCCGCCACCTATCCCGGCAGCGACGCGCTTCCCGGCATCGGGGCCGGGTACGACGCCGCCATCGCGGAGACGGTGCGCTCTCTGCGCGCGGCGGCGGGCGGGGCGATGAATGACTTCCTCGTGCCGCTCTATCAGGGGGAGGCCTTCCAGCCCGGCTCCACGGACGTGGGCGACGTGAGCTGGCAGTGCCCCACCGGGCAGATCCACGTGGCGTCCTGGCCCAACGGCTGCCCCGGCCACAGCTGGCAGAATGTCTCCTGCGATCGGACGGAGATCGGCCACAAGGCCGCCGTCCACGCGGGCAAGGTGCTTGCCGGCGCCGTCATCGATCTACTGGAGGACCCGGCGCTGCTGGCGGCGGCCAGAGCAGAATTTGAAAAGCAGACGGCGGCGGGGTATACCTGCCCCATTCCCCCGGACGCCGTGCCGGTGGTGCCGGATTGAGCCCACGCAAATCGTAAAAAATGCAAACGAAGGAGGACCCGCAGCGCGGGTCCTCCTTCGTTTGCCCGGGTGGGGCAGGCTTCATGCTTCGGCAGGCGGCGCTTCCAGCTCCGCCATGCTTTTTTTGAACTGTCGGGCAAAGAGAATCGCGGTGGTGCATACCGCCAGAAAATCAGCCACAGGCTCCGCCAAAAATACCGCAAATGCTTTGCTGGCAAAGAAATGGGGCAGAATATAGATCAGGGGGATCAGCAAAATGATCTTTCGCAGCACCGCCAAAAAAAGGGACGCCTTGGCATTGCCCAGCGCAATGAAGGTCTGCTGGCAGGCGATTTGGATGCCGAAGATGCCGGTGGCGCCCATGTAAACCCGCAGCGCCCAAGCGGCGTAATCCACCAGCTCCGCATTGCTGTTGAAAATCAGGGCGAATACCCGGGGGAACAGCTGCACCAGCACCCACAGTCCCAGAGAGTATACCACGCAGACGCGCAGCAGACAGGAAAACGCGTCGCGCACCCGCTGGGCGCTTCGCGCGCCGTAGTTGTAGCTGATGATGGGCTGAGCGCCCTGGGTGAGGCCGTGCAGGGGCATCATGGCAAACTGCATGATGCTGGTGAGCACCGTCATGGCGCCCACGGCGATGTCCCCGCCGTAGCGGAGCAGGGAGGCGTTGAAGCACGCGGCGATGAGGCTTTCCGTGGACTGCATGATAAAGGGCGCCAGCCCCAGCGCAAGACACGGCGCCACCACCTTTGCCCGAGGGCGCAGACTCTCCCGCCGCAGCCTCCATTTGGTCTGCTTTCCCGAAAGGAAACGCAGCACCCACGCCGCCGACACGGCCTGCGAGAGGATCGTTGCCAGCGCCGCGCCCCGCACGCCCATGTGCAGGCCGAAAATGAAGAGCGGGTCCAGAATGGTGTTCAGCACCGCGCCGATGAGCACCGTCTGCATCCCCACGGTGGTGAAGCCCTGGGCGGTGATAAACCCGTTCATGCCCAGCGTCACCTCCACAAAGAGCGTGCCGAGAGCATAGATCTGCATATACTCCATGGCGTAGCCGATGGTGTTTTCACTGGCGCCAAAGGTGAGCAGCAGCGGTCTTGCAAAAAACAGAAACGCCACGGTCAGGACCAAGGATGCCGCCACCAGCAGCGTAAAGCAGTTGCCCATAATCTGCTCCGCGCCCCGACTGTCGCCCCGCCCCTCCTGAATGGAGGCTCTGGGCGCGCCGCCCAGAGCCAGCAGCGCCGCAAAGGCGGAGATGACCATGATGATGGGCAGGCACACGCCCACGCCGGTCAGCGCCAGCTTGCCCACGGAATCCACAGGCTGCATGTGGCCGATGTATACGCGGTCCACCAGATTGTAGAGCATGTTCACGATCTGGGAGGTGATCGTCGGCAAAGCCAGCGAAAACAGCAAACGGCCCACAGGGCCGTGTCCCAAATCTATCGTTTTCTGCCGCGTCATGCAAGGCCCCCCTTCCCCAGCGAGGTACCGTTGCGCAGGGCCTTCTCCAGCAGCATGTCCAGCTGACCGATCTCCTCGGGAGAAAAGCCGGAGAGCAGGCGCTCGCCGCAGGCATTTTGAATCCGCTGTGCCTCCGCCACCAGCGGACGCGCCGCGTCTGTGAGCGTCAGGTGAACGATGCGCCGGTCCGCCCGGTCCGGTACGCGGGATAAAAGGCCCCGGGACACCAGAAATTCCACGGCCTGCGACACCTGGGATTTGGAAAGCCCCCGGAAGAGCGTCACATCCCGGGCGGTGTCGTATTCCGGATTATTCGCCAAAAACAGCAACACATTCACATCTTTCATGGAAAGACCGGCCTGCTCCAGAAGCGGGTCAAACTGGCGGGTATAAAACTTTCCGAACTGCTGATAAAATTGCAGCATTTGGGTATAAGAAATAGGCATGCCCTTCTCCTCTTCTATTGTTCTTGAAAGAACTGTTCTTTTCAGAACACTCGATACCATACCATTCAAAAGCGGCATTGTCAAGGCCCGAAATACCGGATAAGGATTGACAAACGCTGACCGACGCAGTATGATAAGAAAAAATATGGTATGCAAAACTATATTACAAGGAGATTCATATGACCTGGAACATTGTGGGTGACAGCAGCTGCGATTTACGTGCGGCCGATTTTGAGAGCGACCTGATCCATTTTGAGACGGTGCCGCTGCGGCTCCAGGTGGGTGACCGGGAGTTTTTGGATAACGACGAGCTGGAGGTGCCGCTGCTGCTGGCGGCGATGGGCGTGGAAAAAAGCGCGTCCTCCACGGCCTGCCCGTCCCCGGCGGCGTTTGCCCGCGCCTTTGAAAAGGGGGACCGGACCATTTGCTTTACGATTTCCTCAAGTCTTTCCGGCACCTATAACGCCGCCATGATGGGGCGGGAAATGGTGTTGGAGGAGCATCCGGAAAAGCAGGTCTGCGTCATTGACTCCAAGTCCACTGCCGGTGTCATGGTGCTGCTGATCCGCCGCGCCCAAGAGCTGGTGGAAGCCGCGCCGGAGAGCGATTTCGAGACGATCTGCGGTCAGCTGCGGCTGTATCAGGCCGCGCTGCGCACCTGCTTTACGCTGGAGAGCTTTGACAATCTTATCAAAAACGGCCGGATGCGGCCTCTGGTGGGGACGCTGCTTCATACGCTTGGCATCCATGTGATCGCCGAGGCCACCCCCCAGGGCACCCTCCATGTCTCTGACAAGGCCCGGGGCGAAGCCAAGACCTACAAGGCCATCACCGCGCTGATGAGCGCCAGCAAGGACTGCGCGGGGGCCGAGGTCGTGATCTCCCACTGCGAAAACCTGACGGGGGCGCTGCGGCTGAAGGAACAGATTCAAGCGGACCTGCCCGTCAAGCGGGTGGATATCCTCCCCTGCCGCGGACTCACCTCCTTCTACGCCATGGAAAAGGGCCTGATCCTCGGCTATTGAGTGAAAAAGAGCGTCCGGACAATCTGTCCGGGCGCTTTTTGTATGGGCTGCGTTTTAGCAAAGGACGGAGGCACCGCCCCACGGCGCCATTTCCAGACGGATAAAAAAGCCCTGATCGTGGTTGCACACGGGACAGACCTTCGGGGCCTCCAGCCCCTCTTGGATATGACCGCAGTTCAGGCACATCCAGCCGCACACCGTGTCGGAGACGAACAGCGCGCCGGATTCCAGCAGGTCCGCCAGATGGCCGAAGCGGTTGCCGTGGGTCTGCTCGATTTTGGAGATCTGGCGGAAGGAGGAGGCCACCGCGGAAAAGCCCTCCTTGGCGGCAATCTCCCCGAACGTCCGATATACGGGATCAAATTCCTCATACTCGTTGTGCTGGGCATACCGCAGCAGTTGCACCACGTTGCTTGTCTGGTCCAGCGGGTAGCTGGCGTCGATCTCTACGGTGGTCCCGCCCAGGTCCTTCATGTGGTTGTAGAAGATTTCCGCGTGCTCCTTTTCCTGCCCGGCGGTGAACTGGAACACCGCCTCCAGCACGTGAAGCTTTTGCTGCTTGCACAGCGAGGCTGCAAAGGTATAGCGGTTGCGCGCCTGACTTTCCCCCGCAAACGAGCGCATTAAGTTTTTTAGGGTCTCACTTTCCTGCAAAGAAACTGACATTCATGGTTCCTCCTGTCGTCATTTATGGAAATAGGCTTTGCAAAAACAGCGGTTCCTATGCGAAAGCGGGCGGCCTTTTTGCGCCGGAACGGGAACGCCCGCGCGACATGGGGCATACACTGTCAGGCAAGGAGGTCATGCCATGGACAATCATCTTTCTTTAGGAATGCAGGCGCCGGATTTTTCCGCCGTTACCACCTTTGGACCGCTGCGCCTTTCCGACTATAAGGGGAAATGGGTGGTGCTGTTTTCCCATCCCGGCGATTTCACACCGGTTTGCACCACGGAATTTATCGCCTTTTCCAAGGCGATTGCGCAGTTTGACGCGCGCAACGCCCAGCTGCTGGGGCTGAGCATCGACAGCAATCCCTCTCATCTGGCCTGGGTCTATGCCATCTATCTCACCACGGGCATTCAGGTCCCCTTCCCCGTGATCGCGGACCGGACGGGGGAGATCGCCCGGCAATATGGAATGATCGCGCCGGACGCCAGTCGGCAGGAAACGGTGCGCAACGTGTTTCTCATCGATCCGGAGCAAAAAATCCGGGCGATTTTGATTTATCCGCTGACCAACGGGCGCAGCATCCCGGAAATTCTGCGGCTGCTCACGGCGCTGCAAACCACGGATGAAAACCATGTGGTCACACCGGCAAACTGGCAGCCGGGCCAGCCGGTGCTGGTGCCGCCCCCGCAGACCTATGAAGCGCTGCTGGAGCGGCAAAACAGTCCGGAAAAGCAGGGCCTGACCTGCAAGGACTGGTTTTTGTGCGGAAAAGAGCTGCCGGAGACGACGGAATGAGTTTCCTTCGGCGCAAACCGGGGCAGTGGGCCGCAAGTCAAGCGGAATGAGCGGCCTGCCGCTGAAAAAAAGCCTCCCGACAGCATCTGTCGGGAGGCTTTTGGAAGTTTTGGACCTTACAGTTTGGTCACAACGGGAATGACCATGGGATTGCGCTTGGTGTTTTTGAAGAGATAGTTGCTGACGGCGGATTTCACGGTGCCCTTCAGCTCGCCCTCGTCCCGGCTGTGCTTCCGGGTCACCGACTCTGCGGCTTCCGCCGCCACGCTTTGCAAATCCTTCATCAGATCGCCGGACTCCTTCACATAGATGAAGCCGCGGGTGATGATCTCCGGCGGAGAGAGCAGCGCGCCGTCGTGGGAGGAGACGGGCATAACCACCACGACCATGCCGTCCTCAGCCAGACGCTTGCGGTCCCGCATGACCACGGCGCCCACGTCGCCCACGCCGGAACCGTCCACATATACCTCGCCTGCGGGCACGCTGCCGCCCAGCTTAAGGGTCTTAGCGGTGATCTCGATGGCGGTGCCGTTGTCGGCAATGGCGATGTGATTGCGGTCCATGCCCATCTGCTGGGCAAGCTGGCTGTGGATTTGCAGCATCCGTTGCTCACCGTGGAGGGGGACGAAGAAGCGGGGCTTAGTCAGCGCGTGGATGATCTTCAGCTCCTCCTGACAGGCGTGACCGGAGACGTGCAGCATATCCGCCCGGTCATAGACCACCGTGGCCCCCTTGCGGAACAGCTCGTTGATGACGCGGCCCACCGTCACCTCGTTGCCGGGGACGGCAGAGGCGGAGATGATGACCTTGTCGCCCGCGCCGATCTCCACCTGCTTGTGGGTGGAAAATGCCATGCGGTAGAGGGCGCTCATTTCCTCGCCCTGAGAGCCGGTGGTGACGATGACCTGCTTGTTTTTGGGCAGGCCCTTGATCTTGGTGATGTCCATCAGGGTGTTCTTGGGCACCTTCATATACCCCAGCTCCGTGGACACGCGCATCATGTTTTCCATGCTGCGCCCGGTGACTGCCACCTTGCGCCCGCAGGCGGCGGCGGCGTCCAGCACCTGCTGGACCCGGTGGACGTTGGAGGCGAAGGTTGTGACGATGATCCGGTCGTCGCAGTTGTTGAACTGGCGGGTAAAGGTCACGCCCACGGTTTTTTCCGAGGGGGTGAAGCCGGGACGCTCCACGTTGGTGGAGTCGGCGCACAGCGCCAAAACGCCTTCCTTCCCCAGCTCGCCCAGACGGGCAAGGTCAATGACCTCGCCGTCAATGGGGGTGGAGTCGATCTTGAAGTCGCCGGTGTGGACCACCGTGCCCATATGGGTGTGGATGGCAAAGGCCACGGAATCGGCGATGGAGTGGTTCACGTGGATAAATTCCACCGTGAATTTTCCGGCCCGGACGGATTTGCCGGACTCCACAGTGATGAGCTTGGTGCTCTTGGTGAGGCCGTGCTCATCCAGCTTCAGCTTGATGAGGCCGGCAGTGAAACGGGTGCAGTAAATGGGCATGTTGACCTGCTTGAGCACATAGGGAATGGACCCCACGTGGTCCTCGTGTCCGTGGGTGATGAACAGGCCGCGGATGCGGGCGCGGTTTTTGATGAGGTACGTGACGTCGGGAATGATGCAGTCGATGCCGTACATGTCGTCATCGGGGAACGCCATGCCGCAGTCCACCACAATGATCTCCCCGCCGTACTCATAGGCGGTCATGTTTTTGCCGATTTCGTTGAGACCGCCAAGGGGGATGATTTTCAATTTTTCTGCCATAGTATAGAAATACTCCTTTTTGTATACAAGATATGTACAGACCTCTCAACGAAAGACAAAACGCGGCGAAGTGTTTTTACGTGCAAAAAAGCGCACACAAAATAAAGACGCCCGTTGCCTGCCCGGCCCCGTTTCGCCGGCAGGGGTTCAGTTACGCCATGTCGTTTTGAACTATGAGAGCTGTCTATTTATTTGACCGGACGAGACTTCCGCCCGCGCCGGTAAAATACGAAGAAAGCGGAGAAGAAACGCTTCTCAACGCTTGGATTGTTATAGTATAGCACAGAAACACCGGTTTGTATACAATTTTTTTTAGGCGGGCCATGGGGCGCAGGCGGACGGCGCTGGTAGCCGAAAGGAAATTTTTTCATCCGGACGGCAGCGCGTTTTGCGTGCATGGAGACGTTTGGCTGTTGCTTCTTTGGCAAAAAACTGCTATACTATTTAAATCTATCAGTAGCGGAAAAAGGAGCCATCCGATGAATAATAAAAAACTCTCCCGCCTGCTGGAACCGAATTTGAAGCTGTATTTTCTCTGCCTTTTGGTGTTCACACTGGCCGCCGTGACCGTCAGCCCCGTGCTGGCGTTGGCAGAGGGTGTGGCAACGGTGGGGCTCTACATCTACTTTACCAGAGGGAATCAAAAGCGGCGTCAGGGAATCTTGCAGTACATCGACAGGGTTACCGGGAGTGTGGAAACCGCCAGCAAATCCACGCTCATCAATTCCCCGCTGCCCATCATGGTGTTTCG
The DNA here is from genome assembly GCF_028693505.1 of Oscillibacter sp. Lineage (GTDB taxonomy): Bacteria > Bacillota > Clostridia > Oscillospirales > Oscillospiraceae > Oscillibacter. The sequence goes on from NZ_JAQUVF010000005.1 coordinate 27,753, forward strand.
CCCGGATACGCGCGAGGTGATCTGGAGCAACGAAAACTTTTTGCAGCTGGCGGGGGTGCGGGAGCACCTTTTTGAAATGAAGGTGGAGGACGCCGTGCCGGACTGCCCGGTGCAGTGGCTGCTGGAGGGCAAGCAGGAGTGTCCCGAGCGGGTGTTTATGAACAGCCGCCGCTTCCGGGTCTACGGCAGTCTGGTCCGGGCCAAGGGCCGGGGCGGGGAGCAGAATCTGGTGGCAACGACTTACTGGGTGGACACCACGGAGGCCGACGAGCTGCGGGAGGTCTACACCGAGACCCGCCCCGTGCTGGCGCTTTTGATGGTGGACAACTACGAGGATTTGATGAAAGCCTGCGCGGATACCCAGCGCAGCGCCATTCTGGCCCAGATCGACGAAAAGCTTAACCAGTGGGCATCCGGCGCAGAGGGTCTGCTTTTGAAAATCGAGCGGGACCGCTACCTCTTCATTTTTGAAGAGCAGCACTACGAGCATTTTGCGGAGGATAAATTCTCCGTGCTGGACGCCATCCGCGACATCAAGGTGGGCGAGGGTATCCACCCGGCGCTCTCCATCGGCGTGGGCAAGGACGCCGACAGTATGGCGGAGCTTTATAAAAACGCAAGCCTTTCCGTAGAGATGGCGCTCAGCCGGGGCGGCGATCAGGCGGTGGTCCGCAACCGGATGGACTTTGAGTTTTACGGCGGCCGGGCCAAGACCACGGAAAAACGGACGAAGGTCAAGTCCCGGGTGATGGCCAACGCACTCAGCGAGCTGATGGCGGACGCGGCGGAGGTCTATGTCATGGGCCACAGCTTTGCGGACATGGACGCGCTGGGGGCTGCCGTGGGCGTGTGCTGCGCCGCCCGGAAGCGGGGCAAGCGCGCCCGCATTGTGATGGATCTGGAGCACAGCGCGGCGGATGCCGTGCTGCAAATGATGCGCGAGCTGCCGGAGTATGCGGACGTGTTCCTCTCCGCTGCGGATGCGTTTTTGAAGATCCAGCCGGGGGCGCTGCTGGTGGTGGTGGACACCAACCGGCCGGACATGGTGGAAAGCCCCCAGCTGCTGGAATCCTGCAACCGCGTGGCGGTGATCGATCACCACCGCCGGGCGGCCACCTACATTGAAAACGCGGCGTTCAGCTTCCACGAGCCCTACGCCTCCTCGGCCTCCGAGCTGGTGACAGAGCTTTTGCAATACCTGGTGGAACCCTCGGACCTTTTGCGCCAGGAGGCGGAAGCGCTGCTGGCAGGCATTGTTCTGGACACGAAGCACTTCACCCTCCGCACCGGCGGACGCACCTTTGAGGCCGCGGCCTTTTTGCGCCGGGCCGGCGCGGACACCTCGGATGTGCAGCGGCTTTTCCAAAACGATCTGAGCGACATGGTTTCCCGCTATGATATTATCCGCCGGGCGGAATTGTACCGGGAGGATATCGCCCTTGCGGTCATCCCACAGGACGGCGCGGACCGGGTGGCGGCGGCGCAGGCGGCGGACGAACTGCTGACGCTTAAGGGCGTGAAGGCGTCCTTTGTGATCTATCGCAACGGTACGGATGTGCTGATGTCCGCCCGGTCTCTTGGCGAGGTGAACGTACAGGTGATTCTGGAGGCGCTGGGTGGCGGCGGAAATTCCACCACGGCAGGCGGCCGCGTGGAAAACGGCGACATCGACGCCGTGCGCGGGCAGCTGACAGAGGCAATCGACGCATATTTTGAGAAATAATCAAGTGCAATAAGGAGAGACAAACCCATGAAAGTGATTTTACAACAGGATGTGAAGGGCCAGGGCAAAAAGGGCCAGATGGTGGAAGTGTCCGAAGGCTATGCCCGGAACTTCCTTCTGCCCAGAAAGCTGGCCATGGCCGCCACGGCGGACGCCATCAACACCATGAACCTCAAGGAAAAGGCCCGCAAAGCCGAGGAGGCCCGATTGAAGGCGGAGGCCGAGGCCACGGCGGAGAAGCTCAAGGAGTGCATGGTAAAGCTCACCGCCAAGGCGGGCAACGGGGGGCGGCTGTTCGGCGCCGTCACCACCAAGGAGATCTCCGACGGGCTGAAGGCCCAGTACGGCGTGGAAATCCCCAAGCAGAAGCTGGCGCTGGAGGACCCCATCAAGGCCTTTGGCAGCTATCAGGTCAAGGCAAAGCTGGGATTTGAAGTGAGCGGCACGGTATACGTGTTTGTGTTTGAAGAAAAATAAGAGCGCAGGCGCTCCATGCAAAGCGCCCGCGCTCTGACCGCGCCGCTTTGCATGCGCCGCGTCCCCTTTTGGCGTCCCGCTTCCCCCTGACGCGCGGGGGAGAAAATCCCTTCCGGAGGTAAGTACGATGGCAATGGAAGATCTTTTGACCCGGCAGATGCCCCACAGTCTGGAGGGCGAACAGGCCGTCCTCGGCTCCATGCTGATTGACGCCAACTGCGTCAAGGACGTGATGGACAAGCTGCGCCCGTCGGACTTTTATCTGCGGCAAAACCGGGATATTTTTGAGACGATTTACTCCATGTTTTCCTACGCAAGGCCCATTGACGGCATCACCGTCTGTGAGGAAATGCAGAAAACGGGGACATACGACGAAAACACCCGCTCCTATCTTGCCCAGCTGATGGAGATCACCCCCACCAGCGCCAACGTGATGGAGTATGTGGCCATCGTGCGGGACAAGGCGCTGTTGCGGGGCGTGGCCCAGGCCGCGTCCGAGATCACGGCGCTGGTGCAGGAGGGCATGGGCGAGGCGGGCGACATTCTGGAGGCCGCCGAGCAAAAGGTATACGCCATCCGGCGGGGGCAAAGCGCGCAGGAGATGGTGACGCTGCGCCAGGTGCTGCCCGATGTGCTGGACCGTCTCAGCGAGATGAGTGAGAGTGAAAACCATCTGCCGGGCCTTTCCTGCGGCCTTTCCGCCGTGGACCAGAAGATCACGGGCCTCAACAAGTCCGACCTCCTTCTGCTGGCCGCCCGACCCGGCATGGGCAAGACCTCGTTCGCGCTGAACGTGGCGCTGAACGTGGCGAAGAGCAGCAAGAAAACCGTGGCGGTCTTTTCGCTGGAAATGTCCCGGGAGCAGCTGGCCACCCGCCTGCTCAGCTCCGAGGCACTGGTGGAGAACAACCGCCTGAAAACCGGCGCCCTGCGGGAGACGGACTGGGAAAAAATTGCCGGCGCGGCAACCATTTTGAACAAGCTGGACATCCGCATCGACGACAATCCCATGCTGTCCGTGGCGGATATGAACGCCAAGTGCCGCCGTCTGGAGGATTTGGGGCTGGTGGTCATCGACTATTTGCAGCTGATGACCTCCGCCGGGGGTAAGGGCGGCGGCGAGAGCCGCCAGCAGGTGGTGTCCGACATGTCCCGTATGCTCAAGATCATGGCAAAAGAGCTCAACGTTCCCGTGATCTGCCTGAGCCAGCTCTCCCGCGCCAATGAAAAGCGGGACGACAAGCGGCCCATGCTCTCCGACCTCCGGGAATCCGGCGCCATCGAGCAGGACGCGGATATCGTTTTGTTTTTGTACCGGGACGACTACTATAACGAGGACTCCGAAAAGCACAACATTGCGGAGTGCATCGTGGCGAAAAACCGCCACGGCGAGACCGGCAAGGTGGAGCTGCGCTGGATGCCCGAATATACCCAGTTCTCCACGCTGGATACCCGGTATGACGATGAGGACTGAGCTGGCCCCGGCCCGGGCCTTTTTAAAGCGGCAGTTCCCCCGGGGCGGACGAGTGCTCTGCGCCGTCTCCGGCGGACTGGATTCCATGTGCCTGCTGGATTTTATGCTGCGGCAGGCGGCGTTTTCTCCCGTGGTCGCCCATTTCAATCACGGCCTCCGGGGCGAGCGCGCGGAGCGGGACGCGCAATTTGTCCGCGACTTCTGCGCCCAGCGGGGCGTGCCGTTTTTTTCCGGACAGGGGGATACCCGGGCGCTCTCGGCGGCGGAGGGCCTTTCTGTGGAGGAAGCCGCCCGGCGGCTGCGGTACGAGTTTTTGCGGCAAGCCTGTGCACAAGCCCGGTGCGATGCCATCCTCACCGCCCATCACGCGGACGACAGCGCGGAGACTATGCTTTTAAACCTCCTGCGGGGCACCGGCTCCGCGGGCCTTTCCGGCATTCCGGCGGTGCGGGACGGGGTTTGCCGTCCCTTTTTGACGATCACCCGGGCGGAGCTGACGGCCTACGCCCTGCAAAATCAGGTCCCCCATGTGGAGGACGAGACCAACCAGACGGATGACGCCGCCCGGAACGTGCTGCGCCATCAGGTTTTGCCGGTGCTGCGGGCGCTGAATCCCCGGGCGGTGGAGAATATGTCCCGCGCCGCCGCCATTTTGGAGGGAGAAAACCGGGCGTTGGAGCTTTTGGCGGCGCAGGAGGCCGCCAAGGCGGTGGAGACGCCCCGTGGGCTGTCTCTTCCCTGCGGGGTTTTGACGCAGCTTCCCGAGGCCCTGGCGGAGCGCACGGTGCTTTTGGTGCTCTCCCGGGCCGCAGGAAAACGGAGAGATCTCGCCCACGTCCATGTGGAGGCCGTGCTGCGTTTGGCGCGGGGCGGCTCGACGGACGCTGCGGTTTCCCTGCCTTACGGCTTGACGGCCCGGCGGGGACGGTATACATTGTATGTTGAACATCTGACGCCGCCGGAGGAGGTTTTGCTCCGGGTGGGGCAGACGGTGCGTTTTGGCGGGTGGCTGGTGCGCGCGGAAGCGCGCGGGACGGGAGCGGCCCGCAATGCGGGCAGTTCCGGCTTGACGGCTGCGCTGCGTGTCCCGGCGGAAACGACACTGCGGGTCACCCCGTGGCGCGGCGGCGACCGCATGACCCTTCCCGGCAGCCGGGGTGCCAGAACGCTGAAGCGGCTTTGCCTTGACCACGGCATTTCGTCCCCCGTGCGGGACGCCATGCCGGTGGTGCGGGTGGGGGCGGACGCGGCGGCGGCGCCCTTTCTTGGCACGGATGAAAAGTTTGCGGCCCGCGCCAAGGAGGAAGCGGTGCTGGTAACCTTTATTTTGATCAAAGAGACAGAGGAGAACAAGCATGAGAAGTGAGATGGAAAACGATATTTTGAAGGTCCTGGTGACGGAAGAGGAACTGAAAACGCGGGTGGACCAGCTGGGCGAGATTCTTTTTGAAAAATTTCAGGGGAAGAACCCGCTGTTTCTGGGCGTCTTGAAGGGGTCCTTCGTGTTTATGGCGGATTTGGTCCGGGCCTGTCAGGTGAAGAGCGACGTGGAATTTATCGCGGTCAGCTCCTATCAGAATGCCACGGTATCCTCCGGCCGGGTGCAGATCACCCGGGATTTGCAGCAGGATATCACCGGCCGCCACCTCATCATTGTGGAGGACATTTTGGATTCCGGCAATACGCTGGCATTTTTGAAGGAGTACTTCCTCGCAAAGGGCGCATCCTCCATTACGCTTGTCACGCTGCTGGATAAGCCCTCCCGCCGCACCAAACACATCACTGCGGACCTCGCTGGCTTTACCGTGCCGGATGAGTTTGTGGTGGGCTACGGTCTGGACTATGCCCAGCAATACCGCAACATTCCCTATATCGGCGTTCTGAAACCGGAGGTTTACGCCGGAAACTAAAATCCGCGCCGGATGGATTAAGCGATCCAAAGCGCGAAGGAGGTAGCCTCGCAGTGACAAAACAAAACCGCACGTCGAACCTCAGCATTCTCTTTTTGCTCATGGTCATCGTGATATGCGCCAGCTTCCTGTGGCAGATGAACGGCCAGACCAACAAGGTGGAGTATTCGGAGGTCCGGCAGCTGTTTCTTCAGGAAAAGGTGAAATCCTTTACCGTGGAGGAAAACACACTGACATTGCACCTGCGGGAGTCGGTGGACGGCAGCGAGACGATACACTATGAGCTGTATGATTTCGACTATTTTTATAAGGATCTGAACGATCTTGTCCAGGAGCAGACGGACAAGGGCATCATCACCTCCTATAATTACTATCAAAACCACGCCACCAACTGGCTGGAGTATTTGTTGCCCTGGGTGCTCTCGGCACTGCTGCTGGGCGTGATGTGGTATTTCATGTTTGCCCGGGGACAGGGCGGCATGGGCGGCGACCGGATGGCGAAATTCGGCTCCGCCCGCACCAGAACGCTGACGGACAAGGACCGCAAGGTCACCTTTGAGGACGTGGCAGGCGCGGACGAGGAAAAAGAGGAGCTTCAGGAGATCGTGGAATTCCTGAAGGAACCCCAGAAATATCTGACGCTGGGGGCCCGGGTCCCCAAGGGCGTGCTGCTGGTCGGCCCTCCGGGCACCGGCAAGACGCTGCTTGCCAAGGCTGTCGCCGGCGAGGCGGGGGTGGGCTTTTTGTCGATCTCCGGCTCCGACTTTGTGGAGCTCTATGTGGGCGTTGGCGCCAGCCGCGTCCGGGACCTGTTCGATCAGGCGAAAAAGACCGCGCCCGCCATCATTTTTATTGACGAGATCGACGCCGTGGGCCGCCAGAGAGGCACCGGCCTTGGCGGCGGACACGACGAGCGGGAGCAGACGCTCAATCAGCTCCTTGTGGAGATGGACGGCTTTGCCGCAAACGAGGGCGTGGTGGTTCTTGCCGCCACCAACCGCGCGGACGTGCTGGACCCCGCACTGCTGCGGCCCGGCCGGTTTGACCGCCAGATTTATGTGGGACTGCCGGATATTCGGGGCCGGGAAGAAATTTTGAAGGTCCATGCCAAGGGCAAGCCCCTGGCGGAGGACGTGAATCTGGAGCAGCTGGCCCGGGGCACCGCCGGTTTTACCGGCGCGGATCTGGAAAACCTCATCAACGAGGGCGCGCTGCTGGCGGCGAGGAAAAACGAAAAATTCGTCACCATGGCCGATTTGAAAGAGGCCGAGATCAAAGTCATCGCGGGGCCGGAGAAAAAGAGCCGGGTCATCCCCCAGCACGAGCGGGAGCTGACCGCCTGGCACGAGGCCGGGCACGCCGTGGTGATGCACGCGCTGCCGGGGCAGGACCCGGTCAGCCAAATTACCATCGTTCCCCGGGGGCAGGCTGGCGGCATGACCATCTCTTTGCCGCAGGAGGACCGGTCTTACCTTTCCAAGCGCTATATGGAGGATCAGATCGTGGCTCTGCTGGGCGGTCGCGTGGCGGAAAAGCTGTGTATCGGGGACATTTCCACCGGCGCCAGCAACGATATCCAGCGTGCCACCCAGATCGCCCGGAAAATGGTGGCGACGTACGGAATGAGCGAGCGCATCGGCACGGTCTCCTTTGAGTCCGGCCACGATGAGGTGTTCATTGGCCGCACCATGAGTCAGGGCCGCAGCTATTCCGAGGCGGTGGCAGCCCAAATTGACGAGGAAGTCAAGCACGTGGTGAACAGCGCCTACGCGCAATGCGAAGCCATTTTGGAAGCCAACCGCCGCCAGCTGGACGAGGTGGCCCGCTTCCTGCTGGAGCACGAGACAATGGAGCGGGAGACGTTTCTCCGCCTGCTGGACGGGGAAGCTGCCGCGCCTCAATAACGAAAAAAATGATTTGGGCAGGCCGTTTGCGTTTTGGCAAACGGCCTGCCCAGCGTGTCGAAAAAGTCTTTTCGACACGCTGGGCAAGTTTTTGAAACCCGCGAAAAGTTTCAAAAACTTATGATTGAAAACGAAAGACACCCTTCCTGGGTTTCTTTCGTAACTATCTTCCTTCCCGTTTTTCGGGATTTCAAGGTTTATCGACAGACTGTGCAGGCCGTTTGCGTTTTGGCAAACGGCCTGCTTTCCTATCCCGTGTCAGGGCGCCCCCATAGGAAAGTCCAAAACGGCAGGAACATTTTTAACGCGGATTGGCGAAATCACCAAAAGAGTGCGTCCGTGAGGGACGGACAATTGTTGCTCGAATTTTTTTACAAAAGCAAGAATGTCCGCGATGTATAGACAAATGAACGCTTATGAAAAAACACAGCCTTTTAAAAAAGGGAAAGAATGGAAATCTTTCTGTGTATAATTTACCTTGCAATGCCGCGCCAAAACACGTAAAATGCTTCCATGTAAGAGGCGGGCATTTCGCTTCGCCAACAATAGGAGGATGAAAAGAATGAAAAAGCTGTCTGCTTTCCTGCTGACCCTTGCCATGATGCTCGGCGCGCTGACCGGCTGCGGCGGCAACCAGAGCGGCTCCAGCGGGAGCGCTCCCGCAGATTCTGGGAATAAAACGGTCCGCATCGGAATTTATGAGCCCCAGACCGGCGATAACGGCGCCGGCGGCAAACAGGAGATTTTGGGCATGCAGTATGCCAACACGGTCCAACCCACGGTGGAAATCGGCGGGGAGACCTATGATGTCCGGCTGGAGATCGTGGATAACCGGACGACACCGGAAAACGGACCCTCTGCGGCGGCGGAGCTGGTGAACCGCGACGTGTCCGTGGTCCTCGGCTCTTACGGGTCCGGCGTATCCATTGCCGGCGGCAAGGTCTTTGAGGAAGCCGGCGTACCGGCCATCGGCGTGACCTGCACGAATCCGCAGGTGACCTCCGACTATGACTGCTACTTCCGCATCTGCTTCCTGGACCCCTTCCAGGGCACGGTGCTTGCCAACTACGCCTATAAAGAGCTGGGCGTGACCACCGCCTATACGCTGGCCATGCTGGGCAGTGATTACGATCAGGGTCTGGTCCACTACTTTACCGAGGCCTTCCAGAAGCTGGGCGGCACTGTGGTGGCGGAGGACTTCCCCGAGGGCAGCGCCAACTTTGTTTCCTATATCAACAATGCCAAGAGCGCGGGCGCGGGCGTTATTTTCGCTCCCGTTTCCACCAACTATGCCCAGCTGATCATTGAAGCCGCCGCCGCGCAGGGCTATACCGGCGCTCTGCTGGGCTCCGACACTTGGGACAACAACAAGGTTGCGGAGAGCACCACCGGCAAAACCGTCGATGTGAAGGTCACCACCTTCTATCAAGAGGGCGGCAACCCCGACTTCGACAATGGCATCAAGGAATGGATCAATGCCAACGCCGACGCCAAAACCAACAACGGCGGCAACGACATGATCGCGGCTGTCACCGCCATGGGCTATGACGCTTACTTCACCGCGCTGGAGGCGCTGAAGGCCGCCGGCAGCACGGACCCCAAGGCCGTGATGGAGGCGCTGCCCTCCGTGAGCTATGAGGGCGTGTCCGGTCTGATTGAATTTGACGATATTGGAGACGCTAAGCGGGACGCGGCCTACATCAAGACCGCCAACACCCAGACCGGCGCCTGGGACTTTGTCAAGGTGCAGGGCGTGGACTGATCCGGAAAATTTTTGGAACCTTCTGATAAAACCAACACGTGGGGCTTTCATCAGAGTTTCCTTAGAAAAGGGGATGGCGCGCGGAACGCTCCGCCATCCCCTTTTTCCGCATTTTTGAAATGGGACGCCTCAAAAGAACGGGATGGCCCACTTTTTTGAGACGGTCCAATCTGAGAAAAACGCACACGGGAGGGTTTTTTTATGGGAGAGGGATTGCCTTATATCATCAACGGCATCTCCGTGGGCGGCCAGTATGCCCTGATCGCCATCGGGTATACGCTGGTCTACGGTATTTTGCGGCTGATCAATTTTGCCCACGGCGACGTGTTCATGGTGGCGGGTCTTGTGATGGTTTACGCCACCAGCGCGCTGCCGCTCTATTTGGCGCTGCCGCTGGTGCTGATTGCCACGGTGCTGCTGGGCTTTGTCATCGAGCGGGTGGCCTACAAGCCGCTGCGCTCCGCGCCGCGGATGTCCTTGATGATTTCCGCCATCGGCGTGAGCTATCTGATTCAGAATCTGGCGTTTTACATTACCGGCGGCATTCCCCAGCCGGTGACCCGCCCCATTCCGTGGATTTCCGACAACGTGATGGTTTTCGGGCAATCCACCAAGCGGGTCACGCTGCTCACCCCGGTGCTGACCATTTTGCTGGTTTTGGCGCTGGTGTATCTCATCAACCACACCAAGATCGGCATGGCCATGCGGGCTGCCGCCAAGGATTTTGAAACGGCCCAGCTCATGGGAATCCGCATCAACGCCGTGATTTCCATGACGTTTGTGATCGGCTCCTTTCTCGCGGCAGTGGGGTCCATTCTCTACTTCACCAACTACCCCTCCGTGGCCATCACCTCCGGCGGCATGCCGGGACTGAAGGCCTTCGTGGCGGCGGTGTTCGGCGGCATCGGCTCCATTCCCGGCGCTGTGGTGGGCGCGTTTATCATCGGCCTTTGCGAGGAGCTTATTAAGGGCGCGGGCTACACCACGTTTTCGGACGCGTTCACCTTTGCGCTGCTGATTGTGGTTTTGTGTGTGAAGCCCACCGGCCTGTTCGGTGAAAAAGTCACCGACAAGGTATAAGGAGGGAACCATATGACAATGAAGAAAAAGAAATCCATCTTTTTGGTTGTGGTGCTGGCGGTGCTGCTGGCGGCCTGTTTGACGGTGGACGCGCTGCTGCCCGGTTATCACATTGCCGTCACGGTCATCAAAAAAGCCACGGTGTACGCGCTGGTGGCGGTTTCCATGAACCTGCTCAACGGCTTTACTGGCCTTTTCTCCCTGGGACAGGCGGGCTTTATGCTGCTGGGCGCCTACGCCTACGGCGTGCTGACCATCCCGGTGGCAAAGCGGGCCAGCGTCTATCAGTATTTTGACGGCGGCTCGATCCAGTTCTCCCTGCCGGAGAGCTGCGCCGGGATTTTGGGCGACGCGGTTGGCCCCACGGTGGGCATGCTGGCAGCTTTGCTGGTGGGCGGCGTTCTGGCGGCGCTGATGGCGTACCTCATAGGCCTTCCCGTGCTGCGGCTGAAATCCGATTATCTGGCCATTGCCACGCTGGGCTTTGCGGAGATTCTGCGGGCCTTTTTCCAGTGGAACGCGCTGGGTCCCATCACCAACGGGTCCAACCTGCTCAAAAGCTACCCGACCTTTACCCACGCCACGCCTTACGTGCTGCTCTCGGGGGGCATGATCGCCATCATTGTGCTCCTCATCAACTCCACCTACGGGCGGGCCTTCAAGGCCATCCGGGACGATGAGGTGGCGGCGGAGGCCATGGGCATCAATCTTGCGCGGCATAAGCGCCTCGCGTTTGTCATCAGCTCCTTCTTTGCGGGCATCGGCGGCGGTATGATGGCCATGTATATGGGCACCATTGCCGCAGCGCCGTTCAAAAGCGCCATGACGTACGAGATTTTGCTGATCGTGGTCATCGGCGGCATCGGCTCCATCACCGGGTCCATCCTTGCAAGCTTCCTGTATATTTTCAGCTCCGAGTGGCTGCTGCGGGGCTTGGACTCCGGCACATTTTTGGGGATTTCCGCCCCGTCGCTCTTTAAAAACGGCTTCCGTATGGCGGCATTTTCCGTGATCATCATGGCAATTGTGCTGTTTTTCCGCAAGGGCATCATGGGTGACAGAGAGCTGCCGGACCTGCTGGACAGGCGGGGGAGAAAGCACAAAAAGGAGGCCGCCGAAAAATGAGTGACAACATTCTGAAAGTCGAGAACGCCACCATGCAGTTTGGCGGTGTGGTGGCTGTGGACAACCTGAATCTGGAGATCAACGAAGGGGAGATCGTGGCGCTCATCGGCCCCAACGGCGCGGGAAAGACCACGGCCTTCAACGTGGTCACGGGCGTGTATCAGCCCACCAACGGCGCGGTCTGGTTTCAGGGCAACAAGATCATTGAGAACTATCCCCAGGGGAAGATGAAAAAGCTCTATAAGGGCCAGCACGGCGGGGAGTATACCCGCGCCCTCGCCCCCACACCGGATAAGGTCACGAAGCTGGGCATGGCCCGCACCTTCCAGAACATCCGGTTGTGGAAGTCCCAGACCGTTTTTGACAACGTGCTCATTGCCAAGCACTGCCGGGCCACCAGCAACGTGCTTTCGGCCACCTTCCGCCTAAACCGCAAGGAGGAGGCCCAGCAGCGCCAGAGCGTGGAACAGCTCCTGGAGACGGTGGGCCTTGCGGACGTGAAGAACGAACTGGCCACCTCCCTGCCTTACGGCAAGCAGCGGCGGCTGGAGATCGCCCGGGCGCTTGCCGCCGAGCCGCAGCTTTTGCTGCTGGACGAACCGGCGGCGGGCATGAATCCCCAGGAGACCGACGAGCTGACCGCCTTCATTGCGGATATCCGGAACAAATTTCATCTCACCGTGTTTCTCATCGAGCACCACATGAATCTGGTCATGCATATCTCCGACCGCATCTACGTGCTGGATTTCGGCAAGCTCATTGCCGAGGGGACCCCGGCGGAGATCCAGAACAACAAGCGTGTCATCGACGCGTATCTGGGGGTGGCGGAAGATGCTTAAGATTGAAAACCTGCATGTGGCCTACGGCGGCATTCAGGCCCTGCGCGGCATCTCACTGGAGGTGCCGGACGGAAAGATCGTGACGCTCATCGGCGCCAACGGCGCGGGAAAATCCACAACGCTGCGCACCATCACCGGACTGGTAAAGGCCGCCTCCGGGTCCATCCGGTGGAACGACGAGGAACTGCTGGGAAAGCCCGTCGACCGCATCATCAGCGCGGGAATCGCCATGAGCCCTGAGGGTCGGCGGGTATTTCCCGATATGACGGTTTTGGAAAACCTGAAGATTGGCGCCTATCTCCGGCGGAACAAGGCGGAGATCGAAACGGACATCCAGTGGGTGTACCAGCTCTTCCCTCGGCTGAAGGAGCGCAGCTGGCAGCTCTCCGGTACGCTCTCTGGCGGCGAGCAGCAAATGCTGGCCGTGGGCCGGGCGCTGATGTCCCGCCCCAAGCTGATGATGCTGGACGAACCCTCCCTGGGCCTTGCGCCGCTGGTGGTGCAGGATATCTTTTCCATCATCCGGGAGATCAACCATCAGGGCGTCACCGTATTGCTCATCGAGCAAAACGCCAACATGGCCTTGAAAATCGCGGACCTTGCGTATGTGCTGGAAACCGGCAACATTACCCTCTCCGGCACCGGCGCGGAGCTGCTGGCAAACGAAAAAGTCAAAGAGGCCTATCTGGGGAAAAACAACTGAGAAAGCAGGGAGAGGCACCGCCTCTCCCTGCTTTGCTGTTGATATGACTTTTTGCGACTATTGGGATTGAAATTCTTTAGATGCTGTGATACTATATTAGATATTGCGGTACTATAAGAGATTTTTTTGTAAAATTTCTCTTATAAAACCCTCTCCTGCGAAAAAACTTGATTTTTGTTTTTGCAAAAAAGTTTGATTATTTTGATTACTTTTCATGAAATATTATTTTTTGGAGCTGAAAAGTGAGAAAAATTTGAATTGATATTATTTTGCATGAAAAAATCGGGTTTTTATATCCGAAAGAAAGGCGGCGACCGGAGCGGTTACCGTGTTGGGTACAAATTGATGGCACAAGAATTGAATCCCACTGCGTTTTCGAGCAATGCCGCACATTTTTCCAATAATACGGACCAGTTCGGCTTTGATGCGGAGCTGCATCAAACCGGAAAAAACAAGGCGCCGCTGTTCCATTTTCACGATTTTTATGAGTTTGCCATTTACTTGGGGAAAGAACCCGCCAAATTCCGGCTGCTGGATCAGGAGTATGAGGTCAACTTCGGGGACATCGTGCGCTGCGATTTGATGGACGAGCACGTCTGGCTGGTGCGGGACAACGACGCCCATATGCGCTTTTGCGTGGGGCTGACCTTTAATTTTGTCATGTCCTGCTCCACAAAGACGGACAACCTCATCCAGATTTTCAGCCGGAACGGCAGCGGCTATCCGGTCCTTCATCTCGGCTCTTTGGATATCCACAAGTACATCGACCTCATCAACGCCTTTCAGGACTGCTCTCTGGAGCATGGGAAGATGGTGTTCCAGCTGGGGATTCTCCACCAGATGCTGGCCTACCTGCAGGATGATTTCCTGCGGTTCAACAGCGGCGGCGCGCCGCTGACCCGGCAGGACAATCTGGTTTGCGAGCTGATCAATTACATCAATCTGCACATTGGCGAGGACCTGAGCCTCAAGACCCTGGGGCGCATGACCAACTATAACCCCACCTACCTCTCCCGCACCTTTAAAAACATCACCCGCAGCACGCTCAAGCTGTATATTGATGAAAAGCGGATCAACACCGCCACGCTGCTGATGGGCAAGGGCACGCCGCTGACGGAGATCGCCGTTGAGGTGGGCTTTCAGAATTACTGTACATTTTACAACACCTTCAGGCGAATTATGGGCGTCAGCCCGGAGAGCTATGCCAAGACCCGGGAAGAGGGCGAAAAGGACAACCGCCGTCTGGTGACCTGGCAGGAAAACGGCTGAAACAGCAGCGCGGCACATTGAATGAAAAGAAGGAGACTTTGCAATGGCGGTTTTGAATCTGGATCTCTACTCTTACGAGCTGGCAATGAACACGCAGGTGACCATGCTGCTGCCGGAACGGCGGGGCGTGCCCCACGAGAGCCGCGACGGCGCGCCCTATTTCGTGCTCTACCTGCTGCACGGTCACGGGCAGGATCACACCAGCTGGCTCCGACTGACCCGGCTGGAGTCCTATCTCCAAAACACGGATGTGATCGTGGTCATGCCAAACGGCGGGCGGGGCTGCTATGTGGACGGCGCGCAGACCCACCGGTACGGCACCTATCTCACAAAGGAACTGCCGCTGGCGCTGAAGAACTGGTTTCACATCTCGCCAAAGCGGGAAGAGACCTTTATCGCGGGCATGTCCATGGGCGGTTACGGCGCGCTGCGAGCCGCCCTGAGCTGCCCGGAACAGTACGGAGCCGCCGCAGGTCTTTCCACCGCTGTGCGGATGGACAGGCTGACGGAGCTGCCCCCAAGCGCGGCGGACAAGGGCCTTGCCATCCCCACGCTTTCGGAGGTGGGGGAAAACCTCCATCGTGTGTTTGGGACGCCCGCCGACTATGAGTCCACGGACTTCAGCCTGAAAAAGCTGGCCCGCCGGCTCAACGACGCCGCTGCCCCCGCCCCCCGGCTGATGCAGCTTTGCGGAGACGACGATCCGCTTCTTGCGGACAACGAGGACTTCGCGGCGTTTATCAAGGCGGAATGCCCCCGCCTTTCCCACACCTTTCACGTCACCCCCGGCATCCATGATTTTGACTTTTGGGACCGGGAGATCCGCACGGCCCTGCAATTTTTCGGTCTGCTGCCCTGAGTGGGGAGCGAAAACAGGAACCATTACAGAAAAAGCGCCCGGCGGGCCGTGCAAACGGCCTGCCCGGGCGCTTTTTTCAGCCCGCGCTTTCAAGCTCCATTGGCTTTTTGAGTCAGGCGCACCCTGCCGCCACGCGCATTCATAAAATATTAACAGTTCTTGACGAAAAAATCGATTGACAGGCGGCGCTCTTCTGCCTATAATCAATGACATGTTGTCACAAAATGACACCCTGTCATAAACTGGCAGGCACGGATTTTTGTGGAAGGGGGATTCCATGTGTAAGGAAACGTTTTTGCGGCTTCCGGAAGAAAAACGGGAGCGCTTTTTAGACGCGGCGTGGGCGGAGTTCACCGAGGTGAAGTTTGCGGAGGTTTCCATCAATCAGATCGTCCGGCGGGCAGGGGTTCCCCGGGGGAGCTTCTATCAGTACTTTGCGGACAAAGCGGATTTGTTCGGCTATTTGCTGGGCGCTGTGCGGGACCGCTTTACGGAGAATTACCGGGAGATTCTGAAAGCGTGCGGGGGAAACCTTTTTGAGACCCAGATCCGCTGCTTTGACGTGTTTTCAAAGCGGGAGCGAGAGGCCACGGAGCCGATGCTGGAGCGCTGCATCCAGATCATGCGGATCAACCCGGGGATGGATGTGCGCAAGCTGATGCCGCATATGCCCGCATCGGTGCTGCTGGAAAAAGTGCAGACGGAGCTGGATCTCACCGCGTTTCGCCGGAGGGACCCGGAATTTATCTGGCAGGTATTCAATCTCACGCTGCTGGCGCTGGGGTCCTCGCTGATGGACAGTCTGGTCTGCCCGGAACGCGAGGCAGAGTATCGCCAGCGGCTGCTGAGCCATCTGGAAATCATTCAGCACGGCGCGCTGGACGCGGCGGACTGACAGGAGACATAGGAGGAAAAGTCCATGAAACAACGAATTTTTGCCCTGCTGCTGGCGCTGGCGCTGGGGCTGTCGCTGTGCGGGGTGTCCGCGCTGGCAGAAGAAGCGAGCGGCGCAGCCCCGGCGGCGGAGACGGCCAGCGCCGCCGATGCCCAGACCGAGGACGCCGCCCAGACCGGAGAGACCGCCGGAACCGCAGAGACGGCGGAAGCCGGAGAGAACGCCGAGACCACGCTGGCAGGGCCGGACGCAGAAAAGGCGGAGACCGGGGAGTCTCTGACGGACGCGGTGACCATCGCGCCGGACGCGGTGGGCACGCTGAGCTTTGCGAATTTGGAGCGGCGCATCCGGGAGAACAACTTGCAGCTCTTGGCGCTGGAAGAGAGCATCCGGTTTCTCGCGGACATGGATTACGACGATCTTTCGGAGCAACTGCGGGACCAGATCAGCAACATCGGCAAGGCCAAACACTTCCTGACGCTCTCACAGCAGGGGGATTCCTATACATATGAACAGCTCCAGCAGGCTACCACGGCCCTGCGGGACCAGCTGGACGACATTAAAGACGGGAAGCTCCAAAAGGACAACGCCGCCACAAAGCGGCAGCTGGAAAATTTGCAGGACCAGATCGTCATGGGCGGCGAAAAGCTGTATGTGGCGCTGCTGGCCATGGACACCCAGGAATCCGCGCTGGAGCGCCAGCTGGCGGCCCTCAACCGTACCGTGGAGGAGATGGAGCTGCGCTACCGGCTGGGGCAGGTCTCCGCGCTGACGCTGGAGCAGACCAAGGCGGGGCGGAGTGCGCTGGTGAGCGGGCTTGACACGCTTTCCATGAACATCCAAAACTACAAATTGCAGCTGGAGCTGCTGATCGGCGCGGACCAGACCGGGACCATCAAGCTGGGCGCGATTCCGGCGGTGACGCAAGCGCAGCTGGGGGCCATGGACCGGGAGAAGGACTTGGCGGCGGCCAAGGAGAAAAGCTACGAGATGCTCGCGGCTTCCAAGACGCTGGAGGACGCAAAGAAGTCCTACGACGACGTGGGCGTGGACACCGGATACCGGGAAAGCAAGCTGGAGTTCCGGCAGGCGAAAAGCGCCTGGCAGGCCGCCCAGTACACCTACAACGCCGCGGTGCAGGACTACGAGCTGCGCTTTGGCACGCTGTATGCCCAGGTGCTGGATTACCGGCAGATTCTAAGCGCGGCGCAGGTATCTCTTTCGTGCGAACAGAGCGCCTACGCGGCGAAAGAATTGAAATACCAGCAGGGTGCCCTGTCGCAAAACGCACTGCTGGACGCCAAGGATACTCTGCGCGCGGCGGAGAAAAAGGTCAGCGGCGCGTCCGACGACCTCTTTTCCGCGTACAACAGCTACTGCTGGGCCGTGCAGCACGGCATCCTGAACTAATAAGAGGAGCGATATTTCATGAAACGAATCATCTCTTTACTGCTGGGAGCAGGTCTGCTGCTCTCACTGACCGCCTGCGGAGGGAAAGCTCCCGCAGAGGATACCCCCGTCGCCGGCACCGCCGTACAGGTGGAGACCGTGGCGGCAGACACCATCGCAACCGACAGCAAGGTTTCCGGCAAGGTCGCCGCAGACAACGAATCCACCATCATGATCGCCTCCGCGGCCAAGTGCACCGCCGTCTACTTTGAGGCGGGGGACACGGTGCGCCCGGGAGACGTGATCTGCACGCTGGATGTGGTCAGCACCCTCTCTTCCCGCAGCGCCGCGCAGATCAGCTACGCGGCCGCCGCCCAGAGCTATCAGGATCAAAAGGGCGTTTTTGAAGCGCAGGTGAATCTGTGCCAGAAGAACGTCAACGATTTGAAGGCGCTTTTCGCCATCGGCGCGGCGTCCCAAATGGAGATCGATCAGGCGGAGCTGCAATTGCAATCCGCCGTCGCCACCCGCAACTCCACGCTCTCCCAGCTGGAGGCCGGGATGCAAAACGCCAAGTCCGGACTGGAGCAGCTGGATACCGCGCTGGAGAATGTGGATGCCGCGGGCAACGTGGTAGCGCCCATCGCCGGAACGCTGGTGACGATGAACGCGGTGGAAAACGCGTTTGTCTCCGCCGCGATGCCCCTGGCGGTCATCGACGGCGCGGACCAGATGAAGATCACGGTTTCCGTCTCCGAGACGCTGGTGCCCAAGCTGGCCTCCGGCGATGAAGCGGACGTCTATGTAAGCGCGGTGGGGCAGAGCTTCTCCGCCGTGATCCGCTCGGTGGAAAAGGCGGCCAGTGCGCAAACCAAGCTCTACACGGTCACGCTCACGGTGCCGCCCGAGGTCACCGGGCTGCTTTCCGGCATGTTTGCCGACGTGACGTTCCATACCGACGTCTCCGAAGGGACGCTGGTCATTCCCACGGAGGCCATTCTCACAAGCGGCGAGACGCAGTACGTCTTTGTGGTGGAAAACGACACCGCCAAATCGGTGGAAGTCACCACGGGCCTCAACGGCAGCGGCGTCACGGAGATCACCTCCGGCCTCAGCGAGGGGCAACAGCTGGTGACCGTCGGGCAATCCTACCTCTCCGACGGGGACATTGTCCGCGTTGTCACCGGGGAGGAATAAAAACGGATGAGTACGGCAAAATTTTGCATCAGGCATAAAGTGACCACGCTGCTGGCGGTCATCATGATCGTGATTTTCGGCGCGGTTTTCACCACGCAGCTGCAAATGGCGCTGCTGCCGGACATGGAAGCGCCCATGGCGGTGGTGGTGTGCTATTACAACGGCGCAAACCCCAGTGATATGGAAGAGCTGGTCAGCCGCCCGCTGGAAACGGCCATCATGTCCGTTCCCGGCGTGGATCAGGTGTCCTCCTCCTCTCAGGACGGCGTGAGTCAGGTCCAGATCACCTATGTGGAGGGGACAAATCTGGATATCGCCGCCACCAAGCTGCGGGAGCAGTTCGATCTGCTCTCCCTGCCGGACGGCGCCATGGACCCCATCATCGTCAATCTCAACATCAGCGACATGATGCCCACCGCTATGGTCGCCCTGACAGGCGACGACCCGGCAAAGCTCCAGTCGCTGGCGGAGGACGTGGTGGCCCCCGCGCTGGAGCGCATCGACGGCGTGGCCTCGGTGAGCATCTTCGGCGGCGTGGAACAGCAGGTCGCCGTGCGCATCGACGCCGCCCGGGCGGCGGGCTTCGGTCTTTCCAATAGTTACATTTCCCAGTTCCTCGGGGCGGAGAATCTGCTCTACCCCGGCGGCAATCTGCAAAACGGCTCCAAAAAGCTGACAGTCAGCACCGACGCCAAGTTCCAGTCCGTGGAGGACGTGGCGGCCATGCTGGTGGCCCTGCCCGCAGGCGGCAGCGTGCGTCTGGGCGAGGTGGCCGACGTGGCGCTGGAGACGAAGGACACCGACACCGTTGCCAGAATGGACGGCAGCAACTGCGTGCTGCTGCAGGTTTCCAAGCAGTCCGGCGCCAACGAGGCGGCGGCGGCCTCCGCCGTGGAAAAGCGGATGGGCAAGCTGGCCGCGCAGAACAATGCCATTCATTATAGTCTCCCCTATCTTGCTTCGGACTACATTGACATGTCCGTGGAATCCGCGGTGCAGAACATCATTCTGGGCGTGGTTTTGGCGGCGGTGGTGGTGTTCTTGTTCCTGCGCCGCTGGGGCGCCACCATGACCATCGCGGTTTCCATGCCGGTCTGTATTCTGACGGTGTTCATTTTGATGAACGTGTTCGACCTGACCCTCAATATGATGAGTCTGGGCGGCATTGCCATGGGCGTCGGCATGATCGTGGATAACTCCATTGTGGTGCTGGAGAATATTTACCGGTATGTCGCCGAGGGGCACGAGCGCATGAGTGCCTGCGTGGAGGGCACAAAGGAAGTGACCTCCTCCGTGATGGCCTCCACACTGACCACCGTGGCGGTCTTTCTCCCGCTGGGCCTTGCCGGCGGCATTGCGGGCATGATGTTTAAGGATTTTTGCCTCACTATCGCCTTTTTGATTCTCTCGTCCCTGTTCATTGCCCTGACGCTGGTGCCCCTTTTGTGCTACATGATGCTGGACGAGGAGAAGGTCCGGCAGGATACGCTCAAGCGGGCGGGTAAGAAGAAGGGCGCCGTTTCCGCCAAGGTCGGCGGCTGGATTCGTCGGCTCAACGACTTCTATCTCAAGCTTTTGAACTATTTCGTGCACCACTTGAAAACCGGGATGCTGGTGTCCGTGGGACTGGTGGTCCTGTTTTCCGTGTGCTGTTTGTCCACAAAGATGGTTTTGATCCCCGAGATGGATCAAGGCCAGGTCTCCGTTACCATCGCCATGCCCACCGGCTCCGGTATCGGGGAATCCACCGCCATTGCCGACCGGGTATCCGCCATCGTGGAAGCGCAGGTGCCGGAGCTGGAGAGCATGTATTACATGGCGCAAAGCGGCTCCGGGTCCATGATGTCCAGCGGAGATTCCACCACCATGGGCGTGGTTTTGGTGGACAAGAGCGCGCGCAGCCGCTCATCCGCGCAGGTGGCGGACGATCTGCGGGCCAAGCTGCAGGATATCGCCGGATGCGAGATCACCGTGGGCACCTCCGAGATGACCGGGATGATGAGCGGCAGCGAGATCAGCGTAAATGTCACGGGAGAGGATTATGCCACGCTTGCCATGATCGCGGACGATTTGACCGCGCAGATCGCGAAGCTCCCCGACGCTGTGGACGTGACCAGTTCCGTGGCGGAGCAGATTCCGCAGGTGAAGGTCACCATGAATCGGGAAGCCGCCGCGCAGTATGGACTGACCGCCGCCACCGTGGGCGCCGCCGTCCGCGCGGAGCTGACCGGCGCCACCGCCACAAAGGTTACCATTGACAACAAGGAGCTGGACGTGGTGGTCAAGGGCGACGGCGCGGCCTCGGAAAACTTGGACGCCCTGCGCTCCATGCCGGTAGCCACCGCCATGGGCGGACATGTGCCCCTTTCCGCTGTGGCACAGGTGAATGTTGTGCAGGCGCCGCAGACCATCACCCGGGTGAACCAGTCCCGGCAGGTGACCATCAGCGGCGATACCATCAGCGGCGACACGGCCGCTATGACCAAACAGATCAGCACCATCTTAAATAGCTATTCTGTGCCGGACGGGTATACCGTGGAGACCGCCGGAGCCTATGAGGACATGATGGACAGCTTCGGGGATTTGATGCTGGCGCTGCTGGTGGCGCTGGGACTGGTCTACTTCGTGCTGGCGGCGCAGTTTGAATCCTTCCTGATGCCCGTCATCATCATGATGATCCTGCCGGTGGCCTTCACCGGCGCGCTGTTCGCCCTGCCGCTCACCGGCCGGAACCTGTCCATGATCTCGCTGGTGGCGCTTATTATGCTGGCGGGCACCGTGGTGAATAACTCCATCATTCTGGTGGACTACATCCGCATCCGCCGGGAGCGGGGCGAGAGCCGGGAGGATGCCATTTTGAAGGCCTGCCCGCTTCGTATCCGCCCGGTGATGATGACCACCCTCACCACCATCCTTGCCATGGTCCCCATGGCGCTGGGCATTGGCGACACCAACGAAATGATGAGCGACATGGGCATCACCATGATGAGCGGCATGACCATCTCCACCATTGTGACGCTGCTGTTCACCCCCGTCTATTATTCCGTCATCGATAATTTCAGCCGTTGGCTCCGCCGGAAAAAGCCGGAGAGCGTCGACGTGAGCGTGGAAGTGGGATAAACCGCCCGCTCACGGCGCAGAAAAAGAGGCTCCTCCCAACAGGGAGGAGCCTCTTTTTCTTTAAGGCAACACCGCACAAAGACCGCCTGACGGCTTTGTGCGGTATTGCCTTAAATCAGATCACGGACGCAGCTTTTCCAGCTTTTCGGAGGATTTTCCCTCCGCATACAACCGCTCCTGCTCCGCAATGGAAGAAAGATTCCCCATGAGATGCTGGCGCATCCCGGCGCCGGCGGCATCCGAATCGTGATTGGCGATGGCGTCCACAATGCGGCGATGCGTGTCAATCGTCTCCTGATAAATGCGGTCATCCGTCAGCTTGCCGAAAAGCTGAACGGAGTAGGTAATCACCGGCAGCAATTTGGAGATCACCCGGTTTTGGGTGCAGGAGGCAATGCGCACATGCAGCGCTTCATCCCGTCCCAGATGATTTTGCCCGGTGTGGATCAGCGCTTCAATCTCCGCGCACAGCGCCCGCAGCTCCGCAATATCCTCCGGCGAGGCCTGCTGCGCGGCCAGCGAGGCCACCCACGGCTCCACATTTAAGCGGATATCCAGCAGCTCGTGGGCCAGACGCAGCTGGTCCGGCATGTAGGCAAAGCCCAGCGGGTCGTGCACCACGCCGGTCTGGTGGGAGACAAAGGTGCCCCGGCCCCGGCGGATCTCCAGCACATTTCTGGCCACCAGCAGCTTGACCGCCTCCCGCACCGTGCCCCGCCCCACATTCAGCTGCTCTGCCAGATCGAACTCGTTGGGCAATTTTTCTCCGTTGGTCAGCTGCTGGTCAATAATGAGCTGGCTGATCTGGTCCGCCGCCTGCTCCGCCAGAGGGCTTTCCTTCTCCCGCACCGTTTCAAAAATGGATTCCGGCATAATCGATTCCTGTCTTTCTATAAAAATGCCGGTTGCTCGCGGCAACCGACGGGTAGGACATCCCACGTGTGCTGTAACACTTATTATATACCCGATTATACCGCCGCTTGTCAAGGCGGCAGGGGCCTTCCGGCACAAAGGGCAGGCCGTTTTTCAAAGTTTCGGAATTCTGTACAGTTTTCCTGCGCAACATTTGTTCAATAATAGGTATGGCTTTTTGCGAAAAAAACAACTATAATTTAGACATAAGACGTGTGATGTCTTTTGGTGGCGCTGCCTGAGAAGCCCCTGCCCTGCGGCAGGCGCGGCGGCGCAGTCGGGACATGAAGAGAGGAAAGGTGGACATGATGGAAAACTTGTTTGACGTATCCGGGAAAAAAGTGATCGTGACCGGCGGCACCCGGGGCTTGGGCCTTGGCATGGCGGAAGGCTTTATGAAGGCCGGCAGCAAAGTGGTAATTGTTGGCACCTCCGAGAAAGTGTACGAGGTGGCGAAAGCCATGCAGGAAAAGGGCTATGACTGTCAGGGCGTCAAGGGTGATCTGGCACAGCGGGAAGAAACGTACCGCGTGTTTCACGAGTGCGTGGAAAAGCTGGGCGGGGATCTGGACGTGCTGGTGAATGCCCACGGTATCCAGAGACGGCACAGCGCCGAGGAGTTCCCCCTCAACGAGTGGGACGATGTGCTGAGCGTGAATTTGGACGCGGTGTTCATTCTCTGCCAGGAAGCCGGAAAGATCATGCTGAAAAAGGGCTATGGAAAGATCATCAACATTGCCTCTATGATCTCCTTCTTTGGCGGTCAGACCATTCCCGCCTACGCTGCGGCCAAGGGCGGCGTGATGCAGCTGACGAAGGAGCTGTCCAACGACTGGGCAGGGCGGGGCGTCAATGTCAACGCCATCGCGCCGGGCTATATGGCCACCGAGATGAACGCGGCGCTGCTGGACCCCTCCAACCCCAGATACGAGATCATCACCGGAAGAATCCCTGCGGGCCGCTGGGGCACCGGCGAGGACATGCAGGGCACGGCGCTTTTTCTGGCCTCCCATGCCAGCGATTATCTGTGCGGCGCCGTGATTCCGGTGGATGGCGGATATTTGGTAAAATAATGGTTGCGGCGGATACGCAATTAGGAGTATAAATATAAGTATAGATGTCCAAGCGCGAATTGGTCGGAAGAACGTCCGCGCAATTTTAAAATTTTTTATTTCAGGAGGTACAATTCCATGCCTGCAGGTAAAGCAAAAGAATGCCGTTGTTTCCAGTCTCCCTCCCGTTATATGCAGGGACCCGGCCTGATTAACCGTCTGCCCAAGTTTGCCGGCAATTTCGGCAAAACAGCTCTGTTGATCATTGACCCCTATTTTTATGATGATTTCTCCACCCGTGTGCCGAAGATGTTTGAAGAGGCCGGCATGAAGGCCTACACCGTGAAGTTCCCCGGATACGCCGGCCACAAGGAGCTGGACGAGCTGGTGGCCTTCGTCAAGACCCTGCCCGAAGTGCCCGAGACCTTCATCGGCATGGGCGGTGGCCAGACCATGGACCTGAACAAGGCCGTGGCTGCCACTTACCGCAAAAACTGGATCAGCTTTGCCACCGCGCTGACCACCGACGCCCCCACCTTCACGCACACCGTCATCAACAATCCCGGCGCGCAAAACGAGTTGATGTTCCACTACAAGAATCCCGACTTTGTTGTGGTGGATACGGAAATCACCATCCAGAGCCCCGCATGGATGCTGGTGTCCGGTATCGGCGATGCGCTGGCAACTTACATCGAGGCACAGGCGTCTTCCGCCAACAACAATGTCTGCAACTCCGGTTTGGACGATTATCGTCCCACCATGCTGGGCATGGCGTCCGCCAAGCTGTGCTACGATATCCTCGTCAAGGACGGCATTGCCGCTATGCGCGCTGCCAAGCAGCACCTGCGCACCCCTGCCTATGAAAACGTGGTGGAGGCCGCCACACTGCTCTCCGGCGTGGGCTGCGAGAACACCGGCGTGTCCATTTCCCACGGCTTGCAGGCCGGCTTTGCCGTGCTGCCCAAGCATTTCCCCCACGGCACCGGCGTGGGCTACTGCGTGCTGGTGCAGCTGCTCGTGCAAAACGACGACCGCTTTGAGCAGATTTTTGAGTTCAACAAGGCCATCGGTCTGCCGGTTTGCACTGCGGATCTGGAAATTCCCGCCGACCAGAGAGACGAGATTCTCGAAGCGCTGGTGGACGGTGTCTACGGCAAGCGCTGGAACGTGACCAACGTGCCCTTCTTCTTTGAAAAGAGCTCGCTGCTGGACGCCATCAAGTATCTGGACGCTTATGCGGCGGAGCATCAGTAACTTATTTTCGATGACACCCACGCCACATACGGCGTCTCCCGATTGAGCCGACCGGAGAGTCCCACGGGGGACTCTCCGGTTTTGTGGCTTATAGATTCACCCCTGTTACCCAAGCGCAAAGCAATCATTGATTTAAGGAGGAACTACCCATGAAAATGACATTCCGCTGGTACGGCGAGGGCCGTGACCCCATTTCCCTGCAAAACATCAAGCAGATTCCCGGCGTCAGCGGCCTGATGGGCGTGCTGGACGAGAAGGCCGCCGGAGAGGTGTGGACCTACGAAGAGTGCAAGGCCTATGCCGACCACGTGCATGCCGCGGGCCTTGAGGTGGAGGTCATCGAGTCCGTCAACGTCCACGAGGACATCAAGATGGGCCTGCCCACCCGGGATCAGTTTATCGCCAACTACTGCGAGACCATCCGCAACCTTGCCGAGGTGGGCGTGAAGGTCATCATTTACAACTTCATGCCCGTGCTGGACTACCTGCGCACCGATGTGGCCCGGGAGATTCCTGAGGACGGCTCCAACAGCCTGTACTTCGACGAGAAGGATCTGGGCGACATGACTCCGCAGGAGATCGTGGAATACACGATGAATAACGCCAACGGCTTCTCCATTCCCGGCTGGGAGCCCGCGCGCCTCGCCGAGCTGAACAAGACCATGGAGGTCTACAAAGGCCTCACCGTGGCGGACATGCTGGACAACTATAAGTATTTTCTGGACGGCGTGATCCCCACCTGCGAGGAAGTCGGCGTGAAGATGGCCTGCCATCCGGACGATCCCGCATGGCCCATTTTTGGCCTGCCCCGTCTGGCCCACAGTCAGGAGGGCTACGACAAGATCGTGGCGCTGCATGATTCCCCCTGCAACACCGTGTGCCTGTGCACCGGGTCTCTTGGCAGCGACCCCAATAATGACATTCCCGCCATCATCCGCCATTTCGGCGAGATGGACCGCATCGGCGCCATGCACGTGCGCAACATCAAGTTCCTGGGCTATCACCACTTCCGGGAGGCGGCGCATCTGTCCTCCTCCGGCGATCTGGACATGTATGCCATCATGAAGGCGGTCTACGACACCTGCCCGAATACTTACATCCGGCCCGACCACGGCCGCATGATCTGGGACGAGGTGGGCCGTCCCGGCTACGGTCTGTATGACCGCGCGCTGGGCGCCACGTATCTAAACGGCCTGTGGGAAGCCATCTGCCGCGAAAACGGACGCCCCGAGCTGGCCAACTAAACGCCTTTTTCCGGCGGCTGTCCGCAGCCGCCGGATGATTTTGAATGGAGGGAACCATCGATGAAATTATGCCGCGCGTCGCTTAGCGACAAGGCCGGCTGGGCTGCCGCCCACGTGACGCTGCCTCAATACGACGTGGCCGCCGCTGCGGAGAAAACGAAAAAGGCGCCCACCTGGATCCACTTTGGCACGGGCAACATCTTCCGCGCCTATATCGCCTCCCTTGCCCAGCGGATGCTCAATGAGGGGCTGACCGATAAGGGCTTGCTGATGGCCAACACCAACGACCCCGCCATTTTAGACATTGCCTACGCCCCCTTTGATAACCTCTGCATTGCCGTGACGCTGAATCCGGACGCCACCACCGACCGGGAGATCATCGGCAGCATTGCCGAGGGCTTGAAGGCCGACAGCGCCGATGAAGCCGCCATGGCCCGCTTCCGGGAGATTTTCACCGACCCCGGCTTGCAGATGCTCTCCTTCACCATCACGGAGAAGGGCTATAAACTCCACAATCCGGACGGCACGCTGCTGCCCGCCGTGGAAGCGGACATGAAGGAAGGCCCCCACAACACGAAAAACGCCATGGCGAGCCTTGCGAAATTCCTGTACTGGCGCTATCGCGCCGGCGGCTACCCGCTGGCGGTTTGCAGCTTTGACAATTGCAGCCACAACGGGCAGACCTTCCACCAAAGCGTATCCACCATCGCAAAGGCGTGGGTGGAAAACGGCCTGGTGGAAAGCGGCTTTGCGCTCTGGCTGGACGATCCGTCCAAGGTCAGCTTCCCCTGGAGCATGATCGACAAGATCGTGCCCCGCCCTTCCAAGGTGGTGGAGGAAAGCCTCACCGCCGACGGCATTGAGGGCATGGAGGCCATCGTCACCAAGAAGGGCGGCTACACCGCCGCCTTCGTGAACGCGGAGCGCCCGGAGTATCTGGTCATTGAGGATCAGTTCCCCAACGGCCGTCCCCCGCTGGACAAGGTGGGCGTCATTTTCTGCGACCGGGAGACCGTCAACAAGGTGGAGCGCATGAAGGTCACCACCTGCCTCAATCCCCTGCACACCGCCATGAGCGTCAACGGCTGCCTGCTGGGCTATACCAAAATCGCCGATGAAATGAAGGACGCGGACATTGTGGCGCTGGTAAAGCGCCTTGGCTATGTGGAAGGACTGCCGGTGGTGACAAACCCGGGCATCGTCTCTCCCAAGGCCTTTTTGGACGAGGTGGTGGAAAAGCGGCTGCCCAACGTCTTTATGCCCGACGATCCCCGCCGCATCGCCACGGATACCTCCCAAAAGGTGGGCGTCCGTTTTGGCGAGACCATCAAGAGCTATCTTGCCGAGGGCCGGGATCTGAACGCCCTTGTGAGTCTGCCGCTGGCCCTGGCAGGCTGGCTGCGGTATCTGCTGGCGGTGAATGACGCCGGCGAGGCGATGGAGGTCAGCGACGACCCCCTCAAGGAAACGCTGCAAGCCCAGCTCCGGGGCATCGTCTGGAACGATCCCGCCAGCTATCATGGGCAGCTGCGGCCGATTCTGGCAAACGCGAGCATTTTCGGCGTGGACCTCACCGCCACGCCGCTATCCGACAAGATCGAGAAGCTTTTTGTGGAGGAGCTCTCCGGCCCCGGCGCGGTCCGCGCCACGCTGCAAAAGTATCTCGCCTGAAAAAGAGAGCGGATGCTCCCGTGAAAGCGCCAAAAAGCGTCGCCGTTAAAAACGGCGACGCTTTTTTTGTAAGTGAGCGGAGGCAACCCCACGCAAGCGGAGCGTCAAGGTTCGCGGCGCTTTCCGGACCGGAAGATCGCAACCCATCCGATAACCACGGCAAGCATCGCCGGAATTTCGTACACGGCGTTGTTCATGTCGTGCCTGCCGAGCCAAAGGATCGTGCCCAGAAGAAAAAGATTCACAACTCCACTGACCAGATGCATGGTAAGTCCTCCTTTACTGTTCTGTATCGGTCCTTGGCGCGGATGGGGTTTGCACGCTGTTCACTGGGCCGTCCGCGCCTTTGAAAGCCTTCACAGCAGTCCGCCGACGCGGAGAATATAAACGATGCAGAAGATGGACACCATGGAAAGCGCGCTGGTCCAGACCACCAGCTGGTTCGCCAGCTGATCGTCGCCGCCCATCTCCTGCGCCATCACGGCGCTGGAGACGGCGACGGGGGTGGAGGCCACCGCCACCAGCGTCGGAATTTCCAGACTGGTGAGTCCCAGCGGCGTTCTCAGTGCCACCGCCATCCCGATGACCGCTGCCGGACAAATTACCAGACGCAGGAGAACGCCCAGCGTGAGCTGCGGAAGCAGCTCCGACACCGCGCCGAAGTTCAACCGGGTGCCCAGCACAAACAGCATCACCGGCGAGGCGACCTTGGAAAGGTTTGTGGCCGCCGCGTAAAGCGAAGGCAGCTGGTTGCGGATGGTAAAGACGCTCACGCCGTCCACCGTCGGCAAAAACTGCCGGATCAGCACCACCAAAAGGCCGGACAAGGCCCCCAGAATCAGGGGATTGCTGACGACCCGGCGCACCAGTGTGCGGGCGGAGGTCCGCTTTTCCCCATCCCCGCCGAAAACAGTCAACACAATGACCGCCAGCACGTTGAACAGCGGCACGCAGACGGAGGTGGCCATGGAGGCGAAGGCCATGGCGGCGTCGCCGCCCAGCGCGTTTGCCAGCGGAAGGCCCAGAATGGCCTGATTGGAGCGGAAGGCCACCTGCGTAATGACGCCCTTTTGCCGCCGGTCGGGAATGAACAGCTTCGCCGCCAACAGTCCCGCCAGCAAACAGAAAAAGACGCTGGAAAACAGATATCCGATGACGCGCCAGTTCATGTTGGTCAAGTCGTCAATGCCGTACACATTGCAAAAAAGCTGAATGGGGAGAAACAGCCGGAAACAGAGACTGTTCAGCTGTTTATAAAAGGACTCGGACCACGGTCCCACCCGCCGGACAAAATAGCCCAGAACAATGATGAACAGAATGGGTAAGATGGCGTGCAGCGTATAGACAAAGGTCTCTTTCACAAAATCACCTGCCAAAAAAATGACGGACCGTTCAACCGGACCGTGCGCAAAGGTTCTTAACGGTTTTATTATAGTACGTTCTCCCCGCCTTTGCAATTGCGGCGCTTCCATTTGTAAAAAAGAAATAAACGGACCAGACCGCGCCGCCTTTTGGCGGCGCGGTCTGGTCCGTTTGACCGGATATGACAAAGGGAAGCGGTTACTCCGCGGCGCTTTCCTCAGAGGGCGCTTCCTCCTGCCGGAAAGTGAAATAGTCATCCGGGACCTGCTTTTGCTCAAGAACCTGCGTGCCGTCCTCGCGGCACACCAAAACTTCAATCATCATAATTTCACTCCATAAACAATCAGTCTGCTGCCCGCGGCAATCGCGCTGGCGTCATTGGTCACAAAATTTATGGTCTGCAAGGCGGGGGGCGCAATAATATTTGTGGCAAGCACGCGGCTGTGGACGACATCGCTTACCGCGTTCTTTCCCCGAAAGCCCTCACTTTGGATGCGGCAGGCAACGCTAGTGCCGTAGGCATATAGATAGCAGGTTGCATAAGCGCCGCCGCTGTATGGGTAGATATTGTCGAAGCAGTTTGAGGAGCCGGCGCTGCCCTCATAAACGCTGTATGCATTGCTGTTTGCCCGCACATAGATGGCGTCGCAGGAAGCGATCAGACGCGGAATGATGATGAGGACGGAGTAGCTTGCAAGCGCGATGCCGCCCAGAGAAAGGTCCACCTGCGCGGCCCCTGCCGAGGTGGTGATGTCCGCCAGCTTTACCAGTTTGTTTGCGGCGGATGCGGCTGCGGATACAGACGCGTCCGCCGCCGCAAATTCCCGCCGGATGGCGGCGTCCTGCTGGGTTCTTGCGGTTTGCTCGGCGGAAATGGCCGCGGAGCTGGTGTTGCTCAGCTGGGTAATGGACGCGGAAAGGTCCTGCCGGACCGACGTGTCGCCCGCGCTGCGGGCCTGCTGTTCCTGGCTTAAAGCCGCCTCCAGCGCCGCCTTTGCTGTGTTCAATGCCGTGACGCCCTGCTGCAGGGCGGATTCAAGCTTTGAGTTGTCGGCGTTGAAATCCGTGCGGAGAATGCGGTCCTCCGCCTCCCATTGATTCAGATGATAGGTTGATGTCTGCTGCATGAAATGATACGACCTCCTTATAAAATGATGTATAAACGTACCCGGGATAAAATGGCTGCAAGAATGGAAGTACGTGCGGCTGCGGATGGCACGAAAGCGGGCATCTGGATGCACAAAAAAATTACAGGCCCCGCGATCGCGGGGCCTGTAATTTCCGAGAAAGTGTTGTTTGGGAATGGGTGAAAACACGGGAAGGCTTTAGGACAGCGCGGCGGCGAGCACCGTTCGTGCCGCCTCGCCGGTAGCGCTGCCCAGCGATCTTGCGCAGTCCAAAAGCGCCTGATTCCCGTCGTCCAGAACGATGGGAGCCATCATGTCGGCGTTGGCGGCGTCCAGCTGCTCCCCGGTGGAGAGCACGCCGGACACAAAGTCCTCCATATCCGCGGCCTCCAGCTGCTCAAAGGTACTTTTGAACAGATGGAAAGCGCTGTTCCAGGCGTCCGGATTGGAACGCTCCTGCCGCAGACCCGTCTGCACCGCGTCAAAGAAATTGGGCAGGTCCCGCAGCGGCAGATAGTAATAGGCCGCCGTGTTGTAGCAGGCGTCGTACTCCTGCGTGGCAAGAAGCTCCCGGGCGCAGCGGGAGGCAAGCCCCTGCCCGATGGCAGTGCCCGTTTGCAGGGCATTGCCCATGAGGTTGACCTTGTAATCGGAGTCGTCGTATACATCCAGACGGTCCATTGTCTGCATGGCCGACATAAATTCCGTGGGGGTAATGTTTCCGGTATCCAGATTCCGCATCTGACGGGCCGCCAGCAGGTGGCCGGACAGCAGTCCGGTGAATACGGCGGCAACGCACCACATCGCCGCCATGGCGGTCCATCCCCGGGCCGGGCTGGGAATGGACTCCGCCTTTGGCTCCGCGCAGTGGAGGATTAACACGGCAAACAGGACGAATACCGCCGACTGATAAACCTGCGTGGACCAGACGACCTCCGTCAGGGAGTGGGCGATCATCATGGTCAGACAGGCCGCCAGCATGGCAAGCACGGGGTCCGCATCCGTTTTCCGCCGCCGCACCAGCATCCACAACGCGCTCCCCAGCAGAAAAGCGAAGGCGGCAAGGCCCAGCACGCCGGCCTCGTCCATGATCTGAATAAACTGGTTGTGAATGTATTTCGATTCGTAGTAGAAGCTCTGCACGCCTGTCAGCTGCCCCTCCACGCCGCCGGCGCCCCATCCGATGAGGGGGCTTGCGGAAAAGAGCTTCATGCCGTCTCGGAAGAACACCAGACGCTGGATGAAGTTCTGGTTGGCCCACAAGCCCTGAAGCCGGTTGGCCGCAAAGTCCGGCAGGAGCTTGTAGCCCAGCGGCAAAACCGTGCCGTCGGAAAGGGTGAGACTGGAGAGGTCCCCGTCGCCGGCAAGCTCAAACCACACCACGCGGCTGCCCTCCGGCACGGTGAAGGATGCGCCGGACAAGCTGCCCTCGTACAGCGGGGTGTTGGTGTGCATCATCAGCTCTGGCTCCGTCTGGCTGTAAATCACGACGCTTGCGTCGATCCCCTCGAAAGAGACGGTGTAGCTTCCCGCGTCCGGATAGACGGCCCGGGAGAGCGTGCCGGATAGCGTGATGCCGCCGGTGAGGGAATAGGCCAGCAGCACATAGACTGCCGCGAGGGCCACCAGCGCCGCCGTGAAAATCGCCACGGCTTTGTCGTGCCCGTCCAGTCTGGCAAGCAGGCGTCTACCCACAAAGCGGTCCAGCGCCCAGATCAAAAGACCGCAGACAATCGCCGCCAGCACGGGCACCACGCCCGCTCCGCCGCCGCCAAGGAAGGGTGTGGCGGCAAAGGCGCACAGCACCGTTGCCACGACGCACTCCAGCATCAGCAAAAACAGGGAAAGGCGGGTGCCCTTGGCGGAGCAGAGCACGTACACAAGGCAGGTTACCGCGAACGCCGCCATGGCGCCCATGGAGAAGGAGAGGAAAAAGGCCAGCGCCTGCACGCCCAGCGCCACACAGACCCCCAGCTTTTCCCGCTCCTCCGCCGCCGAGCGCAAAAGGTACAGCGAGATCAAAAGGCCAAAGGCCAGCAGACCCGCGGAAACGTTGGCGTTGCTGAAAATGCCGGTGATGCGCACGCCGGTTTCATAGCCGATGGAATCCATGGGGTAGCCAGCCTTGAAAAGGCCCATCACCCACGAAAATCCCCGGGAGAGGAGCTGGAGGGAGGAGGCGTCGATGCAAAGGAGGGCAATCACTGCCAGCACGGCGTTCAGCGCCTGCAAAAGCCCCCGGAGCTTTTCCCGCCTTGCCCGGACCAGAAGGATGCCGAAGATGGAAAAGGCGGCCAGCGTTTTGGCGCTCTCCCGCACGGCGTAGGACCCAAAATGGGACCACAGACCAGAGCAAAGGCATACCAGCGCGTAGAGAAACACTGCCAGCGTCAGGGGCGAGAGGCGCTCCCGCAGACGCCGGGGCGGAAGGCGGCCGATGGAAAACACCAGAAACACCGCCCCCAGCAAGGCGGCGGCAAAGCGGCTGGTGCCGGTGATGGAGAAAAACAGCAGCACCGGCAAAACCCATGGAAAAATGGTGTCCAAAAGCGAAGGCGCGGCGGAAAGGGGCGTGGACGCCATCTGATTTTTATGTGCCAAAACAAATCACTCCTTGTTGATTTTCAGTGGGACGCGGAAACGGGTTTCGCCTCCTGGGGAACCAGCGAGAGATAGCGCTCCATCACCGACGGCAGGACGCGGGAGAGGGCATAGGGCGCCGCGGCTTCGTGGGCGGCGCGGCCAAGGGCGGCGGGCAGCGCCGGGTCCTCCAGCAACTTCGTCACCGCGTCGCAAAAAGCGGGCGCGTCCCCGAAGGGATAGAGAAGGCCGGTGAGGCCGTCGCTCAAAAGATCGGTGTGGCCCTTTACGGCGCTCGCCACCACGGGAAGCCCCGCGTACATGGACTCCATCACGTTAAAGGGCAGCCCCTCCGAGCGGCTGGCGGAGACGGCGGCGTCGCACAGCGCATAGAGACCCGCCATGTCGGAAACCTGGCCGGGAAACACCACGCGGCCCTCCAGATGCAAAGACGCGGCCAGCGCCCGGCAATCGTCCAGCAGAGCGCCCTGACCGGGCAGCACCAGCTTGACCCGTTCCGGCAGGCTTGATAGCGCCCGAATCAGCATGGTCTGATTTTTGCGGGCGGAAAATTCCGCCGCGTAAAGCAACACAAAATCGTCGGGAGAAAAGCCGTATGTAGCGCGCAGCGCGTCGGATGCGCCGGGGGGCGCGTCCAGCCGGGAAAAGTCCACCCCGATGCCCGGAATGTTTTCCACCCGGCGTCCCAGGTGATACCGGCAGGCAGTGCGATAATCCTCCGTATTCATGGTGAGCAGCAGGTCTGTCTGCGGGGCCGTCAAATACTCGGCGCTCAGCAAGATCGCCCGCTTCCAGGCGGGGGTCCGGTCGCCAAAGAGATAGCCGTGGGCCACATTCACAATGGCGGGGCGGGGGTGGAGCGGCGCGGCGGCCCGGCGGGTGAAGAAAGCCGCCAGCGAGGTATGGGCAATGACCAGCGCGTACCCCTCCTCCCGCATCAGACGCCGCAGCTGGGCCTGGGCGCGGAAATTGGCGGGCGCGGTCATCTTCTTTTCAAAGGGCAGGGAAATCACACGGTCCGCCTCCGGCAGGGCGGGCGGCGCACCGCCGCAGGCCACGTGGACCTCCCACCCGCGCGCTTGAAACGCCCGCAGGTAGGCGCGGTGAAATTGCATGATATGAGAAAATGTGGATGCGGTGAATAATACACGCTGTTTCATGGCACGCCTTTCTGTGAGAGGTTATCTTTCTATTATATTTGACATAACACTTTATTTCAACTAAAATGAGACTGGATTTTTATAGAAACAGGGGAAAATCGTCATGATTAGAGAAAATCAGCGACTGCTGAATCAATTGAATGTACTCACAGACGGCGTGTTGGTTTTTTTCTCCGTGCTGCTTGCCTACTGGGTCCGTTTTCACTTGTTTCACGGCAGCGCGTCCTTTGCATTTTCCAGCTATGTCTGGCTGGGCCTTTGCGCGGTGGCGCTGTGCCTTGGCACCTATGCGGTGACGGGGCTGTACGCATCCTATCGGACGGTGCGCTTCCACAAGGAGGCGCAGACGCTCTTCCTCGCCACCGTGCTGGATACGCTGGTGCTCATCAGCGCCCTGTTCGTGTTCCGCCTGACGGAGATGTCCCGTTGGCTGCTGGTGTTTTTCTGTGTGCTGGCCTATGCATTGCTGGTGTCCAAGCGGGCGCTGCTGCGCATCACGCTGCGCCACTACCGGCGTTTGGGCTACAATCAAAAGCACGTTTTGGTGGTGGGCTGCGGCGAGATGGCGAAAGCCTATGTGCAAAAGGTACGGGAGGACCGGGACCTTGGCTTTCTGGTGGATGGCTATGTTGCGGACAAGGCCCTTTTGAAGGACACGGCGCGCCTTGGCGGCTACGACCAGCTGGAGGCGATCTTGGAGGAGCGGAATCCGGATGAGGTGATCCTTGCCATGGCGCCGGAGGAATATGCCCTCACGGGGCATATCATCAATCTCTGCGAAAAAACCGGGACGAAGCTCACCCTCATTCCCTTTTACGCCGCCTATATGCCCTCCAGCCCGCAGGTGGACAACATCAACGGCCTGCCCATGATTAACCTCCGGCGGATTCCGCTGGATAACATGGCAAACGCCTTTTTAAAGCGGGCCATGGACATTGCGGGGTCACTGACGCTGATCGTGCTGACGTCCCCGCTGATGCTGTTTGCCGCTGTGGGCGTGAAGCTCTCCTCCCCCGGCCCCGTTCTTTTCAAGCAGGAGCGGGTGGGGCGGAACAAGGTCCCCTTCCAGATGTACAAATTCCGCTCCATGCGCTTGAACGCGGCGGAAAAGACGGGCTGGAGCCGGAATGCGGACACCCGCAAGACCCCCTTTGGCTCCCTGATCCGCAAATGCTCCATTGACGAGCTTCCCCAGTTTTTCAATGTACTCAAGGGGGACATGAGCCTGGTGGGCCCCCGCCCGGAGGTTCCTTTTTATGTAGACCAGTTTAAGGAGGAGATCCCCCGCTACATGGTCAAGCACCAGGTGCGGCCGGGAATCACCGGCTGGGCGCAGGTAAATGGCTACCGGGGCGACACCTCCATCAAAAAGCGCATCGAGTACGACTTGTACTATATTGAAAACTGGAACTTCTTCTTTGATTTGAAAATTCTCCTGATGACGGTGACCAAAAGCGTCAACAGCGAAAAAATCGCGCATTGAAACGGGATGGCCTTCGGCAAAGCGTAATCGGGCGCTTCGTCGGTTGGTCCCGAGGACATTACACGGAGGGAAGAGCAGGATATGGGTACCGCGATCATCAGAGACGCAGCGCTTGCGGACGCAAAGCGCATTTTGGAGATTTACGCCTACTATGTGGAGCATACCGCGATCACATTTGAATATGCCGTTCCGACGCTTGCGGAATTTGAACGCCGCATGCGCAATACGATGAAGCGCTACCCCTATCTTGTTGTGGAGCAGGATGGCATTGTGCAGGGCTATGCCTATGCGGGCGCTTTCGTGGGCCGGGCCGCCTACGACTGGTCCTGCGAGCTGACGGTCTATCTTGACCATGCCGCAAAAAAGTGCGGCCTTGGCAGGCGGATCTATGAAGCGCTTGCCCAAAGAGTGAAAGAAATGGGCATTTTGAATCTGTATGCCTGCATCGGGTATCCGGCAGCGGAGGATGAATACCTGAGCAAAAACAGCGCGGAGTTTCACGCCCACATGGGCTTTTCAAAGGTGGGGGAATTCCACAATTGCGGCTATAAATTCGGCCGCTGGTACGACATGATCTGGATGGAAAAGATTGTTGGCAATCATGGGACAGATCAGGCGCCTGTTCATTTCCCGGTGTAAAGGCGCAAGCTGTCTGCCCGGACGCGTCTGCGTGTTTTGGGCCGTCAGGAGGGATCGACAGTCTCAGCCGCCGGAACTTTGTGTTCCGGCGGCTTTTTTGTCGCCTTGCAACCCGCCTGCCGTCTTTCGGAATCCTTTGCATAATCCGGCCCGGACTGCGCACACTGGGGGCATTACCAGAGGAGGAAGTGTGCTCATGCCGGAAAAGATTGTCATTGCCCTGGGCGGAAACGCCCTGCAGTCCAAGGATAGCGCCCCCACCGCCCAGGCGCGGCTGGAGGTCGTAAAACGGACCTGCGGCTATATTGCGGAGGTCAGTCAGCGCGGTTACGAGATGGCGATTGTGCACGGAAACGGCCCCCAGGTGGGCCGCATCGTGCTGGCCAGCGAGACGGCGAAGGACACCGTGCCGCCCATGCCCTTTGACGTCTGCGGCGCCATGAGTCAGGGCTATATCGGATACCATATCCAGCAGGCGCTGAAATATGCCTTGAGCAGCCGGGGGCGGAACTACCCGGTGGTGACGCTGGTGACGCAGGTGGCGGTGGACCGAAACGACCCCGCCTTCCAAACTCCCACCAAGCCCATTGGCGCTTTTTATTCGGAGGCCGAAGCGCGTCAGCTGGAAACTGAAAAGCAGTATACCATGGGGGAGGACGCGGGCCGGGGCTGGCGGCGGGTGGTGGCGTCTCCGCTGCCCCGGCGCATTGTGGAGATTAGCGCCGTGCGCCTTTTGTGGGACCGGGCCATCGTCATCACCTGCGGCGGCGGCGGCGTTCCCGTGGCGGAGAATCCGGACGGTACGCTGGAGGGGGTGGCGGCCGTCATCGACAAGGACTTTGCCGCAGAGCTGCTTGCCGAAGAGGTGGGGGCCGACGTGCTGCTGATCCTCACAGAGGTGGAAAAGGTGGCCATTCGCTTTGGAAAGCCGGATCAGGAGGACCTGGGCCACCTTTCTCTGGCGCAGGCCGCGCAGTACGTGAAGGAAGGCCAATTCGGCGTAGGCAGTATGCTGCCCAAGGTGGAAGCGGCCATGAAATTCGTCCGGGCCAATCCGGATAAGCGGGCCATCATCACAAGCCTTGACCACTGTCTGGACGCGCTGGACGGCAAGACCGGCACCGTGGTGACCTTCGCCTGAGGAAAAAGCCCAACTTCACCGGCGGAAAACCGAAAAGGAGCCACGGCGCGGATTCCTCCGCGCCGTGGCTTTTTTGTGCCGGATGCCGCTTACCGGGCGGTCAGTGGTTCCTTGTCCCTTTGACGAGCGGAATACTGCACCCCCCGGCGGCAAAGGCCTTATGCTTTACGGACGGCGCGGATTGCCGCAAGCGCGGCGTCCACCTCCGCCGCCGTGGTGGAAAAGCCCAGAGAGAACCGGACGGTGCCCTGGGGAAAGGTGCCCAGGGTCTTGTGGGCGGAGGGGGCGCAGTGAAGGCCGCAGCGGGTGAGAATGCCGTAGCGGGTTTCCAACTCGTCCGCCACCTCGGCGTTGTCCCGTCCGGGAAAGTCCAGCGAAAAAACGCCGGTGCGGCCCGCAGGGCCTGAAATCCCGGCAAGACGGATGCCGGAAAGGCCCCTGAGCCCCTGTAAAAACTGCGCGGTCAGCGCGTTTTCGTGGGCCATAATTGTTTCCAGTCCCACCGTCTCCAGATACTGGAGCGAAAACTCGAGGCCGTAAATCCCCGGCAGGTTGGGCGTGCCCGGCTCAAAGCGGTCGGGCAGGCAAAGCGGCGGCAGCTCGCTGTCGGAAACGCTGCCGGTGCCGCCGGTGACAAGGGGATCAAGCTCCCGGGCGAATGCCGGCGTCAGCAGCACCGCGCCGATACCGGCGGGGCCGAGAAGGCCCTTGTGCCCGGGGACTGCCAGCGCGGAGAGGTGGAAGGCGGAAAAGTCCACCGAGAGGTGTCCCGCGGTCTGGGCCGCGTCCAGTGCAAACGCCACGCCCCGCGCCGCGCAGAGTTCCCCGACAGCCGCCGCGTCCTGCACCGTGCCGCAGACGTTGGAGCCGTGACTCAGCATCACCAAGCGGGTATTTGGTCGCAGCAGAGGGAGGATGTCCGCAGGGTTCAGCCGCCCGTCGAGATCGCAGGGGATGCGGTCAAAGCTCACGCCCAGCTGCGAGAGCTGCTGGAGCGGACGCATGACGGCGTTGTGCTCCATGCCGCTGACAAGGCAGTGATCCCCCGGCTTCAAAAAGCCCTTGAGAATCAGATTCAGTCCATAGGTGGCGCCGGGGGTCAAAATCACGTGACTGGGGTCCTCCGGAAAGTGAAAAAAGGCTGCCAGATGCTTTCGCAGGGAGTAGGTCACCCACTCCGCGTCCCGCGCCCGCTGATAGGTGGAGCGGTTGATGGTAGCGCCCACCGTGTCGAGATACGTCTTGATCCGCTGGCTCATCCCCTCCGGCTTTGGGAAGGAGGTGGCGGCGTGGTCGAGATAAACAGATGTCATGGGGAGGGCTTCCTTTCTGTTCGCGGCGGTTCCGCATAGAGCGGCAGGACGGCGGCGGGAGCCACCCCCAGCGCCCGGGGACAATCGGCGCTCTTTTGCGATTTGGGGAGCCGCCACCAGAGGTCGGGGGCGGCGGGGCTTTGCCCCGCGCAGCGAAAGCGCACCACCCACTCAAAAGGCTCCTCCAGCTGGTCGGTCACTTGGATGGGAAAGCGGTTTTCCGCCGTTTCCAAACTGAAATCGTGGGCACGGATGCCCACCGCGCACAGGGTTTCCCCCACCGGAATGGCGGTTTTCAGCCGAATGCCGCCCCACGCAGGGACCTCCACCTCGTGATCTCCCGTCCTGCGGGCGTCCACGATGTTTTTGCAGCCGGTGAGCCGGGCGGCCTCCCGGTGCTCCGGGTCGGCAAAGAGCGCGTGGGTCTCCTTTTGGACCAGCAGACGGCCCCCGTCGATCACTGCGGTTTCCCCACACAGGCGGTACGCCTCGTCCCGGCTGTGGGTGACCAGCAGGGCCTGCCCGTCAAAGCCCGCCAGCAGCGCCTTCAGCTCCGGTTGCAGCAGGTCCCGCAGATGACTGTCCAGCGCGGAAAACGGTTCGTCCAGCAGCAAAAGCGCCGGGCGGTTCAAGAGAATCCGGGCCAGGGCGACACGCTGCTGCTGCCCGCCGGAGAGCTGATGGGGCCTGCGGTTCTCCAGCCCCTCCAGATGCAGCAGCGCCGCCACGGCGCGCAGTTCCCGCTCCCGCGCCGCCCGGTCCCGCTCCCGGCGCAAAGAGCAGAGCAGGTTTTGCCGGACGGTCATGTGGGGAAAGAGGGCGTAGCTTTGGAAGAGATACCCCACGCCTCGGCTCTGCGGAGGGAGATCGATTCCCCGCTGGGAATCGAACAGCGTGGCTCCGTTTAAGACAATGCGGCCCCGATCCGGCCGCTGGATGCCCGCGATGCACTGGAGCGTCATGCTTTTGCCGCTGCCGGAGGCCCCGAGTAAGCCCATCACGCCGCCGCCCGTGGAAAAGGCCGCGTCCAGTGAAAAGGTCCCCGCCCGCTTGTGGATGTCCACCGTGAGGCTCATGCCGCCGCCCCCTTTTTCTCCCGCCGTTCCAGCAGGTTCACCGCCAGCAGCACCGCCGCGCTGATGGCAAGATTCACCAAAACCCACCGGAAGGCCCCAGCGCCATCGTTGGTGCGCCAGAGCTGATAGACCGTGGTGGAAATGGTGGCGGTTTTTCCCGGCGTATAGCCGATGAGCATACTGGTGGCGCCGTACTCCCCCAGCGCCCGTGCAAACGCCAGCACCGCGCCCGCCAGAATGCCCTGCCGGCACACCGGCATCCGGATGCGCCAGAAAATATACAGATTGCTCAGCCCCAGCGTTTGCCCTGCGTGGGCAAGGGTTTCGTCAAAGCTTTCAAACGCGCCCCGGGCGGTGCGGTACATCAATGGAAAGGCCACCACGGCGGCGGTGAGGACCCCGCCGTACCATGTCATGACGAATTTGATACCCAACTGGGCCAAAAGAAGGCCCAGCGGGCGCTGATTTCCAAAAAGCAGCAGCAGAAAATAGCCGCACACCGTGGGCGGCAGCACCAGCGGCAGCGTGAGCGCCACGTCCAGAACTCCCTTCAAAAGGCGGGGCAGGCGGGCCACATAGTAAGCTGCGGCAATGCCCGCGAAAAAGACCAACACGCTGGCAATGGCCGCGATGCGCAGCGAGTTCCACAGCGGATACCAGTCCATGGCGTCAGGGAGCGGAGAAGCCGACGGCTTCAAAGATAGCCATGGCGTCCGCGCCGGTGAGATAGGTGAGAAACGCCCGGGCGGCCTCGGCGTGGGTACTGGTCTTGAGCACGGCGGCGGGATAGATGACCCGGCCGCACATCTCTGCCGTGGCGGAGTCCACCGCCGTAAGGCCCGCGCTGAAGGCGTCCGTGCAGTAGACCACGCCGCAGTCCACGCTGCCCTCAAAAATTTGGGTGGTGACCTCCTTCACATTGGAGCCGTAGGTGAGGACGCCGGATAGCGCCGTCTCGTCCAGATCATAGTAGTTCAAAATCTTCTGGGTGTACTGCCCCACGGGCACGTCGCTGTTGCCAACGGCCATGAGGATCGTCCCGCCCAAAAGGCCCTTTGCCATGTCGTCAAAGCTCCGAATGTTCTTGGGATTCTTCTCCGGCACCGCCAAAACCACCCGGTTTTCCAAAAGATCCACGCGGCTGGCGCTGTCCACAAAATCCAGCTGCTCGGTATTCACGTCGGGGGAAGCACTTGCATCCAGCTGGTCCATCTGCTTTTGCCCGGCGGAGAGGAAGAGGTCGCACGCCGCCCCCTCCTGAATCTGGGTTTTCAGGGTGCCGGAGGAGTCAAAGTTAAAGGTGAGGGTCACGTTGGGGGCAACGGCGGCGTAGCGCTGGGCGATCTGTTGCAAGCTCTCCGTTAGGGAGGCCGCCGCGAATACCACCACTTCCACGGGCGGGGCGCTCTCTTCACGCTCAGGCGCGGTGGGCGGTTCTTCGGAGGCGGTTTTGCCGCCGCAGGCGGCAAGAGACAGGGTAAGGCCCAGTGCAAGGACAAGGGCACAAAACGTTTTCATCATGGCAATTCCTCTTTTTCGGCAGTTTCGGCGGACGATGCTTCTTGCCCGTGGGAAACGGTTCCGCCGCAGTCGCCCGCATCGCCCCGCAGGACCTCCAGTGCGTGGGGCAGGACCGGGAGGAAGCAGTCGAGGCTTTCCTCCACCGCCCGGACGCTCCCCGGCAGGTTGACGATGAGGGTCCGGCCCCGGAGGACCGATACGCCCCGGGAGAGCATGGCGCGGGGGGTGATGGTCATGGAGTGAGCGCGAATGGCCTCGGCAATGCCGGGGGCCAGACGCTCCGCCGCGGCGAGGGTTGCTTCCGGGGTCAGGTCTCTGGGGCTGAAGCCCGTCCCCCCGGTGGTGAGGATCAAATCCGGCTGGCGCTGGTCGCAAAGGCGGATAAGTTGGGTGCGCAGGGGGTCGATCCCGTCTGGCAACAGCAGATGCTCGATGATGCGGTAGCCCGCCTGCTCCAAGCGGGCCGCAAGGGCCTTGCCGCTCTCGTCCGCCCGCTCCCCGGAAAAGCCCTTGTCGGAGAGGGTGATGACCGCCGCGTCAAAGCCCTTCCGGCGGGACTCAATGGACAGCTCGTCGCCAACGGCGATGTCGCCGCCCTCCAAAACCCGGGCAAACACGCCCTGGCGGGGCATGATGCACTCCCCCATCCGCTGGTAGATGGCGCAGTGGCTGTGGCAGTCCTTGCCGAGCTGCGTCAGCTCCAAAACAACCGTCCCGCAGCGCAGGCGGGTCCCCACGGGAAGCGCACGGAAGTCCACGCCCTCCACCACCAGATTTTCCCCGAAAGCGCCGAAGTGTACCTTTGCGCCCTTTTCATTAAACGCGGCAATTTTGTCCGCACTGAGAAGGCTCACCTGCCGGTGCCAGTCGCCACCGTGGGCGTCCCCCACCAGTCCCCATTCCGGGGTGAATCGGCCAAAGCCCACGTTTTCCTTTTCCGTCCCCCGGGCGGGACTGGTGCAAACGGCAACCACTTTTCCCATGGCTCACCCTCCAATCTCGTTCATGCCGCGCCGTTCGGTGGCGGCGGCTTCCTCACCGAAGCAGTGGTGCGGCGGCTTTTGGGCAATGCAGGCGGCCATGGCCTCCCGCAGTGCCCCGTCCGTTGCCCCGCTGCGCAGTATCTGGCGCAAATCCGTGCCGTCCTCGTAGCAAAGGCATGGCTTCAGCTCTCCCGTGCTGGTGAGACGAATGCGGTTGCACG
The DNA here is from genome assembly GCF_028693505.1 of Oscillibacter sp. GTDB lineage: Bacteria > Bacillota > Clostridia > Oscillospirales > Oscillospiraceae > Oscillibacter. Next base: position 70,239 of record NZ_JAQUVF010000005.1, read on the forward strand.
CGCTGCAAAAGCCGTGGCTCACCGCGTCAATCACGCCGATGCGGGCGCGGAGGGCGGCGCTTCGATAGTAGTGCGCCGGGCCGTTGCCCCGCCGCTCCCGGGTGGGGGCAAGGTCCCCCCAGTGCGCCCGCAGGCGGCAAAGGGCCTCGATTACCGTCACCTGCGCCGTCGCGCCCGCCGGACCGATGGGCATGCGCTCGATAAAACGCACGTCGGCGGGGAGCGTGTTGGCCGCTTCCACCAGCGAGACGACGCCGCTTAGCGTTTCCGGGAGCAGCACGGCGTTGAGCTTTACGGGAATGCCCGCCTCCGCGCAGGCTTGCGCCGCCGCGAAAACCCGCCGGCTGTCCCCCGACTTAGCTCCCGTGATTTGGGCGTAACAAGCGTCCTCCAGCGTGTCGAGACTGACGTTCACGCCGTCCACGCCCGCATCGCGCAAGGCGTCCACCTGCTCGCCGAGGAGGAGGCCGTTGGTGGTAAGCGTCACCTGCTCCACGCCGGGGAGCCGTTTCAGCTGCCCCATGAACTCCACGCAGTCCCGCCGCGCCAGCGGCTCGCCGCCGGTCACCTTGAACTTGGTGACGCCCAGCGATGCGGCGATGCGGCAAAGGCGCAAAAGCTCCTCATAGCGCAAAATGTCCGCGTGGGACACCAGTGTGGCGCCGTGGGGCATACAGTACCGGCAGCGGAGGTTGCAGCGGTCGGTGACGGAAACGCGGAGATAGTCGATTTCCCGTCCCAAGGCGTCTCTCATGTGGTCTCCTCAAAGAAAAAGCGGCCGCTTTTGCCGCCCTCTTTTTCCACCAGATGGATTTCCCCCAGCACCATGCGCTTGTCCATGGCCTTGCACATGTCGTAAACCGTGAGCAACGCCACGGTGACGCCGGTCAGGGCCTCCATCTCCACTCCCGTCTTTCCGTCGCACTGGGTGGTGCAGACGGCCTCCACCTCCCGCGTGTCCGGATGGAGCACAAAGGAGAGCGCGGCGGCGGTAAGGCTCAGGCTGTGGCACAGGGGAATCAGGCGGGGGGTCTCCTTCGCGGCGAGAATCCCCGCCACCTGCGCCACCGCCAGCACGTCCCCCTTTTTTGCCGTGCCGTCCCGCACGGCGGCAAACGCCGCCTCGCTCATGCGGATGCGTCCACTCGCCACGGCGCGGCGGTGTGTCACGGCTTTTTCCGTCACGTCCACCATGACGGCGTTCCCGTTATCGTCGATATGGGTAAGGCCCATCGCTTTAGCCCCCCTTTCCAAATCCGCAGTTGGGGAAATGACAGTCCGGACAGTTCAGGCAAAGCCCGCCCTGCCCCAGCGTTGCCAGCCAAGCCGCCGTTACCGGCACGCCCGATAAAAGCCGGGGGAGGACCAGATCAAAAATCGTCCGCCTGGCGTACATCACGCAGCCGGGAAGCCCGCACACGGGCCGACCGTCCTCGGTGTAGGCCATAAGAAACATGGCCCCCGGCAGTACCGGCGCTCCGTAGGAGACGATCCGCGCCCCCGTGTTGCGGATGGCCAGCGGCGTGCGGTCGTCGGGGTCCACGCTCATGCCGCCGGTGCACAGCACGATTTCCACGCCCTGCGCCAGCATCTCATTGACGGCGGCGGTGATGGCGGCGGGGTCGTCGTCCAAAACCTGATGAAATGCGATCTCGCAGCCATATTCCGAGAGCTTCTCCCGAATGACCGGGGTAAAGGTATCCTGAATCCGCCCGTGAAAGACCTCGCTTCCCGTCGTGACAAGGCCGTAGCGCTTCGCCTTCATGGGCAGGAGCTGCAAAAGGGGCGTTTGCCCCGCCACATCCCGCGCCCGCTGCATCTTTTCCTTTTCGATGACCAGCGGAATGACGCGGGTGCCGCAAAGCCGGTCTCCCGCCTTGACGGGAAACCCCGCAAAGCGGGTGGCGATCATCATTTCCCCCAGCGCATTCACCGCCCGCAGCCGCTGGGTGTCCACCAGAAAAAGACCGTCGCAATCCGCGATCAGTTCGATTTTCCCCTCCTTGGGGGTGGTGGCGTGCATGTGGGGGCCTTGGCAAATACCGCGCAGGATCTCCGCCGCCTCGTCCTCGTGGAGCATCCGCTCGTCATGCTCCCAGATGTACAGGTGCTCCTTGCCCACGCTGAGGAGCACGGGAATGTCCTCCCGGGCGATAATATGCCCCTTTCGGAACACGGGGCCCTTGGAGACGCCCCGGATAATCTGCGTGACGTCGTGGCACAAAACCTGTCCCACGGCATCCTCCGTCCGCACCAGCTTCATGGCTGCTCCTCCCAATGTTGAAATTCCGGAAACCCGCCCTCAAATTGGGCGCTTGTGCCGGTTTTGCCTTCCCGCCCGAAGCGCTACCAGCTGGGCGGCAATGCTCAGCGCGATTTCGGCGGGCGTCTCGCCCCCCAGCGCAAGCCCGATGGGGGTCACGATGCGGGCAAGGTCGGCGTCCGAAAACCCGGCTTCCAGCAGCTTTTCAAAGACAAACGCCTTCTTTTTCCGGCTGCCCATCACGCCGATGTATCCCACGGGGGTGGCGAGGAGCTGCTTTTGGACCTCCAGATCGAAAAGGTGGCCGTGGGTCATGACGGCGGCATAGTCCGCCCCGGTGGGGGACACCGCGTCCAGCAGCTTTGCAAAGTCCGTGCAGATCACCCGCCGGGCGCCGGGGAAATCCGCCGGGACGGAAAATTCCGGGCGGTCATCCACCACGGTGAAGGGAAAGTCCAGCCGCGCCAGCAGCGGCGCCAGCTCCCGGGCCACATGGCCCCCGCCGAAGAGGTATACCTCCCCCCGCCGCGCCAGACGCTGGGCAAAAAGGGAGTCGCCGTCCGCTTCCAAAAGGACCGATTCCCCGGCGGCGGACGTCAGCGCCGGAAAGCGCTCCGCCGCCTTGGCGGCGGGCAATAGCGAAAGTTCACCGGCCTGGGGTCCCGTCAGCGGGGAAAGGAGCCAGCCGTCCCCGCCCGCGTCCAGCAGCGCAAGGGCGGCGTCCGCCAGCGCGCAAAGCCCTTCGTCGCCGCCGGGGAGATACGTCACCGCCAGCGTCACATCGCCGCCGCAGACCATGCCGATGCTCTCCACTTGGTCCGCGCCGAGGCAAAACTCCCGCAGAACGCCGCGCTTTTGGCGCAGGGCGTCCCGGGACAGAAGCTCCGCCTCCCGCTCGATGCGGCCCCCGCCCACGGTGCCCCAAAGGCGTCCCTGCGCGCCCACCAGCATCCGCGCCCCCGCGCCCCGGGGGGCGGAGCCGGAGCGGGCCACGATGGTGGCAAGGGCCGTATCCTCCCCTTGGGAGAGCTGAGCGCGGAGGACCTTAAAAAATTCCCGCACCGTCATTCCTCCTTCAAGCGCCCTACCTCTTCCAGCAGGGACGCGTTTTCCGCTGCCAGCCGCGCCTCCAGACGCCGGTACCCCTCCAGCAGGGCGCGGCCCCGGGGCGTCAGCACGGAGCAGCCGCCCGCCGGACCGCCCGCCTTCCGCTCCAAAAGCGGAAAGCCCAGCGCCCGTTCGCACTCCCGCAGGGTGGTCCACGCGTTGGAGTAGGACATTCCCATACCCCCGGCGGCACCCCGCAGGGAGCCCTCCCGGTCCACTCCCTCCAAAAGCTCCGCCGCGCCGGGGCCAAAGCACTTTTCCCCATCCGCAAACAGCCGGGGGGAGAGCTTGAGCGTGAAGGTCGATCCAGCCATAAGCGCCTCCTGAAAATCTTTGTTGCCCACATTATATTTGTTTGACTTTGGAAAGTCAACATGATATTCTGAAACGAGAATAACGGTAAAAAGGAGGCGGAGCGGTGTACCTTTTTGATGCGCTGGGACTGCCTCAGCGGGGCAGCGCTTCGCTGGTGGGCGGCGGCGGAAAAAGCACGCTGCTGCGCTGCCTGACAGAGGAGGTCGCCGGGGCGTCTCGAAGCGCCGTGGCGGTGACTACCACCCGCATCACCCGCGCGCAGGGGGCGGCGGCAGGGGTTTTGGTGCTCTCCGGCGGCGCGGCGGCGCTGGAGGCGGCTTTGAAGATTCGCCGCGCCGTCTGTGCCGGGACACTTTGTCAAGACGGGAAGCTGGGCCCGCCAGAGCCAGAGGTCTTGGCGGCGGCATATTCCCTTGCAGACTGGGTTTTGGCGGAGGCGGACGGGGCGCGGCGGCTTCCCGTGAAGGCCCCGGCGGATCATGAGCCGGTGTTGCTGCCGGGCGGGTTTGTGATCGCTGTGGCGGGCGTTTCGGCGCTGGGTCGGCCTCTTTGCGAAATCTGCCACCGGTGGGAGCTGGCGGCTAAGGCTCTGGACGTCTCGCCAGAGGAACGGCTGACGCCACAGATGCTTGCGCGGCTGCTCACGTCGGAGCGCGGTCAGTATAAGGGCGTAGCGGACCCGGCGCGGTTCCGGGTGCTGCTCAATCAGGCGGACGCGGCCCCGGAGGGCGCGGTGGAGACGGCCCGGGCGGTCCGGCGGGCGCTGCCGGGGTGCCGGGTGGTGACGGCGGCCCTTCGGGAAAGAAACGGAATCAGGGAGGTGTTCATCTAATGCTGGCAGTCATTAAAGGCGCGGGCGATTTGGCCACAGGCATCGCGTGCCGCCTTTTTCAGAGCGGATTCGACCTTGTGATGACCGAGACGGCGCAGCCCAGCACGGTGCGGTGCACCGTGGCCTTTTCGCAGGCGGTTTACCGTGGAAGCGCCGAGGTGGAGGGCGTTCGGGCGGTGCTTGCCGCCACGCCGGACGAGGCGCTGGACCTTGTGCGCCGAGGATTTGTGGCGGTTTTGACGGACCCGGCGGGTGCGGCGGTGGAAGCGCTGCACCCGGACGCCGTGGTGGACGCCATCCTCGCCAAAAAGAATTTGGGGACGCAAATTACGCAGGCGGCCTGCGTGGTGGGCGTTGGCCCCGGCTTTACCCCCGGCGTGGACTGCCACGCCGCGGTGGAGACCCAGCGGGGCCACGATCTGGGCCGGGTTTTGTGGGACCGCGCCCCCGCCCCCAACACCGGCGTCCCCGGCGAGATCGGCGGCTACACCGTGGAGCGGCTGCTCCGCGCCCCGGCGGACGGGCTATTTACCCCCACGGCCCAAATCGGTGATTTGGTGGCGGCGGGACAGGTGGTGGGGCACGTGGGCACCGCGCCCATGACGGCGGAGATTCCCGGCGTTTTGCGGGGCCTTCTCCCGGAGGGGACGCCGGTCTATGCCGGTATGAAGGCAGGGGACGTGGACCCCCGGTGCCGCAGGGAGCACTGCTTTTCCGTCTCCGACAAGGCCCGCTCCGTGGGCGGCGGCGTGCTGGAGGCGATTTTGTGCATCAAAAGCGGAAGGAGGGCTGACCATGGCCTCTGAGATTCGATTGACCCGTCTGGCGGAGTGCGCCGGATGCGGGGCAAAGGTGGGGGCCGGTGTGCTGGCCCAATTGCTGGAAGGTCTGCCCACCCACACAGACCCCCGCTTGCTGGTGGGCTATGACAAAAGCGACGACGCCTCCGTCTATCAGATTTCCGAGGAGCTGGCCCTTTGCCAGACAGTGGATTTCTTTCCGCCCATTGTGGACGATCCCTTTCAGTTTGGGCAGATCGCCGCCGCCAACGCGCTGAGCGACGTGTACGCCATGGGCGGCGAGCCGAAGTTGGCGCTCAACTTGCTGTGCGTCTCCCCGGAGATGGACGATGCGGCGGTCCGCGCCGTTTTGCGGGGCGGCTACGACAAGGTTTACGAGGCCGGGGCCATCATTACCGGCGGGCACTCCATTCGGGACCGGGAGCCCAAGTACGGTCTCGCGGTGACGGGCTTCGTGCATCCGGCAAAGGTCCTGCGCAACGACCGCGCCCGCGTGGGGGACGTGCTGATTCTCACAAAGCCCTTGGGCGTGGGCGTTGCCGTCACTGCCGCCAAAGCTGGCCTTGCGGACGAGGCGCTGGTGCGTCAGGTCACGGCGCAGATGGCCTTTTTAAACAAAGCCGCCCGGGACGTCATGGTGCGCTTCCCCGTGGGGAGCTGCACGGACGTGACGGGGTTTGGCTTTTTGGGCCATGCGCTGGAAATGGCCCGGGGCGGCGAGGCAGCGGTGGTGGTGGAAAGCGCAAAGATTCCGCTGCTGCCGGGCGTTTTGGCATTGGCTGAAATGGGCCTTTTGCCCGAGGGTATGTACCGCAACCGGCGGTTTGCCGAGGGGCATACCCACGTGGCGGATGGGGTGAGTCTCGCCATGCAGGACCTCCTTTACGACCCTCAGACCTCCGGCGGACTTTTGATGGCGGTGTCGGAAAAGGACGCGCCCGCGCTGCTCAGGGCACTGCGGGATGAACTTCCCTGCGCGGAGGCTGTGGGTTACGTGGTGGAAAAGCGGGACGGCGCGTATCTTATGGTGACGTGAGATGGACGAACGCTATTATCTGTTGACATTTGAGAGTACCTCGTCCGCGATCGGCGCGGAACACGGCCTGCTGCCCTTGCTCCCGGTGCGGGTAATGCCCACCCTGCGGCAGATTTCCGCCAGCTGCGGCATCTCGCTGCGGGTGGAGCCGCAGCACTATCCCGCGCTGGAACGGGCGCTGCGCCTTGGCGTCGTGGCGCCGGGAACATACCGGCTGTATCTGGTGGAACGCGGCGAGGCCCGCGAAGTAATATAAGGAAAGGTCGTGCAGCAGATGACGGTAAAAATTGACGCGCTGGGAAAAGCGTGCCCCACGCCGGTGATACTGGCCAAACAGGCCATCGACGGAGGGGTCCGGGACCTGACAATCTCGGTGGATAACGACATGGCGGTGCAGAATCTGAGCCGCCTGGCCCAAAGTCAGCACATGACGGCCCAGGCCGTCCCCATTTCCGGAGGGTTTGACGTTCACATCACCGGGGAGGGCGGCGGAGAGACCGCGCCGGAGACGGTGTGCTGCCCCGCCGCGGAACATACTGAGGACTGCACCTTTTTTATCGGGAAGGACCACATCGGAGAGGGCGACGGGGAGCTGGGCAGGAGCCTGATGAAAATGTTCTTGTACACGCTCACCCAGCGCGCCGAGCCGCCCCGGGCACTCCTCTTCATGAACAGCGGCGTGCGCCTTCCCGCCGGGGAAGCGCAGATCGTGGAAAGCCTTCAGGCGCTGGAGAAAAAGGGCTGCGAGATTCTGGTCTGCGGAACCTGCCTGAACTTTTACAATCTCGCCGGAGAATTAAAGGTTGGAACGGTCAGCAATATGTACGACATTGTGGAGCGGATGGACGCGGCGGCCAAGGTGGTCACCGTCTGAAAGGACCTTTCTAAAATAGCCGAGAGGGCGCAGCGAATTGCTGCGCCCTCTCGTTTTTCACTGACTTGGTCTGAAAAAAATCCTGCGGTGGAATCGATAGCCAAGCGTGCTCATCGCCTGCGGATGCCGGAGGGCGCCAAGCCCAGCGCGGAGCGGTATTTGGCGACAGTGCGGCGGGCCAGCGTCATCCCCTCCGCCTCCAGCGCGCGGCACAGCTGCTGGTCGCTGAGGGGGCGGTGGGGGTCCTCGGCGCGAACCAGCTCCAAAAGCCGCCGCCGGACGGCCTGTGCGGAGCAGTCCGCCCCGCCCACGGAGTGGCTGAAAAAATAGCGCAGCGGATAGGTCCCCTGCCGGCATTGCAGGTACTTGCCCCGGGTTGCCCGGGAGACGGTGGAGGGATGGAGCTGCAACTCCTCTGCAAGAGACGCGAGATTCATCGGGGAGAGCACGGGGACCTTCCCCGTGAAGAACTCGTACTGCGCGGTCAAAATGGCGTCGGCACAGCGGCGGAGCGTGCTGCCCCGGCGCTCCAGACTGTTCACCAGCCACTTGGCCTGGCGCAGCTTTTCCTGTAAATAGGTCCGGGTCTCCTCCTCCGGCGCGTCCTTCAAAAGGTTGGTATAGTAGCTGCTGATGGAAAAATGGGGCAGATAGTATTCGTTCAGCACCACCTGCATCGTCCCGTCCAGCGGGAGAATGAATACGTCGGGCCGGATGTACAGTGTGGGTTCCTCCGGCTGAAAGGCCCGCCCGGGATGGGGTTCCAACTGGGCAATCACCCGCTCGGCGTCGTGGATTTCCCCAAGGGTGACGCCCAGTTCCCGGACAATGGGACCGTAGTGCCTGCGGCCTAGCTCCGGCAGAAACCGGGAGATCAGCGCTTGCAAAAAAGGAGTGTCCGCGCCCCGGCGCTTGAGCTGCAACAGGAGGCATTCCGAAAGACTGCGGGCGCCCACGCCGGGCGGGTCCAGAGATTGCAGCGTCTCCAGCGCCTCCGTTTGCAGCGATGCCGGAATTTTTAAATCGGATAGTTCCTCCAAATCCTCCGAAGAGAGATAGCCGTCCTCATCCAGCATCTGCGCGAGGTACTTGGTCAGGGCCAGCAGGGGTCCTTTCAGGTGCAGCCGCTCCAGCTGGTCCCGCAAAAACGCGGAAAGGCTTTCCAGCTCCCGGTCCACGGCCCCCGGCTCCACCAGCGCGTCCTCCCCGAGAAAGGGGGAAGCGCCGCCGTCCAGCCAGCTGGCCTTTTGCCGCAGCTCCGCGTAGGCGCTGCGCAGCTTCGTGGCGTCCTCCTGCTCCAGCAGGGGGTTTTCCTCACTGACGCGATTTAAGTAGTCCAGCAGCTCCTGCGCGTTCATTTGCAGGACCTCCATGGATTGCAGCAGCTGCGGCGTCAGCTTCAGCTCCTGGCGCAGCTCTGTTTTTAAAGAGACCAGCCCCACGCTGCCCTTCCTGTTTTGCTCAGCTGTGTACATATCTGGCCACCTTTCGGGCCGCAGTCGCCTGCGAGATCCCCAGCTCCTTCGCCACCGCCACGGTGGTTCCCCAGCGGTGGTAGGACTCCCGGATGATCTGCCCCTCGTAGGCGTCCATTCGCTCCGAGAGGGAACCGGCCTGTGCCAAAATCGCCGCCGGGGTGACGGAATCCCCTGTGTATTCCGGAGGCAGCGCGGAAACGTCGATGATCGGGTCCTGCACGGTGATGACGATTCGCTCGATAAGGTTTTCCAGCTGGCGCACATTGCCGGGCCAGTCGTACTGCTCGAGAAATGCCAGAAACCGGGGACTAAAATTCAGGGTCTTGCCGTATTCGCCGCAAAACCGCGCCAAAAACTGGTGGGCCAGCGGGAAAATATCCTCCTTGCGCAGCCGCAGGGGCGGAATGTGGATGCGGATGACGTTCAGGCGATAGAAAAGGTCGGAGCGGAACAGCCCCCGCTGGACCTCCTCCTCCAGATTGCGGTTGGTGGCGACGATCAGCCGGAAGTTCAGCTCAATTTTCTTGGTGCCGGAGAGCCGCTCAATGGTTTTCTCCTGAATGAGCTGCAGCAGCTTGGACTGAATGTGCAGCGGCAGCTCGCCGATCTCGTCCAGAAACAGCGTCCCCTGATTGGCAAGCTCGATCTTGCCGATCTTGCCGCTGCTGGAAGCGCCGGTAAACGCACCCTTTTCATAGCCGAAAAGCTCGGACTCGATCAGGTTTTCGTGGAGCACCGCGCAGTTGACCTCGATAAACGGGCCTGCCGCCCGGTCGCTCATGGCGTGAATGGCCTTGGCGACGGCGCTTTTTCCAACGCCCGTCTCCCCGGTGATGAGGATGTTGGCCTTGGTGTTGGCGGTGTTTTGCATCAGCGTCCACAGCCGCTGCATGGAGGCGCTTTTAAACACCAGAGAGGTGGAAGTGGCCCGGGTGCGCAGCTCCGCGATCTCCTGCGTGTATTGCTGAAGGGAATCCTGCAAATGGCGGTAGTTTCGCTGAATGGAGTTGATCTGCTCCATGGACACCGTGTTAAAGCACACCGCGTATTTCAGCTCCCCGTGGTCGTCAAACAGCGGAATCCCCACGGTCATCACATTTTTGTGAATGCGGTTGATGGTCTGGGTGGTGGTGATCTTTTCCTTTTTCCGAATGATCTCCGCCGTGATGCAGGGGGAGAAGGTGCCGTCCGCCTCCAAATCAAAGGCGGACTTCCCCACAATGGAATTGTGGGCGAACCCAAAATTTTTCTCGTAGGTCTCGCTGACCCAGAGAATGACGCCCTTGGCGTCGGAGAGCATCATGTCGTCCGCCAGAACCAGATTGTTTTCCGGCCGGATGATGTCAAACAGCCCCTTGAGATTGATGTCGGCATCCAAAAAACGGGCCGAATTTGTAGCATGTGCCAAAAATACTCCCCCCAACCCCCTGTAACAGTCCTCCACAGGCGTTCTATTCATTTTTGAGTATAGCATATTCAAAAATGAATAGAAAGAGTTGCAAGCGTGAAAAGCATCGTCAATTTATCCTAAATTTTGTCGAAAAATTATTTGCCATGCACAAAAAAGCATGGAATTTCGCTGAGCGGAATCGAATTCCGGTCTATTCAAATGTGAATAGACCGTCTCCAGACGGCCTCGCGCAAGGATCAATTGCTCTAATGAATCCACAAAATATTGCCCAAAAATCAGACGATGTGCATAGAAAAAAGAAACCGGAGGGGAAAAGTTCCTCTTGCAAAGGTGGCATGATTTTTGCTATAACTATAAATAGACAGGCATTGCTCTGGAGAGGGCCTCTGGCCGCCTCCCGGAACGCGCCGGAAACAAAACCCGCTATGCCGCCGCGGACCGGAAGGAAAGCATGTTCGCTTTCCCGAAAAACGGTCCGCCGCATTTAAAAAATTTTAAAAGCGCTATAATTTTAAGGAGGATTACACGAAATGAAGACCGCACAAGAGTATATCGAGAGTCTGCGCAAGCTGAATACCCGGGTGTACATGTTTGGCGAGAAGCTGGACAACTGGGTGGATCACCCCATGATCCGTCCCTCCATCAACTGCGTCGCCATGACCTATGCCTGCGCGGAGGACCCGCAGAATGCCGAGCTGATGACCGTTACCTCCAGCCTCACCGGCCATAAGATCAACCGCTTCACCCACCTGCATCAGTCCACCGAGGACCTCATTAACAAGGTGAAGATGCAGCGTCTGCTGGGCCAGAAAACGGCCTCCTGCTTCCAGCGCTGCGTTGGCATGGACTCCTTTAACGCGGTGTTTTCCACCACCTTTGAGGTGGACGAGAAGTACGGCACCCGCTATCACGAAAACTTCAAAAAGTTTTTGACCATGGTGCAGGACGAGGATCTGGTGGTGGACGGCGCCATGACCGACCCCAAGGGCGACCGGTCCAAGGCTCCTCACGAGCAGGCCGATCCCGACATGTTCCTCCATGTGGTGGAGCGCCGGGCGGACGGCATCGTGGTCTGCGGCGCCAAGTGCCACCAGACCGGCTCCGTCAACAGCCACTGGCACATCTTCATGCCCACCATCTCCATGACCGAGGCCGATAAGGACTGGGCAGTTTCCTTCGCCTGCCCCACCGACGCCGAGGGCATGTACATGATTTACGGCCGCCAGTCCTGCGATACCCGCAAGATGGAGGAGGATTCCTCCATCGACGTGGGCAACGCCAAGTTCGGCGGTCAGGAAGCACTGGTCGTTCTGGACCACGTGTTCATTCCCAACGAGTACATCTTCCTCAACGGCGAGTATGAATTTGCCGGCATGATGGTGGAGCGCTTTGCCGGCTATCACCGCCAGAGCTACGGCGGCTGCAAGGTGGGCGTGGGCGACGTCGTCATCGGCGCAACCGCCCTTGCCGCCGAGTATAACGGCGTGGAGAAGGCCAGCGCGGTGAAGGATAAGCTCATTGAGATGACCCACCTGAACGAAACGCTGTACTGCTGCGGCATCGCCTGCTCCTCTCAGGGCTTCAAGACCAAGGCCGGCAACTACCAGATCGATCTGCTGCTGGCCAACGTCTGTAAGCAGAACGTGACCCGCTTCCCCTATGAGATCGTGCGCCTTGCCGAGGACGTGGCCGGCGGACTGATGGTCACCATGCCCTCCCAGAAGGACTTCCACTCCGAGACCGTGGTGGGCCGCAGCGGCGAGACCATCGGCGAGATCTGCAACAAGTTCTTTGTGGGCCGCGAGGGCGTCTCCACCGAGGACCGTCAGCGCGTTATGCGCTTTTTGGAGAATATGTGCCTGGGCGCCGCCGCGGTGGGTTACCGCACCGAGTCCATGCACGGCGCCGGTTCTCCTCAGGCCCAGCGCATCATGATCGCCCGTCAGGGCAATATTCAGGGCAAGAAGCAGTTTGCCAAGGATATCGCCGGCATTCGCTAAGACCTTCCCGCTGCGGGCTTTGCCCCGCGACGGACTTCGGAAAGATTTGGGGGACCCCGGTTCCCCAATCTTCCTCCGGCTTCATCTGAAAAAAGATTCCGCTGTACGGAATTGCGAGTTTGTGAGTCCTGCCGAAAGGCTTTCTATAAAATTTAAATGTAAGGAGTATACATGATGGATTTCAATTTGAGCCGTGAGCACCTGATGGTCCGGAAGATGATGGCTGCCTTTACCGAGAACGAAGTAAAGCCCATCGCTGCCGAAACCGACCGTACCTGCCAGTATCCCCGGGAGAACATTGAAAAGCTGTTCAATATGGGCGTGATGGGTATGTGCGTGCCCAAGGAATACGGCGGCACGGGCGCCGATCCTTTGGCTGCCGCGATCTGCGTGGAAGAGCTTTCCAAGCAGTGCGCCTCCACCGGCGATATCGTCGCCACCCATAACGGTCTTTGCTGCGACCCCATCCTGGCCAACGGCACCGAGGAGCAGAAGGCCAAGTACCTCCCCATGCTGACCACCGGCCATAAGGTGGGCGCTTTCGCGCTGACCGAGCCCAACGCCGGCAGCGATGCTTCCAAGGGTCAGACCGAGGCCAAGCTGGAAGGCGACCACTACGTGATGAACGGCTCCAAAATTTTCATCACCAACGGCTATGTGGCCGACGTGTTCGTGGTGTTCGCCATGACCGACAAGACCAAGGGCACCAAGGGCATCTCCGCTTTCATCGTGGAGAGCAGTTTCCCCGGCTTCTCTGTCGGCAAGCACGAAGAAAAGCTGGGCCTCCACGGCTCTCCCACCGCTGAGATCGTGTTCACCGACTGCATCGTGCCCAAGGAAAACATGCTGGGCCGCGAGGGCAAGGGCTTCGGCATCGCCATGCAGACGCTGGACGGCGGCCGTATCGGCATTGCCGCCCAGGGCCTTGGCATTGCCGAGGGTGCCATGGCCGAGGCCGTTGAGTATACCAAGGGCCGTGTCCAGTTCGGCAAGCCCATCAGCAAGTTCCAGAACACCCAGTTCACCTTTGCGGACATGGAGATGGGCTGTGAGGCAGGCCGCCTTTTGACCTATCAGGCCGCCATGCTCAAGGGTCAGGGCGTTCGTTATACCAAGGAGGCCGCCATGGCCAAGCTGTTCACCTCCGAGCACGCCATGAAAACCACCACCAAGGCGCTGCAAATGTTCGGCGGCTACGGCTACACGAAGGATTATCCCATGGAGCGCATGATGCGCGACGCGAAGATCACCGAGATCTACGAGGGTACCTCCGAGGTCCAGCGCATCGTCATCTCCGCCAACATGGGTCTGTAATACTGCTCTTTGCCAAAAGCGCGGAACCATGTTTTTGGCACGGCATGATATGCCGTGCCGCCAAGGGCGGCAAAGACAGCGTTGAACTTTGTTTTCGGTGGCGCTGCCGCCGGGCCGCGATGCGCGGCCCAATAAAACGGACTGCCGTTTTATTGAAAATCAGTATAAGAGGAGAAGAAACGACATGAAGATTATTGTATGTGTCAAGCAGGTCCCCGATACCTCCGGCAAGGTGGCCGTGAATCCGGACGGCACGCTGAACCGTGCGTCCATGCAGACCATCACGAACCCGGACGACATGAACGCGGTGGAAGCCGCGCTGAAGCTCAAGGACGCCACCGGCTGCAAGGTCACCGTGGTCACCATGGGTCCTCCCCCCGCTGC
>NZ_JAQUVF010000005.1:84129-84337 GCF_028693505.1 Oscillibacter sp.
GGCATGCTGCGTGAGCTGCTGGCCATGGGCGCGGACGAAGGCGTGCTGGTCTCCGCCCGTGAATTCGGCGGCAGCGATACTTACGCCACCTCTCAGATCCTCGCGGCCGCCATCAACAAGCTGGGCGTGGAGAGCGACGATATCGTCATGTGCGGCCGGCAGGCCATTGACGGCGACACCGCCCAGGTCGGCCCCCAGATCGCGGAGA
>NZ_JAQUVF010000006.1 GCF_028693505.1 Oscillibacter sp.
TGATATTCTTTCCTTGAGCCATTGGGTGATCACTCCTTTTTTGAATGTCTCGACACCATTCATTTTATCGGAGTCCCAATGGCTTTTCTATGCCTTCATGAAATTGCGAACTTTATTATACACGGCCGCATAAACTCCATGATTCAGGCGGCAAAGAGGAAGGCTCGCGGATTCAATACATTCAAGGGCTATACCTCCATGATTTACCTCATTGCGGGTAAATTGGAGCTTGCTGTGCCGCGCCCGTTTTAGCAGTCATCAACAAGAATTGGAGTTGAGCCGGTAAAATTTTGTCAACCGGCGGTTGGCAAATGGAGAAAAGGCACAGAGAACAGAGAAACAGAGAGGAGAAAAGAAGGCGCATCCGGGATGGATGCGCCTTCTGCTTTCAGGGGTTTGTCGGGGTCTGCGTGCCGTCCTCCGGCGGCGCTTGCATCTCCGGCGGGGTCTGCGTGTCGTCCTCCGGCGTCTCGGGAGACACGGGCTGCGCCTCCTCCGTCTCGGGAGACGTCTCCACCGGCTGATCGGACGTATCCGCGGGTCCTTCGATCTTCTGAGAGATCATGTGGACCTTTCTGGCGGGGGCTTCGATCTCCCCGGAGCGGCTGATCGTGGAGGCATAGGCGTCCTCCACCAGCGCGGGGTCCCGGCCCTCGATGATGGCGACCATCTCCGCGCCGGTGATGGTTTCCTTCCCCAGCAGGTAGGAGACCACCTTGTCCATGTCGCCCCGGTTCTCCTTGAGGATTTCCACGGCGTCCTGATAGCACCGGTCCAGAATCTCCTTCACGGCGCTGTCCATCCGGGCGGCGGTTTCCTGCGCGCAGTCCATGCCGTAGCCGCCGTCAAGGAACTGGTTGCGGCGGGAGGCCAGCGCCATCATGCCAAACTCTGCGCTCATGCCGAACATGGCCACCATGTTCCGGGCCACACCCGTGGCGTCCTGAATGTCCTGAGAAGCGCCGTTGGTCATGGTGCCCAGCACCACCTCCTCGGCAGCCCGGCCGCCCATGGAGACGGTGATTTTTGCCATCAGCTCGTCCCGGGTGCGCAGCTCGGTCTTGTCCTCCTCGGGCATCAAGAGGGTGTAACCCAGAGCGCCCTGGGTGTGTGGCACAATGGTAATCTTTTGCACCGGCTCGCTGTTTTTCTGCTTGTAGGCTACCATGGCGTGTCCCACCTCGTGGTAGGCCACCAGCTTTTTCTCAAATTCGGTGAGGACACTGCCCTTTTTCTCCGTACCGGCGATCACCAGCTCGAAGGCAGAGAGCAGATCCTCCTGCGTCACCAGCTTGCGTCCCTTGCGCACGGCCCGCAGCGCGGCCTCGTTCACGAGGTTTGCAAGGTCTGCGCCCACGCAGCCCGCGGTGGCCAACGCCACCTTTTTAAGGTTCACGTCCTCGCCCAGACGGATGTTCCGGGTGTGGACCTGAAGGGTTGCCAGACGCCCGGCAAGGTTGGGCCGGTCGATGATGATGCGCCGGTCGAACCGGCCGGGCCGCAGCAGCGCCTGATCCAGCACCTCCGGACGGTTGGTGGCGGCCAGCAGGATGACGCCCTTGGTGGGGTCGAAGCCGTCCATCTCAGCCAGAAGCTGGTTGAGGGTCTGCTCCCGCTCGTCGTTGCCGCCCATGCGGTTATCCCGGGACTTGCCGATGGTGTCGATCTCGTCGATAAATACGATGCAGGGGGCCACCTTGCTGGCTTCCTTGAAGAGGTCCCGCACGCGGGAGGCGCCCACGCCCACGAACATCTCCACAAAGTCGGAGCCGGAAATGGAGAAGAAGGGCACGTTGGCTTCTCCCGCCACGGCCTTGGCCAAAAGCGTTTTGCCGGTGCCCGGAGGGCCAACCAGCAGCGCGCCCTTGGGCAGCTTCGCGCCGATCTCCGTGTATTTCTGGGGATTGTGCAAAAAGTCAATGATCTCCGTCAGAGATTCCTTGGCCTCGTCCTGCCCGGCCACGTCCTTAAAGGTGACGCCGGTGGATTTTTCCATATAGACCTTGGCGTTGGCCTTGCCCACGCCGCCAAGACCGCCCATGCCGCCCATGCCGCCCTTTTTTGCCATCCAGCGCATGGCGAAGGAGAACATCAGCATGATAAAGAGGAAGGGCAGCACGTAAGAGACCAGCACCGCCATGATGGGGCTGACCGGCGGCTGATAGGTCTCTTTAAACCGCACGCCGTTTTCCTGCAGGTAGGCCACCAGCTCGTCGTTTGGAAGTTCCACCACGATGGGGTCCAGCTGCGTGGTGCGCGCTTCCCCGGCGGCGTCCGCATAGGTCCAGACCACGGACTGATCGCTGGCGGTGGATTTGGTGTACGCCACGCCGTCCTTGCCGGTGTAGACGTAGCCATCCTCCGGGACCAGATGCATGATGCTCTCATTGGGGTCGAAGGCGACCTCGGTCAGCTCCCCCTCCTTGACCAGATCCAGGAAGTCGCTGTAATAGAGCTCCACGGTGGAGGACTGATGGCCCGCGCTGGTCATGTAGTTGGTGGCATAGCTGATGAGAATGGTCAGCAGCAGCGCCCAGGAGACCAGAGAGATGATCCCGCGTACGTTATTGTTTTTGCCGCCGGGACCGCCGGAGCCATTGGGAGAATTCTTTTTGTTGTTTTGATCCATTCTATCGGAAACTCCTTTCAGGGGGAAACGCTCTTATTAAAAGTATAACGCAGTATATCACACAAGCGGCCCTGTCACAAGGACAAGGGCACTTTTTTTCATGAAGTTTCTGTAAATTCACACTTTATTGTGCCCTGCTTCTATGATATACTACCACATGAATGCGACAAAAACTTCTTTTTAAGGAGACAATATGAACGAAGAAAAAAAGGACGCCCTGACGGCGGAGGCAGACGGTATCATCGAAGGCCGCAATGCCGTGATCGAGGCGCTTCGCGCGGGCGAGAACATTGACAAGATCTATCTCCAAAAGGGGGAGACGGACCGGACGCTGGGCCACATCGCATCCAAGGCGAGAGCCGCAGGCGTTGTTGTGGTGGAGGCGGACCGGCGGAAGCTGGACTCCATGAGCCGTACCCACGCCCATCAGGGCGTCATCGCGCTGGCGGCGGTGCGGGAGTATGTCAGCGTGGAGCGCATTTTGGAGATCGCGGCGGAAAAGGGGGAGCCTCCCCTGATCGTCGTGTGCGACGAAATTTCCGATCCCCACAATCTGGGCGCCATCATCCGCACGGCGGAGTGCGCCGGGGCCCACGGCGTGGTGATCCCCAAGCGCCGCAGCGCGGGACTGACCGCCGTGGTGGCCAAGACCTCCGCCGGGGCGGTGGCCCATGTGCCGGTGGCCCGGGTGCCCAACATTCCGGCCCTTTTGAAGGACCTCAAAAAGCAGGGCGTGTGGGTGTTCGGCACGGCGGCGGGCGGAAGTACGGCGCTCTATGACGCCGATCTCAAGGGCCCGGCGGCCATCGTCATCGGCAGCGAGGGGGACGGCATGACCCGTTTGGCCGTGGAAAACTGTGATTTTCTGGTGAGCATCCCCATGCGGGGAAAGCTCAGCTCCCTGAATGCCTCCGCGTCGGCAGCGATTTTGCTGTACGAGGCGGTGCGTCAGCGGCAGTAACACGAGGAAAGGACCGGCAGCATGATCCCAAAGGACGAGAAAAAACGAAATAGCGCAGCTTTCCTCGCCGACGGGACGGATGTGCCGGCGGAGGAGACAGACTTCTCTCTGGAGGAGATTCTGGCTGAATACGGCGCGGGACGCGAGCAGCAGATTTTGCGGGATGTGGAGCAGTCCGTCTGCCCCGCCCCTTCGGCGGAGAAGCCCACCGAAGAGACAAAAATGCCGCCTGCAATGCCGCCTGTACGCGAGGGCGTGCCGGAGATCCCGGCCACTGCGGAGACGGAAAGGCCCCGGCAGGGGGCTTCGCTGCACGCCGAGGCCCCATGTGAGCTATTCGAGCTGGAAAAGGAACTGCCGAAAGCGCCCCGCCCCATTTCGCTGGAAGAGGTGGTGGGCAGCACGGTGGACGCGGTGATGGAAGAACACCGCGAACCGCTGCTTCAGCGGCCCCGGGGCCTGTTTTCCCGGCGGCGGCTGGAGGAGACGGAGGAGCTGTACGCACCGCCCCAGCCGGAAGAAGAGCCGCAAGCGGAGCCTGTGGAGCCGGAGATGGACCCTTGGGACGCCTCGGAGCAATACCGCAGCGAATATCACCGCCGCCGGGGCGGACTGCTGGCGGCGGCAGTGGCCGCGCTGGTACCGTCCGTGCCTTTGCTGCTGGAGCGGCAGGGCTTTTTGATCCCGGTCTGGTCCGGGGATATCCAGCTGCAAACCATGGTGCTGCTGGGGTGCCTCGCGGTGGTGGCGCTGCTTTGTCGGAGCGTCTTTGCCAAGGGTGTGCGGATGCTGTGCAGGAAGCGCTGCACCAGCGAGCTGCTGATCTCCCTCTCCGCTATTCTGACGGCGGGGGACTGCGTAATGCGGCTGCTGGAGCCGGGGCGCAGCGCGACGATGCCCTATGTGTCGGTAAGCGCGCTGGCGCTGGTGTTTGCCCTCTGGGGAGACAGCCGGGAAAGCCGGGGGCGCTACGACACGTTCCGCGCCGCGGCGATGGACGATGAGCCGCCCTACCTCGTGACGGAGACGGGCCGCGGCGCCTGCAAGCAGCGGGGCGAGCTGCCGGGATTCTATACCGCCGCCATGCGGGACGACGCCGCAACGCTCTGGCAGACGGTGCTGCTGCCGGTGGTGCTGATGGCCTCGCTGGTGTTTGCCGGACTCAGCTCTCTGGGACAGGGGCGCGGCGCCGACTTCTTACTGAATTGGTCCGCTATTTTGGCCTCCGGCGCTACCTTTGCGCTGCCGCTTTGCTGGGGGCTGCCCTTTTCCAAGCTGGCGGCGCACCTGCAAAAAACGGGCTGCGCCGTGGGGGGCTGGCTGGGCGCGGAAAAGATCAGCCGGAAAAAAAGCATGATTTTGACGGACGCGGACCTGTTTCCGCCGGGGACCATCCAGCTCAACGGCGTGAAGGTGTTTGGCGAGGAGATGAGAAAAGCCACCTCCTACGCCGCCACCATGGCCCGGGCGGCGGGCAGCGGGCTGGAGCGGCTGTTTGACGGGCTGGTGCGCAGCGAGGGCGGTCATTACGAAAAAGCCGACGATTTCAGCTTTTTCGAAGAGGGCGGCTGGTCCGCCACCATCCACGGAGAGTCCGTGCTGATGGGGACCGCTTCCTTCATGCGCAAGATGGAGGTCCGGATGCCGGGCAACATCAACCTGAAAACCGGCATGTTTCTCACGGTGGACCACCAGCTTATCGCGGTGTTCGCGGTGAAATACAATCCGGCGGAAAATGTGGACTTCGCCCTGCGGATGATGCGGCGCAGCCGTATCATGCCCATTTTGGCATCCCGGGACCCCAACATCACGCCATCGCTGCTCAAACGCAAATTTTATAAGGGCGTGAAGGTGGAGTATCCCAATCTCACCACCCGGGTGGCGCTGAGCGAGGCGGAAAAGGACCGGGGACTGCCCCGGGCGCTGCTGTTCCGGGAGGGGCTGCTGCCCTATGCCGAGACGGTGGCGGGCAGCCGTAGGCTGTGCAAGGCCGTCCGGCGGGCCACGCTGCTGGGACTTCTGGGCAGCGCCGCGGGAACGCTGCTGTCATTCTATCTCGTGAGCATGGGGGCTTACAGTCTGCTGACGCCGCTGGCGCTGGAGGTTTTCCTGCTGCTGTGGACGCTGCCAGTTTTGCTCATGACGGAGTGGACGGGCTGGTATTGACCATCTCCCGAAAGCGGGGGGCGTTGGCACACAAAAAGAGACCCGGAAAGCCCTGGGTTCTTCTCCCCATCAATGATAGACACAAAACTCCCCGGGCACCGTTGAAGTGCCCGGGGAGTTTTGTTTACACGAAAGCATCGCCAATTTTACCGATAAGCGGCAAATGGCAGGGCTTTTATCCCCAAAGCTTCCATAGATAGCTTCCAATGGTGCAAACGCTGCATCCATAAAGAACCAGCGCACAGGCGGTGATGAGCCGCGCCTTTTTCTTTTCGCCTTTGACGGCATAGGTCTTGGCATTGATGGTGTAGGCCACGGCAAAAAAGAAGAAGCCCATTTGCAGGAACAGTTCCTTTTGGGAAAAAACCTTGATAAAACTGCCCAGTATGAAAATACTGCCCAGAACAATGAAGCCATTCATCACTTTATTCATGGTCAGCTCCCGCCCACTCTATCAAATTTGAGGAAAAGGCGAGAGACAGGGGCCTCTCACCCAATTTCCCCAGATTCCCCGGAAGGGGTCTCTTTTTATGTGTCTTTGGTTACAGCCGGTCGTATTTCAGGATGGCGCCCTCGGAGCCGGAGGCCGCAATCTTGCAGTAAAGGCCCAGCCAGCCCTTTTTGAATTTCGGCTCCGGGCGCTTCCACGCCGCCAGCCGGGTGTCGATCTCCGCCTGAGGCACCAGCAGCTCCAAAGACCGCTTTTCCACGTCGATGACGATGCGGTCGCCGTCATGGACGATGGCGATGGGACCGCCCTCGGCGGCCTCCGGAGAGATGTGGCCCACAAAGCAGCCGTTGTTGGTACCGGAGAACCGGCCGTCGGTGATGAGGGCGGTGGAAAGCGCCAATCCCCGGCCGTAGAGATACTTCATGGCCTTGAACATCTCCCGCATACCGGGGCCGCCCTTGGGCCCTTCGTACCGGATGACCACCACGTGTCCCTCCCGGACCTTTCCGGCGAGGATGGCTTCCTCCGCCGCTTCCTCAGAGTCAAAGCAGATGGCCTCGCCCTCGAAGTGGTGCAGGCTCTTGTCGAAGGCGCCGGGCTTCGTGATGCCGGTATCCGGCGCCAGATTGCCCCGCAGCACCGCAACGCCCCCGGTGAAGCCAAAGGGATCGTCCGCCGGGCGGATGACGAGGCCCGTGGCGGGATAGGGGTACTTGTGATCGGCAATATTTTCCGCCACGGTGTGGGCGGTGACGGTCATCGCGTCCGTATCCAGCATAGCTGCCAGATACTCCATCATCCGGGAGACGCCGCCGTCCCGATAGAAGTCGATCATGTTGTATTTGGAGGAGGGGTTGATCTTGGCGATCTGGGGCGTCGTCGCGGAGAGCCGGTCGAACTCGTTCAAAACGTCGATGGAAAGCTCCGCCTCGTGGGCGATGGCGGTGAGGTGCATGACGGCGTTGGTGGACCCGCTCATGGCAAGGCACACCTTGATGGCGTTGCGGATGGCGCCGTCGGTCAGGATCTGGCGGGCGGTGATCTTCTTTTCCACCAGCTCCATGATCTTGATGCCGGTTTCCTCGGCCTTCACCATGCGGGCGGCGGAGGTGGCGGGGGCAATGCCGCCGTCCGGCAGCGTCATGCCCAGCGCTTCCGCCAGAGAGCACATGGTGTTGGCGGTGCCCAAATAGGAGCAGGAGCCGCAGGAGGGGCAGGAGAGGTCCTCCAGCGCGGTGTATTCTGCCTCTGTGATCTTGCCCGCGGAGAGCATGCCGTAAGCCTCCGCGCTGGAGGTCTGGTCGGACTGACGGCCGTCAAAGACCACGCCGCCCTCCATGGGACCGCCGGGCAGGAAGATGCAGGGGATATTCAGCCGGGCCGCCGCCATCAGCATGCCGGGCACGATCTTGTCACACGAGCCCAGCAGCACCAGCCCGTCGAACAGGTTGATCTGCGCCATGGACTCTACGGAGTTTGCAATCAGCTCCCGGGAGGGGAGGATGTAGTGCATGCCGTCGTGGCCCTGACCCATGCCGTCGCAGCCGCCGATCACGCCGAATTCAATCGGGGTGCCGCCGGCGCGGTAGACGCCGTCCTTGACCCGCTGGGCCACCTGACGGAGGTTGAAATGTCCGGGAACGCACTCGCTCCAGGCGTTGGCGATGCCGATGACGGGGCGCTTGAGATCGTCTCCGGTGAAGCCCATGGATTTGAGTGTGGCGCGGTAATACTGGTTGTCCAGACCGCACAGGATCTTTTCACTGCGTGCTGCGTGCTCCATGATGATTTCTCTCCCTTGATTGAATTCCGGCCGGTGAAGGCCGGGGATAGCCGCCATGTACAAAACGGAATAAAATTCCGCAGCTGAGACAGTAAAATTATAACATTTTGCGCAAAGGAATGTCAACGGATTCCACGGGAATTCGGCAAGCCGCCGAAACGGAGGCGGATTCTTTTGCACAGAAGGCAGAATTTCCATCTGATTTTTCTCCTTCCTGCCCAAAATGTGAAATGTGCCAAAATTTTTGTTGTATTAACCGGGAGAACGTTGTATAATTTCTACATTAGACACCCCGGCGGACCGCCAAATGACTGATTTCGGCAGGGCGGATGCCGGAGCGCGTCATCAGCACAAACATAAGGAGTGGAACGATCATGAGCTATTCTGTACAGAACATCCGGAACGTCTGCCTGCTGGGACACAGCGGCAGCGGCAAGACTGCCTTGGCCGAGAGCCTGCTCTATATGACCGGCGCGATCGACCGCATGGGCCGCATGGCGGACGGAAACACCGTCTGCGACTATGATCCCGAGGAGATCAAGCGTCAGATTTCTCTTTCTGCCGCCGTTGCCCCTCTGGAGTATAAGGGCTGCCGCATCAATGTGCTGGATACCCCGGGCGCTTTCGATTTTGCCGGCGAGGTCATGGAGGCCCTGCGGGCCGCCGACGCCGCCGTG
Organism: Oscillibacter sp.; assembly: GCF_028693505.1. Classification (GTDB taxonomy): domain Bacteria; phylum Bacillota; class Clostridia; order Oscillospirales; family Oscillospiraceae; genus Oscillibacter. The sequence goes on from NZ_JAQUVF010000006.1 coordinate 8,668, forward strand.
ATCGTCTGCTCCGCCAAGGACGGCATTTCCGTGGGCCTGGAAAAGGCCTGGAAATACTGCGAGGAGCGGAATATGCCCCGTTTTGTCTATATCTCCAAGACGGACGAGGAAAACAGCGACTACAACGCCACCTTCGACGCCCTGCGAGAGCACTTTGGCAAGAAGATTGCCCCCGTGGTGGTGCCCATTTGGGACGCGGACAAGAGAGTCACCGGCCTCATCGACGTGCTGAACAAGCGCGCCTATGAGATGCAGCAGCTCAAGCGGGTGGAGATCGAGGTGCCTGCCGACAAGGAAAGCGTCATCAGCGAGTTCAACGACGCGCTGAAGGAGTCTGTGGCGGAGACCAGCGAGGCGCTGATGGAGAAATTCTTCAGCGGAGAGGACTTCACCTACCCGGAGATGATTCAGGGCCTGCGCCAGGGCGTGCGGGAATTGAACCTGATCCCGGTGCTGTGCGGCTCCGCCGTCAACTGCATGGGAAGCCTCATGCTGATGGACAACATCGTGGAGCTGCTGCCCAACCCCACGGAGGGCAACTACCACAAGGCCACCCGGCAGGACGGCGAGACGGAGGAATTTGTGGTTTCCCCCGGCGGCGTGCCCACCGCGTTCGTATTCAAGACCGTCTCCGACCAGTACGGAAAATTCTCCTTTGTCAAGGTGCTCTCCGGCGCTATTACCCCGGATTTGAGTATGGTCAATGCCCGCACCGGCTCCGCGGAAAAGCTGGGGCATCTTTATATCATGCGAGGCAAAAAGACCACGGAGGTCAAGGAACTGGGCTGCGGCGAGATCGGCGTCATCGCAAAGATGGACAAGGTGAAAACCGGCGATACGCTGTGCGACGCCAGAAAGGTCGTCTCCCTGAAGAGCATCCCCTTTGCCGAGCCCTGCTACTCTGTGGCCATCGTGCCCAAGACCCGGGGACAGGAGGATAAGATCGCCCAGGGGCTGGTCCGCTTGAATGAAGAGGACCCCACCTTTACCGTGACGAACAACGCCGAGACCCACCAGATGGTCCTCTCCGGCGCGGGCGACATGCAGGTGGACGTTCTGGTGAGCAAGCTGAAAAACCGGTTCAATGTGGAATCCGAGCTGAAAACCGTCCGCGTGCCGTACCGTGAGAAGATTCGCAAGATCGTCCAGAAACAGGGCCGCCATAAAAAGCAGACCGGCGGCAGCGGCCAGTTCGGCGATGTCTGGGTCCGCTTTGAGCCTCAGACCGAATCGGATGAAATGGTCTTTACGGAAGAGGTGTTCGGCGGCAGCGTGCCCAGAAACTTCTTCCCCGCCGTGGAAAAGGGCCTGCGGGAGGCTTGCATCCATGGGCCGCTGGCGGGCTATCCGGTGGTGAATTTGAAGGCCGTTTTGTATGACGGGTCCTATCACCCGGTGGACTCTTCCGAAATCGCCTTCAAGACGGCGGCGCAGCTGGCCTATAAGGCCGCTCTGCCCGAGGCGAATCCTGTTTTGCTGGAGCCGGTGGGCGAGCTGAAGGTCACGGTGCCCGATACCTATATGGGCGATGTCATGGGCGATTTGAATAAACGCCGGGGCCGTGTCATGGGTATGGACCCCACGGATGATGGCTCGCAGGTCATCACGGCGGAGGTTCCCATGGCCGAGATGGGCGGATATGCCATCGACCTGCGGTCCATGACCCAGAGCCGGGGCAGCTTCGTGTTCCACTTTGTCCGCTATGAGGACTGCCCGCCTGCCGCGCAGGAAAAGGCGATTGCCGAGGCCAAGGCGCTGGCGGAGTAAGCGTAAGAGCGCCGCGCCATTGAAATAAAAAACCAAGCGGGCTTGCCGTCTATCCAAGTTAGACGGCAAGCCCGCTTGCGCCGCAATATCAGCTTTTTATAGATATACCTGCCACTCGGGATGGTAGAGCAGGGCCCACGCCATGGCGTAAAGGCACAGGGCGGCGCAGACCAGAAGGAAGCACAGCGCCATCCCCACCCAGTCATAGCGGACCCTTCCGCCGCTCCGGGCGGAGAGAAGCGTTTCCACGCCGAGACTCACAAGGATGAGGGGGGCGCCTTGCAGCGCCCAGCGCAGGTCCAGCCCCGGGAAAAACAGGGACAGGGCCATCAGCGCGCCGGCGAGAATCAGCACCGCGCCCAGCGTGAAGGTCCCCACCCGGCGAACGGGAGCCTCTGCCGCGGCGGGATCAGTCGTTTTCATGAGACTTCTCCGTTTCCGCGCCCGACGGGGTAAAGGGCGGGATTTCTTCCGCGGCGGCCTTTTTCGGCCCCCGGATAAACCAGACGCCCAGCGCAATGATTCCGATGGTCATGGCCAGCCGGGGCACGTCGTAGATCAAAAGATCGAAAAGCCAGTCTACTTGCCAGAGCAGGTCCCCCAGAATCCGCCGCACCAGTCGGTCGTACAGCAGGTATCCGCCAAGAGCCACCAGCACCCAGCCCACCACGCTGTGCCGCTTGCGGCAAAGATCGGAAAGCTTTTTGGAGTCCAGATCGGAAAAGCCGAAAAGATATTCGTCCGGGTTGGCGGCGGCCTCCTCGTCGGACTGGGCGCGGAGATTGTAGCTGTCAAAGAAGGAGAACAGCCACAGCGGCAGCATCAAAATCGCCAGCGCCGCGATTTCCAAAAAGATCGCCAGCGCGAAAATGGCGCAGAAAGCCGTGAGGATGGAGGCGCCCCGCTTCATATAGCCCTGGTGCATCTCTCCGCAGCCGGGAATGCAGGAAGCGAGAAAGAGAAAAAGTCCGTGTTTGCGTTTCATGAGTGCGTTCCTCCTTGTGTGGGTTCGGACCGCTGTTGGGCAGATCCGCTGAAAAGATTGTTAAAGTCGGAGAGCGCCCGATTCAAAGAGGCGTTCCATTCCTCCGGCCAGGTGCGCAGGCGCTGGGAAAAGGCGGGGGAGGCTTCCGGCAGGCGGGGGATGAAATCTAGATTCCCGCTGCCCCAGACCACCGTCAGCGCCAGCGCCACCGCAGCCACCGCAGTGGCGTAACGGCTGGTGACAAGGCGGAGGGTCCGCTGGCGGATGCGCCGAAAGAGACTTTCCCGGCAGGAGTGGGGGGGGAATTGCAGCTCCGCGCCGGAAAGAGCGTTTGTGTACCGCTGGAGACAGCTGTCGCAATAGGAGAGGTGCTCCGCGATTTCCAGACGTGCCAGCTCGTCCAAATTGCTTTCCTGCATCAGTGCGCACAGGGCTGCGTCGCTTAAGTGTCCGTCAGGGCGAAAAATTTCCATGCGTCTGCCTCCTTTCCAAATGTTCCCGCAAGAGTTTTTTTCCCCGGGAGAGCTGTGTGTGGATGGTTTTTACGGGCCTTCCTAGCGCCAGCGCCGCCTCCTCCGGAGAGCGTTCCTCCAAAAGACACAGGCGGCACACCGGACGGTAAGGCTCCTTCAGCGCCGCGACGGCCGATGCGATCTCCTGAGCGCCGGTGCGCGATAGCGCCACCTCCTCCGTGGGCGGGGCCAGCCCGGGGGGCATTTCCTCGTCTCCCGGCAGTATGGTGTGGCGGTTCCACGCGCTTTGCAGATGGTCCTTGGCCTTGTTGGCGGCAATGCGCCCCAGCCACTGCCGCTCATAGCCCGCAGGCATGGTCTCCCGGTGGAGGTAAGCGGAAAGAAAGGTCTCCTGCGTCAGGTCTTCCGCAGCGGCGGCGTCGTGGACCAGTTGGAAACAGATGGTGTACACCAGACGCTCATATTGGACCACCAGCTGTGAAAAATGCTCTTTGGTCATCAAACCGTCCGCCGCCTCCTCTCTTTGATTGCTCTTTCTATCATACGGTATCGCGGAGCGAAAATCTTCAAAACTACGCAAAAATTTTCAAAAAAGCTGTCGGAACTTTTTTCTGTGAAGATTTTGTGGTAAAATAGTCAAAACAGCGCTTGGCGCGGGCACCGCGCCGGACCGGGCAGTTTTTCTTGCCATTCCCGGCCCGTCATGCTACAATCAATCATCTTATATACACCGAATCGGAGGGCTGCCCATGAATCGCATCAGCAAAGAGAATTACTATCTGGATATCGCGGAGACCGTGCTGGAACGGGCGACCTGTCTGCGCCGGGTCTACGGCGCGATTATCGTCAAAAACGACGAGATCATTTCCACCGGCTATAACGGCGCGCCCCGGGGCCGGGCCAACTGCGCGGATATGGGCTATTGCTCCCGGGAGGCCATGCGGGTGCCCCGGGGTGAGCGGTACGAGCTGTGCCGCAGCGTCCATGCCGAGGCAAACGCCATCATCTCCGCCTCCCGGCGGGATATGGTGGGGGGGACGCTGTACCTCGTGGGGCGGGACGCCCGCACGGGGGAGCTGCTCTCGGACGCCACCTCCTGCTCCATGTGCCGCCGGCTGGTCATCAATTCCGGCTTGGAAAAGGTGGTCATCCGCCGGAGCGAAACAGAGTTTACTGTGGTCACTGTCTCTGACTGGGTGGCGGAGGACGATCTCCTGATCCCCGAAACGCCGGACCTGTCATAAAGAAAGGAAGTCTCCCGTTTGAAAGCAGGACTTGTCACCTTTTATCATATCCATCACTACGGCGCACTGCTGCAGGCCGCCGCCACAGAGCGGGCGGTGGAGCAAGCGGGCGGTGAGTGTGAGATCATTGACTATTATGTCAATCAAAATAACGACCTTTTCCGCAAGCCCACCGGGCTTGGCAGCGCCGCGGCGGACGCCCACACCGCCCTGCATTATGCCGCGCTGAAAACCCGGTACGACCGGTTTGAGCAGTTTGCAAAGGACCATCTGCGCATCTCCGGACACCGGTTTGAAAGCGGGGAGGAGCTGCGCGCGGCGGAGCTTCCCTATGACGTGATCCTCTCCGGAAGCGACCAGATCTGGAACCCGAAGATTTTCCCCAACGGCCGGTTTGACCCGGTGTTTTTCGGGGAGTTCTCTCCCCGGCGGAAGATCGCCTACGCCCCCTCCTTCGGCGTGCCGCATATTCCGTCGGGCATGGAACGGGAGCTGCGGGAGTATCTCGCGCACTTTTCCCACCTCTCCGTCCGGGAGCGGCAGGGGCAGGCCATTGTGCGGGAGGTGGCGGGGGTGAAGGTGCCGGTGGTGCTGGACCCCACGCTGCTGCTCACTTCCGAGCAGTGGTCGGCCATGGCCAAGCCCCCCGTGAAGCTGCCCCAGGGGGGATACCTGCTTTGCTACTGCATCAGCGCCCCCGGCCCACTGGAGCCTTACATCCGCGCGCTGGCGGAGAAAACGGGACTGCCGGTGGTGCAGCTTTGCGGTGCCCGGCAAAAGGTCCATCCCAAGGCGCGGTGCGTGCTGGACGCGGGCCCGGCGGAATTTTTGGGCCTGTTCCAAAATGCCGCCTGCGTGTGTACGAATTCCTTCCACGGAACCGTCTTTTCCGTGCAGTTTCAAAAGCCGTTTTTCACCGCCGTCGCCCCCGGCGAACTGGCGGAGCCGGAAAGCTCCCGGACCTTCAGCATCCTCAGCCGCCTTGGCCTGACGGATCGGATCATCGGCAAGGGCGACACGGCCGAAATCGACGCGCCGGTGGACTGGGCGGCGGTGAGTAAGCGGCTGGAGGACGCGCGGCGCTCCTCGCTGGACTATCTCCGTGCCGCCTTGCAAAATGAACCGTACTGTCCGCAAAGGGCGGCGGACTCGCAGGACGCGGCGCTGCCCACGCTGGCGGGGCACAGCCTTTGCACCGGCTGCGGCGCCTGCATGAGCGGCTGTCCCAAGGACGCCATTTCCATGGAACGGGACCGGGAGGGCTTTTCCTACCCGGTGGTAAATGGAGAAAAGTGCGTTCACTGCGGACGCTGCACCGCCGTTTGTCCCTTGCTCCATGAGCGGGAGAAGGGGCCGCTGCCGGCGGTGTATGCCGCGTGGCACAAAGACGACGGCATCCGCAAGGACTCCACCTCCGGCGGCGCGTTTACCGCGCTGGCGGAATACGTGCTGGAGGGCGGGGGCGTTGTATACGGCGCGGCGTTTGACGCAAAGCAGCATCTGCGCCATGTGGCGTGCTTCCGTAAGGAGGAGCTGTGGCGGCTGCGGGGCGCCAAGTATGTCCAAAGCGACTTAGGCGATACCTTCCGGGAGATCCGGGCCGCGTTGGAAAACCGTCCCGTGCTCTTTACCGGCACGCCCTGTCAGGTGGATGGACTGTACCGGTATTTGGGCAGTCGGCCCGAAAATCTCACCACCTGCGATCTGGTGTGCCACGGCGTGCCGTCTCCCGGCGTGTGGGAGGACATGGCCCGGTCCATTGAGCATCGAAAGGGAAAAAAGCTGCAGGCGGTGCGCTTTCGCAATAAAGTCACCGGCTGGAAGGATAGCCACTTCACCACGGTTTATGACGACGGCACGGTGGATACCGCGCCGCTGTTCCGGACAGAATACGGCAGGGCCTTTGGTAGGTCCCTGTTCCTGCGGCCCAGCTGCCACCACTGCGCCTACACATCCATGACCCGCCCCGGCGATTTCACCTTGGGCGATTTCTGGGGCCTGCGGCCGGAGGAATTGCCCGATGAGCAGAGCAGGGGCGTCAGTTTGCTGATGGTGAACACGCCCCACGCAAGCCATATTTTCGACCAACTCCCGCTGGCGCGCAAGGCGTTTCCGCCGGAGCGGGCCATTGCCGGAAATCCCCGGCTGGCGTCTCCCGTTCCTACCGCTTCCGACCGCGCGGCGTTCTTTGCCGCCTATGCGCTGGAGCCCTTTGACGCGGTGCGCAGAAAATTTTGCACCCTGCCGCCGCTGCCGGTGCGCATGGCGACGCGGCTTTTGTCGCCGGAGGCCAAGGAAAAGCTGCGAAAAAAGCTGCGGTAACGTTGCAATAGCAACAGCTATTTACCGGAAAAAGCGTATGCTGATAGTATCAATATAAAATGATAATCTGGAGGAATGGACCATGAAACAGTACGAATGCAAGCCCTGCGGGTATATTTACGATGAGGCCGCAGGCGATCCCGATAACGGCGTCGCGCCCGGCACCAAGTGGGAGGACCTGCCCGCGGATTGGGTGTGCCCCCTCTGCGGCGCGGGCAAGGAAGAATTTGAGGCCCAATAAAAGCGCCCAAGGGCATTTTGCGGGGTAAAGCGTGCTCCCTTTCGGGAGAAAGCGGTCTTGAAGAAAACAGCCGAAAGGGCTTGCCGTCTGCAATTTGCAGATGGCAAGCCCTTTTCCTTTAGCGTCGCGCAAAAAAGGGCGGACGGCATTCCCGCCGTCCGCCCTGATGGTGAAAGTTATGCAAGAAATCCCTTGAGGATGCAGTCCTCGGCCTGCTCTTCCGTAAGGCCCAGCGTCTGAAGCTTCAAAAGCTGGTCGCCGGCAATCTTGCCGATGGCAGCTTCGTGGATGAGCTGCGCCTCGGTGGAGTTGGCGGCGATCTCCGGTACGGAGTGGATGGTTGCCGGCCCCATGATGATGGAGTCGCACTGGACATGACCAAAGCATTTCGCGTTGCCCACCACGCACGGCTTGAATACCTGTGAGGAGGCGTCCTGCGCAACGGAGCGGGAGATCACCCGGCCCTTGGCGTCCTCGCCGTTCAGCTCGATAATCAGGTCGCTTTCGGCAACCTGCTCCCCGTGGGTTAGCAGGCGCTCGGTGACCACAGCCTCCGCACCCTTGCCGCAGATGATTTTCGTATACCGCTTGGTGGAGTCGATGCCTCGGATCTGGGTGGTGTCCATCTGGATGGAGGCGCCCTCCTCCAGATACACGATGGTCTGGGGGTTCATGATTTTTCCGCCCTTGCCGTCGCCCTCGCCGTAGTGCTTTTCCGTGTAGTGGACGTGAGAGTGCTTGCCCACATAGAAGGTATGGATGCCGTCGTGCCGGGAAGCCTTGTCCCCGCAGTTATGGATGCCGCAGCCCGCCACAATGTTCACGCTGCAATTTTCTCCGATATAAAAGTCGTTGTAGACCATTTCCTCGATGCCGGGCTTGGTGATGATGACGGGGATGTGGCAGGTCTCGCCCACCGTGCCGTCCTTCACCCGGATGTCGATGCCGGGTTTGTCCTCTTTCCCGGTGATTTCAATGTGCTCCGTGCTTTGGCGGCCGTCGCAGCCGCAGTCCTTCCGGATATTGAAGGCGCCCACCGGCTTGCCCAAAAGGTCCGCGATCTTTTCCAGAAGTGCGCGGTCGATCTCGTTTTCCATCATTTCGCATGGGCCTCCTTCGTCAAAACCGGGCAGCCGCTCAGGGTGTCCGCCAAAATCTGGGGCAGAATTTCCGACGCGGGACCGCGGTGGCGGATCACGCCGTCCCCCACCACAATGACCTCGTCCGCAAGGGAGATGATGCGCTCCTGGTGGGAAATGATGATCATGGTGGCGGTGCCGCCGGCATGGATCTGTTCAAAGGTCTCCGTGAGGCGGGCAAAGCTCCACAGGTCGATCCCGGCCTCCGGCTCGTCGAAGATCATCAGCGCGGCGCTTCGTGCCAGAATGGAGGCAATCTCAATGCGCTTGACCTCTCCGCCGGAAAGGGACACGTCCACCTCCCGCTCCAGATAGTCGTTGGCGCAAAGGCCCACCTTGGTGAGGAACTGGCAGCATTGGTCCTTGGACAGGTGCTGGTCCCCGGAGGCCAGCGTCAAAAGGTCCCGGACCGTGAGGCCCTTGAAGCGAGGGGGCTGCTGAAAGCCGTAGCTGATGCCAAGCTTCGCCCGCTCCGTGATGCCGAGGGCGGTGATGTCCTGCCCGTTCCAGAAAATCTGGCCGGAGGTGGGGGTCACCAGTCCCATGATGATCTTGGCCAGCGTGGTTTTGCCGCCGCCGTTGGGACCGGTAAATACCACCAGCTTGTGATCGTCGATGGTCAGAGAAATATCGCTCAAAATACCCAGTTCTTCGTCGCCCTCCCGGACGGCGAAGCCGATATGTTTCAATTCCAGCATAAAAACGGACCCTCCTTTGATGGAAAAATGCTCATAGCTTGTCTATTTTAACAGAACGCGCAGGGAATTGCAACGCGGGGACGGTACTTTCCAACTGTATTTTAACCGATTCCTGAAAAAATTACCTGTTGCCGCTGCAACAGGTACAAAAAAGGGGCCAAATGCATAGACTGAAGAGAAAAGGAGGGAACCGTTATGGAGCAACAACTACATAGCCCTGATGGGTATGATTATCGGCAGTACGACCGTATCTGGCAGAGAGTGGCCCCCACGCTGGAGCCGTATCCCGGTCTGCGGCAGGCGGAGACGCCCCCTGCCCCCATGGCGACGCCTATGACAGCCCCCATCACCACGCCCATGGCAGGCCCGATGGGAATGCCTATGGGAACGTCCATGGCAGGCTCCATGGGAGCCTCTATGGCAGCTCCGCTGACGCCGTCTCAGATCCAACAGGAGGCGCAGCTGCCCGGGGCGGAGGAAAATCCCTGCTGCATGGGCAGCGCGGCGGCGGAGATGCTGGAGGTGCTGACCGGATTTATCGAAGAGGAGCTGGGGGACCGGCGGTATTATCTGGCGCTGGCGCGGCAGGCGCCAACGTGGGCGCGGCAGCGTCTGCGGGACATCGCCGCCGACGAGGGCGGCCACGCCCGGCAGCTGATGGCGGTGCATTACCTCATCACCGGGGAATGCTACCGTCCCGCCGTCAGCTGTGAGCGCATCTATATCGGCCGCTGGTGTCCGGCGCTGCGGGAGCGGTATCACGCCGAGGCGTGCGGCGGGCTGAACTACGCCCGGTCGGCGGACGCCACCACGGACATCTGCCTTGGAAAGCTCCTGAGTGAGCTGAGCGCGGACGAATACCGCCATTCGGAAGAACTGCTGGCCATGCTGGAGCGAAGCCTGCAAAATGCGTGAGAAGAATCCCGGACGGCAGCGCCGTCCGGGATTTTCGGCTTGTCGGGCGGGGAAGCGTGTGCTATACTCAGGCTGGCAAAAAGGCTTTTTTGCCAGCCTGAGCAAGTTTTTGAAACCCGCGAAAAGTTTCAAAAACTTATGATTGAAAACGAATGACACCCTTCCTGGGTTGTCTACGCGCTAAGTGCCGCCTTTGGCGGTTGCGCTTCGACACGCTCTGCGGAGCAGTCTTTCGTAACTATCTTCCTTCCCGTCGTTCAGGTTTTCGGGATTTGTCGAAAAGCTCACTTGGCTTAATTTTGAAATACGATGGAGGACGCCATGTTTACCGGATTTACCGATGAGACCGTGGACTTTATGTGGGGCATTCGCTTCAACAATGAGCGGACTTGGTTTGAGGCCCATAAGGACCAGTATCTGGAATATTTTTATCGCCCCATGGCGGAGCTGGGGGATGAGGTGTATGGGTTTTTGCGGGAGAAGCGGCCGGACTACGGCCTTATCCGCAAGGTGACCCGCATTTACCGGGACGCCCGCCGCCTGCATGGGCGGGGACCCTACAAGGAGAGCCTGTGGTTTTCCGTGGAGCAGCCCGCCGAGCAGTGGACGGCAAAGCCCACCTTCTGGTTTGAGCTGATGCCGGAGGGCTGGACCTACGGCATGGGCTATTATCTGCCCAAACCCCTGACCATGGCGAAGCTCCGCGCCCGGATCGACCGCTGTCCGGAGACCATGACCGCTCTGATGGAGGGCCTTGCGGGGCAGACGGAGTTTGTGCTGGAGACGGAAAATTACCGAAAGCCCCGCGCCGAAGCGCCATCCGAACTGCTCTCGCCGTGGTATCAGGCCAAATCCTTTTCCCTGCTCCATCAGGAAAAGCTGACGGACGAGCTGTTTGGCCGGGACATTGTGGAGCGGTTGGAGCGAGGGTACGCTTTTTTGCTGCCGTGGTATGACTATTTTGTGACGCTGGATGGGGACATGGACCCGAGAGAGGCGAAGCGAGAGGGCGAAAAACCTTGCAAATAAGGCGAAAAAAGGCTATACTGACACTGATTTTGATACAAAGGAGCGATTTCCATGAAAGCATGTCCTGAAAGGGCGGCGGCGCTGGCCCTGCTGAAAAAGTACAACAGCGAGTCCTTCCACATTCTCCACGGCCTGACGGTGGAGGGCGCCATGCGCTGGTACGCCGGGGAGCTGGGCTATGGCGAGGAGGCCGACTTCTGGGCCACCGTGGGCCTTTTGCACGATGTGGACTTTGAGGGGTGGCCGGAGCAGCACTGCAAGAAGGCGCCGGAGCTGCTGGCGGAGCTGGGGTGCAGCGCGGAGTTCGTCCACGGGGTGTGCTGCCACGGGTACGGGCTTTGCAGCGATGTGGAACCGGTCCATGAGATGGAGAAGGTCCTCTTCGCGGCGGACGAGCTGACGGGATTGATCGGCGCGGCGGCTCGGATGCGGCCCAGCAAGAGCGTTTCCGACATGGAGCTGTCCTCCCTGAAGAAAAAATTCAAGGATAAGAAGTTTGCCGCGGGCTGCTCCCGGGATGTGATTGTGGAGGGCGCGCAGCGCCTTGGCTGGGAAGTGGACACGCTGCTGGAGAAAACGATTCTGGCCATGCGCGCTTGCGAGGAGCGGGTGAACGCGGAGATGGCCGGCCTTTAAGACGGCCTTCACCGGCCCGCACTCCTTCCATCAGGATAGTTTTAGGGCATCACCGAACTTATGAACGGTGATGCCCTCATTTTTTGCTGCGCAAATCATTTTTTGGCCAAACGGGAATTTGAAGCCTGCTTCGCGTCACCGGCGTGGGGGGGTGTACTGCTTTGCAGTACGGGAATGCACCCCACATTTTCTTTGCTCTTGCGCAAAGAAAACGTGCCGTGCACGATACAAAAGAAAAGCGCTTAAGGGGTTTGCAGAAGGCAAAACCTCCAAAGCGCCTTTTTCTTCCACCGATCAAACGGCGCATTCTACCCGCAAGGGGTATGCCACATCCGTAAGGCGGCGAAGCCGCCAACGGCTGTGCAATCTTTCGGCAAGACGAAAAAGAATGGGGGGGTTGAAGCCCTTTTGGCGAGCTACCGCCAAACCATACGTCCCTCTGGACAAAAGGCGGCAGCCGTGAAAATCAATCACGGCTGCCGCCTTTGAAACCATCTTGATTTGACCGGGAGATTGGGGCGGGGGGTTACTCCATGGAGATGATATAGTAATAGACGGGCTGCCCACCGGAAAGGATGGCCACCTCCGCGTCGGGACAGGAATCTTCAAAGATTTTTGCGGCCTTTTGCGCGTCCTCTTCGCTGACGTCCTCACCAAAATAGAGAGAGATGAAGGAGGCGCTCCGCTCCACGGCGTTTGCCGCCAGCTTTTGCAGCAGGGTGTCCAGAGAGCTGTCAGTGCCAAAGAGCTTGCCTTCCTCCAGCGCCAGATAGTCACCCTCCTTGATGTCAAACCCGTCAAAATCGGAGTTGCGGGCGGCATAGGTGATCTGGGCGGTGGTTACGGCGGAGAGACTTTCCTGCATGGCGTCGGTAATGGACTGCGCGTCCGGCGCTTCAAAGTCCACATTCATCATGGCGGTGATTCCCTGCGGCACGGACTTGGTGGGGATGACCACCACGTTTTTCTCCGTCAGAGCGCCGCACTGCTGGGCCGCCATGATGATATTGCCGTTATTGGGCAAAACAAACACGGTCTCGGCGGGGATGCGGTCCACCCCGGCGAGAATGCTCTCGGTGGAGGGGTTCATGGTCTGCCCGCCGGAGACCACGCCATCGGCGCCAAGGTCCCGGAACACGGCGGCAAGCCCGTCGCCCGCGCAGACGGCCAGAAAGCCATAGGGCTTTTCCGGCGCGGCCACCACATGGCCGTTTTCCGCAGAATCCTCGGACTGCGGCGCTTCCGCGCCCTCCAGATCGTCCACGCTCTGCACCGCCTTGCCGGCGGAGAGATCGTCGTGCTGGGTGCGCATGTTTTCAATTTTGGCCAGCTCCAGCGTGCCGTATTTCTGCGCTTCGGTCAGGGCGCTGCCGGGAATGTTGGTGTGAACGTGCACCTTGAAGGCCTCGTCGTCCTCGCCGATGACCAGACTGTCGCCAATGCTGCCAAGATAGGTCCGCAGCGGCTCCAGCGCGATGTCCGCAGTGGCCTTGCGCACAATGAACACCGTGTCGAAGGCAAAGGTGATCTCCTCCGTGGAAAAGACGTTGAAATCCGCTTTGCTTTGGGTTTCACCGCTCTCGGACACCTCCGGCAGCGGCTCGCCCCGGACCTGGGCCAGCATCCCCTCCAGAATCAGAAGGTAGCCCTTGCCGCCGGCATCCACCACGCCGGCCTTTTTCAAAACGGGATTCATCTCAATGGTCTGGGCCAGGGCCGCATAGCCCTCCCGGACGGATTCCGCGAGAACCGTCTCCAGGTCGCCGCCCTCCGCGGCGACCTCCACGGCGCGCTTTGCGGCAAGACGGGACACGGTGAGCACCGTGCCCTCGGCAGGCTTCATCACCGCCTTGTAGGCGGCGGAAACGCCCTCCTGCATGGCGGCGGAAAAGGCGGCGGCGTCGGCGCTCTCCAGCCCCTTAAGCCCTTTGGAAAGGCCCCGGAACAGCAAAGAGAGAATGACGCCGGAGTTGCCACGCGCGCCCCGCAGCAGGGCGGAGGCGGTGACGGAGGCGGCCTGATCCAGCGTGGTGGGGGTGGTTTTCCGAAGCTCCGCAACCGCGGCTGCAATGGTCATGGACATATTGGTGCCCGTGTCGCCGTCCGGCACGGGAAAGACGTTCAGGTCGTTGATGGCCTGTTTTTGCGCGGTAATAGCGGCAGCGCCGTGCAGGACCATCTGCTTGAAAAGCGCGCCGGTGATCTGTTCATTCATTCGTTTTCGTCCTCCCTTACAGGGTCATGGAGTCGATGCACACATCCACTGCCTTCACGGATACGCCGGTGTTTTTGGTCACCACATAGCGCACCTCGCTCATAATGGAACGGCACACCGCGGGGAGGTTGACCCCATTCTCCACAATGATGTGGAGCTCGATGGAGATGGAATTGTCATCGTGATAGGTGATGCTGACGCCCTTGCTCATGGCTTCGCGGCGCAGCAAATGGACCAGTCCGTCGGTCATGGAACGGTAGGCCATGCCCTTGACGCCAAAGCAGTTGGTGGCAGCCATGCCGGTGATGTTGGAAAACACGGCGCTGCTGACGGAGATCTCACCTTGATCAGACTTGAATTGAATCATGAGAACGTCCTTTCTTTCCGGAGGATGGAGGGAGACGGCAGTCTCCTTGGAATTGCGTATTTTCAGAGCTTTATTATATACGATTCCGCCGTAAAGTACAAGTCCCAAAAAAGAAGGAGGACCCCGGCGAGAACCTATTGAAAAAAGAAGAACTTTGCCGTAAAATGAATAAATAGAAAAAAGATGGGAGGCGGCCGCTTTGGCGAAAGGAACCGCCGGTCCCGTCTTTGCACGCCGCCCGTCGGCAGGGCAGTATTCATGAGAAGGAGAAATCGCCATGCGCGTGATTACCGGCTCCGCACGGGGCCGTCGCTTAAAGGAACTGGAGGGGATGGAGACCCGCCCCACCACCGACCGGGTGAAAGAGGGGCTGTTCAGCATCCTCCAATTTGAAATTGAGGGCCGCCGGGTGCTGGACCTTTTTGCCGGCACGGGACAGCTGGGCATCGAGTGTCTCAGCCGGGGCGCTGCCTCGGCAGTGTTTGTGGACCGGCGGGCCGACGCGGTGAAGCTGATTCGGGAAAATCTCGCGGCCACGTGTTTGCAGGAGCGGGCGAGGGTGGTCGCCGGGGACTCCGTGGAATACCTGAACTCCCTGAACTCCCTGCACGAAAAATTTGACCTCATTTTTCTGGACCCGCCCTACGCGGCGGGACTGCTGGAGCCCGCAGCGGCGCAGATTGCGAGGTTTGACATTCTCAGGCCCCATGGTATAATGGTGGCGGAACATCCATCGGAGAAGGCACCGGCGCCGCTGGCGCCGCCCTATCGGATTTATCGAACGTATCGGTACGGCAAGATCGGCCTGACCGTTTACCGCCGTGACGCAAACCAAGAGAACGAGGAGCAACGCTCATGAGAACAGCCATCTGCTCTGGCAGCTTCGACCCCATCACGCTGGGCCATCTCGATATCATCCGCCGCGCTGCCGTCTGCTTTGATCGCGTATACGTCTGCGTAAGTCCCAATGCGGAAAAGAAGGATCAGATGTTTACGCCCGAGGAGAAGCTGTGCCTGGTGCAAACCGCCGTGGCGGAGCTGGGCAATGTGGAGGCGGAGCTGTGGCCGGGCTTACTTGTGGAATTTGCCGTGAATCACAAGGCCGACGCGATTGTGCGCGGAGTGCGCAACGGGACCGATTTCGACGCGGAGTACCAGATGGCGCTCATCAACCGGGGAATCCGGCCCGAGCTGGAGACGATGCTGCTGCCCGCGAGTCCCGCGTTTCAGCATTTCAGCTCCTCCATGGCCCGGGAGATGATTCGCTATCACCAGCCTCTGGAAAAATATCTGCCAATGTCTGTGATCCCTCTGGTACGGCGTATGGTGGAGAGAAGGAAGGATATAAAAAATGGCAAATGATGTAAATCGCCTGATTGATATGCTGTATCAGCGGATTGAGGACGCCAAGTCTCCCGCGCTGAAGCCCAACATGAGCATGGTGGACCGGGACGAGCTGCTGGATCTGCTGGACGAGCTGCGGGCGCAGCTGCCGGTGGAGATCAAGCGCGCGCAGGAGCTGCTCTCTGCCCGGGAAAAATTTGTGGACGATGCCAAGCGGGACGTGGACCGGCTGATGCGTCAGGCAGAGCTGGACGCCAAGGCCAAGGTCTCCGACAGCGAGGTGCTGTATGCCGCCAAGGAGAAAGCCCGCCAGATCATCCAGCAGGCGGAGGAGCGCTCCCGGAAGCTGTATCAGGTGGCAAATGAATACGCCGAGGACGCCCTTTCCCGCACGGAAGAAGCCGTGCAGGCGGCGCTGGACGAGGTGAAGCAGTCCCGGGTCCGTTTCCGCGGCGCTTCCGCGGCAAAAATGCAGGAGCAGCGGGATCAGCTGGATGGAAAAATTTCCCCGGCGCAGGCCGACGAGAACTGACGCTCCGCTGCCCGACAGCAGCCGACAAGTTTCCTGAAAAGTTTGTTAAAAACGACGAAAAAATTGCTGGAACTTTTTTGGGACACACAATATTTTGAAGCAATATCGAAAATAAGAAGCCCGTCAACACAACATGTTGTGTTGACGGGCTTCTTTGATTTTACGTCAACCAAGGCAACTGGAATCGAACACTCGTTTTATTTGTGCCGTTTTGCACCGTTTTTACTGATTTTGAGCCTGTTTCAAGGGGTTTGTGTCCGAAAAAAAACCTTGCAATTTCAGGAATCTTTCCGTATACTCAAAGTATCGGTGGGGAAAAGTGGGGGATAGTAGTATTCAGGTGCCACATGCGCCCCATTTTAACCCAAAAAACGGGGAAAAGGGGGGCGGCTTTCATGGCGAGACTGCTTGGTAAATCCAATAACAGCATCGACTCCAAGGGCCGCCTGGTCATCCCCTCCACCATGCGCGAAGCGCTGGGAGACACCTTTACCATTACCATTGGCGCGGAGCACTGCCTCACTATTTATCCCCAGGCCAAGTGGGAGCAGATGTCCGATGAAATGGACCAGCTCAGCTATACCGAGGCCCGGGCGCTGACGCTGCTGTACGCCAACGCCGTCCAGTGCGAGCCGGACGGGCAGGGGCGCGTGCTGATCCCCGGCAATCTCCGCACCCACGCGGGCCTCAAGAAAACGGCCACCATCGTGGGTTTGAACTCCTTCGCGGAAATTTGGGACGAGGCCACCTGGACCGAGCGCGAGCGCCGGATGCTGGAAAGCGATGATATGGCTGCCGCCATGGACGCGCTCTCCCGTGCCCGCACGAACCGGGGATGAGGCCGATGGAATATACGCATAAGCCCGTTTTGCTGGACGAATGCATCGCCGCGCTGGCGATCCGGCCGGACGGAATCTATATAGACGGCACGCTGGGTCGGGCCGGGCATTCCAGAGAGATTGCCAAACGGCTGACCACCGGTCGGCTCATCTGCATCGACCGGGACATGGCGGCCATTGACGCCGCAAGGGAGCGTCTGGCTCCCTGGATGGACCGCGTGACGCTGGTCCATCAAAATTTTGCGGAGTTGGGGGACGTTTTGCGCGCCGCCGGGGCACCGGCCGCCGACGGAATGCTCTTTGATCTGGGCGTTTCCTCTCCCCAGCTGGATGATGCCTCCCGGGGCTTTTCCTATATGCAGGATGCGCCGCTGGACATGCGGATGGACGCCTCCGCGCCCCTGACGGCGTACGAGGTGGTCAACAGCTGGAGCTATGAGGAGCTGCGGCGGATCTTATATGAATACGGCGAGGAGCGCTACGCCCCCGCCATTGCCAAGGCCATTGTCCGGGCGCGGGAGAGTGCGCCCATCCAAACAACACTGCAACTGGTGGACGTCATCAAGGGCGCCATGCCGCCCGCGGCGCTGCGGGAAAAGCAGCATCCGGCCAAGCGCAGCTTTCAGGCCATCCGCATCGCGGTCAACGGGGAGCTGGACGCGCTGGAGCCTATGCTGCTCTCGGCAGTGGACGGCTTGCGGCCCGGCGGACGGCTGGCAGTCATCACCTTCCACTCTCTGGAGGACCGCATTGTGAAGCGGACCTTGCAGAACTTGTCCCGGGGCTGCACCTGCCCGCCGGAATTTCCCGTGTGTGTGTGCGGCAAGAAACCGAAAATCAAGCTCCTCACCCGCAAGCCCGTCGTCTCGGGCCCGGCGGAGCTGGAGGAAAACCCGCGAGCCAGAAGCGCAAAGCTTCGCTCCGCTGAAAAATGCGGAACGTTTGACCTTTAAAGGGACTTTAACGGGGGCGCGGGCCGCCCCTGTGGAAAAAATGTGTGTGCGTGAACCGGAGGGAGGAATCCATGGTGGCATCTGCGGCGCAGGAGCTGCGCTATCGTAGCGGTCGTGCTGTCAACGGCAGCCTTGCATATGATCTGGATCTGGAGGTTCGTGAACGGGAGCTGCGCCATGCAGGCGAGGCGCCTCGCCGCCGGGAAGCGGAGAGGGAGCAGACCAAGGTCCGCAGCGTGGCGAAGGTGCAGGTTCGGGAGCGGCAGAAGGTATCCCCGCTGGCCGTTCTGGGCTTTGGCGCCGTGGTGGGACTGGCGGTACTGGTGCTGATGAGCTATATTCAGCTCATGGAGCTGTCCGCCGACACGGTGAATCTGAAAAAGCAGCTCTCCTCGCTGGAGACGGAGCATGTGACCCTCACCACGCAGTATGAGCAGATGTTCGATCTGGCTACGGTGAAGGAGGCCGCCGAGGCGTCCGGCATGGCCAAGCCCAGCAACAGCCAAATTTATTACATTGATCTCAGCGACGGCGACAATGCCGTGGTTTACCAGAAGGAAGAACCCAGCGTCTTAAGCCGCGTACTGACGTCCTTCAACCACGGAGTCTATGCGGTGGTGGAATATTTTGACTGACCATTGCACTATAATGGAATGGACTGAGAGCGGGGAGTAAGAAGGACGTCTTCTTGCTCCCTTGCTTCGCTCAAAGCAAGCTGAAGTGGGCTGCAGGCCCGAAAAGGAGAACGTAGCATGGCAAGCAAACCCCGCAGAAAAAGTGACGCTGCCCGCCGCGCCAACCAGGTCATCCGCAGCCGGACGGTTGCGGTGATGATCCTTCTGGGCGTGTGTACCTTTGGAATGCTGTTCTGGAAGCTCTATGACCTCCAGATTCGTCAGCACGAAAAATTGCAGGAGCAGGCGGTCGCCCAGCAGACCCGCAGCACGGTCATCACTGCCTCCCGCGGGACGCTCTATGACCGCAACGGCACTCCGCTGGCCATCTCCGCCACGGCAGAGACGGTGTTCATCTCCCCTCAGGAGATCGGGGAATTTGTGGAGAGCCAAAAAACCAAACAGACGGAGCTGCAGGAAAAGGCGGCTAAAAAGGGCGAGAGCTATACGCCCGGCGCGGTGCGGGACGGCAATTATATTGCCCGGGGCCTTGGTCGGATTCTGGGCGTGGATGAGGGCATCATCCAGAAAAAGATGGAGCGCACCTGGTCTCAGTACGAGATCGTGAAGTTGCGCTCGGAGCAGGCCACCGCCGACGAGGTCCGCCGCTTTATCAACGGGCAGATCGACGATGCGGGCAATCCCGTGCCGGAGGGGCAGGAGCAAAAGCTGCGGGGCGTATACATGGAGCCGGATTCCAAGCGCTACTATCCCTATGGCTCCCTGGCCGCCAACGTCATCGGCTTCGTCAACGGGGAAAATAAGGGCGGCGTGGGGCTGGAGGCCAAGTACGAAAGCGTGCTGGAGGGCACCTCCGGCCTGACCGTCACAGCCAAAAACGCCAGAAACACCGATCTTCTCTACCAGTATGAGCAGTACTACGACGCGCAAAACGGCGAAAGTCTGGTGCTGACACTGGATACCAACGTGCAGCACTCTCTGGAGAAAAACATCGAGAGCATGGTGAAGAAATTCAACGCCAAAAACGGCGCCACCGGCATCGTGATGGATGTGAACTCCGGCGCCATCGTGGGGATGGCGTCCTACCCCAATTACGACTTGAATGCCTACGGAACCATCTACGACGAAAAGCTGCAATCGCAGCTTACCGCAAAGCTGGCGGAGCTGGAGAAAAACCGCGGCAGCTATAAAACCGAGGAGGAGTATCAGGCGGCGGTCTCCAAGGCCACCAGCGACATGGTGCAGACCCAGTGGCGCAACAAGTGCATCGACTCCACCTACGAGCCCGGCTCCACCTTTAAGCCCCTGACGCTGGCGGCGGCGCTGGAAGAGGGCGTGGTCACCACGAATACCACCTTCGATTGCAGCGGCTCCATCAAGGTGCAGGGCTGGGGCAAGCCCATCAACTGCTCCAAAAAGATCGGGCACGGTCACCAGACGCTGGAACAGGCGGTGGGAAACTCCTGCAACCCCGCCTTCATCAGCATGGGATTGAAAATCGGCACGGAAAAATACTATCAGTATCTCAAAGCATTTGGACTGATGGAGCCAACGGGCGTGGACATGATCGGCGAGGTGACGGGCCTTTTCGCCAGTGAGAAGAGCTTCAACTCCAACGTGGTGTCGCTGGCCTCCTATGCCTTCGGCCAGACCTTTACCGTGACCCCGCTGCATCTGATCCGGGCGCAGGCCGCCTGCATCAACGGCGGATATCTCTATACGCCCTATGTGGTGGATCAGGAGCTGGACGACGACGGCAACATCGTCTCTCAGCATGATTCCACCCCCATCCGGCAGGTCATCAGCGAGGAAACCTCCGCCAAGGTGCGGCAGTGCCTGGAATACGTGGTGGCCAGCGGCACCGGCAAAAACGGTCAGGTGGTGGGCTACCGCATCGGCGGCAAGACCGGTACCGCCGATAAGACCGGCACCCGTACCGCCAATAACCCTCAGGGCGACGTGGTGGTGTCCTTCATGTGCTTCGCCCCCGCCAACGACCCCCAGTACATCATGCTCCTCACCATGGATACCCCCAGCCGGAATACCGGCGTTTACGTCTCCGGCGGCAATATGGTGGCGCCCACCGCCAGCAAGATCATGGGCGAAATTTTGCCGTATCTCGGCATCGAGCCGGACTATTCCGCCGAGGAGCTGGTAGGTGCGGACGCGGCGGTCCCCAATGTGGTGGGCCTTTCCACTGCGGACGCCAAGGCCAAAATGGAAAGCGCGGGCTTTGCCTGCCGAACCCTCGGCAGCGGCGATACCGTCACCGACCAGACGCCTGCCGGCGGCGCCATTGTTCCCAATAACGCCACCATCATCCTGTATCTGGGCGGGCAAAAACCGGACGATCCGTGTACGGTGCCCAATGTGGTGGGCCTCACCGCGTCTGAGGCGAATCAGACGCTGACCAACGCGGGGCTTATTATGAAGGTGGCAGGCGCCACCGCGGCAAGCTCCGGCAATGTCCACGCCATCTCCCAGTCCCATCCCTCCGGCAGTCACTTGACGGTGGGCGAGGTGGTCACGGTCCAGTTCGGTGACAGCTCTGTTTTGGATTGACAGCAGGTTTCACAAGGTTTTAGGCACCATTGTGCGTATACTTTGCGTTTCGTCCTGACTATAATAAGGCTGGAAAACTCAATATAAAGGGGCGGATACGCATGAAATTAAAAGAATTATTGCAGGGACTCCCGATCCTCTCCGCGAAGGCGGACCTCAATACGGAGATTTCGGATGTGAGCTATGACTCCCGGACCACAAAGCCCGGGGACCTCTTCGTGGCAATGACCGGCTTCGCCGTGGACGGACACACCTTTATCGCCAGGGCGGTTTCTGCCGGCGCGGCGGCTGTGGTGTGCGAACGTCCGCCGGAGGACGGGACGGTTCCCTATGTGCAGGTGGAAAACTCCCGGCGGGCGCTGGCGGTAATAGGCGCAAATTACTTCGGCCATCCCGCGGACGCCATGACCATGGTGGGCGTCACCGGGACCAACGGAAAGACCACCACCACCTATCTCTTAAAAGCGGTCTTGGAGCAGGAGCTGGGCGCCCGGGTGGGGCTGATCGGCACCAATCAGAATATGATCGGCAGCGAGGTCCTTCCCACGGAGCGGACCACGCCGGAATCCTTTGAGCTTCAGCGCCTGTTTGCCCAGATGCGCTCTGCGGGCTGCACCCACGTGGTGATGGAGGTATCCTCCCATGCGCTGGTGCTGGACCGGGTCTGGGGCGTTTCCTACGACGTGGGCATTTTTACCAATCTGACCCAGGACCATCTGGATTTCCACAGGACCATGGAAGAATATTGCGACGCCAAGGCGATGCTCTTTCAAAACTGCGCCGTGGGCGTTTGCAACGCCGACGATCCGTGGACGGAGCGGCTGCTGCGCGGCGCTACGTGTAAAACGTTTTTCTACGCCGAGAAGGCTAACGCCGACCTGCGGGCGGAGGACGTCCTTCTCGCGGCGGACCACATTGGATTCACGGCGGTGACAAAGGACGCCCGGGTGGATGTCCGGGTGAATATCCCCGGCGGCTTCATGGTGTACAATACGCTGGATGTGCTCTGTGCGGCGCTGGCGCTGGGCATTCCTCTGGAAAGAAGCGCCGAGGCGCTTGCCCGGGTCCCCCATGTGAAGGGCCGGGTGGAGGTGGTCCCCACGCCGGGAAAGGACTTTACGGTGCTCATCGACTACGCCCACAGTCCCGACAGTCTGGAAAATGTGTTGCGGACGGTGAAGGGCTTTGCCAAGGGCCGTACCATCGCGCTCTTTGGCTGCGGCGGCGACCGGGACCGGACGAAGCGGCCCAAAATGGGCGCTGTCGCCGCCAAGTTGGCGGACTTTGCAATCGTCACCTCCGATAACCCCCGGACGGAAGAGCCGGCGGCCATCATTGCAGATATTTTGCCCGGCCTTGCCGGGAGTGAGACGCCCTATACGGTTGTGGAAAACCGGGTGGAGGCCATCCATTACGGGCTGGACCACGCAGGCGCGGGGGACGTCCTCGTCCTTTGCGGCAAGGGCCACGAAAGCTATCAGGAAATCAACCACGTCAAGCACCACATGGATGAACGGGAGATCGTGGCGGAGTACCTGAACGGGGGAAAATAAGACACAAAAGCGCCGGCGGGGGAGTCCGGCGGAAAAGGGAGAAGTATGGAGTTGTTGATCTGGATTGCGGCGGGAATCAGTTTTCTTCTGACCCTGGTGATCGGAAAGTTTTTGATTCCGGAGCTGCGAAAACTGAAGGCCGGGCAGGAGATCCGAAAGGACGGACCCTCGTGGCACGCCGGAAAGGCCGGTACGCCCACCATGGGCGGTATCATGTTCATTCTGGGCGTGGGCGTCACGGTGTTTGTGCTGGGCTGGAAGATGATGCTCAGTGGAATTTTTATTCATCTCTATGTATACCTGTTCGCGTTGATTTTTGGCCTGATCGGCTTTGTGGACGATTACCGCAAGGTCCGTCAGCACCAGAACGAGGGTCTCACCGCCAAGCAGAAGTTTGTTTTGCAGCTGGCGGCCGCCATTGTGTTTTTGTGCCTGATGCGCTATGAGGAGCTTTTGACCAACGAGGTGTACGTTCCCTTCGTGAATGTGACCTTCACCATGAACTGGGTGGTGTATCTTGCCTTTGCGGCGTTTGTGATCGTGGGCTGCGTCAACGCGGTCAATCTGACGGACGGCATTGACGGCCTTGCCACCAGCGTCACCTTCGTGGTGATGGCGTTTTTCACGGTGGCGGGCGCGCTGTACAGCTTTCACGGGGTGCAGGCGCTGTTTCCGGCGGCTCTGGCGGGGGGGCTTGCAGCCTTTTTCGTTTACAACCACCACCCCGCCAAGACCTTTATGGGCGACACCGGCAGTTTGTTTCTGGGCGGCGCGGTGGCCGCTGTGGCGTTTGCCATGGACCTGCCGCTGATTTTGATTCCGGTGGGCGTTATTTACATCGCGGAGACCGTGAGCGATATCATTCAGGTGACGTATTTCAAGATGACCCACGGCAAGCGCTTTTTCAAAATGGCACCGCTGCACCATCATCTGGAGCTCTCCGGCTGGAGCGAGGCAAAGCTGGTGACGGTGTTTTCCATCATCACGCTGGTGTGCTGCGTTTTGGCGTATTTCGGCATACAGGGACGGTATTAAGCAAAAACAAAGCGGGAAGGGGGGAGAGCGGTGACAAAACAGGGGACCACGCAGCGGCGCAGGCCAATGCCCCGGGAAGAAGCGCTGGAGCGGCAGAAGCGGGCGCAGCAGCTGCGGGAAAAGGAGCAGGAGAGCCGGGAACTGGCCCGCGGCCCTATCGATCTGCCCTTTTGTCTGCTGGTTTTGCTGCTGACGGGCATCGGACTTGTGATGCTGCTTTCCGCCAGCTTTCCATCCGCCTATTACATCAACAGTGACCCCACCCATTATTTTGTGCGGCAGGGAATTTTTGCGGCGGCGGGGATCGCGGCCATGTTCCTCCTCAGCCGCATCAATTACCAGCGCTTTCGCGCCATCGCCAAGCCGCTGCTCTATCTGGCCTTCATTTTGCTGGTGCTGGTCATTATTCCGGGAAACCCCATCGCCGTCACCCGCAACCACGCCACCCGCTGGATCGGCATCGGCGAGCTGTTCACCTTCCAGCCCTCGGAAATCGCCAAGATGGCAGTGGTGATCTATTTTTCCAGCAGCATTTCCAAAAAGAAGGATAAGATGAACACCACCCGATACGGCATTACGCCCTACCTCCTGATTTTGGGCGCGCTTTCCGTGCTGATGCTGCTGGAGCCTCATCTTTCCGGCACGGTGCTCATCGTGGGCACCGGCGCGGTTTTGATGCTCATCGGCGGCATCAACCTCGGCTGGGTGCTTGCCGCGATGGGCGGCGCGGCGGGCGTAGCCGCGCTGATGTTCTCCGGCATCATCTCTTACGGGCAGTCCCGCATCGCCATGTGGCACAACCCCTGGCTGGACGCGCAGGGGGACGGATACCAGCTGGTGCAAAGTCTGCTGTCCATCGGCTCGGGGGGCCTTCTGGGCGTGGGGCTTGGAAAAAGCCGCCAGAAGTATCTGTATCTGCCGGAGGAGCACAACGACTTCATTTTCGCCATCATCTGCGAGGAACTGGGATTGATCGGCGCCACCATCATCATGCTGCTTTTCGCGGCACTGATCCTGCGGGGCTACTGGATCGCGCTCCATGCCCGGGACCGGTTCGGAAGCCTTCTGGTGGTGGGCGTTACCACGCTGATCGCGCTGCAAACGTTTTTGAATATCGGCGTGGTCACGGGACTGCTGCCCACCACCGGTATCTCGCTGCCCTTTTTCAGCTATGGAGGCACGGCGCTTTCCATGCAGTTGGCGGAAATGGGCATCGTGCTCAGCGTCTCGCGACAAATGAAGCCCACGAAGGCAGGGTAGGTGTTAAGGAAATGAAGCAGATACAGCGCGTGATTTTTACCTGCGGCGGCACGGCGGGGCATGTGAATCCCGCCGTCGCGCTGGCACAGCTGATGCAAAAGGAAAACCGGTCCACGGAGGTTTTATTCGTGGGTGCGGAGCGGGGACTGGAAAAAGACCTGATCCCCAAGGCGGGCTATGATTTTCGCACCGTCCACATCTCCAGCTTCCACCGCTCCGTAAAGCCCCGGGAGCTGCGCCACAACGCGGTTTCCCTCTGCAATTTGCTGCGGGCGCCCCGGGAGGCCCGGGCCATTTTGCGGGAGTTTCGACCGGACGTGGTCATCGGCACCGGCGGCTATGCCAGCTTTCCCATGGTGAAGGCGGCGGCTAAGGCGGGCATCCCCACGGCGGTCCATGAATCCAACATGGTGCCGGGTCTGACCACCCAGATGCTGGAGCCCTTCGCCTCCCGCATCTGCGTGGGCTTTGAGGCGTGCCGGGCGCAGTACCGCCACCCGGAGAAGGTGCTGGTCACCGGAACGCCGGTGCGGGGAGACTTCTTTTCCCTGACGAAGGAGGAGGCCAAGAGGCGGCTGGGCGTGGACGACGGCCGGGCGCTGATCGTCTCCTTCTGGGGGTCCCTGGGCGCGTCTGACATGAACCGCGCTATGGCGGACTTCCTCGCGCTGGAGGCGGCAAAGGAACCCTTCCATCACATCCATGGCGCGGGAAAGAGCGGCTACCCCATGATGCAAAAGCTGCTGGCGCAAAAGGGCGTGGATCTTGCCGCCCACCCGTCCCTTTCCCTGCGGGAGTATATTTACGATATGGCGACGGTGATGCGGGCGGCGGATCTGGTCATTTCCCGGGCGGGCGCCTCCACCATCAGCGAGCTGACGGCGCTGGGCGTTCCGGCGCTGCTGGTGCCCTCGCCCCATGTCACCAACAACCATCAGGAGAAAAATGCCCGGGTGCTGGAGGCGGCGGGCGGCGCGGCGGTGCTACTGGAAAAGGACGCCTCCGCCTCGGCGCTGTTTCAGACCGCCTGCGGCATCCTCCATGACGCCGCGGAGCAAAAATCTATGGAGACCGCCATGACGGCCCTCGGCATCCGGGACGCCGCAGCGCGCATTTACCAGACGGTTTTGGAGCTGATCCAGTAACCACAAAGCCTCTTTGCCCATAGGATGGTTCATAATACCATCTTGGGTATGGAGGGGAATGGATATGAGTCAGCTTTTGATCGGCGGCGGGCGGAGCTTGCAGGGCGAGGTGGCGATCCAGGGAGCGAAGAACAGCGTGCTCCCCATTCTGGCGGCCACCATTTTGACCCGCAGCCGGGTAGAACTGCGGGGCTGTCCCCGCCTGCGGGATGTGGACGCCTCGGTGCGGATTCTGGAGACGCTGGGCTGCCGCGCCGGGTGGGACGGCGACAGCTTGACGGTGGACACCGCCGGGTTGAACGGTTGGACCATTTCTGATATACTGATGCGGGAAATGCGCTCCTCTGCCATTTTTCTCGGCGCCATTCTGGCCCGCTGCGGTCAGGCGGAGCTGAGCTATCCCGGCGGGTGCGAGCTGGGCCCTCGACCCATTGACCTGCATCTGGCGGGCCTGAGGGAGCTAGGGGCGGAAATCGACGACGCAGGCGGCATTTTGCACTGCACCGCTGCCCACATGGCAGGCAGTGAGATCGTCTTAAGCCTGCCCTCGGTGGGCGCGACGGAGAATTTGATGCTGGCAGCTTGCGGCGCGGAGGGCACCACGGTGATTTCCAATGCCGCCCGGGAGCCGGAGATCGTGAATCTCCAGAACTTTTTGAACGCCTGCGGCGGCAAGGTTTCCGGCGCGGGCGGCTCGACGGTCGTGGTGGAGGGCGGAAGGACGCTGCATGGCGGCGTCTATACCGTGATGCCGGACCGCATTGCCGCGGCAACCTATCTTTGCGCCGCGGCCTCCGCCGGAGGAGAGATCTTTTTACGGGGCGCCCGGGAACAGCACCTTTCCACCGTGACCGCGGCTTTGCGGGAAGCGGGCTGCGATATCCGCTCGGATGCGGCGGGCATCGTCTTAAGCTGCCGGGGGCAGCTCAAGGCAATCCGTCCGGTGCGCACAGCGCCCTATCCGGGCTTTCCCACAGATGCGCAGGCCGTTTTGATGGCGGCGCTGCTGCGCCATCGGGGCGCGACGGTGTTTGAGGAAAATATTTTTGAAAATCGCTATCGCCATGTGGATGAACTGACCCGCATGGGGGCGGAGATCCGGGTGATGGGCCGCGTGGCGGTGGTCACCGGCGTGGAGACGCTGCGGGGCGCTTCGGTGCGCTGCACCGATCTGCGGGGCGGGGCGGCGCTGTGCGTGGCCGCGCTGGCGGCGCAGGGCGAGACGAAAGTGAGCGCCATCGACCACATCGACCGGGGATATCAGGACTTGGCGGGCGATTTACGGGCTTTGGGAGCGGACATTGTCCGCACAGAAGAATAACAGTAGGAGAACGGCATGGCGAGACGCAGAAAATCCAATCGGCGGAGAAGAGGAAGTTTCGGCTTCCTCTATAAGCTCCTGTCTGTACTGGTGATCTGCGGAGCCATTGTCGCGGCGCTGACCCTGTTTTTCCGGGTGGACACCATTGTGGTCACGGGGCAGCAGCGCTATACGCAGCAGGAGGTGGTGGATGCCACCGGCATCCAGTCCGGTGACAACCTCTTCCTGCTGAATAAGTATAACGCGGCCAACAACATTGCTACGGCCCTGCCGTATATCAACATCGAGGATGTCTGGATTCGGCGCAAGCTGCCGGATACGCTGCTGATCGACGTGAAAGAATGCGGCATCCCCATGGCGGTGGTGCAGGACGGGAGTGCCTGGCTGGTGAGCCCGGGGGGAAAGATCGTGGAGCAGAAGGCATCTGATGCGACGTCGGATTACGGCGTGATCGACGGGTGCCAGCTGCTGGCGCCTTCCGTGGGGACGCAGCTGGCGCTGGCCACGGAACATGCCAGCCAGCAAAGAAGCCTGCTGGCGCTGATGACGGCGCTGGAGGAGGCCGGAGAGCTGGAGAAGGTGGACGCCATCCACTTGCAGGATCTCTCCATGCTCACCATGGAGTATGACGGACGCTTCACGGTGCAGCTGCCCTATGGGGCGGATTACGAGCGGAAGCTGAAGGCGTTTGCGCAAATTCTTACCAGCGGCGCCATTCAGGACAATATGACCGGCACCTTCGACATGCGTCGGGAGGACGGAAGAATCAATCTGATTCAAAATGTACGGTGAATAAAAAGCGAGATATTCGTTTTTTTTCCAAAATTGGCCCGAAAACAAAGAGGGGCACTTGACCGGAGCGGGAAAGTGTCATACAATGAATAAAATATCACAGAATATGCCGTGATAAATTGGGCGAAAGCCCTTTCTACACAAATGATAGCAGGAGGCACCACTATGGCATTTGGATTGGAAACCGGTCCCGATACCGTTGTCAATATCAAGGTCATCGGCGTGGGCGGCGGCGGAAACAATGTGGTCAACCGTATGGTCCGCTCTGGGACAAAGGGCGTGGACTTTGTCGCCGTGAACACCGATAAGCAGGCTCTGAATATTTCCAACGCTACTTACAAAATTCAAATCGGTGAAAAGCTGACCCACGGGCAGGGCGCCGGCTCCGACCCGGAGGTGGGCCGCAAGTCCGCCGAGGAAAGCCGCAACCAGATCGCGAAGGCCCTGGAGGACACCGACATGGTGTTCATTACCGCCGGTATGGGTGGCGGCACCGGCACCGGCGGCGCGCCCATCGTGGCGGAGATCGCCAAGGAGATGGACATCCTTACCGTGGCCGTCGTCACCAAGCCCTTCGGGTTTGAAGGCCCCCGCCGGATGCGCTCCGCCAACAGCGGCATCGCCGAGCTTCAGGAAAAGGTGGACTCGCTGGTCATCATCCCCAATGACCGGCTGAAGTTTGCCACCGACCAGAAAATCACCTTTGCCAACGCTTTTGAAATTGCCGACGATGTGCTGCGTCAGGCGGTGCAGTCCATTTCCGACCTGATCCGGGATACCGGCTTCATCAACCTGGACTTTGCCGACGTGACGGCCATCATGAAAAATGCCGGCATGGCCCACATGGGCGTGGGCCGGGCAGCCGGAAAGGGCAAGGCCGAGGAAGCCGCCAAGATGGCAATTTCCAGCCCGCTGCTGGAGACCTCCATCGAGGGGGCCAAGGGCGTGCTCATCAATATTACCGGCTCCATGGATATCGGGCTGGAGGAAGTGGAGCAGGCGGCAAGTCTGGTACAGGCCGCCGTCCATCCGGATGCCCTCACCATTTTCGGCGCCACCTTCGACGAGACGCTGGACGACGAGATCCGCGTCACCGTCATTGCCACCGGTTTTGACAAGGTGCCGGAGGAGCTGCCGAAGATTTCCAAGACCGCGCCCGCTGCCGCCGCGGTACAGTCGGCCCCTCCCGAGCTGGTGCCCTTGAAGGAAGAGGACGTGCCCAAGCCCGAAGAGGACGATGACGACGTGTTTGGCGAGATCCTCAAAATTTTTAACAAACGCGACGATTGAAAATCATGGAAGTTCCCGCAGGTTTTTGCCTGCGGGAACTTTTTTTCGCCCGCAGTGCGTCGCAGGCGCTCTTTTCCATGGCGGCGCTGCCGCTTTTTGCATGGCGTGCTTTTTTGACTTTGGCAGAAGATAAGCTCGCCGGTATGGACCGGCAAAATTTTTGAAAGGGGTGATCGGATTGTATGAACTTGTGGAAAACGCAAAGCGGCTGCTGCGGGGCGGAGCGGCACTGGCATTGGCGTTTTTGTTGTGCGCCGGCCCCATGGCGGGCGCCGCAGAGGTGATTCCCGGCGGCGCTGACCCATCCGCCCGCATGTTGATCCCGGTGGGGCATACGGTGGGCATCAAGCTGTTTTCGAGGGGTGTTCTGGTGGTAAAGCTGTCTGATGGCGGTACCCCCGCGAAGGAGTGCGGCCTTAAGACGGGCGACGTCATCGTCAAATGCGGCGGCGTAACCGTCAGCTCCACGGAGCAGTTTCAGTCCCTGCTGCAAAAGGGCGGCGAAACGGTTACAAATTTACAGGTGCGGCGAGGCAGCGAAAATATGACGCTCTCCGTGGAACCGGAGCAAAACGAGCAGGGAACCTACTCCATCGGCGCCTGGATTCGAGACAGCATGGCGGGCATCGGCACGATGACCTATTATGACCCCGCTACCGGCGCTTTCGGCGCCTTGGGCCACGGTATCACCGACACGGATACGGCGCTGCTGATGCCTTTCGCCTCCGGGTCCATTCTGCCTTCCACCGTCAAAGCGGTGAAGAAGGGCGCTGCCGGAGAAGCCGGAGAGCTGCGGGGTGACTTCGATCTCACAACGGATCTGGGCAGCTTAAACGCCAACACGGCAAACGGAATTTTCGGAAGTCTCCCCGGGGACACGGAAACCTGGCAGTCGGGTGTGGCGCTGCCCGTGGCTTCCGCCGGGGAAGTGAAGGAAGGCCCCGCCACCATCCTCTCCAACGTGGAGGGAGATACGGTGCAGAGCTACGACGTTGAAATTTTGAAGGTACTGCCCGATGCAGCCGACAGCCGGAATATGGTGATCTCCGTGACGGACCCGGACCTGATCGCCGCCACCGGCGGCATTGTGCAGGGCATGTCCGGCAGTCCTATTTTGCAAAACGGAAAACTGGTGGGCGCGGTGACTCACGTTTTATTAAACGATCCGACTAAAGGATATGGAATTTTCATTGAAAATATGCTGAGCGCGGCGAATTAATGGCAAAAACGGCGGACCCAGCGGTCCGCCGTTTTTTAAAAATTTCTGTATGTGGCCGCGTTCCAATTTCGTCCGTGGGGGTGGGAAGGCTCACTCCGCCGGCAGGAAATTCACCAGCTTTTCGTTTAATTTTTTATAAATCCGCTCGCGAAACCATGGCTCGGAGGACGCCGCCACAGCATCCTCGGGAGAAAACCAGCCGATGCGGCTGTTTTCATCGCTCTTGCAGTGAATCACCGCTTTGGGACTCGCCTCCAGCAGATAGGTGACATTCAAATGCAGATGGGAAGAGACGTAGACGCCCTGCTTTTCATGACCATCCACGGAAAGAATTTCCAAAGAATAAATATTGTCGGACACCGGACGGACTTCCGTAAGGCCGCTTTCCTCCCGCACCTCCCGCATGGCGGCAAAGAGCAGATCCCGGTCTCCGTCGGCATGGCCGCCCAGCCACGCCCAGGAGTGGTACAAATTGTGATAAGCCAGCAAAACCTGCTTGCGGTCAGGACTCACCACCCAGGCCGAGGCCGTCAGGTGAGCGGCCGGGTTTTCTCTGGTAAAAAGCGCTTCGCCGCTTTTCAGCCGCCGCAGTATCTCGCGGCAATCCCGCTGCTCCTGTTCGTTCCACGGTAAGTATGCTTCCAGCGCTGATCGTAAATCCATGGCTCGGATTCCTTTCTGATAAAGTATTCGCATCATATCATATTTTTTCCTGAATGAAAAGCACTTTGCGCAAACCCTTGGGAGCCGGGGGGTTTCGGTGTCCCAAAAAAGCTGTCGAATGATTTATGGAATAATTTGGGAATCACATCTTGAAAAATGTGTAATTTTATGCTAGTTTATAGAAAACGTGATTTGAAGCTTCATGAATCCGTCGTAAATCGAAATTTCTGGAAAAAGGACAGGGTATAACATAGACAACAGGAAAACGGTGCTGCTGGCAGACGCCAATGAGGAATTCCGCACCATGCTGCGGGAAGCCATCGAGAAATCCGGAGAATTTACCGTGGTGGGGACCACAGGAGATGGGATGGAAGCGCTGGAGCTGATTGCCCAGCACAAGCCGCAGTTGCTGGTGCTGGATGTGGTATTGCCCGGTCTGGATGGATTGGGTGTTCTGCGGCAGCTGAAGGCGCGGGAAGGGGACCAGCCCAAGGCAATTCTGCTTTCCGCTTTTTGTACGGATCGGGTGCTGGCGGAGGCCGGCGAGCTGGCTGTCAGCTATTTTCTCCCCAAGCCCTGTGAGGTGAACGCGCTGCTGGACCGGATGCAGATGGCTTTCGGTCAGCCCACGACGCCGGAGGAGAAGAACGCGTCGCTGAAAAATCTGGTCACCTCCGTCATCCACGAGATCGGCGTGCCCGCCCATATCAAGGGATACCAGTACCTGCGGGAGGCCATCATGATCGCCGTGAACGACATGGACGTCATCAACGCCGTGACGAAGGTCCTCTATCCGGAAGTGGCAAAGCGCTTTTCCACAACGCCGTCCCGGGTGGAGCGGGCAATCCGCCATGCCATCGAGGTGGCTTGGGACCGGGGCGATCTGGAGACGCTGCAAAAGTATTTCGGTTACACAGTTTCCAACGCCAAGGGCAAACCCACCAACTCGGAGTTCATCGCCATGATCGCCGACCGACTGGTGCTGGAGCAGCGCAACGGCCGGGGAATGACGGTTTAAGCGGGATCGGCAGTTAACATAAAAAGGAGAGGCGCGGCCTCTCCTTTTTTATGCGGCTTTCAGCCGCGTCGCCGCCAGAGCCATTTGGGCCGGGGTAGGCTCCCAGTTGAAGCGAATCTGCGCCAGACGGTCCGGCCAGCAGACCAGATAGACATTCTCCGGCGTGTCTCCCCGCTGAAAGCGGAAGGCCCGCTCCGCCTGCCACGCCTCGGCGGGCACCCCTTCCCAGCTGTTGGGAGCATCCGGATCGGAGTGGCGCTCCGCCTTGGATAGATATTCCTTGAGGGCCAAATCCAGAAGCGCCGGAAGATCGGTCTCCACGATTTCGTAATGCACTTCCGGTGCACCCGTGTCGCCCAGCCGGTGCTCCTGGGCATACTCCCTGCGCCACATCAAGGCGGTGCCTGCCTCCTCCGCCACCGTGGAGTAGCCGGGGTAATCCGTATCCATCAGGTCCTCCACGGTAAGGGGCAGCGCGTCGTGGTAGACCTCCCAGGTCATGCCGTGCCATTCATAGGTTTCCGCCGGGGGATGGTCGTCCAGAGCGCCGAGGCGGCTCAGGCGGACGACGCCAAATACCACCGCGCCCATCAGGACAAAGGACAGCAGGAAGCAGGACCCCAGCGTGACGGCCCGGTTCACGGCGGCGGAGACCCGCTTTCGCTTGAGCAGGCTCTTTAGGAAATTGACTAAAAAAATCAGCAGGGCCATCCAAAGGATACTGGCGGCGGCGAAAAGCACCTCCCGCCGGGAGCGGAGAGACCAAAGCCAGCACCCAAGTCCCAGCCCCACAACTGCCAGCGCCCATCTCTGGAGACGATAGTGGCTGCGGGGAAGGGCCAGCGTGCGGCTGCGCTGCGCCGCGTCCACGGCCCGGCGGCGCCAGCGAAAGTAGCTCGAAAGCTCCAAAGAACAAAGCAGCAGCACCACAAGCCAGCAGGGAACGAGGAACAGCGAGGTGGGTGCGGTGAAAAAATCAACGGGGCGGCTATGGAACTGCTGTACCTGCATTCCCAGTTGAAACAGGGAGAGCAGCAGCAAAATCACCTGTCCCGGCAGGTAGTTTTTTTTCATGGCCCGGTGAATGTTTTGAAGCTGCACCGCCGCGTCCGTCTCAATGGGGACCGCCGATTGTGCGTGGGTGCAAAAAATTTGCATCTGGGCGGAGCGTGTCACCAGCTCCCAGCCCGCTTCGGCGCAGTAGTCCTGCAAAACCGTCTCATTCTCGCTGGGGGCCGGGTCAAATTCCGAGGCCTGCGCAAAATAGGTGACGGAAAAGCGGACGGCGGCAGGCTCCGTCCGCCGGTACTGCCAGCCCAGCGCCCCGATCCGCTCCAGCATCCAGCCCCTGGCCGCCATGGTCTCCAGATGGGCTGCGATGCCCGCAAAATCATAAAAGGAGAAGGCTATCCACTCTCGTTTGGTATTCCTCATGGTTCCTGCCTTTCTGTGCCTGTACAGGCTTCATAGTCCGTCGCCACCCGGAGCAGACGCCGATATTCCTCTTCCAGCGCGGCCTGCCCCACCGGGGTGAGGACATAGCTGCGCTTTCGGCCCTCCACCTTCGTCTCGCGGATCATGCCCGCCTGCAAAAAGCTCTCCAGCAAATTATACAGCGTCCCCGGCCCCACGGCCACCCGGCCCGCCGTCAGGGCGTCCACCCGGGCCATGATGTCCGCGCCGCACTGTTCCTGGCGCAGACAGAGGAGAATGTAAAACATCTGCTCTGTCAGCGTCTGAAATTTCTCCCGCGCCACCCCACGTCACCGCCTTCTATATCGAATATCGCTATTACGGTTTATTGTATAATCGAATATCGATATTGTCAAGAGAAAACCTTGTATTTTTGGAATATCTATGCTATTGTGGACAAAAATAATGACAGGTAAGGAGAAATGGAACGATGACGATTTCCTTTCGGCCCAAGGGCGTTTGCTCGCAGGAAATGCAGGTGGAGGTGGACGACGGGGGCGTGATCCGCGACCTGCGGATTTTGGGCGGATGCAGCGGTAATTTACAGGGGATCGCGGCCTTGGTGCGGGATATGCCTGCTCAGGAGGCGATTCGCCGGTTGAAGGGGATCCGCTGTGGCTTTAAAAGCACCTCCTGCCCGGACCAGCTGGCACAGGGGCTGGAGAAAATTTTGAGCGAAGCGGGCAAAGCGTGAGAGAAACCGGCCTGCGCTGCGGCGCGGGCCGGTTTTGGTTTCAGTAGACAAATTACGGGAATAATGATACACTGAAAATACAACCGGGATGCCGGCAGAAAACCGGGGAAAGTGCGGTTACAGATATGAAAATCGTATTGGTCATCGACCAGTTTGACGACGCCAACAACGGCACCACCATCAGCGCCCGCCGATTTGCCACGGCGCTGAAGGAGCACGGCAACGAGGTGCGGGTCATTGCCACCGGCAAGCCTGCGGATTATAAATACGCCGTTCGGCAGATGCGCTTTTTCCCCATTGTGGAGCAGTTGATCACCAGTCAGGGAATGCGGCTTGCCATTCCCAACCGCCACGTGTTTGAAAAGGCGGCGGCTTGGGCGGACGTGGTGCATTTTATGATGCCCTCGCCGCTGGCGGTCATGGGGCTGCGACATGTGGAAAAGTTGGGCATCCCCCACACGGCGGCCTTCCACTGCCAGCCGGAGAATATCACCTTTACGCTCCACATGGGAAACAGCAAACGGGTGAATGATTTTGTGTATAACCGCTTTCGGGACACCTTTTTTAACCGCTTCACCCACATCCACTGCCCCAGCAATATGATTGCCGGGCAGCTGCGCCAGCATGGCTACACCGCCCAGCTCCACGTGATCTCCAACGGCATCAGCCCGCAGTACGTCTATGGGAAAGGCCCCAAGGAGGACTGGATGGCGGGCAAGTTCAATGTGCTGATGGTGGGCCGCTACGCGGGAGAAAAGAGACAGGACGTGCTGATCGAGGCCTGCTGCAAAAGCCGCTACGCCGCGCAGATTCAGCTGATTCTGGCAGGCAAGGGCCCGCTGGAGAAAAAATACCGCAATCTTGCCCAGAAACTGCCCAATCCCATCGTGATGGAGTTTTACGAGCCTTCCCGCCTGCTGGAGATTTTGCATATGGCGGATTTGTACGTGCACACCTCCGACGCCGAGATCGAGGCCATGAGCTGTATGGAGGCATTTGCCTGCGGCCTGGTGCCGGTCATCGCCAACTCGCCCCGCTCCGCAACGCCCCAGTTTGCATTGGATGAGCAGAGCCTGTTTCCCGCCGGGGACAGCGCGGCGTTGGCGGAACGGATCGACTGGTGGTTTGAGCATCCCGCAGAGCGCTCCGAGATGGAGCGCCGTTACGCCGAACACGCCAAAGCGTATGCGCTGGAAGCGTCTATCGAGCAGACGGAGGAAATGTTCCGTCTGGCAATTGCGGAACAGAAGCAAAAAAGAGATTAAAAAGTAGCCGCCGGGGAACCGGCGGCTGTTTTTGCGCATAGAATGGAGCAGCAATGCGAAAGCGGGATCATCCGAGTCCGTTTGCAGCGCGGTACGTCCTGCGGGACGGACTCGGATGGCCCTGGTTTGGCCAAGGAGGAAGAGACAATGGCTTATTCCGACCGGGAATTGCTGGCGCGTTTAATCCAGTGTGAGGCAGGAGGAGAAGGAGAAACCGGGATGAAGGCAGTGGCGGGTGTGGTCATGAACCGCGTCCATGCCAAGGGCGGGGAATATGCCCGGGTGGGCCAGGGCAGTATCCGCAACATCATCTTTCAGCCGTACCAATTCGTCTGCGCCAGTGAAACAGAACGCGGCGCCTACAATCCACAAAATATTTACAATATGCGGCCCGAACAAATCCACTACGATATCGCCGACTGGGCCATTGCGGGAAACCGGCTGCCGGACGTGGCGGAGTCCCTGTGGTTTTACAATCCCTTCGGCCCCAAGTGCCGGTCTCGCTTTCCGTCGGACGTGGGGTACTGGCAAACGAGAATCGGCGATCACTGCTTCTACAATCCGACCGATGCGTATTATAAGACTTAAAAAATGGAGAGGTGCATTATGATGAATTATCCGACCGGCGCAGCCGCCCGGTACGGGATGAGCGCAGGAAGCGCGGGGCAGGGAAATATGCCTGTCGCCCAGAATGGAGCCGGACAGGAGTGGGCCGGCGAGGTTACCTACCAGCCGCCCGGCTACAACACCAACGCGGTACCCGGCTTAGAGCCCGGCGTGACGCTCGGCTACAACACGAACACGATGCCCGGTCTGACGCCGGGCATGACGCCCATGGGGTTCCCCACGGGCCAGCCGATGCCGCAGCAGATGCCGGGAACAGGGGGGAGACAGACTTTGGAAATGTCCCCGAGCGTTCCGGATGAGACAGTGGAAAATCCCACCACCGTAGAAGAAGCGCATCTGGGCTCCCTGCGGGCGCTGCTGATGAAAAACCTGGGACACTACGTTGTTGCCACCTTCCTGGTCGGGACCCAGAGCCCGGTTTCCTGGGAGGGATTCCTCCACAGCGTGGGCAACGATTATCTGGTGATTTTCCAGCCGGATCAGGGCCGGTATATCACCGGCGATTTCTATTCCCTGAAATTCGTGGAGTTTCACGATACCGCCGGCGTCAAGCCCTCTTGCCCAGGCTATCGCCGCAGGGACGGCGTTCACATCTGGTAGTTGTCAAATTGCTCCCGGCGTGATAAAATCAACGCAAATGATTTGGCGCTGCGGGGAAGGTCCCGGCGCGGCAATCGATACAAAAGAGAGGAAGAGATTCCATGGATTTTGCAATGCTAGCCGCGCAGCGGTATTCCCTGCGCAAATTCAGCGACCGGCCCATTGAGCCGGAGAAGTTGGCAGTCGTGCTGGCGGCGGGCCACAACGCGCCCACCGCCCACAATAACCAGCCCCAGCGCATTTTCGTACTTCAAAGTCCGGAGGCG
The DNA here is from genome assembly GCF_028693505.1 of Oscillibacter sp. GTDB lineage: Bacteria > Bacillota > Clostridia > Oscillospirales > Oscillospiraceae > Oscillibacter. The sequence goes on from NZ_JAQUVF010000006.1 coordinate 45,785, forward strand.
CTTGCAAAGGCCGACGCGTGCATGGACTCCCATTTCGCGCCGCCTATGATTCTGGTGGTGGCCTATGACCCCCAAAGCGCATGGAAACGGGAGGGAGACGGCAAGAACCACGGCGAGATCGACGCTGCCATCGCCTCTGCCCAGATGATGCTGCAAGCGGCGGATCTGGGACTGGGCACCACCTACGTGGGGATGTTCGACCCGGAAAAGCTGCTCTCGGCGTTCCCGGAAATGGCCGGGGTAATGCCTGTCGCCATGATCCCCATGGGCTATCCGGCGGAGGACGCCCGCCCCTCCCGGCTGCATCAAACCCGGATGCCGCTGGAGGAAATGGTCCGGTATCTGTGAAAAAAAGAGACTGCCGAAAGGCAGTCTCTTCAGCTTGTCGAAAAAGTCTCACAGAGTTTGCCGCCGGGGCGGCAAAAAAATTTAAATCCGTTTTCGACCGCGGCTTGTACGTGGGCGAAAACACTTTACGCGAAGCGAGCGTCGAATTGTCCGCCGAAAGCGGACCTATGAGGCGCGGAGCGTAGCGAAGCCATTTGTCGAAAAAGCCTATTGGCTTTTTCGACAGTCTCTTTTCCTTATCTTCTGCGTCCCCGGTATCCGCCGCTGCGCCCGCTCCCGACGCTGCGGCCGTACCGATAGCGCCGACGGCCCAGCAGCAGCTTCCACGCCAGCACAGCCACTGCCAGCACCAGCAAAACTGCCGCCGTGATCCGGACGGAGGTCCGGGAGAAAAACAGCTGCACATCCCGCCAAAAGACCAGCAGAGCGGAGGCTTCCACGTCATGCATGGCCAAAAGTTCCACGGAGGCGTATACTGTTCCGTCCTGACTAAGCTCCAGCGTGCCCAGCTTGTCCCCCTCCTTCACCGGCGCTTCCACCGGGTCCTGCATCACCACGGTGCGCTCCAGCTCCGCCGCGCCTAGATCCTTGGGCAGCAGGGCCTCCACATCCTCGGCGGGGTGGACGGTGACGTGGTCGATCTTGGAGAGGGAAACGGGGACCTCCTTGACCACCTCCGTGGCGCTTACGATGGTTTGATAGGAAAAATTCTCAAAGCCGTAGTTAAACATCCGGGTGGTCTCTGAAAAGCTGCGGATATTTCCCACGCCGTTTTCCTCCACCCGGTCCGCGCCCAAAATCACGCTAATGAAGGAGAGACTTCCCCGGGTGGCGGAGGAGACGAGACAGTGGCCCGCCTCGCTGGTGGACCCGGTTTTGATGCCGTGGGCCTCCTTGTTGCGATAGCCGATGACCCGCCAGCTGGAGAGGAGGTTGTTGGTGGTGTAAAGATGGCGCTCCGCGCTGAGGTTGGTGGCGGGAATCACGATATCCGCCGTGTCGCAGATGGGCAAAAATTCCGCGTGCTTCAGCGCGGCGCTGGTGATGAGATACAGGTCCCACGCGGAGGTGTAGTGCTGCGAATCGTGGAGCCCGTTGGGATTGACAAAGTGGGTGTTTTCGCAGCCAAGCTCCGCCGCCTTCGCGTTCATTTTCTCTACAAAGGCGCTCACACTGCCCGCAACGCCTTCGGCCAGAATGTCGCAGGCCTCGTTGGCGGAGACCACCAGCATACAGTAGAGAAGGTTGCGCACCGTCATGGTCTCGCCCACCTTAATGCCGGCGGAGCTGCCGTCGTCGGAAAGTCCCTCCAGCGCGGAGGCGGTGGCGGTGAGCTCCTGATCCAAGGAAAGCTGGCCCGCCTCCACAGCGTCCAGCACCAAAAGCGCGGTCATAATTTTGGTAAGACTTGCGGGGTAAAGCTCCTGGTGTTCATTTTTGCCATAGACGATCCCACCGGTGCCGGCATCCACCAAAAGCGCGGCCTTCGCCAGAATGTTGGGGTCCTCCACGGCGGCGGCGCTGGGGGCGGTCCACAGGCTGAAAAGCAGGCTTAGCAGCAAAAAAAGGGCAAAAAAGCGTCTTGTTTTCATATCTATCTCCCAAAGAGTATGGTATAATCTTTTTCAGAATTGTGTCAAAATAAATGGGCCGCATGCGGGCGGAATCTGCCGGGATGCGATGCCTCTTTACAGTATAACAAAAAAAAGGCGGGAGTTCAACCTTGAACGAGCGGAGAAGGGCCACGAAAACTGAGACAATCCTTTTGGGCATGACGGCACTCTTTTTGTGCATCCTGCTGGCCCTGTTTTTGCACGACCGAAAGGCGGCCGCCGCAGCCGCCGCGGTGGAGACGGACCAAACGGTGCCGCAGGAGATGATTTTGCCGGACGTTTCGCCCTTGGACCTGAATACCGCCACGGCTGAGGAGCTGGAGACCCTGCCCGGGATCGGACCGGCGCTGGCCAGCCGGATCGTTTCTTATCGCGCCAGCCACGGCCCTTTTGAAACGATCGAGGAGATCATGGAGGTGCCGGGAATCGGTCAGGGGAAATTTGAGGGACTGCGGGAGAGCGTGACAGTGGAGGAAGAGGGGACAACATGAAAATTCTGGTGGTGGACGACGAGCGGACGCTGGTCAAGGGCATGAAATTCAATCTGGAGAACGAGGGGTACGCGGTGGAGTGCGCCTATGACGGCGCTGCCGCCGTGGAGATGGCCCGCAGCGGCAGCTTCGATCTTCTGGTGCTGGACGTGATGATGCCGGAGGTGGACGGGCTGGAGGCGTGTATGCGCATCCGGGAGTTTTCCAATGTCCCCATCATCATGCTGACGGCAAAAAGCGAGGACGCCGACAAGCTGATGGGCTTTGAGTGCGGCGCGGACGATTATCTCACCAAGCCTTTCAACATTCTGGAGCTGAAGGCCCGGGTCCGGGCGCTGCTGCGCCGGGCCGCCGGCGTGCAGCGCGCCCAGGGCGATGTTCTGACGGCGGGGGATCTGTCGCTGGACACCCGGGAGCGGGTGGCGATCCGAGAGGGAAAGCTCGTGGAGCTTACCGCCAAGGAGTACGATCTTGTTGAGCTGCTGATGCGCAACCCCCGGCGGGTATACAGCCGGGAGAATTTGATGAATGTGGTGTGGGGATACACCTATGCCGGGGATTACCGCACCGTGGACGTCCACATCCGCCGTCTGCGGGAGAAGCTGGAGAAAAATCCGGCGGAGCCGGATCACATTATGACCAAGTGGGGAGTGGGGTACTATTTCAAGGGATAAGGGGTCTTATTTGGACAGCTTGCAGGCGAAATTCGGCTTGAGCTACATCCTCATCATCGCCGCCGTGCTGTTGCTGCTCAATACGTATCCGCTGCTGGTGTCGGAGGATCTGGTGTTTCGCTCCAAGGAAACCACCCTGCAAGCCAGCGTTTCCGTGATGGTCTATTCCCTGTCGGGGCTGGACCGCCTGAACGAAGAAAACGTGGCGGAGGCCATGGCAGTGGTGGAGGAGACGGGCCTTTCCCGTATTCTCGTGACCAACAGCTCCGGAAAGGTGCTCTACGATTCCCGGGAGACCGGGGGCGCTGTGGGGGAATACACCTTTTACACGGAAATTGTACAGGCGCTGCTTGGAAACGACGCGTTTCGCTGCGCGTTCCGGGACGGCGCGTTCCGCAGCCACGCCTCCTCCCCGGTGCTCTATCAAAACCGGATCATCGGCGCGGTGTACGCCTATGAATACGATACGGAGCAGGGCGCGCTGCTGGGCGGGTTGCAGGGGAATCTCATGCGGCTTTCCATGGGCGTGGGCGCGGTGGTGCTGGCGCTCAGCGGCCTTTTGTCCATGGCGCTGACGAAGAAGATCAGCGAGCTTCTCACGGCGATTCGGGAGGTGCGGGAGGGCGCATACAGCCACCGCACGGAAATTCGGGGCCGGGATGAGATCGCCCAGCTGGGACAGGAGTTCAACAGCCTGACCGACCGGCTTCAGACCACGGAGAATGCCCGGCGTCGGTTTGTGTCCGACGCCTCCCACGAGCTGAAAACGCCGCTGGCGGCCATTCGTCTGCTGACGGATTCCATTTTGCAAACGGAGAATATCGACCCCGCCATCACCCGGGAGTTTGTGTCGGATATCGGTGCGGAGGCGGAGCGGCTCACCCGCATCACAGAGGACCTGCTGCGGCTGACCAGGCTGGACAGCGGCGTTTTGGATACGCCCGTGGTGGTGGACGTGCTTCCGGTTTTGGAGCAGGTCATGCGGATGATGAGTCTGGTGGCCCACGAAAAGAAAATTGACCTCACCTACGTGGCCAGCGACGACTGCACGGTGCTGGCCACGCGGGACGAAATCCATCAGGTGATCTACAACCTGACGGATAACGCCATCAAATACTCCTCCGTGGGGGGCGCGGTGCAGGTGTCTCTTCGGCGGGAGCGGGGGCAGGTGGTATTGTCCGTGGAGGATAACGGCGCCGGCATTCCGGAAACCGATCTGCCCCGGATCTTCGAGCGGTTTTATCGGGTGGACAAGGCCCGTTCCCGGGAAGCCGGCGGAACCGGACTGGGACTTTCCATCGTCAGCAACACGGTGGAAAAGCGGGGCGGAACGGTGTCTGCCGCCAACCGGGCGGAGGGCGGCGCCGTGTTCACGGTTTGCTGGCCCGGCGTGGAAGGAGGGACGGCATGAAGCGGATCGCGCTGCTTTTGCTGTGTACCGCCATGATCCTTGGCGGCGGCTGCGCGGTAGTGGGCCGCAAACAGCAGGAGAATGCCTACGCACTTTATTTCCAAGAGGCGAATTTGACGGCTGCGGACAGCGGCGACGCGCTGCGGTCGGAATCCATCCTTCTGGGCGCGCAGGGCGCGGATACGCAGGCCCTGGCGGAAAAGCTGATGAGCGCGCTTTTGGAGGGTCCCGCGGACGAGACGCTGAAAAGCCCCATTCCCCTCGGTACACAGCTGCTGTCCGTGACGGTGGATCGAGGCAGGGCGGTGGTGGATCTGACCTTTCCCTACGCCGCGCTTTCCGACGTGGCGCTGACGCTGGCGGATTACGCCATCACGCTGACGCTGACACAGCTGCCGGAGATCCTGTCTGTTCAGATCACGGTCCGGGGGCAGGAGCTGGCCTATCGGGACAAGCAGGTCCTCACGGCGCAGGACGTGCTGCTCTCCCCCAAGGGGGATGTGGTGAGCACCGTGACGGCCACGCTGTATTTTCTGAATGAATACGGGTCCCTGTCGGCGGAAAACCGGGTGTTGGAGCTTTACGAGGGGGACACGCAGGTGGGCGCGGTGGCCAGGGCGCTGGAGAGCGGACCGGAGGAAAAGAATCACACAGACGCCCTGCCGGGTGGGTTCCGGGTGCGTTCCGTCTGGCTGGAGGAGAATACGTGCTACGTCAATTTGTCGTCGGCGCTGCTGGAAACCCTTTCGCCGGAGGCAAATCTGTCCGCCGCCATGCAGGCGCTGTGGCGGTCACTCTGCTCGCTGGACGCGGTGGAGGAGGTCCGGTTTCTGGTGGACGGCGAGTTTGCCCGGACCTACGGGACGGTCAATATCGCAAATCCCTACTCCAAATGACACGGGAAACGGGCGGGCAAAGCAACCCGCATTTTTAAGGTTTTAAGGTAAAGAAAAAAGAAAAAAGAGCCTGCCGTCTGCATGTGCAGACGGCAGGCCTTTTCTTTGTTGTATCGGTCCGGTCAGGCGGGTTCGCCGCCGGGAGGCGTCTCACCCTCAAACCAGAAATTCTTTGCCCGTACGATGCCGTTTTCCGGGAATTCCGCGCTTTGCAGCTCGTATCGATACCAGATGTGGTCGCCCACGTCCAGCAGCACCGCCCGGGGCGTTGCCTCCGCGGAGAAGTCTAGATAGCCCACGCCGTGCTCCATACGGACATAGTAGTGGGTGTTTCCGTCAATGACGGCGGTGCGGATTTCGGCAATCACGCCGTCCTCCACCCGACTTTCCGCGCTGGAGATATCCGCATCCCCCGCGCTGATCAGCCCGCTCTGGGCCAGCGCCCGGCGGTAGCTGCTCTCGCACTCCGCCACGGTCTGCCCGGTCTCCACGATCTGGTACTGCTGCACGTTGACCATGGCATACATCTTAACAAGGCCGTCCGCGCCCTTGAGGGAGAGAAAATAGGTAGGCTGGTCGGCAATGTTTAAAAGCAGCGGGAAGGTCGCCTGATAGTTCATCTGCTGCACCTTGCTCTGGGCGGAGGACATGGCGGAAAACTCCTCCGCGCCGGCAATGGAGTAAAAATGCGTCTCCTTGGTCCGCTGGTTGGAGAGGATGAAGCCGATGTTGGACTGGTCGGAGGTGACGGAGGTGACGCCGGTATACATATACACATCGTCGCCGATGGCGATATAGTTGTAGCCGTCGGTGGTGATGGTCACGTCCCGCTGACCGAACATGGAGTTTAAAAAGCCGTTGTGATACTGGCCGTAATAGTCATACTGCTGCACAATGATGTCGGCGGAGTATACCCGGTCCACCCAGCTGGGGACCTGCTCGTAATATTCACTCTCGCCGGTGATGGCGTTCACTAAAACCGCGCCGTTTACATCCATGCCGCCGAAAAGGCCGATGGTCTTGACAATGCGGGAGCAGACCCAGTAGGGCGTGCCCGTCTCGTCAATTTCAAACATGGGCTCGTCAAACATCATGGTGGGATAGTTGAAGCGCAGGTGGCGGTAAAGATTGCGCCCAAAGTGCTCCGCCACGGTGTACTTCATGCCCTCATCCAGACGGACCACCTCGGCCTCCTGCGTCACCATATCGATGATCACATAGGCGGGCAGACCCTGCGTGCGGTTGGTAAACCACTTGATGAGATCGCCGTAGCGCAGCGACGTGACCCGCACGGGGCGGCCCTGATAGTTGATTTGTGTGTAGGTGGGCAGAATCTCAAACTGGGAGACCATGTCCGCCAGCTCGCCCAGCTTCCGGGTGCCGAGGCGGGAGGCGGAGTCCGCGTCCAGCATGGGGATCTGGTCGTAGGAGATCTCCTCCACCTCTGTGGTGAAGTCGCCGGTTTGGATGGGCAGCATCTCACTGTAAGCGCCGGCCCGCAGCACCACCCACGAGCTGATGGCGCCGATGGCAATGGCGGCAATGAGTCCCAGCAGCACCACAAAGGGCACCACGCACTGCTTTTTGACAAAGCCCACATAGCCCTTGACGCCTTCCCCCTGAAAGCCGGAGGTCAGCACCGCGCACACGCAGTATACCGCGCACAGCAAAAAGGCGAATACATAGAATTCCTCGGCGTGGAGGTTGAGGGCGGGAAGCTCCAGATAGAAGTACACAAGACCCGCCGCCAGCGTCACGCCCAGATTGATGAGCGTGCGGGTAAACGCGTTGCCGATGGCCTTGCGGGGCTTCCGGGGCCTTTGCGGCTGCTGGGGAGGGACGGCGGAGCTGTCTTTGCCGGGGAAGCCGCCGGGGTTGAAACCGCCGCCGAAGGCATTGGGGTCAAACCCGCCGAAGTTGAATGAGAACGGCATGGAAAATGCTCCTTTCTGTGGGGGGAAAAATTGATAACACTACCACTATACAGGATAAATATGAACAAATCAAGGCGATATTCCGAAAGGAAAACGTTTCGCTGAAACAAAACCAACCGCCGGAGAGCACACGTAGGCGCCCTCCGGCGGTGGATTCGCAAAGAAAAAAATCATTTGGTAATCAGCAGCTTGTTGTTTTCCATGAACAGCTTTGCCGTGTCGCCCTCTTTTAAGGTGCCGTCCAGCATTCGTTCCGCAACGGCGTCCTCCACCATGCTCTGGATGGCCCGGCGCAGGGGACGGGCGCCGTATTTCGGGTCAAAGCCCTCCTTGGCAAGCGCGGCAACGGCCTCCTCGCCGGCATCCAGATGAATGCCCATGGCCTCCATCCGGGCGGAGACGGTTTTCAGCATCCGGCGGGCCACCTCCTGAATGTCTGCCTCCGTCAGAGCGCGGAATACGATGATGTCGTCGATACGGTTCAAAAACTCAGGACGGAAGGTTTGGTGCAGCTCCGCGAGGACCGTTTCCTTGGCCCGGGCGAAGCGCTTTTCGGCGTCCGATTCGATGTGCTCGTCCGCAGAGAAGCCCAGCTTCGCGCCCGCGGCGGTCAGGGTCTTGGCGCCGAGGTTGCTGGTCATGACGATGACCGTGTTTTTGAAATCGATCATCCGCCCCTGAGAATCGGTGATCCGGCCGTCGTCCAAAATCTGGAGCAGCACGTTCCACACATCCTCGTGGGCCTTTTCAATTTCGTCAAACAGCACCACGGAATAGGGCTTGCGCCGGACCTTCTCCGTCAGCTGTCCGCCCTCGTCATAGCCCACATAGCCCGGGGGAGAGCCGATGAGGCGGGAGACGGTGTGCCGCTCCATATATTCGGACATGTCAATGCGGATCATGGTGCTCTCGTCGCCGAACATGGCCTCCGCCAGAGATTTGCAAAGCTCCGTCTTGCCCACGCCCGTGGGTCCGAGAAAAAGGAAGGAGCCGATGGGGCGCTTGGGGTCCTTCAAGCCCACCCGGCCCCGGCGGATGGCCCGGGCCACGGCGGTCACGGCTTCGTCCTGCCCCACCACACGCGCATGGAGGGTGTCCTCCATGTGCAAAAGCCGCGCGCCCTCATCCTCCGTGAGACGGGTGACGGGGATGCCTGTCCAGCCGGACACCACGGCGGCGATATCCTCCGCGGTGACAGGGCGGTGCCTGGCGTTGTTTTTGCGGCGTTTGCTGCGCTCCTGCTCCGCCTGATCCTGATAGTTTCGCTCGATATCCCGCAGCTGGGCGGCAGTTTCATAGTCCTGCCGGGCGATGGCCTCGTCCTTGTCCTTTGTGAGCGATGCGATCTTTTCCTCCAGACTCTTCAGCTCCGGGGAGATCTCCTCCACCTCCATGCGGACCCGGCTGGCGGCCTCGTCCATCAAATCGATGGCCTTATCCGGCAGGAAACGGTCGTTGATATAGCGGCTGGAGAGCGTCACGGCGGCGGAGAGGGCCTCGTCGGTGATTTGCAGCTTGTGATGCTGCTCGTACCGCTCCCGCAGACCCTTCAAAATCTCCAGAGACGCCTCCTGACTGGGTTCGCCCACCTGCACGGGCTGGAAGCGCCGCTCCAGCGCCGCGTCCTTTTCGATATACTTGCGATATTCGTTCAGCGTGGTGGCCCCCACGACCTGAATTTCGCCCCGGCCGAGGGCGGGCTTGATGATGTTGGCGGCGTCCACCGCGCCCTCGGCGGAGCCGGCGCCCACAATGGTGTGCAGCTCATCAATAAAGAGAATCACGTCGCCGCAGCGCCGGACCTCCTCCAAAACTTTTTTGATCCGCTCTTCAAATTCGCCCCGGTACTTGGTGCCTGCCACCATGCCGGAGAGGTCCAGGGACAAAATGCGCTTATCCAGCAGCTCGTCGGGCACGTCGCCCAGAACGATTTTCTGGGCCAGACCCTCCGCGATGGCGGTCTTGCCAACGCCCGGCTCGCCGATGAGGCAGGGGTTGTTTTTCGTGCGGCGGGAGAGAATTTGAATGACTCGCTGAATTTCGCGCTCCCGCCCGATCACGGGGTCCAGCTTGCCGGCGCGGGCGTCGGCGGTGAGGTCCCGGGTGAATTCCCGCAGGGTCTTGGTTTTCCCGCTGTCCTCCTTGACGGCGGGGTTTGCTTTGGCCTCCGCCGCCTTGCCCCGGGGCGTCTCATTCAGCTTTTGCATGAGGGCGGTGTACAGGCGGCGGCCGTCGATCCCGGCGGTGCGCAGAATGCGCACGGCCATGTTGTTGCCCTCCCGCAAAAGGCCCGCCAGCAGATGCTCTGTGCCCACATAGTTGTACCCGCCCCGAAGGGAATCCTCCATGGCGATCTCCACCACCCGCTTGGCCCGGGGGGTGAGACCCTGGGCCGGGTTGCTGCCGGGCAGTCCCGCGCCCACGCTTTTTTTGATGATCTCCACGATCATCTCATCGGTGAGACCTGCCTCGGTGAGAACGGTATGGGCCATGCCGTCCCCCTCCCGGGCTAATCCCAGCAGCAGATGCTCCGTGCCCACGTATCCGTGGCCCAGCTCGCCCGCCGCCTCCTGAGAAAGCCGCAGGGCTTCCTCGGCTCTGGGGGTGAATTTATTTTCATTCATGTGCGTCGCCTTCTTTCTCACTGGTACAGGAAGGAGGAGCGCTTACGCGCGCTCTTTCTTCTCCTTGTGCTGCGCCTCCAGCTGGTGAATCTCGTCCCGCAGCTTGGCGGCCTGTTCAAAATTTTCGGTATGGACGGCCTTCTTCATCTCCAGCCGCAGCGCGTTAAGCTCTCGCAGGTAGGAAAAGCGGCTTTGCTCTTGTGCGTCCACCAGATCGGCGGAGTCTGTTTGCTCGGCCTGCTCCGCCTCCTTCTCCGCGCCAAGGGCGGGCATGTCGGCGAAGAAATCGTCAAAGGGGTCCTCCAGCAGCCAGCCCTTCCGGGCGGAGAGGAGCGGCTGGGGGGAGAAGAAATTTTCCAGAAAGCCGCCGCCGAAAAAGCGGTCCCCAAAGAAATTTTCCATCATGCGCCGACTCTGGGCCGCAACGCGCTGGGTTAAACCCAGCTTTTCCGCGCATTCGCTGCAAAGATGTTTTTCCGTGACCTTTCCGTTGATGTTGCTCTGATAAAGAAAGGTAACTTCATTCTTGCCACAATTCTCGCATTTCATAATCAAAAACCTCCTGTATCCGCATATAAATGTGAACTGAATTCAATGGGCCGTTTCCTCAGAGGATCTGAAGGATCAGCACCTGCTTGAGGATGTCGGCACGGACGCCGTCTCGAAGCGCCCGGGGCACGGCCCTCAGCGCCCGGTCGCCCACGGCGGCCAGCAGCGCCTGCCCAATCTCCGGCGTCAGTGCGCCGGACTGCACCAGATTCTCCAGAATCGCCCGGACCGACTTGAGGTCCACCCCATCCCCCAGCGAGTTGATGACGTGCATCATCAGCATCTGCCGGTCCATCCGGACCCGGGTGATGCGGATGTACCCGTTGCCGCCCCTGCGGCTTTCCACCGCGTAGCCCCGCTCGGGAGAAAAGCGTGTGGACATCACATAGTTGATCTGGCTGGGCACGCAGTTGAAACGCTGGGCCAAATCGCTGCGCTGAACCTCCAGCACGCCGTCCTCCGCCGTCTCCAGACCGCTCTGGAGAAAGTCGGCGATCAAATCCGAAATTCCCACCGGTCGACCATCCCTTTCTATAAAAATCAAATTGACTTTGACTTTCCTTAACCTTCGTTCTGACGCCAGTATAGCACGGCCTTCCGGAAAGTCAAGAGGTACTTTTTGACTTTCTTTGACCAATATGAAAACAATTTGTGAACGGGATTACGAAGCTTTCCGAGGGCTTCGCTATTTTTTTAAAGGGAATGGCTTGCTTTTTTCAAATTGTATGGTACAATGAAAAACACAAATCTTATGGAGGTGCTTCCCATGGCTTATAAAATTACTTCTGCCTGCGTGAGCTGTGGCTCCTGCGCGGACGCTTGCCCCGCCGGTGCTATCAGCCAGGGTGATGACCTGTACGTCATCGATGCTGCCGCTTGCCTGGACTGCGGTTCTTGCTGCGACACTTGCCCCAACGGCGCCATCGTTCCCGAGGAATAATTTCAGAGGGATACATAAACACACCGTAAGCTCTGCTTGCGGTGTGTTTTGTTTTCGACTATAATAGCATCAGTTGACAAAGAAAAACCGTGGAGACCCTCGTCAACCGAGGGTCCCTGCGAAACGGTAAAACATCCAACAGCCGGGAAGGGGGCGAGCGCGACGGAGCACTGGGAATTTTTAAAGCCCGACGGGTATCGGTTTGTCTATGACGACACGCTGTTCCGTCCGGGCACGGACACCTTTTTGCTCTCCTCGCTGCCCCGGCTGCGGCCGGGTCTGCGGGTGTGCGATTTGGGCTGCGGCACCGGCCTTTTGTGTTTGCTGCTGTTGCAGCGGGAAAAGGCGCTGCGCGTCACCGGGGTGGAGGTGCAGGGCGCGGCGGTTTCCCTTGCGGAGCGGGCCGCCGAAAAAAATGGTCTCACGGACCGACTTTCCTTTTTTCAGGGCGATCTGAGGGCGGCCCCACTTACAGCGGGCGCTTTCGATCTGGTGGTGTGCAATCCGCCCTATTATCCCGTGGGCAGCGGGCGTCTTTCGCAAGCGGACGCGCTGCGCACGGCCCGATCGGAGCTTCACTGCACGCTGGAGGAGGTGGGGAAGGCGGCGGCACGGCTTCTCCGCTGGGGCGGGAGCTTTTGCCTTTGTCACAAGCCGGAGCGGCTTTGCGACGTGCTTTGCACCCTGCGCCAGGCCGGACTGGAACCTAAGCGGCTCCGCTTTGTCGCAAAGACCTCGGGCGCCGCGCCGTCGCTACTTTTGGTGGAGGGACGCCGGGGCGGAAAGCCGGGACTGACGGTGGAACCACCGTTGCTTTTGCAGACGCCAGAGGGCCTTCCCACGGCGGAACTGGACGCCATTTATTTTCGAACACAGGAGGACGCGCTATGAGCGGTACACTGTATCTGGTTGCCACCCCCATCGGCAATCTGGGGGATTTTTCCATGCGGGCTGTGGAAACGCTGAAGAGCGTGGATTTTATCGCGGCGGAGGATACCCGGGTCTCCGTGAAGCTTTTAAACCATTTTGCCATCAAGCAGCCCATGGTGAGCTATCACGAGCATAACCATGTCTCCGCGGGGCAAAGCATCCTCGAGCGCTTGCTGGCGGGGGAATCCTGCGCGCTGGTGACGGACGCCGGGACGCCTGCCGTCTCGGACCCCGGAGAGGATTTGGTGCGCCTGTGCGCGGAAAACGGCGTGGAGGTGCTGTCCATCCCCGGTTGCTGCGCGGCGGTGAATGCGCTGGCGGTCAGCGGCCTGCCCACGGGCCGGTTTACCTTCGAGGGGTTTTTGACGGTCAATAAAAAGAGCCGGCGGGAGCATCTGGATTCCTTGAAAAACGAGGAGCGCACCATGCTCTTCCATGAGGCGCCCCACAAGCTGAAAACCACCTTGGAGGACCTGCTTTCAGCCTTTGGGCCGGAGCGGCGGATCGCCCTTTGCCGGGAGCTGACCAAGCTCCACGAGACCACCCTGCGCTGTACGCTGGGCGAGGCCGTGGACTACTACGCCGAAAACGCGCCCAAGGGGGAATATGTGCTGGTGGTAGCCGGGGCGGAAAAGCAGCAGGAGACCGTGGTCACGCTGGAGGACGCGGTGGCGCAGGTGCTGTCCCTCAAGGAGCAGGGGTATCGCCTCAAGGACGCGGCCAAGGAGGTGGCGGAGCACACCGGACTTTCCAAAAACGAGCTGTACGCCGCCGCACTGGAAACATAACACATCGCATAAAAGCACAGCTCCCGGCGCTTTCGCGCCGGGAGCTGTGCTTTTTTCGGTAATTTACAGACCCTTCAATTCCTTCAGGCACTTGGGGCAGATGTTCTTGTCTTTAAAAAGCGTGATGTCCTTGCTGCTGTCGCAGAAAATACAGCTGGGTCTGTATTTTTTCAGAATGACGGACGCACCTTCCACATAGATTTCCAATGCGTCCTTCTCTGCAATGTCCAACGTACGGCGCATTTCAATTGGAAGCACGATCCGCCCCAGCTCGTCCACCTTACGTACAATTCCCGTTGATTTCACAGTGTGTCTCCTTTATTACATATTTAGCATGCTTTCGACAATATCATAAATTCCCATGATATGTCAATTACCAGCAAAGGAAATTAAAACTAAATTCATAAATTTGTAAAATATAGGAAAATGGAGATGGATAATTATGGCAATGTCCTGGGTGTGGACGGGAATGGTGGTGCTTTCGCTGATCTTCGGCGTGGCCACCGGCAATCTGGACGCGGTGGCCTCTGCGGCGCTCACGGGGGCGGACTCTGCCATTCGGCTGAGTCTGTCCATGGCGGGCGTACTGTGTCTTTGGACGGGCGTCATGGAGATCATGAACGTCTGCGGACTCTCCAGTGGCCTTGCCCGGGCCTTTCGCCCGATTTTGCGCCGCCTGCTGCCAAATGCCTGCAAGGATTCGGAGACGCTGGCTGCGGTCTCCGCCAACGTTTCGGCCAATTTGCTGGGGCTTGGCAACGCCGCTGGGGATTCGGGCGGCCCGCCGCATGGCCGTGGGCTGCGGGGGCGTTGCCAGCAACGAGCTTTGTATGCTGGTGGTGCTGAACACCGCCTCCATCCAGCTGCTGCCGGCCACCGTGGCCTCCGTCCGCGCCGCGGCGGGGTGCGCCACCCCCTTTGATATTTTGCCGGCGGTATGGCTTTCCTCCGTTTTGTCTGTGGCGGTGGGGCTGCTCGCTGCCCGGGTGCTTGCCCGCCGGGAAAGGAGTCGGGTGTGAATTTTAGTTCTCTGGTGCTCCCGGTGCTGCTGGCCGCCGTGGCGGTGTGGGGAATGGGCCACCGGGTGGATGTATACGGCGCGCTGACCCACGGCGCGGGGGAAGGCCTGACCGTCCTGCTGCGCATTATCCCGGCGCTGGTGGGGCTGCTGACCGCCGTTGCCATGTTTCGTGCCTCCGGGGCCATGGAGTGGCTCTCCCAGCTGTGCGCACCGGTCTTGGGGTTTTTGGGCGTGCCGCCGGAGACCACGCCGCTCATGCTCATTCGTCCCATCTCCGGCAACGGCGCGCTGGCGGTGGGCACCGATCTCATGTCCGCCTACGGGCCGGACAGCTACATCGGCCGTGTGGCGGCAGTGATGCTGGGCAGCACGGAGACCACGTTTTACACCATTGCCGTCTACTTCGGGTCCGCCGGAATCCACAAGACCCGGCATACGGTCCCGGCGGCGCTGGCGGCGGATCTCACGGGCTTCGTCGCCTCCGCCTTTGCCGTGCGGCTCTTCTTCGGAACCTGAGGGGACAAAAGAGGAGTCCGCCCCGCCTTCTTTCACGCAAAATACGGCGTTGACATCCTTTTTGGGGACGCATATACTGTGGTTATTCCAAAAAGGAGCGTGAGACCCATGGAACTGACCTTAAACAGCGCCGTTCTCGGCGTGCAGCTTTCCGGCATCCGCCGGTTTACTTTTCTGGTGCGGGATACGCCCGGCGCCTGCGCCCTGACGATCGGGGAGCCGGACCTGAATACGCCCGACGTCATCAAGGACGCCGCCAAGGCGGCGCTGGACGACAACGACACCCACTATCCTCCCGGAAACGGCTACCCCTATATGCTGGAGGCCATTTCCGCGTTTGAGGCGAAGGCCCATGGGCTTCACTATTCTCCCGATGAGATCATCCTCACCATCGGCGCCACGGAGAGCCTGTTTCTCAGCCTCTCCACCGTGCTCAATCCCGGCGACGAGGTCATCATCCCCACGCCCGCCTTCAGCCTGTACGAGTCCATCACCCAGCTGTGCCGGGGCGTTCCGGTGGCGCTGCCCACGGAGAAAAACCACTTCCAGATCGACCCGGAACAGCTGAAGGCGGCCATCACCCCCCGGACCAAGGCCGTCATCCTGACGTCGCCCAACAATCCCACCGGCTGCATTTACACCCGGGAAACACTGAACGCCATCCATGAAATTCTCAAAGACAAGCCCATCTTTGTCCTCTGCGACGACGTGTACCGGACGCTGGTCTATACCGGGGAATACCACAGTTTTTCCGAATATCAGGATATGCGGGATCGGATCATCGTCATCCAGAGCTTCTCCAAGCCCTATGCCATGACCGGCTGGCGGCTGGGGTACTGTCTGGCGGACGCGCCCATCCGGGACCGGATGCAGATTTTCCACCAGTACAGCGTGGTCTCCGCCCCCTCTTTTGTCCAGAGGGCCTGCGTGGCGGCGCTTGGGAGCGACACCCACGGCGTGGTGGAGATCTTCCGCAAGCGGAAGGAGTACGTGTACCGGCGGCTCAAGGACATGGGACTGGAGGTCCAGGAGCCGGAGGGGGCCTTCTACATGTTCATCAACATCCGCAAGTACGGCATGGACTCTTTGACCTTCTGTGAAAAAATGCTCCGGGAGGGGCTGGTGGGCCTGATTCCCGGCGTCTACTTCGGCACGGAGGGATACATGCGGCTCTCCTACTGCTATTCCGACGCGGATTTGAAAGAGGGGCTGGACCGGGTGGAGCGGTTTTTGCAAACGCTATAAAAAATGAGGGGCATCCGAAAGGATGCCCCTCATTTTTTGCGCTCACGGAAGCAGCAAGAGCTTTTTCAAAAATTCCACGCCCTTGGGCAGTACCGTCTCGTCATCGAAGGAAAATTGCGGCGCGTGGAGCTGCGCGGTGTCTCCCACGCCCAGAAAGAAGAACACGCCGGGGACGTTTTGCTGATAGAAGGAAAAGTCCTCCGCCGCCAGCGCGGGCGTTTCCAGCGTATGGGGGGCGTCCGGCCCAAGCTTTTGGCAAAGCGCCTCATACAGCGCCTCGTGGTTCCAAACCGCGGGATACCCCTCGCTCAGGTGGACGTCCACGCCGCAGCCACTCTCCGCCGCCACGGCCTTGCCGATCTCCCTGAACTGCCGCCGGCAAAAAAGGAAGGTGTCCTCCCGATAGGTCCGCAAGCTGCCCTCCAGCACCGACTGACCGCTGATGGCGTTGCGCACCGTGCCGGAGACCATCTTGCCAAAGCGCAGCAGCCGGGGCTCCTCGGGAGGTAGCTGGTCCATCATGTCGTAGAAGCGCTCCAGACAGGCGATCCCCGCCGTCAGGGCGTCCCGCCCCTCCGCTGCCCGGCTGAGATGTACGCTTTGCCCGGTGACGGTGACGGTCACCTCGTTGGAGCTTGCCATCATGGGGCCGGGGCGGGAGAAAACCGACCCTGCGGGAAGGCCCGGCCACAGATGCACGCCGAACATCCGGCGCACCCGGTAGCGCTCCAGCACGCCGGTCTCACAAAGCTGCCGGGCCCCACCGGTGGTCTCCTCCGCGGGCTGAAAAATAAAGAGCACGTTTCGGGGCAGCTCGCCCAGATGCTCCGCCACGATCTCCGACAGCGCCAGCGCCATGGCGGTGTGGCCGTCGTGGCCGCAGGCGTGCATCCGCCCGGGGTGGGCCGACGCGAAGGGAAGGCCGGTATCCTCCGTCACCGGCAGGGCGTCCAGATCCGCCCGGAAGGCGATGCTTTCCCGCGCCCCGGCGTCAAAAAACGCGCAGACGCTGCCGACGACGGGGGAAAAAAGCTTGCAGGGAAGGCCCTTCAAAACGGAGCGGACATAGTTCACAGTCTCCGGCAGCTGATTGTCCAGCTCCGGAATGCGGTGCAGCTCTCTGCGGTAGGCGACGACGGATGAAAGCATCGGAAGAACCTCCTGTTGAGTAGATACTATCAATATAGCACGGCGGCGCAAAGTAGAACAGGGAAAAGTGACTTTTTTGTCGAACTCCACAAGAAAAGTCCCGTATTTTTCCCTAAAATTTTTAATATTTCTCTTGAAACAGGGGACGCAAGATGATATGATAACGCAAAATAAGATAGAGGCGCGGATGCGATGGACCCACAGGAGCCGGCAGGCGGAGAAGGTGGGAAGGGCAAGTCCGCCGAACCTTTTCCCCGGGCGCGGCGGAGAGGGTGGGGCCGTGGGAAATACCTGCGGGACTGTCTGCGGCCTTCGCCGCAGGGGCGCTATCCGCTTACAGAGACTCCACGTTTTTGAACGTGAACGGACTGTCGGTAGGAGCGTGTCTCTACCGGCTTTTTCTTTTACAAAAAACGAAAAGTATGGAGGACACTTACATGAAGTTCGAGCATTTGAGAGGTTCCGTTGTGGCCATGATCACGCCGTTCCGTGAGGACGGCAGCGTGAATTTTGACGCGCTGACCCAGCTGCTGGAGCGCCAGATCGCCGCCGGGACCGACGGCATTTTGGCGCTGGGCACCACCGGCGAATACTCCACCATGACCCATGAAGAGGACGCCGCCGTGGTGGCGCACACCATTCGCGTGGTGGACGGACGGGTGCCTGTGGTGGTGGGCAGCGGCTCCAACTGCACCGCCACGCAGATCGAAAAGAGCATCCAGTATCAGGAGATGGGGGCCGACGCGCTGCTGCTGATCTCTCCCTACTATAACAAGGCCAATCCCGAGGGGATGTATCGCCACTTCGCCGAGACGGCGGACAAGGTCCGCGTTCCCTGCATTTTGTATAACGTGCCCGGCCGCACGGGCTGCTCCATTCCCGTTTCCGTGGTGGAACGGCTGGCAAAGCACCCCAACATCGCCGGAATCAAGGAAGCCAGCGGCGATATGAGCTATGCCATGAAGATCGCCCGCTGCGTGGGGCCGGATTTTGCGCTCTACTCCGGCAATGACGATATCACCGTGCCCATCATGAGCATCGGCGGCAGCGGCGTCATCTCCGTTTACGCCAACGTGATGCCCGCCATGTGCCACCAGATCGTGGCGGATTATCTGGGCGACAACCAGACCCGGGCGGTTGCAAACCACCTGCGGTATCTGGAGCTGATGAACGACCTCTTCCTGGAGGTGAATCCCATCCCCGTCAAGACCGCCATGAATCTGATGGGCTTGCAGGCAGGCCCCATGCGCCTGCCGCTTTGCGAGATGGGGCAGGCAAATGCCGCCACGCTCCGCGCCGCGATGGAGGAGGCGGGACTGCTGTGAAGATCCTTCTGATCGGCCGGGGAAAAATGGGCCGGGCAATCGAAGAGACTGCCCGTGCCGACGGCGACGAGGTGGTGCTCTCTCTCGGGCGGAACGATCTGGACCGGCTGGGGAACCTTGGCAAAGTGGCGGACGTGGTGATTGATTTTTCCCGGCCCGAGGCGCTCTCGGAGGTCTGCGCCTACGTCCGCCGGACGAAAACACCCCTGCTCTCCGGGACCACTGGCTATACCGCCGAAGAACTGGCGGCGCTCAAGTCGCTGGGGACGGCCGCGCCTGTTTTATGGAGCGCCAACTACTCACTGGGCGTGGCGGTGCTTGTCCGGGCGCTGCGGGCGGTGAGCGACGTGCTAAAGCCCGATTTTGACATCGAGATCACAGAGACCCACCACAATCAAAAAGCGGACGCGCCCAGCGGCACCGCCAAAGCGCTGCTGGAGGCCATTGACCCCAGCCACGCCCTCACGCCGGTATACGGCCGGGAGGGGAACTGCGGGCGGCGGGGGCAGAACGAGGTAGGTATTCATGCCCTGCGCGGCGGTACCGTGGCGGGGACCCACACCGTCCACTTTTTCGGCGTGGACGAGGAGCTGGAGTTTACCCACCGGGCCGCCAGCCGCCAGATTTTTGTGGGCGGCGCGCTGCACATGGCCCGGCTGCTGCCGGGGAAGGACGCAGGCGTATATGACCTGCAAACCATCCTGTTTGGAAAATAAAACGTGAGGAGAACGGTATGAACGCACAGGAGATCATTGATTATATTGCAAATTCCGAAAAGAAAACACCGGTAAAGGTTTATGTGAATGAAAAAAGCCCCATTGACTACGGCAGCGCCACGGTGTTTGACGGGCACGTGGGGCAGGTCACCAGCCGCATCGTCTTTGGCGACTGGACGGAGCTTGGCCCCATCCTGACGGCCAACGCCGATAAAATCGCCGACTGCATGGTGGAAAGCGACCGCCGCAATTCCGGCGTGCCGCTGCTGGATCTGAAGAATATCAAGGCCCGCATCGAACCGGGCGCCATCATCCGGGAGAAGGTGGAGATTGGCGAGGGCGCGGTCATCATGATGGGCGCGATTTTGAACATCGGCGCCATCGTGGGCGCGGGCACCATGATCGACATGGGCACCGTGCTGGGCGGTCGGGCCACCGTGGGCAAGCGCTGCCACATCGGCGCGGGCACCGTGCTGGCCGGTGTGGTGGAGCCTGCCTCCGCTACCCCCGTGGTGGTGGAGGACGACGTGGTCATTGGCGCCAACGCCGTGGTGATCGAGGGCGTGCGCGTGGGCGCAGGCGCGGTGGTCGCCGCGGGCGCGGTGGTGATCGAGGATGTGCCGGCAGGCGCCGTGGTGGCGGGAAGTCCCGCCCGCGTCGTCAAGTGGAAGGACGCCAAGACCGAGGGCAAAACCGCTCTGGTGGACGCGCTGCGACAGCTGTGAGACAACCCCCCTGCCTTTTGGCAGGGGGGTTTTGGCTGATTTTGGTCGTCTTTTCGCCAAATTGCCAAAATTGAAGGGGAAAATTTGGAACCTGCCGCCGCCGCTTTCTGTTGTCACAACGCATGAAACTGTGCTATCGTAAAACCAAACCCAAAGGTGCGGGACGCGATTGCGCGCTTTCGCGGGTAGGGAGGGGGAGTGCATATGCTGACGTTGGATTTTATCAATGTGGGCAACGGTGATTCCATTCTCGTCCGGGAGCTTCGGGGCGGGCAGCAGCGGTTTGCCATGCTGGTGGACTGCGGCCATGACTGCCTTGTCCGGGACGATCACCCTGCACCGCCGGACCCTCGGTCCAAGCGCATCTATGCCGGTGAGTTTCTGCGCCGGCACGGCGTCACCCATCTGGACGTGCTGCTGGTGACCCATTTTCACCGGGACCATATCGGCGGACTGGGCCGGGTTTTGGAGGCCGTTACCGTGGACCGCCTGCTCACCACCTACGCACCTCCCCCGGACGCGGGGGCGCTGCATCCCGATGAGGCGCGGGACCTTCCCAAGGCTGCGCGAAATTTGCTGCGCTGCGTGGACCTTTACGCCGCGGCCCTGCGCACGCACCCCGGCCAGGTGGGCGAGACGGTGGTGCTGCCCGGCAAGCGCTTAGAGCACCTTGCCCTGACGGAGGAGCTGTCCATGGACCTCCTGTTCGGGGAACCGGCGCTGTACCCCCGGCAAAAGCAATTGTACGACGAGGCCTTTTCCGGCGTGCGGGACCCCTACGATCTGATCCACTGGGGCAAGTCCATGAACGTGTCCAGCCTGCGAGAGCGGCTTTTTTACCACGGAAAGGAAATCGTCTTGGGCGGCGATGCCTATGCCCACATGTGGGAGACGGAGACCGCCACCCCCTGCGATATTCTCAAGGTCCCCCACCATGCGTCCCTGTCCTCCACCACCCGGAAGCTGCTGCATCTGCTCCAGCCCAAGATCGCGGTGGTGTGCGTGGCGGCGGGCAGACCCGACGAACGGCCCCATCCCTACATCATCTCCCTTCTGCGGGAATTTGCCCAGGAAGTGTATTTTACCGACGCGGTGGACCTCCCGGGACTGGTGGAGCCTGCGTTCCACGAGTCTGTGCATTTGGAAATTGAATGAGAAAGACCGGCTTTTGCCGGTCTTTTTGAAAACTCTATTTTCCTACTTGACAAATAGGATTTTTTGTCTTATAACAATATCATAGTAAAAAGATAAGAATAGGAGGAATTCTATGAACGTCTATGCGGATAATGCAGCCACCACCGCCGTGAGCAAAACGGCGTTGGAAGCCATGCTGCCCTGCTTTCAGGAGGTTTACGGAAACCCCTCCAGCCTTCACAGCCCCGGTCAGCGGGCGGCGGAGAAGCTGGCGGCGGCCCGGGATCTCTTTGCCCGGCGTCTGAACGCTTCCCCCCGGGAGATCACCTTCACCTCCGGCGGCAGCGAGGCGGACAATCAGGCGCTGCGCAGCGCCGCGGCGCTGGGGGCGCGGAAGGGGAAGAAGCACATTATTTCCACAAAATTTGAGCACCATGCCATCTTGCACACGCTCTCGGCGCTGGAAAAGGAAGGCTTTACCGTGACGCTGCTGGACATCCCGCCGGAGGGCGTGGTCACTGCGGAGCAGGTGCGCGCGGCCCTGCGGACGGATACCTGCCTTGTTTCCGTGATGTTTGCCAACAATGAGATCGGCACCATCCAGCCCATCGGAGAGATCGGGGCGGTGTGCCGCGAGGCGGGGGTCCTGTTCCACACCGATGCCGTGCAGGCGGCGGGCCACCTGCCCATTGACGTGGAGGCGCTGCAAATCGATTTGCTGTCCCTCTCCGCCCACAAGTTTCATGGGCCAAAGGGCGTGGGCGTGCTGTATGCCCGCAAGGGCATTCCGCTGGTGAATGTGATTTACGGCGGCGCACAGGAGCGGGGCAAGCGGGCCGGCACGGAAAACGTGCCCGGCATCTGCGGCGCTGCCGCGGCTTTTGACGAAGCCTGCGAAAAGATGGCGGAGCATCAGGCGTACCTTACCCCGCTGCGGGACAAGCTGATCGCGGGACTGACCGCCATCCCACACACCGTTTTGAACGGCGACGCGCAGCGCCGCCTGCCGGGCAACGTCAACGTCTGCTTTGAGGGCATCGAGGGAGAATCCCTCCTGTTGCTGCTGGACGACCGGGGCGTTGCCGCCTCCTCCGGCAGCGCCTGCACCTCCGGTTCGCTGGACCCCAGCCACGTGCTGCTGGCGCTGGGACGGCCCCACGAGGTGGCCCACGGCTCGTTGCGGCTGAGCCTCTGCGAATACAATACCCCGGAGGAGATCGATTACCTGCTGGCGGTTTTGCCGGAGATCGTCTCGTATCTGCGCAATATGTCCCCGGTGTGGGACGAACTGGAAACGGGTCGGCGGCCCCACCTGATTTGAAAGGAGCAAAAGCAATGGCATTATATAGTGAAAAGGTCATGGACCACTTCCGCAATCCCAGAAACGTGGGAAAACTGGAGGACGCCGACGGCATCGGTGAGGTTGGCAACGCCAAGTGCGGTGATATCATGCGAATGTATATCAAGGTGGACCCCGCCACCAACGTCATCACCGATGTGAAATTCAACACCTTCGGCTGCGGCAGCGCCATCGCCACCAGCTCCATGGCAACGGAGCTGATCAAGGGCAAGCCCCTTTCCGAGGCGCTGGAGCTTTCCAACAAGGCGGTGGTGGAGGCGCTGGACGGACTTCCCGCTCAGAAGCTCCACTGTTCCGTGCTGGCGGAGGAGGCCGTCCGGGCCGCTGTCCGGGACTACTACGATAAAAACGAAATCGCCTACGGCGATGAACTGCGCCCATGCGAGGGACACTGCGATACCTGCGGGCACGAGCACGCATAAAACCCGCGGAAAACAAGCCGCCGGAGCCAAAGGCTCCGGCGGCTTGTTTTATTTGGATTTGTCCTGCTTGGGGGGAGAAAAGGAGACGGTGTCGTCCGGCGCTGCGTCCGAGGAGGGATAGCAGTCGGCGTAAGATTCCGCAAAGTTTGCCTGATTCTGCTCGCTGTTGGGCGTCATTCTCTTCAGAGAGAGGACGAAGGCGAGGATCATGCCGAAAAGATACCCGGCGGTGGCGGAGAGGGGCGCAAACTGAATGATCAGGGCGCTTATCACGGCCACCAGAACGGTTGTCACCACGGCAACCTGCGCGATCCGGCGATGAGCCCGCTTGAGATCAAATGTGGGATTTTCCAGATGCCGGCGCTTGGCAAGGGGGATGGAAGAGAACAGGGCCACCAGCGCCTGAATGCCAACGGTGGCCATCAGCACGAAACCGCCGGCGGCAGCGCCGAAAAAGAAGGGGATATTCATAGCGTTCCTCCTGTGTGAGTGGCGGATAGGGAATTTGAACAGAAAACAGTATACACGCATTTTCCCCATTTGGCAAGTATGCTCATTTCAAAGGGACGGTGTGGGCCGTCAATTCCCCGTTTGCAAGGGCGATCACAGCGTAAAAGGGGCGGAGAGGGTCCCCGATGCTGCCGGGATTTACAAACAGGGTTTTGCCGCGCTTGTCCACCAGCGGCTGATGGGTGTGGCCGAACAGGAAGAGGTCCAGATTCTCCTCCTCGGCGGTCATTCCCGCCCGGAGAAGGGACTGCTTGACGCCGTAGGTATGGCCGTGGCAGGCCAGCACCCGCCGATCCTCCCAGAAGAGCAGCTTTTGCACCGGCTCCCCGGGGCGAAGGTCGCAGTTTCCGGGCACCTGCTCCAAGGGAATGTCCGGATAGCGGTCGTGGAGCCGCTCCCCGTCCCGCCAGCAGTCCCCCAGATGAAGAATCATCCCCGGCGCAGCCTGCTCTACCGCCCGTTCCATGTTGGAAAGATTCCCGTGGGAATCGGAAAGAATCAGAATTTTCATAAAAAACACCTCACTGCCCATTGCGTTCAGTATACCTCCTTGCCGCCCGTTTGGCAATCAGCGATTAGCGGAGGGCCCCATGTTGGGGCAGAGGATCGGACCCACAGACGGGAAAGGACGCCATTTCCGGTTTGACAGGCAGCGCCGGATTTGGTATGCTCATGAGCAGCATAGAAAGGGGCGCACCATGGACAGTTTTGATTTTTTAAACGTTGGTTTTTTTACCAAGGCCTCCGTATTCCCCGGAAGCCTTGGCACCTTCCGCTACCGGTTTGCGCGGACCGGCTGGCCCGGAAAACCGGATTCCACCATTCAGGCGTGGGTCTACGAGAATACCAGCTTTGAGCTGGCGAAGGAAATTGAGACGGAGACCTTTCCCTGGACGGAGGAGGGCGTGGAGGCCCTGAAGGGCTGGCTGAGGCAAAGGCTGGCGGAGCGGGGGAGTGCCCCCTACCGCATTCCCTATCCGATGGCGGCACCGTGTGAAAAACCGTGAGAAGCGCGCTGGGGGAAAGCCGGAGGACCTTTTTAAACGGAAAATGCAAAAAGACAGCGGCAGATGATTCTGCCGCTGTCTGAGACTGTCGAAAAAGCCAACAGGCTTTTTCGACAAAAGGATTCGCGTCGCTCTACGCCTCATATGTCCGCTTTCAGCGGACAATTCGACGCTCGCTTTGCGCAAAGTGTTTTCGGCCACGTACACGCCGCGGTCGAAAACGGATTTCAATTTTTTTGCCGCCCCGGCGGCAAACTCTGTGAGACTTTTTCAACAAGCTGAGACAGCGGCAGATGATTCTGCCGCTGTCTTTTGCATGAGAGGTCATCTTGCGCCGGGGCCGCTTTTTGAAAAAGAGCGCTGCACAGAGATGTGTGCGCTCTCCGCGCATCTTTTAGCACGTTTCTCCGTCGAGCGTGCCGGAAAGATGCCGTACCGTCATTAAAATTTCCTTGTGGGTGGGTTCATACCAGCAGAACTCTGCCTCCCGGACGCCGTCTGCCATCTCGTAGCGGTAGCGGTACTGCCCGCTCTGGCGCTCCATGCGCTCCACAACGTGCTCCAGCACTGCGTTGGCGTAGTACGCATCCCGCTGACCGGGGAGAATGTGGCAGTCGCGAATTTGCCGCACGGCGTCGTTGACGATTCCACTTTGCGCCACGGCGTGGGTGTTTTTGCCGTCGCTGGCGTACACCTCATAGGACCCCGTGTCACCGTGCAGCAGGCAGATATACTCAAACGCGCACTTCACCGCCAGCTCCATGATCTTATGCAGCCGCAAAAGCTCCACTTCCTGCTGCTTTCCCTCGGCCGGACGGGCAAAGAAGAACGCGCAGATATCCCCGCTGTCGTTTTTGTAGAAAACAACGGTGCTCTCAAGATGGCGATAGGCGTGGCCGGTTTGGTCAAGCTGTCTGGCATGGCACTGCACACTGGGCTTTCCAGCCTCATAGGCGCGAAGCAGAGACGCTCTCGACAGGGTGCTGAAGGCCTCCTCGTCCTCCGGATGAATGGCCTTGGCATTTTGCGAGAGAAAATCCCGGTACGTTCCGCTGGCGGAAATGTGGGCAATCACGTATGCGCTGGACTCCATTAAAAAATAGCGGTCCTGTGTGAGATTCACCGAAACCACCAGCGGATAATAGGAGGAGATCGCGTCCATCAGCTGATTGAGTTGATGGCGGTTGACCGACAGCTCGTCGCGCAGGGAGATGGTGGTATGACCGGCGTGGATATAATCGGCAGCCTGCATTTCCGGCGTATAGAAAGCGTAGTCGTTTTTCCCGTTTCGCTTCACATGATAAAGCGCGGTATCGGCCTGCCGGTACAGCGACTTGAAATCATCGGTACCGCACTGCCCCAGTGCGCAGCCGATGCTGCAATGGATCACGTGCTCATTCCGCTCGCCGACCCGGGCCTGGGAAAGCTCATGGAGCAAGGTTTGCAGTGTGGGCTGGAGATCGGCGTCCTCCTTAATGCCCGTCAGGAAGACCACAAATTCGTCCCCGCCGATACGCCCGAAAAGATCGGTACGGCGGAAATGACTCTTTAGAGCTGCCGCGATTGCCTGCAGGGCGCGATCCCCCTGCAAATGGCCAAAGGAGTCGTTTGTCCTTTTCAGATCATCCAAATCCAGAAGAATGAATGCGCAGCGACCGTTGTCAGGGTCCAAAAGCCTTTGCGCAATCAGCGTTTCGGTGGTGATGCGATTGTAGATGCGCGTCACGCCGTCCAGCTTGGCGCGCTCCACCTCCGCCTGGGCGGCGTTCAGCTCATTTCGCCGCTCCTCCTGTTCCAGAAAATCGTCGGTGGTATCGGAGCGCATGACAATCACCGTTGTCTTGCTTTCGTCCAGATAGGTAAAATTGCAGCTTTTGCGGCGGAACCTGCCCCGGTATGTGATCCAAAACGAGTAACTGTACATGGAGTCGATTGCCGGCAGGTGCTCCAGCACACAGGCAAGGCCCATTCTCCGGAAAAATTCGCTCCGGTTTTCTTCCGGAACAAAGCACGCCGCGAATTCCCGCAGGCTGCCGACGTATTTGGCGCCGCCGGTCTGCGACGGCAACTGATCGATATCGGAATTGCGATAATGATAGATGACTCCGGTCTGCACATCGATTGCCCCCAGCATCTCGATTTCCAGAGAGAGCAGCCGCTCCATCAACAGCGCCGGCGTCCGTTTGCTGTCGATGTCGTGGGTGTAAAGAAAAATCTTGATGTGCCCCGACTCCGGGTCGAGATACGTTTTGGCGGTGGAGCTTGCCCAGTAAATGCGTCCGGAAGCGTTGCGCCGCTGGAATTCAAACTGGTAATTGTTTTCGCCCTTTTCAAAAGCCGCCAGCAGCCGCTTCCTGTCCAGAATCTCGGCAATGGTGTCCCGCTGGCCTTTCGTAAGCCCGGAGGCGACCATGCGGTGATAGACCTGCGCATACACGGTGACGTCGTCATAGCAGATGCCCGCGCCGCTCTTGGCCCAGCTGCTTTCCAAAATTCCGTCCGTCAGATCAAGACTCAGCTTTGCGAGAAGATCCTCACTTTGGACGGCGGAGAGCTGCCGCAATTCCCGCTGATACTCCGCAATTTGCTTTTCCCGCTCTGCCAAGGCGGCTTCCTCGCCTCTCTTTTGCTCGGTCACGTCGCTGTAAATTCCGTAGAAATACAGCTCGCCATCCACCTCCACCGGGTTCGCCAAGAGGTTGATCCAGCGCGTTTCACCCGTTTTGAGGACCATCCGCATGTCCACATTGCATTGCAGACGGTTTGCGATGGCGGAGCGGACGGCGTCCGTCAGCGCGGCCCGGTCATCCGGATGTACGCGGGACAAATTGGCAAAAGCATCATCGTTAAACGACTCGCCCTCGTCATAGCCAAGCGCCTTTACAGCGCCCTCGCTGAGATAGGTGCGAATGATCTGATCTCCCACCACGTGGAAGGCGGCCAGCCCCCCCGGAATGTTTTTCAGCACGGCGCTCAGCCGATTCTGCGCGGCGTAGCGCTCCGTTTGGTCGGCCAAATAGGTGATGAACGCATCGTGTCCGTTCCAGTTGATGCGCGTCATGCGGGTGAAATAACGGCGGGCGTCGATCTCCAACTCCCCGCACAGCGGGTCGCCGCCAAGGCGATCGGCCATACAGCCTTCACAGGGCGCGTGCCTGCGCCGGAGAAGCTCGTAGCAGGGCTTGCCGATGATTTGGGACTGCGGGACGCCTGTCAGGCGCTGGGCAGCCTTGTTGACAAACAGCAGTTCTTTGGTTTTGCAGTCAGCCACAGCCAGCACACTGTCCGCCTCGTCGATGATGGAGCGGTACAGCTCCACCGTTTTGGATGGATTGTGAAAGACCACGTGGAACACCGGATACCCATTGCGCTGTCCCATCACGCACCCGTGCATATCCACCCACACCGGCTGGCCGTTCACATGCAAAACGCGGTAGATGAGATCCAGATCGGCGCCGGTGGCTATCGCATTTCGCAGATGCTCCAGCACCATCTGTTCATCGGCGGGGAAGATGTCCGATTTGTGGGCCACATTGAAATAAGCGAGATACTCCTCCGTGGTTCGCCCGGAGATGGCAGGCACGCCCTTTGAGACGTAAACCACATGGAACCCGTCGGGGCGAATTTCATAAGTGCCGATGCCGCCGGGGATGGAATCCACCAGCATCTCAATCTGCTGCTTGTCCTGCCTCTGGCGCTCTTGCAGCAGCTTCATTTCCGTGATGTCGGAATAGGAGCAGTAGAGCAGTCCCGTTCCGGGTGAGCGCATGATAAAGCTGGCGTGGATATCCACCCAAAGGTAGGAACCGTCCTTCTTCCGCATCCGGCACTGCTGCTTGAGCAGCGCACCGGTTTGGGTGGTGCGAGTCTGCGCGGCAAGCAGCGCCGGCGCATCGTCCGGGTGAATCAAGGGGGAATTCTTTACAATATCTGCGTTGAAGAATTCGTCATGGGTGTACCCAAGCATTTCGCACAGACCGCTGTTTGCATACTCAATGGTCCGCGTGCCGTTGGCATACCGATAGCAGATGATGCCGTTTGGCGTGTTTTGCAGCAAAGCGGCATTGCGCTGATTGGCCGCATGCAGAGCCAGCTCCAGCCTTTTGCGCTCATCAATATCGACAATCACCACGATATACCACCTGTGGTCCGCTTCATCCGTCACCAGATGACCCGCATCGTAGACCCATTTCAGCGCGCCGCTTTTGGTCACGATCCGGTATTCGCAGCTGTCTGTCACGCCTGTTTTTGCAATATCACTGTCGATTTTTGCAAGGACCCGGTCCCGATCCTCCTCGTAAATCATCTCGGAGAACCGATTGTGAAACTTCTTTGTAAATTCCTGCCGGGTGTAGCCCAGCAAGGTGAGCATGGTGTCGCTGACAAAGGCGAACTGACCGTCCCCTGTGGCGGAATATTTGAAAATTCCGCCGGGGATGGAGTCGATGATCGCCGAAAGCTCCCGCTGCTGCTCCGCAATTTTTTCCTCCGCCTCCGTGACGTCGGTCAGATCGGTCAACGAGGCATAGAGCAGGGGGGCGCCCTGCTCACGCTTGACCAGATGCATCACGGCGCGCAGGCAGAACCACGAGCCGTCCTTCCGCCGTGCGCGGAAGCGAGCGTCCAGCGTTTCCCCGTCGGTAAGCTGCCGGATTTCTTCGGGAGAAAAGGCACCTGCATCCGCCAGGAAGTTCACCGGCAGGTTTGCCGCGATGCGCTGATGATACTCCTCCTGCGTAAAGCCGAACATTTTGCAGGCAATATCGTTGACATAGCGGGGCCGGACCTGCTCTCACAGCTCGTACACGGCCAGTCCCATGGGAAAATTCCGGATGATATTGGCGTACATGCTGCTTTGCCGCTGGGAGTTTTTGCGCTCGGTAATATTTTCAATGGACAGATAAAAAATGTAGCTGTCCACTTTCTCGGCAAGGAATCGCACCTGACAACGCACGCAAACCGGCTCGGCGTCCTCCCGCAGCGGAATGGTGTACGCCTCACAGTCCGCTTCCTCTCCGGTGCGGATGGCGGTCTCCAGCATATCGATAAAAACCTTGCGGTATTTGGAATCAATGGTATCCAGCAAGTGATACTGTTTATCCACATATTCCGCGGCTGTGATACCCAAAACCTCGTAGTACTTGTCGTTCAGCCGGAGCGCCGCCGCATTTCCGCCCCGATACTCCAAAATCCCGGCTCCGCCCACGAAGCTGTTGAACAGGAGCGTGGACTGGGTGGTGGCGTCCAGAAAATCGACAGAGTGGTCAATGCCTGGATAGAATCTTGCGTCCTGCTTCGTAGAGACGGGGTGGTTTTCCAGCAGACTTCTGAAGTCGGAGGCGGGCATGGGCTTTGCAAAGTAGTACCCCTGCATATAAAGGCAGCCGATGCTTTTGAGGTAGTCCGCCTGCTGGCGGGTCTCCACCCCCTCGGCAATGACGGGCAGACGAATCGCGTGGGCCATCCCCACCACGGAGGTGAGGATGCTCCCGCTGCGGCTGTGGTTTGCGTTGGGGGCGACAAAGGCCATATCCAGCTTCAAAAGATCCACATGGACGTCCTTGAGCGTGTTCAAAGAGGAGTACCCGCTGCCAAAATCGTCCATTTCCACCTTGAACCCGGTGCTTTGCAGCTGGGCAACCATGTTGAGCACCAAATCGGGGCTGTCCACATAGGCGGACTCCGTGATCTCCAGATGCAGCATGGACGGGTCCAGCGCGTACTTTTCGATCAGCGCCCGAAAGCCGTCTACCAGCCCGGGGTGGTACAGGTCCCGGCGGGAGATGTTGACGGAAACGGATGGAAGGACCACGCCCTCGTCCTTCCATTTTTTCAAATAAACGCAGACCTGCTCCCAGATGGAGCGGTCCAACTCGTAGATAAAGCCGTTTTTTTCAAAAAGGGGAATAAACTTGTCTGGGAAAATCAGGCCCTTTTCCGGATGATTCCATCGCACAAGGGCCTCCGCCCCGATGAGCTTTCCGGTGGCATAGTTGTACTGGGGCTGAAAATACGGGATAAACTGCCCCTTCACCAGCGCGTCCTTCATGGCAGAGACGATGGACTGCTCCTCCAGAACTTCCGTGCGCATGGCGGCGCAGTACCATGCGTAGTGCTCATCATAGGCGTTCTTCACGGAGCGCAGCGCCAGCAGTGCCCGGTCGCACATGATGCCCACGTCAAGGGTCTGCGCGTCAAACGCGTACATGCCAAAGTGCACGGAAAATGTGTAGTCCGGAAAGGCGCTGCGCAAAATCGCAAGGATGTCCCGATGCAGCTGCTCGGGCGCAAAGGCGTCCTTGTTCCACAGGCCCACAAAATGGTCGGCGTCATAGTGGCCGTGGGTCCGCAGCGCCGGATGATCTTTGGCGTAAAGCTGGCACTGCTCTCCAATTTTCAGCAACAGCGCATCCCCGGCCGAAGTGCCGTAAGTATCGTTGAACACCTTGAAATTATCGATGTCCCACCGGACAAGGGCATAGCTGCCGCCTGGGTCGGCAGTGAGGAGCTTTTGCGTTTCCTGACAAAAGGTCTGCTTGTTCCAAAGACCGGTTTTTGCATCCGTTTTTGAAAGGTGCGCAAGCTCTTTGAGCCACTTGTTTTCTTCTTCCAGCTTGGATGCGCGCAGCAGGGCGATGAGCCGATGAATCCGAAGCTGAATGGTCACCGGGTCAAAGGGCTTGGTAATGACATCCACCGCGCCGTACGCCAGCGCCCGGTTTTGCGTTTCGGAATCGTCGCTGCCGGTGACGATGATTACCGGAATCGTGGAGAGCGCGGGATCGCGCTGCATCTGCTCCAATACGCCAAAACCATCCAATTCGGGCATCTGCAAGTCCAAAATAACAGCGGTGATCGGCTGCATGCTGCGAAGAACGCGCAGCGCATCCAGACCGTCCCTTGCTTCCAGAATGGCATAGTCCGCCCCAAATATTTTTTTCAGCAACATGCGGTTTATGCAATCGTCATCAACGATCAGGATGGTTTTCTGTTCTTTTTTCTCTTCCATATGTTACGGCTCCCCTTAAAAAACAACGGAGAAAATTTTCCGGAGCAACGGGCCGGTAATCCCGCTTCTCACGGACCGCAGGTGTTGGATGAAAATTTGGCGCGGAAATTTTTTGCGCAGACAGGAACAACCGCCGCTTTCTGGTTGAAATGCGCTGTCACCACAATTAAAAATGTTCTCGCCTGCCATGACTGGAGGTCTCCTTTCCGCATGGAACCCCCATCGGCTGGTGGACACAGCTGCGCAATTACATGAATATAGACGTTAATAGTGTAGCATCTTTTGAAAAAAACTACAATTATTTTTGACAAAATAATCCATTGCGGACAAAACGCTGCACCTCCGCGCCGCCGGGACGGGTTTTCGCTCCAAGGCTGCGGCAAAATAAAGTTTCATTTTCCGCTCAAGCGGACGTCTGGGGAGGCTGCAAAAAGGAGCCGCCGGTCCTGTTTTAAGCAGGACCGGCGGCTCCGGGCTTTTTTAGTTCACCGTGCCGCAATGCGATGCCCCGGGGCACGGCTTGGAAAGTGGGAATTTACATGATTTGCCTCTGGATAAAAAACGGCTATTGACCGCCGTCTCTTCCAATGGCGGGGCGATAGCCATAGAGAAATACCGTGATCTCCTCATAGGCGTGGTTGCGCCTTACCCGCATGGTTTGCCTGGCCAGAGGCACAAAGCCGTGGCGGTCGTAAAACCCAACATTGCAGGTGGTATCGGTGTAGAGGTATATGCTGGTCACGCCATGCTCTTTTTGGTAGGCAAGCAGCCGACCCAGCAGCTGCTTCCCAACGCCGAGACCGCGGCAGTCCCCGGCAACGGCAAACAGCGTCAGCACACCGTCAAACCGCTGGGGATACGAGGCGCTCAGCTCCTCGTAGATTCGATGCAGGTGTCTGTAATCACGGAGATCGCACTGCGCGCGCAAAGCGTTCAGGCTCATGCAAAGGGTGTGGTAGGCAAGGGCGAGAAACGGCTTTACGTGGGGGAGCAGACGATCATCGCTGTCCGCTTTTCCCATGATGACGCCAATGACAACGCCGCTTCGCTCGGCAACGCAGGAAAAGGTAGCTTCGGCAAGGCAGCTTTGCAGGTATGCGTCCAGACAGCATTTTAAAACGCTTTCGTTTTCAATATAGGTGTGGAGAGCGAAGCTTTCGTTGATCAGCTGTTTGACAGCCGGAAAGTCAGCCGGCCGGAGACTTCTGTAAATAGTACACATCAGCTAGCAGAAACACTCCCTCGTTTTCAGGATGCGCCGTGCATATTTTGCGTAGCGATCCGTTTCATGGCCTGATAGGAAAGCAGGCACACGGCAAGGGTCAGCACGTCTGCGATGGGCTGAGACGCATAGATGCCGTTCACGCCCCAAAGCCGCGGCAGCAGCAAAATACAGGGAATGTAAAAGAGTCCCTGCCGGATGGTGGAGAGAAACAGTCCGAATTTGGACGCGCCAATGGTTTGGAAGGTAATGGTCATCATGTAGCATAGGCCAAATGCCGGATAGAGCGCCACCTGCGAAATGAGCAGTCTGGAGCCGTATTCCACCACGGCAGGATTGCGGTTGAAGAGCAGAATCAGCGGGTGGGAGAGGAGAATATAGACCGCTGCCACCACCACCGATAAAAGCAGCGTCCCCTTCAGAGAGAACCGGGCGGCCGTATGAAAACGCTCCTCGTTTTTCCCGCCGAAGGCATAGGACGCCACCGGCTGATAGCCCTGCATAAAGCCCATGATGACATAGCAGCCCACCAGAATCAGGCGCTGCACCACGCCGTAGGCCGCGATGATAAGGTCACTGTCCGGCAAAGCCGCGGCGGCAACGTTGGTCAGGGAAGTTGCAACGGCCAGGCAGATTTGGATGACGGCGGTGGGAATGCCGATGAGGATGACATCCTTGAAAAGCTGCACGGTGGGTTTGATAAAGCGCAGGCCAAAGCGAATGATGGACTTTCCACTCAGGTAGAACCACGCCAGGATGATAAAGGTGACGGCCTGAGAAACGGTGGTGGCCAGAGACGCGCCCTCCACCCCCATGCCAAGACCCCAGTCAAACATAAAGACCGGGTCCAAAAGCACATTGAGCGCCGCGCCGGTAATGACGGCAATGGAAGAAATTTTCACCGAGGATTCCGCCCGCGCCGCGCAGTTGAGACTTTGCGCCGGGAGATTGAAGATCGCGGCGATGAACATCCAGAAGGCATAGTCCTTGGCAAGGGGCATCACCGTGTCCGATGCGCCGAATGCCCGGAGCAGCGGCTCCATGCACACAATCCCGCCCACGCACAGCGCGCCGCCGATGGCCGTGGAGGCCGCCACAATGGTGGAAATCGTTGTGTTGGCCCCGTCTTTGTCCCCCGCGCCCAGCTGCCGCCCGGCCAGCACCGCCGCGCCGGCGGCAAAAATGTTTTCAATGGAGACAAAAATCAGCAGCAGCGGCAGCGTGACCCCCACTGCCGCCAAGGCGCTTTCACTGTCCAGCAAGCCGATATAGGCGGTATCCACGATGTTGTAAACCGCCTTGGCCAGCAGTGCGATGGTCGCGGGGATGGCCAGCTTGACAATGGCCCTGGAGGGAGCCGCGTCTGCCAGTAAAGATTCTTTTTCTACGTTTTCATCACGATTCATGTTCGTGCTCCTCTCTTTCTACTACGCCGTAGAGCAAAATGGAAAGGGAGCGTTTGCAGGTCTGCTCATGACGCTCCAAATCAATTGTTCCCTGAGGTTCCATCTGATAGCGCGCGTTGACAAAGTCCTGATAGAGACGGAAGGCGTCCACCGCGGTTTCCAGAGAGATGTCGGTGCGCAGATGCTCCCAGCGCAGCAGCTCGGTCAGCACCGCGATATTCAGGGCGTCAAAGGGCGCTTTGCTCTCCAGAATCTCCTCTTCCAAATGGGGGGGCGGCGCAATCACCACGTCGCAAAAAAGCTTATGGTACAGGGGATGCTCGTGAAAAAATTGCAGCCTTGCGTCAAAATATTGCTCCAGACGAGAGGCATTTGGGCTGCTTGGGTTGGAAATTTTGGCGGATAGATACGCGCTTAGGGAGTCGAACAGGTCTTTGACGCAAAGAAGATACAGGTCGTCTTTGTCCTTAAAATAGTGGTAGAGAATCCCCTTTGAGATTCCACCCGCAGTGCAGATGGTATTCACCGAGCTCAGACCGTAGCCCTGGCGCGCAAACTCCGCAAGGGCGCTGTCTAAAATCTTTTTCCTGCTCAGCAGATTCTTTTCATCGCGTTTCATGGAACACCCCACAAAATAGACCTGGTGGTCTGTTTTCTGATTAGCCTACCACAATTGGGCCCGCAAGTCAATGAATGAGATGTGAATTTTATCGGGGCCGCAGCGGCGTCGGGATGCGCGCCGGGGACAGGGGGTGTTAACGGATGTAAAAAAAGAGAGGATTTGCGTGAGACGATTTCGCGGTTCTTTACGTCTAAGAATTACTTTGGTATAATCGGGAAAAACAATTGCATCGCTGCATGAGGATGGTGGAAAATTTTGAAGGCATGCATGGACAAACACCGATTTGCTGAACGGATGCAGGCGGGCAAGCAAAAATATTACCGCATGGCGTACTGCTACGTCAAAAATGAGCATGACGCCCTGGACATTGTGAGCGAGGCTGCTTACAAGGGACTGAAAAATATCCACACCCTGCGCCAGCCGGAGTATTTTGACACGTGGATGACCCGCATTGTGATGAACGCCGCCACCGATTTTCTGCGGAAAAACGCCCGCTGCACACCCTGCGAGGATACCGTGCTGGAGACGGTGGCCGTGCCGGAGCAGGCGCTGACGCCGGAGGATTCACTGGATCTCTATGCGGCGCTTGGTTCGCTCGGCGACCGGGACCGCTCCTGCGTGGTACTGCGGTACTTTGAGGGCTATGGCTTTTCCGAAATTGCGGATATTTTGCAGGAGGCGGAGCCTGCCGTGAAGTCGCGGCTATATCGGGCGCTGAAGAAAATGCGTGTGGTTTTGGAAAAGGGAGATGCGGGAAGATGAAGAATCTGGGAAAGACAAACTACGATGAAATTCCCATTTCGGAGGAGCTGGATCGGGCGATTCTTTACGGGATGAAGCGGGCGGAGCGGGAGAAACGGCGGGCGGTGGGCGAAAAATGGGTCGGCGTGGCTGCCGCCGTGTTCTGCGTGTTCTTCGCCGGCGCCAACATTGCCCCGGTCTACGCCTACGCCGCCGAGCTGCCGGTGGTGGGCGCGATTGTCCGCGTGCTGCATATCGGGGAGGGGGGGACGCGCACGGACGGCGCGCACATCTCCGCCGACACGCAGGGCGAAACGGTGGCCCTTTATTTTGAGAGCAATGCAGACGCGCTGGACGCCGTTCCATTTTACACGGCGGTCCATCACCTTGCGCCCAACCGTCTCGTTTTGACCGTGCAGGGCGTTTGCACCATGGACACGCAGGCGGTACTTGCAAGTCTTTTGGCGGCGGACGCGGTGCGGGACGCCTATCCCAGTATCATCGGAGACGACTCGGCGTACGGATTTGTGATCGTGCTGCATCGGGGGTATACCTATGAACTGACGGAGTATGCAAAACCGGCGGCCCTCTCCATCCGCTTTTACCCGGAGGAATCCGACCAGGCGGAGGCAACGGTGTATTATCTGCGGACAAAGGCCATGCCCTACGGGGAGGAGCTGAGTCTCGCCACCGAGGAATTCAATCAGGAAAACGCCACACAGCTCAAGACCGAAAGCGGCGATTATATCGTCACGGCGGGGCAGTATGCCACCGAGGCGGAGGCTGACGCTGCGCTGCGGGAGCTGGAAACAAGGTATGGCGGCGACACGGGATTGTTTGTCGCCGCCGGGGCGGCGGACGAAGTGCCCGAAAAATAAGAAAACCAACCCCGGGCGGGCGCTCCGCCGGTTCTTCGCGCGTGGGACGAAGCACCGGCGGAGCGCCTTGTTTTCTGCACTCTTGGGCGGCGGAAAGAAAAGGCTTTTTCAGCCCATGAGACGTTTGACACCCGAAGAGCGTCTAAAACACGTTGCGATGAATGAAGCGACAAAATTAGGAAAAAATGAGGATACACAAATGAAAATGAAGAAGAGCCTGCTGCTTGCCCTTTCTGCGCTTACCTTATCCGCGCTGGTTTTGACCGGCTGCGGAAAACAAAATACGCCTGTCCAGACGCCGCCTGTCACGGCTCCCGGCGAGACTGTTCCCGGCACCTCCGACGAGACCGGGGATCAAAGCGCCCAGGGCGCTCCTTTGATGGCGGTGGCGGAGATGCTGGGGAAGTCCGATGAGGAGGTCAAGGACCTCTTTGGCGGCGGAAGTGAGAACATGACGGAGGATGGCAGCGTCCTGCTGGGACGCGCCTACGCCACCACGCTGGACGAAAACGCCGTAACGCTGGAGACGGTTTACGCAGAGGATCAGACCGTGAGCTCCGTTTCCGCGTCGTTTACCGACCGGACGGCGGACGAGGTCAAGGCCATCCTGACAGACGTCTTTGGCGAGCCGGAGGTGGTCGACCAAACCCAGGCCATGGATACCAAGACGCTCACATGGACGAAGGATCAGGTCTCCATCACCATGAATGAAAGCTACGGAATGCCTGCGGTGGAATTGACAAAAGTCAACGGATAAAAAAATGGCGGCGGCGTGTCAATGGGTGCGCCGCCGCCATTTCAACAGGAGAATGCAATGAAAAAAATATGGACCCTTTTACTCGGCGCTGCGCTGATCGCTTTGACCGGCTGCGCATCGCAAACCCCGCCCGCGCCGGAGGGCAATCTGCTGAATTTCGACTTGGGTCAGGACGTGCTGACCGACTTTAGCGGGAGAGAGATCCCCTATGAAGTGCAGGGCGTGCTGGGCATTCCGGAGGGGAAAAACCGCCCGGTGGTGGTGATCGTCCACGGCTCCCACCCCATCGAAAAGGCGTCCGAGGCCCGCTATGACACCGGCTTCAACTACCTCACCCAGGCGCTCAGCGAGCAGGGGAATCTAGTTCTCAGCATGAACGTTGCGATGAACTATTCCTTTGAGGACGGCGAGCCCTATGGAAACGAGCGCACCCGCCAAATCCTTGCCCGGCAGCTCTCGCTTTTAAAGAAGGCGGTGGACGGCGACAAAAAGGTGTTCAACCGGGACCTCTCCGGTGTGGGCGACTTTAGCAAGGTAGTGCTTCTGGGCCACTCCCGGGGCGGTTTGGACGTTTTGGAATGCGCGGAGAATCTGCCGGAGGGGATGCGGACCGTGGGCGTGGTGAGCGTGGCGCCCTCTACCTACAAGGCCTGGGAGACCCCGCTGCCCAACGTTCCTGTGGGCATCGTCATCCCCCAGATGGACGGCGACGTGATCTCGCTGGACGGCAGCGATATTTACGAACAGCTCCTTGTCGATGAGCGCTACACCAGTACGGCGGAACTGATTTATTTAAAAGGCGCCAACCACGGATATTTCAACACCCAGCTGACCCAGCCTGTGAATGTCAATGAATATTTGAGCCAGGTGCTAGCGAATATTAGAGCCACTTTTGCTAACGAATACTTGAGCCACCTGACCAATTTGTGCTACTCAACACTTGAGCCACTTTGCGTTTCCAACAG
>NZ_JAQUVF010000048.1 GCF_028693505.1 Oscillibacter sp.
CCAACGACCGCTTTGGCCACGACTGGGGGGACCAGTACATTCGCCAGGCGGGCCAGTGCTTTTCCAACGGCGTGCCGGCCAAGAGCCTCTGTGCCCGGGTCTCCGGGGACGAGTTTTTCCTTTTGCTCTCCGGCTACGACAGTCGGGAAGAGGTCCGCAACCTGCTGGGGCAGTTCTCCCAGATGGTGCGGGACAGTGTGTTTTCGCTGCCAAACGGGGAGATGGGCGCCATCCGGGTCTCCGGCGGCGTGGCCTGGTATCCCGAGGACAGTCTGGATTTTGGCGAGTTGATGCGTCAGGCGGACTTTGCCATGTATCAGGTGAAAAGAAGTGCCAAGGGGCAGCTGGCGGACTTTGATCTGGGAGTTTACAACCGCCAGAGCTTTTTGAGCCAGAGCCGGCAGGAGCTGTCCCGTCTGCTGGAAGAGGAGCTGGTGACCTATCATTTCCAGCCCATTGTAAATAGCCGCACAGGAGAGGTGGAGGCCTATGAGGCGCTGATGCGGGCCTCCTTGCCGATTTTGAACACGCCTGACGCCATCGTGAAGCTGGCCAAGGCGGAAGGCCGCCTTCAGGAGGTTGAACGGTTGACCTGGTATCGCGCCTCGGCGTGTTACGGGGAACTGCTCAAACAGGGGCAGGCGAAGACGGCGGCGCTGCTCTTTGTCAACTCCATTGCCAGCCAGTGCATGAAGCCCCAGGAGGTGGCGGAGTTTATCCGGCGCTATGGGTATCTGCAGTCCCGAATTGTGGTGGAAATGACAGAGGCGGAGGACATGAGCTCTGCCGCCACCGAGGCCAAGCGGACCACGCCGGGCTTTTCCGGGATGTTCGTGCTGGATGATTACGGCAGCGGCTACAACAGCGAGAAGAATTTGCTGGAACTATCGCCAAAATTTATTAAGGTGGACCGGGCCATCATTCAAAACCTGGATGAAGACCCGGACAAACAGCGGATTGTCTCCAACATCGTGGGCTATGCCCACGAACGGGATATGAAAATCATTGCCGAGGGGGTGGAGACCGCTCAGGAGGTGCGAAAAGCACTGGAACTGGGCGTGGACCTCTTCCAGGGGTACTTTCTGGCCCGACCCGCCGCGATTCCGCCGCAGATCAGCCAAAGGGGTTTGGCGGTTATCCGGGAATTTTGGCAGGAACGGGAAGATCCCCCATCTTAAAAATTCCTATAAAGCAAAAAGCCGCCAAGCAGTGGCGGCTTTTTTCATGCCCTGCCGTCCCGCTTCCCCGCCGGCAAAGGGAGAATCGAATGGGTGTTTCCGCATTGCAATGCAGGCGATGATGTGTTAAAATTTTCTGAATCAGGCTGGGCCGCAATTGGCGAACCGTTGGAAAGAGGGAAGGATGCGTCAGGCGCGAAGCGGCGCCAGGCAGAAGGAAAGCGAGGAGGATCAGAGATGAAAGACATGGTAGAGATCCGGTGGCACGGGCGCGGGGGCCAGGGGGCGAAGACGGCGTCGCTGCTGCTGGCGGACGCGGCGTTCAACACGGGGAAGTACGTGCAGGGCTTCCCGGAGTACGGCCCGGAGCGGATGGGCGCGCCCATCACGGCGTATAACCGCATCAGCAGTGAGCGCAGCACGGTGCACTCCAACATCTACGAGCCGGATTACGTGGTGGTGGTGGACGAGACGCTGCTCTCGGCAGTGGATGTGACGGCGGGGCTGAAGGAAACGGGGGCCATCGTCATCAATTCCGGCAAGTCCCCGGCAGCCCTGCGGCCGCTGCTCAAGGGCTACGCCGGCAAGGTGTGCACCATCGACGCGGGAAAAATCAGCGAGGAGGAGCTGGGGAAAAACTTCCCCAACACGCCCATGCTGGCGGCCATCGTGAAGGTTTCCGGCGTGGTGGATGTGGAAAAATTCATCGGGGATATGGAGGCGTCCTTCCATCATAAGTTCGCCAGCAAGCCCCAGGTGATCGAGGGGAATATGAAGGCCCTGAAGCGCTCTATGGAGGAGGTACAGGCAGGATGAGTTACAAAGCAAGTGAAATGACAGCGGATGTAAAGTGGCGGGACTTGACCCCCGGGTGCAACATCTTTGAGGGCGGCACCAGCGCAGTGGTGGAGACCGGGGACTGGCGCACCATAAAGCCCGTTCTGGACATGACGAAGTGCAAGCAGTGTCTGCTGTGCGTGCCGGTGTGCCCGGACATGTCCATCCCCATGACGGCGGAGGGCAAGCGGGGCGAATTCAATTATTTCTTCTGCAAAGGCTGCGGCATCTGCGCCAACGCGTGTCCCTTCGGGGCCATCACGATGGTCAAGGACGAGAAATAAGGAGGGGACGAGAAAATGGGAATCAGAGAGAGACTATCCGGCAATGAGGCCATTGCCGTGGCGATGAAGCAAATCAACCCCGACGTGATGGGCGCGTTCCCCATCACCCCGTCCACGGAGATCCCCCAGTACTTCTCCACCTACGTGGATAACGGAGAGGTGGACACGGAGTTCATCGCCGTGGAGAGCGAGCACAGCGCCATGTCCACCTGCATCGGGGCGGAGGCGGCGGGCGCCCGAGCGATTTCCGCCACCAGCTCCTGCGGCCTTTGCTACATGACGGAGATGCTGTACGTGGCGGCTAGTGACCGCCTGCCCATCACCCTGGCGGTCTCCTGCCGGGCGCTTTCCGGCCCCATCAACATCAACAACGACCACTCCGACGCCATGGGCGTGCGGGATGCGGGCTGGCTGATGCTGTTCGCGGAGACCAACCAGGAGGCCTATGACAACTACCTCCAGGCCATGCGGATCGGCGAGGCGGTGGGATTGCCCATCATGATCTGCCAGGACGGCTTCATCACCTCCCACGCCATCGAGAATATCGAGCTGGTGGAGGATGAGAAGGTGAAGGCGTTCGTTGGGGAGTACAAGCCCGAGCACGCGCTGCTGGGCCGCCAAAATTCCATGGCGGTGGGGGCGTACGCCACGCCGGTTTATTACATGGAGGCCAAGCGGGCCCAGGCCCAGGCGATGATGGACGCCAAGGACGTCATCCGCAAGGTGGGCGCGGAATTTGCCGCCATGACGGGGCGGAAGTACGATCTGGTGGAGTATTACCGGATGGAGGACGCGGAGGAGGCCATCGTCATCATCGGCTCCTCCGCCGGCACGGCCAAGGCGGCGGTGAACGAGCTGCGCGCCGCGGGCAAAAAGGTGGGCCTCATCAAGGTCCGCTCCTTCCGACCCTTCCCCACGGAGGAGATCGTGGCGGGCTTGAAAAACGTGAAGGCCTTCGCGGTGATGGACAAGGACGACAGCTTCAACGGCCACTGCGGACCCATGTTCGCGGAGGTGGCGGCGTCGCTGTACGCCGCGGGCGTCAGCGCGCCCAAGGGCATCAGCTATATCTACGGCCTGGGCGGCCGGGACGTGCGGGTGGAGAGCATCCAGCGCGTGTTCACGGAACTGGCGGACATCGCCGCCACCGGCGAGACCGGCGAGACGTACCGCTATCTGGACGTGCGGGAATAAGGAGGGAGAGCAAGATGAGCTACAATCTGAAAGAGAACCTGATGAAAGAGGAGCGGCTCTCCGGCGGCCACCGGATGTGCGCGGGCTGCGGGTCTCCCATTGCCATCCGCACGGTGCTGCGGCAGCTGGAGCCGGGAGACAAGGCGGTGGTGACGGGCGCGACGAGCTGCATGGAGGTGTCCACCTTCATGTACCCGTATACGGCGTGGAAGGACAGCTTCATCCACAACGCCTTTGAAAACGCGGCTGCCACCTGTTCTGGGGTGGAGGCGGCGTATAAGGCGCTGAAAAAGCGGGGCAAGCTTGACGACACCTATAAATTCATCAC
This sequence comes from Oscillibacter sp., assembly GCF_028693505.1. Taxonomy (GTDB): domain Bacteria; phylum Bacillota; class Clostridia; order Oscillospirales; family Oscillospiraceae; genus Oscillibacter. The sequence continues at coordinate 3,822 of NZ_JAQUVF010000048.1, forward strand.
CTTTGGCGGGGACGGGGGCACGTATGACATCGGGTTCCAGAGCCTCTCCGGGGCCATGGAGCGGGGCCACGACATGGTGTACGTGTGCTACGATAACGAGGCGTACATGAATACGGGCATCCAGCGCTCCTCCTCCACGCCCCACTTTGCCGATACGACCACCACGCCCGCAGGCAGCGTGATTCCCGGCAAGCCCCAGCGCAAGAAGGATTTGACGAAGATCATGGTGGCCCACGGGATTCCCTACGTGGCCCAGACCACGTTTATGGGGAACTTTAAGGACCTCTCGGAGAAGGCCCACAAGGCGATCTACACGCCCGGGGCGGCGTTTTTGAACGTGATGGCGCCCTGTCCCCGGGGCTGGCGGTATCCCACGGAGGAGCTGATGGAGATCACGAAGCTGGCAGTGGAGAGCTGCGTGTGGCCGCTGTACGAGGTGGTTGAGGGCAAGTACATGCTGACCTACCAGCCCAAGGAGAAGCTGCCGGTGGAGGCGTATTTAAAGCGCCAGGGCCGCTTTGCCCATATGTTCCGCCCCGGCAACGAGTGGATGATTGAGGAGGTCCAAAAAGAGGTGGACCGCAAGTGGGAGGAGCTGCTGGCTCTTTGCGGCCTGTAAAGCCCCGCCCCCA